>NZ_JAAFKG010000005.1:32857-202870 GCF_013299185.1 Microcoleus sp. bin48.metabat.b7b8b9.023 | reverse complement strand
GACTGCATTGGACACAAATGTGATTTTGTTTTCCTTTCTTCTTGCCGTTTTTACGGATATGGGTTGATTTACATTCAGGGCATTGCATAAATTATTCCTCCTATTCATACTCTAACTCAGCAACGCCCATTAATCAATGTCTGATAATTTCCGCCACCCGCTAGATGCGTTTGTTCCCGGAACCAAGCCAACACTTCATCATCCAACCGAATGGTAATTCTGGTTTTACCGGAGGGCATTGGATCGATTGCTCCCCGTTTGCCTTTGCTGAAATCATATTCTGTTTCCATCTTCATGCCTCTTCGTATTGCTTCCGTTCACGACGTGTAGCTTTCCGGGCTGAAATCATATCAAATCCCGTTGCATAGGAATTATTAATCTCTCTATTCTCTCTCTGTGTCCTCTGCGCCCTCTGCGGTTAAATCATTCCGATACAACCGGAAACGATATCACCCGAATCTGATTGCCCCGGAAAGTGTAAACGATAACGAGAACTTGACCAAAAACATCCATACCAATTGTGATAAACCGTTCTTCGTCAAATCGCTCATCTTGGGTAGTAATTGCCAAATCGTCAGAAAAAACTGATACTGCATCAGCAAAGTCGATTCCGTGCTTGCTGAGATTGGTAGCAGCTTTGTCCTTGTCCCATTGATACCTCATTTAACTGTCAAATGCACGTTTGTACACTATTGTAGCGGCATCACCACAAAATCTGAAGATTAGACTCGGTGCAACAGTAACAGATTGATTGGGTCGATCGCACTTTTAGATCGATCGAATTTCCGAAAATGCTATCCCGTGTCGATCGGCAACCTAGAAAGTTGAGATCCAGAACGTTTGGGCCTATCCTGTTAACCTGAGGCCATCTCAAAACATCCGAGCTGCTAGCTCAGCTTTTGAGATACCCCAACATAATCAATTGCGATCGAAGCATTTTTAAGAAAATGGCACAAAATCACAAGTCAACAGTTATCATCACCGGCGCATCCTCCGGCGTCGGCTTGTACGGCGCCAAAGCCCTTGCAGACAAAGGATGGCACGTAGTCATGGCCTGTCGCGACGTGCGAAAAGCCGGAGACGCCGCTCAAGAGTTGGGCATACCTCAAGGTAGTTTCACGATTATGCACATTGACTTGGGCGATTTGGAAAGCGTGCGCCGATTTGCTCGGGAATTCAAATCAAGCGGCAAATCTCTAGACGCTTTGGTGTGCAACGCCGCTATCTATCTGCCTTTGATTAAGGAACCGCTGCGGAGCCCTGAAGGTTACGAGTTGACGATGACTACCAATCACCTCGGTCATTTCCTGCTGTGCAATCTGATGATGGACAGTATGAAGCCTTCCTATTATCAAGATGCCAGAATCGTGATTTTGGGAACAGTGACTCACAATCCAGACGAGTTGGGCGGGAAGATTCCACCGCGTCCTGATTTAGGCAAATTTGAGGGTTTTGAAGCGGGTTTCAAAGATCCGGTTTCGATGGTAGATGGCAAGCAGTTTGAACCTGTCAAGGCTTACAAAGATAGCAAAGTTTGCAATGTGCTGACGATGCGGGAATTGCACCGCCGCTTTCACGAATCGACGGGGATTAATTTCACTTCGCTGTATCCGGGATGCGTGGCGGATACGCCCCTTTTCCGCAATCACTATCCTTTGTTTCAGAAACTTTTCCCGCTGTTTCAGAAGAATATCACCGGCGGTTATGTGTCGCAGGAGTTGGCGGGCGAAAGGCTGGCGATGGTGGTTGCCGATCCAGAATACAAGCAATCTGGGGCTTATTGGAGTTGGGGAAATCGTCAGAAAAAAGATGGTAAGTCTTTTGTGCAGAAGGTTTCTCCACAGGCGCGCGATGATGAAAAAGGTGAGCGGATGTGGGAGTTGAGCGCTAAGTTGGTGGGATTGGCTGACGGAGCACCCATGGGTGCTGCTAGTGCGAGCCGCCCTGCATAATTAGGTTTGTAGTGAGGACTTCAGTCCTTCTTCTTGCGGACTAAAGTCCTCACTACGAACGAGTTGGCACAAAGGTTTGTAGTGAGGACTTCAGTCCTTCTTCTTGCGGACTAAAGTCCTCACTACGAACGAGTTGGCACAAAGGTTTGTAGTGAGGACTTCAGTCCTTCTTCTTGCGGACTAAAGTCCTCACTACGAACGAGTTGGCACAAAGGTTTGTAGTGAGGACTTCAGTCCTTCTTCTTGCGGACTAAAGTCCTCACTACGAACGAGTTGGCACAAAGGTTTGTAGTGAGGACTTCAGTCCTTCTTCTTGCGGACTAAAGTCCTCACTACGAACGAGTTGGCACAAAGGTTTGTAGTGAGGACTTCAGTCCTTCTTCTTGCGGACTAAAGTCCTCACTACGAACCTTGACGCACGATCTATGAAAAACTCGATTTTTTGGTTGTGCAGGCTACAATCTTTTGATTACTGTGAAAAAACCTGGTTTCTTGCTACTGGTGCGTTCTAAGGCTATTATGCTTGTGTGAGGGCTTGGAAATCGCAGGTTTTACGATCGCCCAAACTGATTTTTTTTGAGAATCTGCGATCGACTTACACGATATTTTTGCGGATCTGCATCCGGTTGCTGCGTAAGTTTTGGCGGATGAACCAAAAGGTCGATCGACCTTTTGGTTTTTAGCCGTTGGGAAATTCTTGGCAGCGCCCGGTGTTGCCTTTTTTTCGGTTAAGATTAATTGTTAGTTTAGGGTGCGCTGGTTCCTTAAAATATTTTCACCCAATCTAGCGAAATAATAATTATATCATATGAACTGTAGATCGCAAAAATTATTTTTAATTGCTGGAATCTTTGGCTTAGTTTGGTTGGGAAAACCGGGGAAAACATCCGCGAGCAACGTTGAAATTGTGACTTCAAATGTTGAGGATTTGGCAACAGTCAATAGCGGAGCCGATCGACCTTTACGAACCAACGACACGAATTTTGACACCCGCGAAGACTTGCCGGCCACTGAGTCCGATCGATCGACTTTGACATTAATTCTACCTGCGGAAACTCCCGATTTACAGCCAGAAGCCAATTCTGTCGATCGCACATTAGACACCAATGCTGGAGAAACTCAGCTTTCTCACCGAGATCAAAAGCTAAAAGAAAATATTAGGGTCAAAAAAACGGGTTTGGATGCCGATCGAGATTCGCAACCGATCTCAAATCCCGTGACATCGGAAAGCGAGACAGCACTCTACGATCGCAATATCATATCGTTTCCGGTTGCATCGGAATTATTTAAACAGTCAACAGTCAACAGTCAACAGTCAACAGTCAACAGTCAACAGTCAACAGCCAACAGCCAACAGCCAACAGTCAACAGTCAACAGTCAACAATCAACAGTCAACAGTCAACAGTCAACAGTCAACAGTCAACATCACCTGACAGTGTAACCGGAATTGATATCAGCCAACTGCCCAACCCAATTCAACCGAGAGAGCCGGAATTACCTGCACCAAGAACACCGCAGCCACCGCCACCACCTCCCCTCCAACCAACCCCGCTGACACCCGTTCCCGGCGACGTGAGGCCGGGGATTCCGGGTACAATTCGGGTTTTGCGCTTTGAATTTGAGGGAAACACAGCTTTTAGCGATCGCGAACTCGCAGAAGTTACGCAACAGTTTGCGGGGCGCGACATCACCTTTGCCGAACTGATCGCAGCAGAAGGGGCAGTGACTAAAAAATACGTAGCAGCAGGATACATCAATTCCGGCGCTGTAATTCCCGCCAACCAAACATTTCCCAGAGAAGGAGGTGTGGTGAAAATTCGGATTGTCGAAGGCGGATTGGATGAAATTCAGATTAGTGGAAACAGGCGTTTAAATGCCAATTACGTGCGATCGCGCTTGGAACGTGTCACCAGGCGGCCATTGAATCGCGATCGGCTGCTGGAAGCTTTGCAAATGCTGCAACTCGACCCCTTAATTGCCAATATTTCGGCAGAATTGCAAGCTGGAAGCCGCCCGGAAAACAGCCGTTTGGAAGTGCGGATTAAAGAAGCAGACAGCTTCAGCGGCGAAGTTTTTCTAGACAACAACCGATCGCCCAGCGTGGGCAGTTTTCGGCGCGGTATCCGCATCAATCAAGCCAATTTGCTCGGTTTGGGCGACGGATTAGAGCTATCCTACGCTAACACCGATGGCAGCAACGAATTCAACGGCAGCTACACAGTCCCCGTCAACGCGCGCAACGGCACGATTCGGTTTGCTGCGAGTGCTGCGAGCACTAACGTCATTGAGGAACCGTTTGATACTGCCGAAATTGAGGGGAAATCGCGGACTTACGAGTTAACTTACCGCCAGCCGATCGTCGAAAAGCCCGATCGCACTTTGGCTGTGGGAGTAACTTTTTCGCGGCAAGAAAGCGATACATTCCTGTTGGGAGAAAGATTTGCACTGTCGGCGGGAGCAAACGAGCGCGGTGAAACGCGGGTTTCAGCGGTGCGGTTTTTTCAAGAATACGTGCAGCGGAATACCCGACAAGTGCTCGCAGCGCGATCGCAATTTTCCATCGGTACCAATTTTTTGGGTGCTACTGCGAACGATAGCGGCCCTGACAGTAGCTTCCTGGCGTGGCGCGGACAAGCGCAGTACGTGAGGCTGCTAGCACCGGAAACCTTGCTAATAGTTCGTTCCGACATTCAATTCGCCGATCGCCCGCTGCTTTCCCTCGAACAAATCGGGATCGGTGGCGTGCAAAGCGTGCGCGGATACCGGCAAGATTTGCTGTTAACTGATAGCGGTGCGATCGCATCTGCGGAGGTGCGAATCCCGGTGTGGCGCGTGCCGAAAGTCAAGGGATTGTTACAAGTCGCTCCGTTTGTGGATTTTGGGGTAGGCTGGAACAATTCAGGAGAAAAAGCGAATGCTGAGTCTGACAAACTTTTGGGTGCAGGTGTTGGATTGGTGTGGCAAATGGGCGATCGGCTGAATATGCGTTTAGATTATGGCATTCCTTTGATTAATGTGAGAGGAGGCGATCGAACTTTCCAAGAAAAAGGCCTCTATTTTAGAATCAATTACTTTGCATTTTAAATTGCTAATTTGGGTTGCAAAATTAATAAGTAATACCAATTATTTATGAAGCTGCACATAATGGGAACCCTTATTTATTTCATTGCAGTTTCCCACCAAATCAGCAAAGGGTGATTTCGAGGAGGTTGATATTTCGCTCTAACTCGAATTGCAGTCAATGCAGCTTTTAATGTTACCGAGTCAATATTTGATTTTTCCGACCAATGTTCAATGATTTCCAGTGTCGATACAATTTGGATGTGAGGAGCCTCTTTTCTTAGAAAGGCAATCGCTCTCTTATCATCAGTTGCAACTGTCCATTCACGGTGAAAGGCGATTGCAAATGTTGCAGATTCTCCTTCATCCCTCATTTGAGCAGTATAGTTGATGAAAGTTTCTGCCTCTGCTTCCGATTCAAAATCTACGATTGATATTAAACCTTCTTGAACCGCCTGGTCAAAATAAATTGCACCTTCACTCTCCTCATTTTCAATCCGCTGAAGCGTCTTTAATTCTTTCGATCTAACAACTTCAGTAACTACAATTTCAGCGGGAATAGCTTGCAATATTTCTAGAAATTTTCCGGAAGCATAGAAATTTAGAATGCAGCAGGAATCTAGGACAATATGGGATTGTTTAATGTTCATTTTTAATTACCCAATTATCCTACGCCTGACAAAGGTCTAAATCAGCAACTTCTTCGATTATTCCACTTGAATGTTCGCTTAATGATTCTGCAATCCGTCGAGCTTCCAGGCGATCGACACCAAGAAAATCAGCAAAGTGTCCTTCGGTAATTAACCCTCGATCTAGTGCTTCTATCGCTAAATGCTGATAGTGAATAGGAGCCATATCGATGCGCTCCGTGATAGGCTCTAAGCCCATTTCCTGTTGAACTGTTCGGACTTTTAATCCTCGATCGCGCAGACGCTCCCAAGTTCCAGATGGCAACAATTTAATTGCTTCTAATCGATAGATTAAAGCTTGAATGGACACTCCATAATGGTGAGCTAAAGTGAATAAATTTGTTGCAGTAAACTTGCCATGAGATCGGTGCATATCGTTAAATCTCTTGAGTAAATCACTTGTCGGCATTAGGAAATAATTAGGGAAAGTATCTGCTAGTCTCTCGCTCTCTGGTTTCCTTTTATACTGATCGTCAAAATCAACTATGGGCTTCCGTCGATGAGCGAGAAAATGCAGGTAATCATGTGCTAATGACCAGCGTTTTCTCTCTTCAGGATGTCCAGCATTGATGGCGATGCAGCCACCCATTTGTTCGTTGTAGCTATAGATGCCTGAGTATTTAGGCGGCATCTCTATATAAAAAATTCGTAATCCGACACTCTGTTCTAAAATATCTCGCAGACGTGGAATAGGTGCATCACCAAGCCCAAGCCGTTGACGTTCTGAGATGGCAATACTTTCCGCTGCCGCCTCAAGTGGCATATTATCGATCTTGTACTCTTGTGGATAATTTCGAGGTAAGGGTGCATCCATCATCGCTTCGAGATCTAGATAGTTTTGGCACAGTTCCTCTAAGCGCAAAATAGTGGGTTTAATCCGTGCTGCTTCAGCTTCATTCTGCCCAAATGCCGAGCGATATTGAACCTCAAAAGGTTCTGTAACAGCACGAGGCTGAACGAAATCGCCGATGGCTTTTCCATAAGCACGGGCGAGTTTAATCAGTTCGGTTGCTTTGATCCGGCGTTCTCCTTTCTCAATTGCAACAATGGTTGTTCTTGCGGTATCAATGATCTGGGCTGCTTGAGCTTGAGTCATGTCACAGCTTTTGCGGGCTTGTTGAAGGAGCTCCCCCAATCTCGCTAGATCGATGTTGTCTAATATATTACTAGCCATTACAGTGTTCCTTAATCTTATTAAGCGATCGAATATAGCCTTTCTCAAAAAAGTGAGGTATGCCAGATTCTATGTACATCAAGGTTTGTGACCTTTGATATATACCTCATCTATCTAAGAGCCGCTATAGTTTCGATCTAACGACTCACTGTCCCTATTCTTAATGAGGTTGACTGATAGTTGAGATTTTACATCATCCCACTCAGCGACATACTTTTGATAAAGTCTAATTAACTTGCTCTGCATATCAAGAGTGGTCAACTTTTCTACGACTGAACATCGATCGACAATATCATCTAGTCTAGGAAATTTACGAGTTAACGCTTCCCACTGAATCTCATGTGGATTAGGTCGATTGAGTAAGCATCGTAGCGTCTCAACTTGTGCGAGCATATGTCGTAAACTCTCACTTGGATCTTTCACTGGTGAATAATTTCCATGTAATATTAGATATCGAGTCTTATCCTCTATTTTAGCAGCACTAAGAGCTTGTCGTCGTAAAAGGCAAGAGGAGCAATATCCACACTGACTGATATTATGTCTGTGGGGACTGTCGCATGACTTTGTTTTCGAAGATAGTCTACCTGTCAGGTCTTCTGCTAATATCTGACACATTTCAGATTTAGTTGAGAATAGGAATGGATTCCAGACCCGAAATGCCTCTCCTAGAAGCCCTGAGATCAGATCGCTCACTTTCAGCAAAGTCAATGGATGAACCGATCTGGTGTGATCTAATCCCAACGCAGATTCGCGATATGGAAGATTAATTGCACCAGTTCCATTTTCATAAAAGCAAAGCTCTTGCCGCCCCATTAAAGATGCACAGGCAGCACCCAGCATCGCAAATACAACACCTCTTGCGCGGGTAATTTTGTTTTTTCTAACTCCATTGCTATCAAATAAACCAATTGGAACTCGGTATAAAGTACAACGATTTGGAAAAATAGACCGAATTTGTTTTTCTGTATCTTCCTGTAGCTTGTGAACGTTAACATTACCTCCAGTGCCAAAAAGTAAGAATGACTTTTCTGGATGCGTTCGCAAACGTTGATAGAGACCAGCAAAGGCATCAAGACCACCACTCCACATGGCAACTTCACAATCCTGAGATGCTACTGGTAAAGATGGTTGCCGAACAACGGAACGTTCTGAATCCGATCTCTTTGGGAAGTCAAACAACCATAGACTTCCAGTAGCCCATTCAAGCAAATTTTCTAGCTGAGATCGAAATAATTCAGTATTCATTATTTCAGGATGACGGACTGGTAGTTTTACATAAATGCGACTTTGATCTTGGCGTAGATTTTGAAATGCAAGACGATCTGCGGAATGGATTGCAACAGCCAGATCGATTAGATCGGCAACTACAGATGGAAACTCTTGCTTGACTCGATAGTTAAATTCTTTATCTTCTATCGTAATTCCAATAGAACTCTCCTTTTTAGTAGCATGATCTGTAAACTGAATACACCCACTACTATTTACCCCAGAGCCAAAATCTAGCGTGTAATCACTATCGTGGGCATGAAATTCTTTCTTCATTGTTAGCATAGGTCTTCATCCATATCTACTGGATTTACTTGACGGCGTGGTGGTAGTCGTAACTTGGTTACACTTCCATCGATATTTGCCTTATTTGCCCAATTACCGATCGCAGAAACAACCGCAGGCTGAATTTCTTGAATTAGTTGTTTAAGAGTTCTATCTTTCATCCCTGCAAGATGTTCATCGGTTAGTGGTATACGACCATGAAACCCTGATTCCAGCACTGTGGTCATGTATTGCCCCAAAATTGCTTCCGAAATACTATTAGCAGTTAATCCTCGATCGTTACCATACCTAAGCTCATGTAAGAAACTCTTTCCAGCGAAAAGAATAAGCTCCTTAACGTCATGCCTTCCATCAACTTGAAGTATTTTTTCTATTTCCCTATTCGCAATACCCCAGTCAACAGAGTTATTCGCGCCCGCGATGTCAATAACCTGGGACAACATTTCACCCATCTGTTGGGCAAGAACAATTGGTAGATTGCCTTTTTTTTGAAGATCTTGCTTCAGTGCTGAGATTGCCATCCGAGTACACTCATCGATACTCGCTTTCCCCTCACAGAGCGACTCATATAGCTTTTTATAGTACCCAAGCCCATTGCGGAAAATATCTCCATCAGCCATGTTCTCTGCTCCAAAAATAGGAGTTTGCTTACACCCTCAATCTAGAGCATTAACCTGACATTGTCAACAGTCAAGGCAAATAAATCTATAAAATGTCAGGTTAATGCGTAAGCCGATCGACTGTATTCGCGGTCTAAGTCTCTACAACATATGGGTGATCGTCCACTAAACTGGATCGATGACCAACACTACAGCCTAGGCATTGCCAGCCCTGTCAAGGTGCGATCGCTCGCTCAAACGATTCGGCAAGTTGGGCGACAAGTTTTCATCAAAAAGTAATTTCATGCGGATAATGGGGCAGTCATGAACCGACGCTCGCGGTCAGCAGCATAAGCAATACAGGCTTTTAAATCTTCTCGCGTCAGATCGGGGAAATCCTCTAGAATTTCTGTTTCGGTCATCTCGGAAGCCAGGTACTCAAGCACTTCATAAACCGTAATTCGCAAGCCGCGCACACAAGGCTTACCACCGCGTTTATTGGGTTCGATCGTGATATGGTTCCGGTAGTTCATAGTTGGAATTATCGTCATTATGTTCTCGACCTTTGCAAAACCTTGTTCAAGTCTGAGTTACCTTCAAAACGTTTAATCAAGCTCTTAACTCTGCTTCGGGACACATCAGGATTAAGAGATCGGAATGGCATTTACAACTCATCGATCGTCACCAAACCACCCTCTGTGAACTGAATCACCAGTTCTTGTTCATTCAACAAGGCAGTTCCAATCAGGGGTCGTCGCCCTGTAGCCAATACACGAACATCTCGCTCCACTCCATCCCAAAAGATTGTCGCTTGATGAACTGCCAGAGAGACGGAACTATTATCTGCCAAGTTCGCAGACAGATTGTACAAAAACGGCAGCCTCAGTAAATTTACTGCTTCTGGCGGTAGACAAAGGTGATCGGTAAAACCTGTATCTACAACAAACTCGATCGGGAAAGTTGCGCCGTTCACCAGGAGAAATGTCAAGGTGACGATCGCATTTCTATCAGTTACTATACCGGAAATCACTACTCACACGCTCCATGACGCCACCTAAAGAAGCCGCTACATTGTAGCCGATACGAATCCCAAATAGTCTTGCATACGGGTGCTTTGCATAGAGATTGAGCGCAGCTTGAATACCCATTTCATCAACCTCATAGTCACCTGTCTCAATGTCGATGATAACCATTTTGCCTATATTTCCGTCTGTCTCAACCTTTTGACGAATTTTGCTTTCGTACAGTAGATTGGCACGTTTCGCAACTTCTTCGCTGCTTAACAGGATCGCTTGCATAGGTTGACTCCTAGTCTCTACTATATTTCCTCTTGATTCTACCCTGTAAATCAGATGATCGGTATCCAGTAAATATTTCATAGCTTATCTTCGGCTTTGAAGAAAAACTCATCCCCTTGGCGAATCCCTCGTCCATAGGCAAGTAGCTCCTCAAAGGCAGGTTCATCTTTGAAAGACCCGATAATTTGTTGCAACCAATTCGTTGGTTGAGGAGCCACAATTTGCTTCTGCAACTGGGCGATCGCTGTTTCCACTGCTGCAAGCCGTTCCTCTAAAGAAGTGTTAATTGCCATTTGAGTTTTCCTAATTAATCCTTCCTATCTAAAGGATAGCGAGTCATGTCCAAACAATCGGCGTCGCGCTTCCAACATTGCAGCCACTTCCTCATCTGTCGGTGCGGGTTGGTCTGTCTTTAGCAAGCCTCGCATCCGCTGAATCGCACCAGAACGATCGCCCCTGGCAACAGGCCGATCTTGTAAGGACTCAATGATGGCACTGACTAACGCAAGGCGATCGCTCGGTGGCAGTTTGAAGACGTGCTCCTTGACTTCTTGTAGCAACATAGACGGCTCCTAAGATTGAAGGTGTCTACCATCTAGTATGAACGATTGCGTTCTCCATGACCAGGTAGAATTAGATCCGATCCCGGTAACTCATTCAAACTCATGACTCTTCCTCCTCTGAGTTAGATCAAATCCGGTAGCATCGTCCTGTATTCATCTCTCTTATCTTCCTCTGTGTTCTCTGTGTTCTCTGTGGTTAAATCGCGATCGTGCAACGGTCAACGATATTACATTCAAAACCTTTGATAAATTTCTCACATCTTTAGCGCTGGCGGTCAAATTTTATTAACTGGCGGTCTCGATCGCTACTTGGATCGCGATCGCACTGATACGATCCAAATATATAATTATAATGGAACCGGAAACGGTATAAATCCTAACCTAGTTAACACAAGAGGGCTTGTCTTATGGTTCAGACAAAAACTAAACTAACATTTGTAGAGTTTCTCGAAAAGTACCCAGACGGATCGGGCATCTACGAACTTGTAAATGGAGAGATTGTCAAAGTGGAAGCAACCAGAGCCCATAAAAACGTAGCACGATATCTTGTTAAGTCTTTCGACAGAGAAAGCGAGCGCTTGGAACTTGACTATATCGTTGACAAAGATATAGTTTTCAGAACTGTAACAGCTTCTGGACAAGAGCAAGGAAGAAATCCTGATGTCGGCGTAGTCAAGGCATCAGTATGGAATACCAATGTCCGCGGCTACGGAGCCCTGATCGAACCTATCCAATTAGCAGTAGAAGTTACTTCAACTAACTGGGAAGACGACTATGTTGATAAGTTAGATGAGTATCAACGGCTAGGCATTTGTGAGTATTGGATTGTGGATTATTTAGCCCTCGCTTCTAGGGCTTATTTGGGTAATCCCAAAATTCCCACAGTTTTCGTTTACTCTTTGGAAAATGACCGCTATTCCGTTCAAAGTTTTACAGGTAGTGAGCGCATTATCTCTAAAACTTTTCCCGAACTAGAAATCACTGTAGAGCAAATTGTGCTTAGCAGCCAAATGCAAAACCTTTAGAGAAACGAGATGAGCTTACACCGATCGACTTTATCCTAAAAAGAGTTTTTTATGTCTCGCTTGCATTACTCCCTACTGTTTGTCTTCCTGTTGCTATCTCCCGCAAGTGCGATCGGGCAAATCGTCCCCGACAGCACTTTAGGTGCCGAAAGTTCGCGCCTTGTACCGGATACAATCAACAACTTACCCTCAGATCGCATTTCAGGAGGCGCAACTCGCGGCTCTAACTTGTTTCACAGTTTCCGCGAATTCAACATCGGTGAAGGGCGGGGAGCTTATTTTGAAAATCCCAGCGGAATTGCTAACATCTTCACCCGCGTCACGGGCGGGCAACCCTCAAATATTTTAGGAACCCTCGGAGTCCAAGGCAATGCCAACTTATTTTTAATCAACCCGAAAGGAATTGTCTTCGGCCCCAATGCAAGGTTAGATTTGCGCGGTTCATTTGTCGCTTCAACGGCTGACAGTATTGTATTTAATAACGGCTTTGAATTCAGCAGCACCACAGGGCAAACATCCCCGCTGTTAACAGTTAATATTCCAGTTGGTCTGAGATTTAGAGACAATCCCGGTACAATTGTCAATCAATCCACGGCTACAGGAACAGTCAATCTCCCCGCAACATCTCCCGTACCGATTCCGATTACAGAAAGAGTAGGCTTAGCAGTAGACAAGGGTCAAACTTTAGCACTGATTGGCGGCGACATCCAAATCCCAGGTGGCAATTTAACCGCGAGCGGCGGACAAATTTTGCTCGGTAGCGTAGCTAGTCCCGGTTTAGTAGATTTGGCACTGACATCGAGTTCACAGCAGGGGAGTTTAAGTTTAAATTATAGCAAGATTCAAAACTTTGGGAATATTCAAATATCCAACGGTACGCTGATTAACACGAGTGGAATAGGTGGCGGTAGAGTAGAACTCAAAGGTGGAAATATCGGCATCAATGCTGCACGAATATATGCGATTACCTTCGGAAATATTGATGGAAAAGGTATTGAGATAGATGCCCAAAAGTTGCAAGTGCAAAACGGGACGCAATTGTCTACTTTCACTTTAGGAGATGGTGCTGGAGGTAATATTAATTTGCGCGCTGCTGATTCGGTAGAAATGAGCGGGCAGGGAATTGATGGCTTTCAACAAATTGTAATTAAATATCTCATATCAGGAACAGTTGACCCCTACGACCCTAAGTTTATGTTTTTTAACGGTACTGCTGGCGCTGGAAATGGGGGAAGCGTCAACATCGATACCGGACGGCTGCTCATGCGCGATGGGGTAGTAGGTAGCGGCATTACTTTAGGTGCTGGAAATGGCGGCAATCTGAATATCCGCGCCAACACTTTTGAAATTGCGAGTTCTGGAGTCAACAACGCCACAGCTAAAGATAGTAGCGGTGCCGGAGGAAGCATCAACCTTGATGTTGGGCGGTTAATTATGCGCGATGGTTCCCTTCTCGGCAGCACGAGTTACAGTAACGGGCCGTCGGGAAATATCACTGTAAAAGCTGCTGAATCGGTAGAACTTTCCAACTCCAGTAGCAGAACTGCTATATCAACTGGAATCAGCACTCTCAGTATCGGTTCTAGCGGCAGAGCAGGGGATATTACGGTTGATACCAAGCGCTTGCGCCTTGAGGACGGTTCTGCTTTTACATTAGGAACAGGTATATTAGTGGGCTTTCTGTTTTCTAGGAACGGCGGGCCGGCGGGAAACTTAACAGTTAGGGCCAGCGAGTCAGTGGAAATTACAGGAATTTCTCCTGTTTTGACTAGCGGGAATCGCACTGATAGTGCGCTGAGTTCTGCAACTTTGAGTTCAAGTCGGGGCGGGAATATCCGCGTCGATACGCCGAGGTTGGTGGTGCGGGATGGGGGGCTAATTTCTACGAGATCTTTTGGTGCTGGACATGGAGGTGATGTTACTATTAATGCCGATCGCATTGAAGTTAGTGGCATCAGCAATAACGGTTTATCTGTCAGTTCAATTGATGCTTCTGTCGGCAGCCGGTTCCCGATTAATAGTCCCAACCCGACGGCGAATGCTGGCGAGCTGAATCTTAATACCCGTCAATTGATAGTTCGGGATGGCGCTACAGTCACGGTGCAGGCTAGGGGAACCGGACGGGCTGGTAATATCAATGTTGTCGCAGATGCAATTTCCCTTGACACCAAAAGCAGCATTGACGGCACAACTGTATCCGGTACGGGTGCAAATATTAACCTGCAAGCACAAAGCATCTCCTTGCGGCGCGGCAGCCGGATTACTACCGATGCAGGTAATTCCGACGGCGGTAACATCAATCTCAACAGCCAGATTCTAGTCGCCCTACCCCAAGAAAATAGCGACATCACCGCCAACGCCCGCACCGCAGGTGGCGGCCGCGTCAATGTCAATGTTCCCAGTGTTTTTGGCTTTACAGCAGCGGGCCGCGAACAAGTCAGAAGCAGGTTGAATCTCAGTGACGCGCAATTTGCAGCTTTGCAAGTCAGTCCAACATCTCTGCTTAAAAGTAGCGACATCGCCGCGATTTCTCAAAGTGCAGGCCCGGCTTTGCAAGGTACTGTTACTTTTAGTTCTTCTGGGGTGAATCCCGCTCAAGGTTTGGTAGAATTGCCGCAAAATGTGGTGAATCCGGCTGCATTAATTGCTGCTAATCCCTGCATTGAAGGAGCCGATAACGAGTTTACTGTTACTGGTCGGGGGGGAGTGCCGCCCAGCCCCAATGATTCTCTGGCTAGCGCAGAAACACCATTTCCGTGGATAGAAATAGAAGAGCAACAAAGGAGTCAGAAGTCAGAAGTCAGAAGGGAATTCGCGGAAATTCCCGATCGGGAAGTTGTTCCTGCTCAAGGCTGGGTGATGAATGAGAAAGGGGAAGTTACGCTGGTGGCTGTGGAAGCTGCGGGTCAATTTCCACAGCGCACGAGGCGTCCTGATTCTGTTTGTCAGCCTCGATAACTACAAATAGGGCAAATGCTAGAAATTTTATGACCGAATGTTAGCTAACAATAGGTTGATTATGATTTTCCAATATCTCTACTTATGGCAGATTTGCCAAATTAATGAACTCCAAGACCGAGACAAATACTATAGTTCAAGAGTGATTTACATTAAAAAGGTTTGTAGTGCGGACTTTAGTCCGCAGAATAAGAGCGGACTAAAGTCCGCACTACGAACCTTGCTTCTTGTTGCCGTCAATCGACGGAACCTGATATTATTTGCATTCTTTTACCTGTGTCTGTTTGCTGAAAGTGCGATCGCCCAAATCGTCCCCGACAGCACTTTAGGTGCCGAAAGTTCTCGCCTGGTACCAGATACAATCAACAACTTACCCTCAAATCGAATCACTGGCGGCGCCACTCGCGGCTCTAATCTATTTCACAGTTTCCGAGAATTCAATATAAAAATTGGAGAGGGAGCTTATTTTGCAAATCCCAGCAATATTTCTAACATTTTCACCCGCGTCACGGGCGGGCAACCCTCAAATATTTTAGGAACCCTCGGAGTCCAAGGTAATGCCAACTTATTTTTAATCAATCCCAGAGGACTTATTTTCGGCCCCAACGCTCGGTTAGATTTGCGCGGTTCATTTGTCGCTTCAACGGCTGACAGTATTGTATTTAATAACGGCTTTGAATTCAGCAGCACCACAGGGCAAACATCCCCGCTGTTAACAGTTAATATTCCAGTTGGTCTGAGATTTAGAGACAATCCCGGTACAATTGTCAATCAATCCACGGCTACAGGAACAGTCAATCTCCCCGCAACATCTCCCGTACCGATTCCGATTACAGAAAGAGTAGGCTTAGCAGTAGACAAGGGTCAAACTTTAGCCTTGATTGGCGGCGACATCCAAATCCCAGGCGGCAATTTAACTGCTAGTGGCGGACAAATTTTGCTCGGTAGCGTAGCTAGTCCCGGTTTAGTAGATTTGGCACTGACATCGAGTTCACAGCAGGGGAGTTTAAGTTTAAATTATGGCAACATTCAAAACTTTGGCAATATTCAAATATCCAATAGTACGCTGATTAACACGAGTGGAATAGGTGGCGGTAGAGTAGAACTCAAAGGTGGAAATATCGGCATCAATGCTGCACGAATATATGCGATCACCTTCGGAAATATTGATGGAAAAGGTATTGATATAGACGCCCAAAAGTTGCAAGTGCAAAACGGGACGCAATTGTCTACTTTCACTTTAGGAGATGGTGCTGGAGGTAATATCAATTTGCGCGCTGCTGATGCAATAGAAATCGGCGGGCAGGGAATTGAGGGCTTTCAACAGAGTGTAGTTAAATATCTGGTATCGGGACTAATCGACCCATTAGCTCCGAACTTTGTGTTGCTTAATGCTACTGCTGGCCCTGGAGCAGCCGGAGACATTAAAATCGATACTGGACGCCTGCTGATGCGGGATGGGGCAATATTTGGCAGCATAGCTTTTGGTGCCGGAAATGGTGGAAATTTAAGCATCCGTGCTAATACTTTTGAGATGCAGGGTTCTGGGAGCAACAACGCAACAACTAAAGGGAGTACCGGTGCGGCAGGAAATATCACCGTTGATGTCGAAAGATTGATCCTGCGGGATGGTGCTATTCTCGCTAGCACTAGCTACAACGCTGCCCGATCGGGAAATATCACAATTAAAGCTGCTGAATCGGTACAATTGTCGAACACCATTTCTCAAACTGCTGTCGCAAGCGGCATCAGCACGCTTACCATCGGCTCTACCGGAAAGGCGGGAGATATCACTGTCGATACAAAACGGCTGAGTCTTTCTGGGGGCTCGGCATTCACCTTGGGCAGCGGTGTTTCGGTTGGCGGGGTTATCTTCTCTACGAATGGGGGCCCAGGAGGAAACTTAACTGTTAGGGCTAGCGAATCAGTAGAAATTGCAGGTATTTCTGAAGTTTTGAGCAATGGGAATCAAGTTGCTAGTGCTTTTTCCTCTGGAACAATTAGTTCTAGCCGGGCCGGGGATATCCGCATTGACACGCGAAACCTGATTCTGCGGGATGGGGGCTTCATTTCTTCTAATTCTTCGGGTAAAGGAAACGTGGGGGATATTACGATTAATGCCGATCGCATCGAAGTAAATGGTAGTTTAGGTAATCCTCGTTTTAACAGTTCTATTGATGCTTCCGTTGGCAAGGCGACGGGTGATAATCCCAATGCTACGGCAAATGCAGGTTCGGTGAACCTAAATGTCGATCGATTGATTGTCCGGAATGAAGGCAATGTGACGGTGCAAGCTTTGGGAACCGGGCGCGCTGGTAATATCAATATTGTCGCAAATGCGATCGGCCTTGACAACAAAGGCAGCATTGATGGCAGAAGTGTATCCGGTGTCGGAGCAAATATTAACCTGCAAGCACGAGACATCCAATTGCGCCGCGGGAGTCGAATTACCACCGATGCGGGTACTTCTGAAGGTGGCAATATCAATATTAATAGCAATACTTTGCTCGCCCTCCCCCAAGAAAACAGCGACATCACCGCCAACGCCCGCACCGCAGGCGGCGGCCGCGTCAATGTTAATGTCCCGAATGTCTTGGGCTTTGCAGCAGTCGGCCGCGAACAAGTCAGAAGCAGGTTGAATCTCACTGACACCCAATTTGCAGCTTTGCAAGTGAGCCCAACATCTCTGCTTGAGAGTAGCGACATCGCCGCGATTTCTCAAAGTGCAGGCCCGGCTTTGCAAGGTACTGTTACATTTAGTTCTTCTGGGGTGAATCCCGCTCAAGGTTTGGTAGAATTGCCGCAAAATGTGGTGAATCCGGCTGCGTTAATTGCGGCAAATCCCTGCATTGAAGGAGCCGATAACGAGTTTACTGTTACTGGTCGGGGGGGAGTGCCGCCCAGCCCCAATGATTCTCTGGCTAGCGCAGAAACACCATTTCCGTGGATAGAAATAGAAGAGCAACAAAGGAGTCAGAAGTCAGAAGTCAGAAGGGAATTCGCGGAAATTCCCGATCGGGAAGTTGTTCCTGCTCAAGGCTGGGTGATGAATGAGAAAGGGGAAGTTACGCTGGTGGCTGTGGAAGCTGCGGGTCAATTTCCACAGCGCACGAGGCGTCCTGATTCTGTTTGTCAGCCTCGATAACTACAAACAGGGCAAATGCTAGAAATTTTATGACCGAATGTTAGCTAACAATAGGTTGATTATGATTTTCCAATATCTCTACTTATGGCAGATTTGCCAAATTAATGAACTCAAAGACCGAGACAAATACTATAGTTCAAGAGTGATTTACCTTTTAGAGTGCGATCGGTCAATTACGATAACAAAAACTGTTCGTAGTGCGGACTTTAGTCCGCTCTTATTCTGCGGACTAAAGTCCACACTACGAACCTTGCTTCTTGTTGCGGTCAATCGACGGAACTTGATATTATTTGCATTTTTTTACCTGTGTCTGTTTGCTGAAAGTGCGATCGCCCAAATCGTCCCCGACAGCAGCTTGGGAGCAGAAAGTTCGCGCACTGTTCCCGACACTATCAACAATTTACCCTCAGATAGAATCACTGGCGGTGCAACTCGCGGCTCTAATCTCTTTCACAGTTTCCGAGAATTTAATGTAGGTGAAGGACGCGCTACCTATTTTGATAATCCTAATGGGATTGCCAATATTTTCACCCGTGTTACTGGGAGTAATCCTTCCAATATTTTAGGGGTGTTGGGAGTGCAAGGCAATGCCAATTTATTTTTACTTAATCCCAAAGGAATTGTCTTTGGCCCCAATGCGAGGTTAGACTTACGCGCTTCATTTATTGGTTCAACTGGTAGCGGGGTTATCTTTGAGAACGGCTTTGAATTTAGTGCAGCTAATTCTAATGCCGTGCCATTATTAGCGATTAATATTCCTGTGGGTTTGAGATTTCGAGATAATCCTGGCACAATTGTCAATCAGTCAATTGCTCCTAACCCATCACCGCCTGACATTCCCTTACCCGTACCAATTTTTAAGAATATTGGTTTAGCAGTAGACCCCGGTCAAACCTTAGCGCTAGTAGGCGGAAATATCCAATTCGACGGGGGAATCGCTACCGCCAGTAGCGGACAAATTCTTCTGGGAAGCGTCAAAAATCCAGGTTTAGTGCAATTTGAACCAACAGCTTTAGGTCTGAATTTAAACTATAGCAATATTCAGAACTTCGGCAATATTGACATGAACAGTGCATTGATAAATACCAGCGGATTAGGAGGTGGAAGAATTGACATCAGGGGTGGAAATGTCACTCTCAGTAGTTCAGGAATTTATGGCTTAACACTAGGAAATATAGATGGCAGAGGCATTGACATCAATGCCCAAAACTTACGATTAGATCGGGGCTCGCAAATTTTCGCCTCTACACTGGGAGAGGGGAAAGGGAGCAATGTTAATATTCGCGCTACTGACTTGGTAGAAATGATCGGTCTAGGAATTGAGGGCTATCAGCAGCTTACAGAAAATTTTCAGACATCTGGAACAGGGAACCCCTTTATTTCGCAAATTGTTTTGTTTACTAGCACTATTGGCAGTGGAGCCGCCGGGGACATTAACATTGAAGCCGGACGGCTGTTGATGAGCAATGGGGTAGTTGCCGGTGCTCCCACCTTTGGTGCTGGGAATGGCGGAAATCTGACTATCCGCGCCAATACCGTCGAACTCGTCAGTTCAACGCTCTATAACGGAACAACGAACGAAAGCACCGGTCAAGGCGGAAACATCACTGTTGAAGCCCAACGGTTAATGCTGCGCGATGGCGGTGCCTTTGCCAGCTTCAGCCTTAGTGATGGAGCATCGGGGAATATTGCGATTAAAGCCAGTGAATCTGTGGAATTGTCGGGTAGTCTCCCTGTAGGTTTAGGGCAAACTCGGCTCGGCACGAATACTTTTGATGGGAATGGAAAAGGTGGGGATATTACCATCGACACTAAGCGGTTGAGTGTTTCTAATGGAGCCACAATTAGTTTAACGACTGGTGCGATTTTTGGCGAAGTCATGTTTTCTACAAGTGGGGGGACTGGAGGAAATTTAACAGTGAGAGCCTCCGAGTCTATAGAAGTGAGTGGCGAGTCAAGATTTTTGGGGAATGCGGGCTATGTAGCAAGTTCTTTTGTTACTCAAACTGCAAGTTCTGGTAGGGGTGGAGATATCCGCCTCTCAACACCTAAACTAACTGTGCAGAATGGCGGCGTTATTTCTGCGGCTTCTTTGGGTATAGCAAATGCAGGAGATATTACAATTAATGCCGATCGCTTAAAAGTGCAAGGTATTGGGAGTAACAGTCGGTTGAGGAGTGGAATTGAAGCCTCGGCTGGTAGGGCGTTTAATGCTATTAATTCCAATGCTACCGGAAATGCAGGCTCGTTGAATTTGAATGCTAATCAATTGATTCTTCGGGATAGTGCAGTGGTTAATGTTCAATCTTCAGGAACAGGTAGGGCTGGCAATATTAACGTTATAGCTAACTCAATTGCCCTGGATAATAAAAGCATAATTGATGGCACGACAGTATCAGGTACGGGAGCAAATATTAACCTGCAATCAGGAGACATTCAGTTGCGAGGTGGTAGCCTAATTACTACCGATGCTGGTATTTCTGATGGTGGAAATATCAATATTAACAGTAATATTCTGGCTGCTTTACCCAAGGAAAATAGCGATATTACTGCGAATGCGCGATCGGCCCAAGGTGGCCGCGTGAATGTCAATGTCCCCAATGTCTTGGGCTTTGCAGCAGTGGGGCGCGAACAAGTCAGAAGCAGGTTGAATCTCAGTGACGCGCAATTTGCAGCTTTACAAGTAAGTCCTACTTCTCTGCTTACAAGCAGCGACATCGCTGCGATTTCCCAAAGTAGCGGGCCAGCTTTGCAAGGGGCGGTAACATTTAGCGCTGCTGGGGTGAATCCCGCTCAAGGATTGGTGGAACTGCCACAAAATGTGGTGAATCCGGCTGCGTTAATTGCTGCTAATCCCTGTATCCAAGGGGCCCAGAACGAGTTTACTGTTACGGGTCGCGGTGGAGTGGCACCTAGCCCTAACGATCCCCTCAGCAGCGCACAAACGCCGTTTCCGTGGGTGGAAGCAGAAGGAAGTTCGGCAACGACCAATATACGGGATGTAACGGATGTAACGGATAGAAGTCCGAAGGAAGAAAGCGAAAAAAAAGCTCGGGAAGTAGTTCCGGCGCGCGGTTGGGTGGTGAATGAGAAAGGGGAGGTGACGCTGGTTGGATACAATCCAGGTAATGCTGCTGAGTCTCCCAATCCTCGATCGAATTCTCTTTGTCCGTCGCGCTGACAAGATGTTTTTTACGGCGGGTGATTGACAGTTGACAGTTGACAGTTGACAGTTGACAGTGACCCCTAGCTTAAAGGAAGACGATTGGAGTAATGAATTGTCTGATTTTAATTTCTCCCGGTGTTCGGGCTTTCAACTAATCTTTGGTGGTAATTGGTAATTCGTAATTCGTGGTTTAGCGTAAAGTATGGAGAATTTGAATTGTCTATTTTAATGCCTTATTCCCCACTCGCCAAATCGGGAGCATCTCAGTTGTAATTTTATAGTGCGAGCGTCCCCGCTCGCGATGTATACCAACTCGCGAGCGGGGACGCTCGCACTGTGAAGAAATTGCTTTTTTGCATTCATTGAGATGCTCCCGCCAAATCTTCTCCCACTCTTTCCCCGTCTTCCTAAAAGTTCTTGAATATGAAATTTACCCGATCGCTCCGACAAGCAATTCTCTTATTTCTGATATCCTGTCTGCTAGCGGTGGCGATTCCTCCCGCAGTTGCTCAGATGCAGTCACCACCAGCGGTGCAGCTTGTCCGACAAGCTCGAACTCTGTACGCTTCGGAACGTTTTTCCGAAGCTGTGCCGCTGTTACAGCAAGCGGCGACGCAATTTGAGGCAAAAGGTCAAAATCTCGATCGCGCTGCGGCTTTGAGCAATTTAGCTGCCACCTACGGGCAATTAGCGCTTTGGGAACAAGCAGAACAAGCTGTGAATTCGAGTTTGTCGGTGGTGCGGGCGCAACCCAAAACTCCCGAACAGCAGCGGATTTGGGCGGAAACTCTCAACATTCAAGGACAGATTAAACTCGAACGGGGGCAGACTCAAGATGCGATCGACATTTGGACGCAAGCTGCTAAATTTTTTGAGCAAATTGATAGCAAAAATCAACTTTTGCAAGTTCAAATCAATCAAAGTCGAGCTTGGGAAACTCTCGGACTTTACCCCAGAGCTTGCAAAATATTGTTAGGTTCTTTGAACCTGGAAAACAAAACCTGTGAAGTTTTGCCCGCAGGCTTAGTAAGTTTGAAAAATATATCTGTTTCCTTAGAAAATATTCGGGCAATTAATGCTTTAGCCAGGGTGCTGCGGGTTTTGGGACAACTGGAACGCTCCGAGGATTTGCTGTCAGCGGGAATGGAAGCAGCCCGAAACATAGGTGTCCGACAAGAAGAGGCTGCAATTTATTTGAATTTGGGAAACACAGCCCGGGCGAAAAGCAATAAACCGGGTTTGAATATGGAAAAGCGGACTGATTTGGAACGCTCCGCCTTAGAATATTATGCTAGAGCGGCAGAGACGATGCCGGGGAAATCAACTATCGGGATGCAGGCGAGGTTGAATCAATTGAGTCTGTTTGCAGATAGCCAAAATGCCTCGGAAGCAAAGATTTTGTGGCGTTCTTTTGAGCCTCAAGTCGCTCAATTCCCCTCCAATCGTGCTGGGCTTTACGCTCAAATTAATTTAGCGCAGACCTTGATGAAATTGGATAAATTACCAATCGGTACTCCAGGTTTGAGCGATATCGATCGAATGCTTTCCTTGGCTGGGGAATCGGCAAACCGTTTGGGAGACAAACGAATACAAGCTTATATTCTAGGAGCTAGGGGCAAGGTTTACGAACTCAAACAACAGCATTCTATGGCTGAAACTTTGACTCTTGAAGCTTTGAGTTTAGCACCGGCGTTTCAATCTCCCGATATTGCCTATCAATTATTGTGGCAACTCGGACGGATTCGGCAAGCTCAGGGGAATACAGAAGGGGCGATCGTTCAATATACTCAAGCTGTAAATGTATTGTCTTCTCTGCGCGGCGATTTGGTAACAGTGAATCCCGAAGTGCAATTTTCGTTTCGCGAAAGTGCCGAACCAGTTTATCGGGAATTAGTCGGGCTGCTGTTGCAAGATGAATCGCCCACTCAAGATAAGTTAAAACAGGCTCGCCAAATTGTGGAATCTTTGCAGTTGGCGGAATTGGATAACTTTTTTCGGGATGCTTGTGCTGATGCTAAACCAAAGTCGATCGAGGAAATCGATCCGACGGCGGCGGTGATTTACCCAATTATTTTGAGCGATCGTTTGGAGGTAATTTTGTCAATTCCCGGCAAGCCTCTGCGCCGCTACAGGACTAAGAAGTCTCAAGCCGAATTAGAAACAGCCTTCAGACTAGCCAAAAATACCATCAGGCCTTCTGCTTTTGTGCGCGACAGGTTCCCACCTGTTCAACAGGTTTACGACTGGTTAATCCGCCCCGCAGAGGCCGATTTGACTGCCAGCGGGATTAAAACGCTGGTATTTGTGCTCGATGGTTACTTGCGAAATCTGCCGATGGCGGTGCTGCACGATGGCGAAAAGTTTTTGGTAGAAAAATACAGTATTGCTTTGGCGCCGGGACTGCAATTGCTGGCACCGAAACCGCTGAGCCAAGTAAAGTTAAAAGTGCTAACTGGTGGCTTGTCGGAATCGCGTCAAGGGTTCTCGGCTTTACCAGGGGTGAAACAGGAACTCGAACAAATTTCAGCCCAGATGCCGGCGAGTGCGCTGCTGAATCAAGATTTTGTCAGCGCGCAGTTGCACGATCGCATTAAAGCTTTGTCTTACCCGATCGTCCATTTGGCAACTCACGGTCAGTTTAGCTCGAATGCGGCGGATACTTTTATTGTGACTTGGGACGATCGGGTGAATGTTAAGGAGTTCGATCGACTTTTGCGATCGCGCAGTGGGGAGAAACAACAGCCGATCGAGCTTTTGGTGTTGAGTGCTTGCGAAACTGCTTCCGGCGATAACCGGGCCGCATTGGGTTTAGCTGGCGCCGCAATTCGATCGGGTGCTCGCAGCACAGTCGCCACCCTTTGGCAAGTAAACGACGAATCTACCGCTATTTTTATGACTGAGTTTTACCGCCAGCTTGGTGGTTCTAAAGCCAGCAAAGCTGAAGCCCTCCGCAACGCTCAATTAACCCTGCTGCAAAACGAAGAGTATCAAAATCCTTATTTCTGGGCGCCTTTCGTGCTAGTAGGGAATTGGCAATAAGTTGACAGTTGGCCGTCCAAGGTACGTTGTTGGGCTTTAGCCCTCTTTCCTTAGATCTGTGAAAGAGGGCTAAAGCCCAACAACGTACCTATTTTGGGGCGTTTCCCAGCTATTTTTGCAATCTTGTCTGGGCTTGTTGCAACCAGACAGTCAATCAGCAACAGGGTTTCTCGGGCTTGGGCGCAAATCTTGGAAAAATGCCAGTGCCCTATTGGTGTTGGTTTATTGTAAAAAATTGTAAACTGTAACGAGTGCTTTCTGCATCTAATATTTTTTCGAGGAGTCCCATGAAGCAACTTTTGATAGCTGAGCGCTTTTGCCTGATTGCCCACGTCTTGTCAATGGCCTTTGGATTGGCAGGGTTGCTGCTGATTTTACCCCATCCCGAATTCGTGATGAATTTATCGCCCGCCGGACAAACTTTGTTCCAATGGGGGATGGCTGGGGGTGGAGTAGTTTATATCATTTTTGGCGCAGCAGCGGTTGCTCTCTATGCCTATCGGACGTTGGGGCTGGGTGCAACTCTGACATTTTTGCTGCCTTCTGTGTTTTTATCTTTGAGTAGCGAGTTGTTGGGAACGAGTACCGGTTTTCCCTTCGGCCATTACCACTATTTAAGCGGGTTGGGCTACAAAATTGCAGGGCTGGTGCCGTTTACAATTCCCATGTCGTGGTTTTATCTAGGACTGGTTTCATATATAATTGCTCGCGCTGGACTGGCTGGTGGTAAAGGCGAATTGAATTGGGTGCGCCAAATAGGCGCGATCGCCCTTGGCGCTTTATTATTGACAGCTTGGGATTTTGTACTAGATCCGGCGATGAGTCAAACTTCTGTACCTTTTTGGGAATTTGAGGAACTTGGCGCTTTCTTTGGGATGCCTTACCGCAATTTGGCGGGCTGGATGGGCACCGGGGCGCTGTTTATGTCTGTAGCAGCTTTCTTGTGGAGAAAAACTTCGATAAAATTAGAGCGATCGGAATTGAGTTTGCCTTTAATAGTTTATTTGGTAAACTTTGCTTTCGGAGCAATTATCACTGTCACTTCCTTGGATTCTCGGTTCTGGTTCCCAACATCACTAGCTGTGCTTCTGGGTGTAGTTCCGGCGATCGTATTAAGCTGGATCGCTAAACCCGCAGCAGATGACTTAACAGAAGCAATTCCGTCTTTGGAATCTGCTCTCAAAGCTGAAATTCCATCTCAGCGCGTAGGCGCTTTGCGGAAGTAAGCGACTGATGAGGAATCATATCGTTTCCGGTCGATTGACTGCAATAATATTCGATCGCGCGTGCGGACTTAAGTCCGCACTCAGGCTGCGGACTTAAGTCCGCACTACGAACCGTTTTTGTTATGGTAATTGAGCGGACACGAGCTCACTGCTAATTTGGCAAAAATTCACAGGAAATTTTGAGCTAATTTAAAAACCCGGTTTTAACAAGAAACCGGGTTTTTCAGCAATTATATTTTCATGCCAAATTCCTGTAATATGTTTGAGGTCATATTGTGTCCTGTCGATTAACCTCAATAAGTAAGGTTCGTAGTGCGGACTTTAGTCCGCTCTGATGCTGCGGACTAAAGTCCGCACTACGAACCGTTAATATGTTTGAGGTTATATCGTGTCCGATCGTCGATTAACCTCAATAAGTAAGGTTCGTAGTGCGGACTTAAGTCCGCTCTGATGCTGCGGACTAAAGTCCGCACTACGAACCGTTTTTGTTGTGGTAATCGATAGGACATGATATGAAAAGTTGATTAAATTTTTTAAATTGACACCAGCCGTAATTCCCAATTCTTCAATTGAAAATCTAAAATCTAAAATCTAAAATAGATATGATTTCTCCCAATATTCCAAATCTCCTGACAACCATCATCCCTGCCGCACTTTTGCTGTTGCAATTACCCGCCACCGCCCTTTTAATGTCGCGGTTAATTAAAGGCCCCTCGCGCATCCCGCCCCTAGAACCAGATTCGCCGACGCTGGACTTGTTGGGTGCTTGTACTGCGGTGGTTCCGACTTTGAATGAAGCAGAAAGAATTGCACCTTGTTTGGAAGGATTGAGTCACCAAAGTTACGAGCTCCGAGAGGTGGTAGTTGTTGACAGCTATTCGGTAGATGGAACCGGAGATTTAGTCAAGGCTGCGGCGCAAAAAGACCCCCGGTTTCGCTTAATTAACGACGATCCGTTACCGCCTGGTTGGGTGGGGCGTCCGTGGGCGCTGAATTGGGGTTTTTTGGCAAGTTCCCAGAAGTGCGAGTGGATTTTGGGCATCGATGCGGATACTCAGCCCCATCCGGGTTTGATCGCAAGTTTGCTCAAAACTGCTGCTGCGGGAAATTATGATTTGATTTCGCTATCGCCGCAGTTCATCCTCAAGTATCCGGGCGAGTTGTGGCTGCAACCTGCCCTGTTAATGACTTTGGTGTATCGCTTCGGCCCCACGGGAACCGGCGGAGATGTCCCGGAACGGGTGATGGCAAACGGTCAGTGTTTCCTCTGCAAGCGCGAGGTTTTGGTGGCTTTAGGGGGCTATGAAGTGGCAAAAGGTTCTTTTTGCGATGATGTGACTCTGGCTCGCTATGCTGCTGCTAAAGGCTTTAAGGTGGGATTTTTGGACGGGGCGAAAGTCTTGAAGGTGCGGATGTATGAGGGGGCGATCGAGACTTGGAACGAGTGGGGTCGATCGCTAGATCTCAAAGATGCTGCTTCTGGCGGTCAAATTTGGGGCGATTTGTGGCTGTTGTTGGCGGTTCAAGGTTTGCCGGTGCCGATCGTCCTGTGGTATTTGCTATCCGGTTCTGTGCCTGCGATGGCTGTATCTGGGCAGTTTGGGCTGTGGGGATTGAATGTATTTTTGGTTGCAGTGCGATCGGCTTTGTGTTTTGCGATCGCTCCTTCATACGATCGAACTGAAGCATCGGGTAAATGGCTGTTTTGGCTGTCACCTTTAGCCGATCCGTTAGCGTTTTTGCGGATTCTAATTTCTGCGTTTAATCAGCCGACTCAGTGGCGCGGCCGCAAGTATAGTTAAAGGTACGTAGTTGCGCTTGAGCGCTCTTCATAAATATCAGGAAAGAGCGCTGAAGCGCAACTACGTACCTAATTTGTCTGACTACTATAAAACCGCCCTGCTTCTTAACGGACATTTAGGGGGATCTGGACTCGGATATAAACGAGATTTTTCAAGGGTTTCAGTCTTAAGTTGAGACTCCTTTTTAATGTGAATCAGAGACTGCTGTTTGACTATTAAATCTAGATCCCCCCTTAGCTTGCCCCCTACTCCCCCTTAAGAAGGGGGGGACAAGAGTAGGCATCTTGCATAAGTCTTCGATCGATCCTTAAACCGCAGATGTCAGAGTGACAAACACAGATGCAACGCAGATAATTTCAGGGTGTTTTCCGATTTTTGAAATTCAAGTCTAGTATACTCAAAGTCCCCCTTCTTAAGGGGAATTTAGGGGGATCTAGACTCGTAGACAAACGAGATTTCTCAAGGATTTCAGTCTTAAGTTGACACTCCTTGGACTCTGGGAGTAGCCCTTTCCAAAATAGCAGGCGGTTTCAACCGCCTTTCTATTTTTTCAAGCCTTCAGCAAAGCTTTAGATGCCGATTCCCCAGCGATACGGAGTTGCCGAATCAATTGTAGATTCAGCAGCACCAACACAGTCCACTGTCCCAGGATCGCGGGCAAAATCGTATATATTGACCCATCGAGTGAAGATCCAAAGATGGGAAATACTAAAGACAGCCACATGAAAGGAGCTTTTGCTGGGTAGAAGGAAAGTACAGACAAAATAATTGGTGGTAAAAGGATTGCACCTCCGACTGTACAAGTCGCCCAAACTGCCTGATTTCGGATTTTTGCGAACATGAATAGCTGAGCGATACCCGCGTAAATCAGGATGAGATTGATAAAGGCGATCGTGGCGGGAAAAGCGTAGGGATTCACCAGCAGCCAAGGTATTAAAATCACCGTAGAACTGAGAAGATTGATTGCTATGGCAATTAATGCTGGGCTTTTTTCACTCCAAATCAAATCGAGAATCGGGTATTTGCGCCACAGCTTCTGACTGCCAGTGGGAACTATTTGTCTGCGATACCTCGCCCAATCGTACAAGGCTTGTCTTTCCGGGGTTAAAGCCGCAATCAAAGCTAAGAAAATCATCAAATTTGGAATCGACAAACAGACGATTTCATCAAGGGAGTATTTATTTGATTGGAGTGCAAATCCTAAAATTATTGACTGATAGGAAATCACCAGCAAATAACTTTGTCGCTTGCTCAAAACAGTGGCGGTGGGGTTGGGAAAGCGACGCTGCCATCCCTGCCACATCCAGTAGGTTGCTACTACACAAATTAATAAAGATAGGGCAGTAGAAGATACAAAATTTTTGCCAATCTGCAAATGAAACCATTCCACACGATCGATCTCTCCAGTCAACCAGCTAATGTTAGAATGGGATGACTGATTAACTTGATAAGCTACCTGTTTCAAGACAGCAGCCGGAGATAAAAATGTTAACAAGTCCCCAGCATTACCGATGGATGGTGCATTAAAAGCTGTGGTAAGAAAACCCAAAACCGCAGCACTAGCCAGCCAAGGCTGAAACCCTCCCAACCAACTGGTTGTTAAACCAAATAGCATGGCGCCGCTGTAAAATAAAGCACAGCTAGCTACCATTGCTATGTCGAAACCTAAAATATGATGCAGGGGTATTTGAGCTGCTAATCCGCTGTACAGGTGCAGCGGTACAGCAAGAATTGCTCCCAGATACAGTAAAATTGGGACGCCGAGAATTTTGCCGAGAAAAATTGTGGTGGCAGATTGGGGGCTGAGGCGAATAAAGTTGAGTGTGCCTCGACGTTCCTCTTTGTCTAAGTCACTGACGAGCATATAAGTGCCGGCTGCGAAAAGTGCGATCGCACTAAATATGCTCAAATACAGGAATATTTCTAGCCACCAAGACGGCCAGTGAATGATGAAATTTCCTGCCGCATCTTTGATACACTTGATTGAATCACCTTTGGCATTGCCATCAAATCCAGTGCAGAATCTGTGATGAGTCGGGTACTGGTAATTGGTGGCAGCGGGCGGAACGGGTATCTGGCTGCTCCACGACAAAAATAGCACCAGTTGACTGCCGAGGGAAAGGAAGCTGGCGATCGCAATATGCCCCATTTTCAGCCGGCCTTTAAGTTCTCGAAATAACTGGGAATTCCAGTTACCGATTGTGTCTAGCAAGTTGAGATTCATAGCTAATTGTTTTGAGTTGTAAGTGAAAAATTGGAAGTTGTGAGATTTAGATCGCGTCCGGTCGATTGACCGTTATAAAATTGGTTCGTAGTGCGGACTTCAGTCCGCATTATGCAGACTGAAATCCGCTTTTGCGGACTTTCATTGTTATGGTAATTGATCGGACTTGATATTAATAGTCTGGGACGCATTTAGACCCCACAAACCGGATTTTTTGTGAGTCTCGCGGCTCCGATCGTAGATTTTGGTAAAACAACCGGTTTTCGATTGCCCGTGCGTCCAAGGCTATTTAAGAAGCTTGTTTGTGTCCCATTTTCAGAAAGATAGTTTCTAAGTCTTCTTGAGTGCAGTGAAATTCGGTGAGGGGAATATTGGCATTGACGAGCGATCGCAATAAATTTGCTGCATCTTCCCGGCTTCCTGAAAAATGAACGCACACCTGATTAGTTTCCGGCACAATTTCCCAACTTTCAACCCAAGGAAAGTTCTTGAGTTCGGATGTCAGTGCTTCTAAATCGCCCAAAGTTGATAGGAAAATTTGCTGTTTCCCGAGGCGTTTGTAAAGTTCTTGTAAAGGAGCACTTTCCACAAGATAGCCCAATTCCATAATCCCTACCCAGGTGCAAAGTTCGGCTAAATCGCTGAGAACGTGGGATGATATGACTACAGTCATGCCGGCTTGTTGCAAGGATTTGATGATTTCGCGAAATTGCGATCGCGCGATCGGATCTAAACCCGAAACTGGTTCATCTAACAGCAACAACAGCGGTTCGTGAATGATCGTGCGCCCCAAACTCAGGCGCTGCTTCATTCCCCGCGACAGAGTGGAAATTAAGCTGTTGCGCTTGTTGGTTAATTGCACGAGTTCTAAAACTGCATAGATGCGCTCTCTGCGCCGGGGTTGCCGCAGGTTGTACAATCGGGCAAAGTAATCTAAATAATCGGAAACAGTCAAATCGTCGTAAAGCGGAAAGTCATCGGGAAGAAAACCGATGCGCTGTTTGAGAGTGGGGTTGGATCGATCGCGCAACAAGCGCTTGCCGTTGATGTAAATTTCCCCTGTAGTAGGTTCTTCAGCGGAGGCCAACATTCGCAGCAAGGTAGTTTTGCCCGCACCGTTGGGGCCGATGAGGCCGCAGATTTCCCCGGCGCCGACTTGCAAATCGATGTCATTGACGGCAATATGGCGATCGAATTGTTTGGTAAGTCCGCGAGTGTCTATTGCTAATTCTTTTGCCATAGTTAAAAGGCGAGTGAAATTGGCTGCGGTTTGTCTCTAGAAAAGGAAGTTTAAGCTTGTAGCTAGCTTAGCCTTTTGATACAGCAGTTGTCAGGGGGATTGCGGAAAATTAACAATTAAATTTTCAAAAAAATGCGATTTATGTTTGAAAATAAGCTCGCTCAGTATTTAAATCAAATCTCAAAAATCATCCAATTTTTGTTGGCTGGGGACGCCAGTCAGTCCCAAATATAAAAACTAAAAGAGCTTATTATTTCAGTCAAAAATCGCTAACGCAATTAGCAAAAGTTTCGCTAATTGAAGTGCAAAATATAAACATTGTACAAGAGATTTATTGCATAAGTTTTCAGTCGATATTTCAACCGCAGATGTCAGACAGATAAACGCAGATAAACGCAGATAATTTCAGGTTTTTTTACGATTTTGCAATCTAGTCTAATTTTAGTAAGTAAGTAGGCAGTAATAAGAGAAAGTATGTTAAGTAATTTTAAAATACGCTCAATTTGCTCGTAGTGAGGGCTTTAGCCCTCAAAACAGGGCTAAAGCCCTTACTACAAACCTTGAATTATTTACGCCGACTTACTTAAATTATTGCTTTCATCTTGCACTTATTGCAGCAACAACAGGATCTCGTCGCACCAAGCTAGCCAGCCTGTTTCGTAGTGAATCCCGCGCAGTAACGTTATGTACTGAAATTTTAGGCTGTTTGACAACTTTTGGGGATTTATAAATTCCTGAGTTTTAATTTGTTGATAAATCATTAATCGCTGCTGGTGTTGCTGGCGGTGCGCTTCGAGTTTTGCCACGATTATCTGAGAAGAAACCAGATTGCCAGCATAGAGTTTGACAAGTAACTCATCCTTGATTGATGCCATTTCCTCCGACTCAGCAATCCATTGACACAACTGCTGTTTGCCCAATCCCGTCACCGTATAGACACGTTTGTCGGGTCGATTTTCCTGCTGTACGGATTCGGCTTGCAGCCACTGCTTTTCTTCCAGGCGGTTCAATTCTCGGTAAATCTGCTGGAAGCTGGCACTCCAAAAAAAACCAACGGATCCTTCCACAGAGGGATTGAAGCGCTTGGCAAGATCGTAGCCACTGCTGGGGGCGCTGACTAAGACTGACAGAATGGCATAGCTAAGAGACATAGGCTGGGGGTTGACATACTCAATAAGTTGAATATACACTAAGCATAAGTGTTCAATTTAATTAATACTCGTAAAATTGAATATAAAACTTCCAGGTAGCAAGATTATCAAGGAGTCTGAAAATGGCAAATGCAAACAGATATTCCATTTACCAGATCGATTTGCCCGATAGCCCGGAGGCAGTGGTGTTTGTCAATGGCTTTGTGGCGCGCCGCGCGATCGGGTTTTTCTGGATGTGGAAAAATCTGGTGTCGATCGGCACTTCGACTCGTAAAGCTGAAGGCTGCGTGCAAGTGAAAGCAGGAATTTGCGGGCCAAAGGAAGTGATTATGGTGAGTTACTGGCATTCAGAAGCCGATCTGAAACAGTTTTTCCGAGGAGAAGCCCATCGGCGAATGATGCAGTTTGTGGTGAAAAATCCTGATAGCCTCTGTTTGTACAATGAGACATACAAACCTTCCCAAAGTGGGAAATACAGCCACGAACCGCAAGGGATGGCAATGCTTTATCCTGGTTTTGGAAAATGAGCAATAACGTGCCAAATAGCTTGATATTCCGGGAGCATTCCAATTTTGGTAAAAAGCATTTTTTACGCAGTGCGAGCGGGGACGCTCGCACTGCTTCGATCCAAATATATTATTATGATGCAACCGTCCGCGATCTGAAAGCAAAAATGGGATGCTCCCGATGTTCTAAAGTGTTAAACTTTGGCTGTTGGTGCAGTTGAAAATGGATATTTCCCTATCCTGAACTTTTCAGCAAAGCAGGCTGAGATGGGAGCATCTCATTTTTGTAAAAAGCATTTTTTATTTCAGTGCGAGCGTCTCGCTCGCGTGCTTTATAAAGCACGCGAGCGGGGACGCTCGCACTACAAATGCAAAACTGAGATGGTCCCGCTGAGGTAGCAGAAAATCTGATGTCAGTTATCGGCTAAAATCAATTAGCTCGATCTGCTTTTCCTCTTGTTTTCTCATCTTTCTCTAAAAAATAAGTAAATCTAAAATCTACCAGAAATAATAATTGGTTGAAAGCCGGAACCATTTGAGGGAGAAATTAAAAAGACGATTCATTACTCCAATCCTCTGACTTAGGAATGGCAATTTAATAACTTAAGCAATTTCGATGTTTCAATCCTTGCCTGCAAAGCTACCGGACGTAAAGATGCTGAAATTATTGAATTTTTATTCTTTAAGGGTAGAGGTAGCTCTCAAACTGTCAACTGTCAACTGTCAACTGTCAACTGACGATCGCACCATTCGATCGAGCAAATGTTCGATCGCACTTGGGAGATTTTCGCAAAAACCAGTGTGTACCCGCGATGTCTGAACGATCGTACTGCGGGGCGCTACCAGCCAGTGAAACCGCTCTCTGTGGGGAAGTTGACCGATCGCGCCAGACTCCTTAGCGCCCGCACAAATGACAGGAATCACGGCTAGGTGGTGGCGAATCAGTTCCAGATCTAAGGTTGAGTCGATCGCCCTCAAGCGACTTTCGTCAATTTCGATGCGGGCTTCGAGGAATTTTTTGGCACCGCAGGAAACAATAACACCGACGTTAACAAACTCTTCGCGCTCGACTTTCGGAACCACGCGGATAATCGCATAATCATACAGACATCGATCGGGCACTAATCGCTTCCTCCAAAAAAATGTGCGGTGATTCTAGTCGGTTTAGCAAATACTCAATATAAGCATCCCGATGTTGGTTGCTATCGCTAAAAGGGGAATTTTCAACCAGCCAAGTATCAGGAATTAATTCAACGATGCTGCGAATAATTTCTGGCGTTAGGATCTGAGTCATTTTTAAATCTGCCACTTCCAACTTGCTCGCAAAGCGCAGCAAAACGTGGTCTTTGATGGCCGGAAAACGATCGCGACTGCGGGAGAGATAATCTTTCCAAGTATGTTGGAAGTAGAGGGCTGCCCCGTGATCGATCAGCCAAAGCTGGCGGTGCCAGATCAGCATATTTGCATTGCGCGGCGTGCGATCGATATTGGTGACAAAAGCATCGAACCAGACGATTTCCGAGGCGAGATCCGCATTGGATTTGTCCGCTATCGGGTCAAAAGTGATGGAACCAGGGAGATAGTCGAGGGCGAGGTTCAGGCCTGCACTGGCGCGAATTAAATCTTGAATTTCGGGATCTGGTTCCGTGCGTGCGAGTTCGCGATCGAGTTCCACAAACACAATTTCGGGGATTGGTAGCCCGCAAACGCGAGCAATTTCCCCCGCCACGAGCTCTGCAATTAAAGATTTTACTCCCTGGCCCGCACCGCGAAATTTGAGCACGTACATACCATCATCGTCTGCTTCGACGATCGCCGGTAGCGAGCCACCCTCGCGCAAGGGAGTGACATATCTGGTAGCAGTGACTGTTCGCAAGCTGAGACTCATGCTATTTTGGATTTTGGATTTTGGATTTTGGATTTTAGATTGAATAATTGGTCATGACTGATTTTAACGCAACGCCCGTTTTTTTGAGGAATAACGGTAATCGCGATCGCAAGTGCGATCGACTCGTCATTCGTCTGGGCCGTCGGATCGGAATCTTCTGGACTCACAAGATTTGACATGATTTTAAAATTACCTAAAGTAACCAAAGAGAGATAAAAATCGATTTTGGGAAATGAGCCGATTCTACTAAGAAGTCGGAATTCTTATCCATCCGAACAGCTTTTTTGGGAATACAATCAGTAAATTCCCACTTTAACGAAGTTTCCCAAGCTGTTTCAAAGCACTTACTACAGCCTCCGCACGAGTTTGTACTCCCAGCTTTGAGTAGATATGTTCTAAATACTTTCTCACAGTACCACTGCTCAGACTCAGTGTTGCCGCAATTTCTGGATTAGTCTTACCTTGCGTCACCTCAAACAATACTTCTGTTTCCCGCTTGGTCAACCCTAGCAATTCCAAGGATACGGATGATAGAGTCAAAAACTCTTCTTCTTCAAGCAACAATAGATATTTTTCCAGCGGTTGCTCAGTCAGAAAGCGCACAACTAATTGTTTTCCTGCCTGTTCTAATTTCAGCGGTAAATGAGGTGCAGGAATTTCATCAGTAGGTTTTACCAGCGACAACTGATATTTAACCCATCGGTGCAAATTGTCTGGCAAACATTTTGTTGAAAATTGTGAGTCTTGAAAATACTGTTTCAGCCAATGCAAAGCTCGTTCGCTGATGAATTGAACTTGCCCATCTCCGTTGAGAGAAATAATTCCCAATGCTTCCAGAGTATGACGCTGTTCTACCCACTCCTGTTCTATTTGGGCAAACTGATTCATGTTTTGCTGCGCTTGTACCAGATGAGGGTGCAGTAAATTGAATAAATAGCGATCGCGCTCAGTAAAAATCCGGTCTCCCAAAAGTGTAATCGCAATAATATCATCTTGTCCAGAGTAGAGCTTGCTCGCAGATTTAGCAGCCAAAGTAAGAGGTAGTGAAACTGCGATCAGATCCTTGATTCCTCTAGGCTGCATCAGCTTTCCATACAATCCTTCCAGACGGTGCAGTTGCTGCTCGTTTAAGAAGTCTGAAACCTTATGCGCTCGATCGTCACGAGTTCGGAGATAATTACCGACTAGAGGGTTTTCGTAAAAATGCTGGTGAGCAACTTTCTCAAAATTCACTGTATCGAGGCGATCGAACCCAGGGGCTGGTTTATAGTCCAGGGTGGTAGTCTTGCTGTTCTCGAAGGAGAGGGTGGTGTATGTATAATCTACTGCGGAAATAACCTTCGAGACGATCGCCAGCAGATGAGATGAGAAATCCTCAACGGTACAAGTTTTGTATAGTTCCTGTAGGCATCCTGAAAAAATTTCAAAATCATTCTGAGTTAAGTGTTGCATTTTCCCTGATAAATTAATCACCAATCATTCGGACTTGATATCGAGTCAGACGAGTTGCGAGGAGAAATAGATGCTTTTGTATCGGTTTCTTAACAATTGACTACGGCAAATGACGGGTTGAATCTGGATTTGAGATATGACAAGCTTTAAAAACAGTTGACAGTTGACAGTTGACAGTTGATCTCGTGTCCGGTCGATTACCAGAAAAAAACGGTTTGTAGTGCGGACTTCAGTCCGCTCTCAATCTGCGGACTCAAGTCCGCACTACGAACGGTTTGTAGTGCGGACTTCAGTCCGCTCTCAATCTGCGGACTCAAGTCCGCACTACGAACGGTTTGTAGTGCGGACTTCAGTCCGCTCTCAATCTGCGGACTCAAGTCCGCACTACGAACGAATCTTATAGCGGTTAAATGACACTACGAATGTAACAACAAGTCCTAAGTTCAAGTTGGAATAGTTGAAATTTAAGATATGACTAAACTGCCGCAAAAGCGCAAGCGCCGAGGCGTGATTCTTTCAGATTGGGGTTTGCAGCGTCTACAGAATACCCAGGAACAATTAGCCATTGCTGAAAATGGCGGTTCTGCTTACACATTGGAGCGATTAAGCAATTTGACAGGGCTCAGTGCTCGATCGCTCGGACGGTTGCGAAGTGGCAAAGCAGCAGTCGATCGCCAAACCCTAGAAGAGCTATTTCGCGCCTTTAACCTGACTATAACCGAGCAAGACTACATCCAGCCAGAACCCGAAGCCCCACAACGAGAACCCGTAAAGTCGATCGCCCAAAATTGGGGAGAAGCCATAGATGTTTCCCGCTTTTACGGCCGTACCGCAGAACTTACCACCCTCACCCAATGGATTCTGCAAGATAATTGTCGGTTGGTGTGTATTTTTGGGATTGGTGGCATCGGGAAAACGGCTTTATCTGTAAAACTGGCAGAACAGCTACAAAACCAATTTAGCTACGTCATTTGGCGAAGTCTCCGCAATGCCCCGCCGCCGGAAATTTTCTTAGCAGAATTAGTCTCATTTCTCTCAGGACAACAGGATACAAAAGCAGAAATTAGCAGCTTGATTCAGTGTCTACAGAATCATCGTTGTCTGCTGGTGATCGATAATACCGAAAGCCTGTCACAACCTGGGAATCAGAGTGGACAATATCGTCCCGGCTATGAAGCTTACGGAGAAATGTTGCGCGCGGTGGCCGAAACTCGCCATCAAAGCTGTTTGGTGTTAACCACCCGGGAAAAATGCAATCAATTTGCTCAATCGGAAGCGGGCGACTTAGCAGTACAGGGCTTGTCCTTGGGTGGTTCTCCAGAAGCCTCCCAAGCATTGATTAAGGCGACGGAATTAACTGGATCGGAGAGTCAAAAACAGGATTTGTGCGATCGCTATGGATGCAATCCCCTGGCATTAAAAATCGTTGCCACCACCATTCGAGATTTGTTCAGCGGCAATATTGCTCTTTTCCTAGCACAAAATGTTACTGTATTTGGCGATGTTGCAGATTTAATTCAACAACAATGGAGTCGTCTTTCAATCTTAGAGCATCAAGTAATGTGCTGGTTGGCGATCGATCGCGAATGGGTTTCCTTTGCCGAACTTCGAGAAGATTTGAATGCTCGCGCATCCCAAACGCAGTTGATGGAAGCCCTGCAAAATTTGAAATGGCGATCGTTGATTGAAACTAACGCAGGTCAGTTTACATTACAACCTGTGGTGATGGAATATGTCACCCAGACGCTGATCGATCGCATTTGTGATGAAATTGCCGATCGCTCATCCTCTACTCCTTTGTCCTCAACTTCCCTATTGCAAACCTATGCCCTGATGAAAGCACAGGACAAAGACTATATTCGAGACAGCCAAATTCGCGTAATTGTGATGCCGCTAGTCGCCCGGTTGCTGAACCAGTTAGGCTCTAAAAAAGACATTGTTTATCAATTGCATCAAATCTTATATCGCCTGCAAACCGAGAGTCCAAATCAAACTGGATATGCGGGCGGTAACATAATCAATCTGTTGCGCCACCTGGAAGTTGACCTCAGCGACAGCGATTTTTCCTATCTCAGTATTTGGCAGGCAGATTTTCAAGATGCCAATCTCCATCGAGTTAATTTTGCCCATTCTGACCTGTCAAAAGCCAGATTTACTCAGCCCTTAGGCGGTATTTTAAGAGTTGCTTTCAGCCCCGACAGTCAACTACTGGCGATCGGAGATAGCAACAATATAGTGTCAGTTTGGCAGGTTGCTGACGGACAATGCAGAGGGATATTTAGAGAGCATTTTGGTTGGATTTGGGGAATTACTTGGAGTCCAGACAGTCAAATCCTAGCCAGTGCAGGTGAAGATCGCACCATCAGGCTTTGGGATATTGAATCTGGCAATTGTTTGGTAATTTTGGAAGGACATCAAGCTACCGTCAGAAGCTTAGCATGGCAGCCCAACGGACATCTCCTCGCTGCTGGGGACGATCGCGAAATTCGACTCTGGGATACTCGTACCCAAGAATGTATCAACATCTTCCAGGGACATAGCAATCGGATTTCGTCTGTTGCTTGGAGTCCCGACGGTAAAATCCTCGGCAATGCCTCCTTGGATCGAACCATTCGACTCTGGGATATCCACAGCGGTGAGTGCCTCAATATCTTATCCGGACATAACAGTGAAATTTGGTCTATGGCTTGGAGTCCCGATGGAGAACTACTCGCCACAGGTAGCGAAGATGGCTGTGTGAAGATTTGGGATGCCGATCGCGGTCAATGTCTCAAAACCTTGCAAAGATATGATTCCCGTGTATTCTCAGTCGCTTGGAGTCCCGATAGCAAAATGTTGGCCACTGCCAGTGGAGGCGATAACATCACAATCTGGGATACAGAAATCGGTCAATGCTTGCAAACCTTAGAGGGACACACCAATTCGATTTGGGCTGTGACTGTGGCTTGGAGTGCCAACGGCAAAACCATCGCTAGCGGTTCCCACGACCAAACTGTGCGACTGTGGGAAGTATACGGCGAGCGATCGAGTGATTGTCGCAGTTTCAAAACCTTCCAGGGATACAGCAATTCCATGTTTGCCGCAGCCTGGAGTCCCGACGGGCGAAGCCTTGCAAGCAGCAGTGCCGACAGTCGGATTCGGTTGTGGAATCCCGATACAGGATTGTGTTTGAAAATGTTGCAGGGGCATCGCAATTGGATTTGGAGTTTAGCTTGGAGTCCCGATGGCAGTATCCTCACCAGTGGTTCCGATGACTGCGATATCAGGCTTTGGAATCCCAGCAGCGGCGAATGCTTGACAACTCTGCAAGGTCATGCAGCCTGGGTATGGACTGTCGCTTGGAGTCCTAACAGTCAAATTCTCGCGAGTGCAGCGGGCGACTTGAGCATTCGGTTGTGGGATATTCAACAGGGGAAATCCGTGCAAATCTTGCAGGGACACAGCAATTGGATTAGCAGTGTAGCCTGGAGTCCCGATGGTAAAATCCTTGCTAGTGGTGGTCACGATCGAACTATTCGACTATGGGATACCAGCAGCGGCGAATGCTTAAATATCTTGGAGGGACATAAAAACTGGGTGGAATCTGTAGCTTGGAGTCCTGATGGCAAAATCCTTGCTAGTGCTTCGCAGAATGGAAGCATCCGACTCTGGGATAGCAACACTGGTAAGTGTCTGAAAATTTGGCAGGGACACAGCAATAGGGTAAGGGCGGTGGTGTGGAGTCCCGACGGTGAAATGCTAGCTAGTTGCTCGCACGATCGCACAATTCGACTTTGGGATTCTGCCACGGGAGAGTGCACGAAGATTCTGGAGGGACATACAAGTCAAGTTTGGTCTGTTGCGTGGCGTCCCGTTGTCTCGAATGAGGCCCAAAATCGCGACTTTGTGCTTGCAAGCAGCAGTGCGGATGAGACGATTAAGCTGTGGGATGTCAATACAGGTGAATGTTTGAAAACTCTCAGAGCCGATCGGCCCTATGAAGCTATGAATATTACCGGAGTCACGGGCATTACACAAGCTCAGAAAGCCACTTTGGAGGTGTTGGGGGCGATCGTAAACAGTTGATAATTGACAGTTGTAGGGGCGGTGGATGGTGCGTGCCCGCCCTCTTTTAGTTAAAAGTTGTATGGGAGAAGCATTCGGACAATGATTTTTGAAATAAACTCAATTAGATTTGTATCCTAATGCTTCGCCCCGATTATTACGACGAAACTGATCCAACCGAACAAAGTGATTCTATCCGGTCAAGAGTACCGTGTGGTTATGGAAAATTAGAATCCTTGAACCGAGATGATATTGCCTTGAACCTGGGCTGGAGTTACACCATCAACAAAACCCAATATATTGCCGGAATTTTTAACTTTGATGAGAGTTCCTGTCGTTACAATAGGGCCAGGATTTAGTAAACTTGTCAGACCTTGGTCTTTTAAAATTTGTGGCCCATCAAACCCCAATATAATTGTCACATTTGTCAGGTTTTCCAAAACTACATCGCCAGCAGTCAAACCCCCTGCTAATCCAATTCGATCGAAACCAACTCTGAAAAGGCTAATCACATCCGCATTATTGACATCTGTAACTCCGGGTTCTGCTTGCAAGACATACAAGTTGCTGCCGGTTTTAGGCCCAGAAACATTGTCATCAAATCCCAATAAAATATCTCGTCCCAAACCCCCGATCAGAGTGTCAAACCCATTACCACTAACTAAGAAATCATTGCCTCTACCGCCCAATAAAATATCGTTTCCCCCAAACCCATAGATCAAATCTGCATCTTGCCCTCCGCTGAGATAGTCATTTCCAGCCTCTCCACCTAGTAAGTCTTTCCCCCTGCCTCCAAATAAGGAATCGTTACCCGAGTTTCCCCTGAGAACGTCTTCTCCTTCATTGCCATACACCAAATTATTAGCTGCTGAACTGTTAACTGTATCGTCGCCTCCGAGCATCCAGACTCCGAAAGGGAAATTATTGGCATCTGCGATCGATAAAAAAACGTTTTCGGATGTATTGTCACCAATTAAGCGGCGTGGATCGGATGGATCTGTTTGTAAAACCATGATGTCTAACCTGATAATAAGTTGTCATTGAAATAATGAACCTAGAATTGTTTAACAAAAATTAAAATTCAAACAATTACATTTTTTGGAGTTAAACAAATAGGTAAAGTCGAAGGGAACTTGCAAGCTGACTATTTATAGGTCGCAGTGCCTATAAACAAACTCAAGCTTTTGATTAAAATTCTTACAAATTTAAACAGTGCTGCGACTTATCAGCACATTAACAAAATAACTCAACTGCATGAATCATGTCCAGGACAGTTAGCCACTTAAGCTAGCCACTTAAGAAAGGCTACCAAACATCCGAATGCTTCGCCCCTGCCCCAGGCGCGTTTTCAAAGATTGTTAACACAATTTCATTGCGAGCGATCGCACTCAAATCTGCTAATCCCGTTTGGAAACTATGCACCAATACGGTTCACTTAACACTATTTATGCGCCGGAGATCCCCTCGCATCCCCCTGGTTGTCGGGGAATGAGAATTAAATAACTTACAATCTTTATTGTTCTTGTGGGACGCCCATCCCACAAACTTGTGTAAATTATTTAATTCGCGCTCCTAAGTGTTGTCAAAGTCATCAAGCAAGTTTCGATCGCAACTGCGATCGAGCTAAAGCAGTCATGCCTTCAAAAATAGGATTGCTAATGTGTGTTGGAAAATCCTCCGGTAATGCAGTGGCCACTCGTGCGACTACCTCCTCCACCTGTCCCAACATTGCTCGCACAATTTCCTCGGCTTGAGTTTCTGAAAAGTTGACAAGTTTTGCCGTTGAGATGAAATGTCTGGCTTGAATGCTATCCCAATAGTAATAGTTTTTCTTCCCTCTGACTGCCATCGCCATTTTTGCTTTTTGCTTTCGTACAGCATTCGTTTCCATTAGAGGATAAACAGAAATGATGTCGTATAAAGGCGTGAGGCGGTAGCGGTTTTCTGCTTCCAGGTAAATACTAAAATTCTTGCCATGTCCGTCAGTTGCAGCTAACAGCCAAAACAAAATTTGCGTCTGTAAAAAGCGTTCTCGATCGCCGCTGGCATCCGCTGAACCGAGTAGAATTTGCATAATCTCTACAATTCCCGGGCCGCCATCAGATTGATACTTTAAGCTGGGCGATCGCCCTAAGGCCTGACACATATCTTCTTGAGGCAAACGGAGCAGCCGCTGTCCGTCCTTTGACCAACGCCGATCGAATCTTTCGACTACTAAGGCTTTCACGTTATTGAACAATTGAATTTCAGCACGAGCAGCGGGCAATCCAAATGATTTCGCAATTTCTAAACAAAGCCATTCATTTTCACAACTTTCACTGAGATCGATATTGTTGTTGGATAAAACACCGATCGGTAGTTTAAAAATATGGCTGGTTGGGGTTGTTCCAAAAGGCAAGCACCACCGATCTCGATACCACAGGAGGGCTGTTTTTTCTTGGGCACCTGCGATGGAAATGCGAAACTCATCGGTTGAGCGCACCATACCTAATGGTGCATCGCTATCTCCGCTTAATAGGGCTGCTATCTCATTCGTCGCAAGAGGTTTAGCCTGAATAATGTCTGTCTGTTTGGGAATAGCATCCATCGGACAAAGTTGAATCGCGCCTACACAGTCTATCCCGATCGCAGCTAGCAAATCGAAGGGTTGGGTGCTCTTAATTTGAAAGCGAGCCTGGATTTTGGCGCGGGTGCGATCGCTATCGGGAAGTAAGTTATCGAAAAAATTGTAAACTCGATCGCCTTGATACGAGTCTTGGCGCAGTGGCAGCGAGAGGGACAGGGGACGGGTTCCTGGTGCAGCAAGCCATTGGAGATCGTATTGAAAGGCAATTGCGCCTGTCGGTAACTTCGTCAGTTGTCCGACGCAGATGCCATTCATTAGAACATTGAGGCGATCGACAGGTTTTGATGTTACCATTCTCGATCCCAGCTTGAGGATTTAGTTCCTCTAGGCACCACGTGAATTTCCAAGTTCAAGGCGGACAGAATGCGGAATAGCGTGTCGAGTTTGGTGCGATCGGGTTGATTCTCAAAGGCGGAAATGGTTTCCTGGCGCAATCCCACGCGATCGGCGACATCTGCCTGACTGAGCCGATCGATTTTGCGATACTCTCGAACGGTAACGGCTAATTGATTCGCAGAGGTGACTACCATATTGCTCCTTTTTTATGTGCTATAGCGCATACATCGAGTTATATGTATTATAGCGCATAAAAAACGGGCGCTCGATAGACCGAGGCACCTTGATGTGATGCGATATGATGTCCGCGATGGCTATTGAGCGAATCCTAATTTTTGTAAGTGCGATCGCATTGCCAGTTGTCACTGAAATTTCTTAGCTATTTCCCTAATATCTTGACCGCTAGCATACTAATTATACTTAGCACCGGCCCCGGCAACCGAACTAAAAAAACCGGGTTTTTTGCAAAATCTGCCGCATAAGTGCCAAGCATTATTGTAAAAAACCCAGTTGCTAGCTACCCGTAAGTAAATGCCAGAAATATCAAAATTTTCAAACAACTCCTAATCAGAGCGACAATTCCTAAGGGACGAAAACGATATCCGAACTGGGACGGAATCCACCCGGCACTTTGGCAAATTGTTGGTTTTTAAACGACAACGCGCCAGTGCTGTTGTTGTATTGGAAATCATTGATTGAAGACACTCCCATCCCGCTGATGGAGACTTCGACTTTATCACCTTCCCAATAATGAAAGTCTTGGATTAAATCAATACCTTCATAGGCTGGGCTGAAGTTGAAAATAAACCGATCGGCTCCTCCACCACCATACAGCGTATCGTTTCCTGGTTCGCCATAAAGATTGTCGTTGCCATAGTCACCGTCGAGGTAGTCATTGCCGAAGGAACCAAGCAAAAGGTCGTTGTCATATCCACCGTAAAGGGTGTCGTTACCAGTCCAACCATCTAAGGTGTCGTTGCCGGCCTCTCCGTAAAGTCGATCGGCAGAATCGGTAAGATTGAATAAACCATTGCTACCGTTGATATAATCATTGCCTGCACCTCCCCAGACGGTATCCGCGCCTTGCTCGCCATAGAGGTAGTCATTATCCTCTTCACCGAAGATCAGGTCATTGCCCGAGTATCCCCACAAGGTATCATTTCCAGGCCCTCCATACATCGTATCGTTGCCCGCCCCGCCAGATGAGGAGTCGTTACCAGCTAAGGCATAGATCGTATCATTCCCGTTACCACCATCCAAATACGTATCGTTGAATGATGTACCAATAATTGGCTTTGCCATCGGAATTTCTCCTAAAATTTGTAGTTTGTGTGCTTGTTTTCTCTGGTTCTCAAAGTTCAGAACCAATCTACAAATTGCGAATTAGATTCACAAGCGATCGATTTTGCGATCGGGCAGATACAAGCTGTCGCGATAGGTGAGCGTCGCACTAAACACATTGTTGTGAATCTGAGTTGAATGCGAATTAGAACAATCGGAAATCCCGGAATAATTAAACATCATCTAGTTAATTTCCTGATTTGTTGAAATCTAACGCTGCACGCTGATATATCTACTTTGTCCTGACTTACGGCCAACGTCCAGGACATTTAGACAGTTAAGCTAGCCACTTAAGCCGAAGTCCCAAAAACATCTAGGCATTAAGTTTGAAAGATAGATATTGCAAAGGATTTAGGTTTTTATGAAAGTGTCAGATTCAGCTATTCAGTCAGTTATGCTTTCATCTAAACAAACAAAAGAGTACCCAATGGGTACTCTTTTGTTTGCATCCGGTATTGTAACTAGCACGCTACTATAGACTTTTATGGTGCGTCAGATTTTGATGTTTTCCAAAAGGTACGTTGTTGCGCTTGGGCGCTCTTTCTAAATATAATACTGCAAGGGAAAGATTGGCGGATGCTGTTGGGATGAACTCACTGCTTAAAGTTATTCTGTAGCAAGGTATTCGCTTAAAAACTCGATTTACAGTGATAGGCACTCTCTCGCTCGAAAGGCTATATACAAGAGCGCTGAAGCGCAACTACATACCTGATAAGAGCGCTGAAGCGCAACTACATACCTGATAAGAGCGCTGAAGCGCAACTACATACCTGATAAGAGCGCTGAAGCGCAACTACATACCTGATAAGAGCGCTGAAGCGCAACTACATACCCGATAAGAGCGCTGAAGCGCAACTACATACCTTAGATAATGATGATGTAATATCTGAGTTAAACAGACTTAATGTCAAGTCTGTTTAACTCAGATACAATTCAATTCCTCCTCATGGTAATAGCACAATATCTCGCGATACTAAGAAGTCTGCTGGCTTATTCTCAAGAGTGGCAAACTTAACTTGACCGAAGAATAAATCACCAGTAGTCTTGCTATAGCTGAATTGGTCGAGGGAGGTAGCACCAAAACTGCGGTGAATTTCAATTTTGTCAACTTCACTCACCTGGAAGTCTTTGATGGTGTCAATGCCTGTGGGAGCAAAATAGAATCTGAATCCATCGGCACCTGCACCACCCCAGAGAATGTTGTTGCCGGCAGGATCTATATCCCCACCTCCAGTTAAGATATCGTTACCATTACCGCCATTGAGGGTATCGTTGCCACCGCCACCTAAAAGTTGGTCATTACCATCGTTGCCGTACAGGATATCGTTACCCTTGTCGCCAAACACAAAGTCATTGCCGGTATCACCTGTAAGCGTGTCATTCCCATTATCGCCACGAATGATATCATTGCCACCTCTACCATTAATTTGATCGTCTCCACCCTCACCTTTGATGAAGTTCTTGCCGGCGTTACCCAGCATATAATTATTCAATTCGTTACCAGTGCCATCGATATCAGCAGCATCACTCAAGGTGAGGTTTTCGACGTTTGCACCCAAAGTATAGCTGATAGTGGAAGTGACTACGGTATCAGTACCTTCGGCAGCTTTCTCGGTAACTAAATCAGCAACATTATCAACCAAATAAAGGTCATTACCGCTACCACCATTCATGTCGTCGGCACCAGCACGACCATATATGATGTCGTCCCCCGTACCACCATAGATTTGGTCATCGCCATCACCACCATCTAGGAAGTCGTTACCGCCTGCACCAAATAAGTAATCGCGATCGCCCAAACCATACATCGAGTTGTTGGCATCGTTGCCTACCATAGCATTGTGGGTGTTGTTTCCGGTCGCATCAATAGCAGCAGTTCCCTTCAAATGCAAGTCTTCGACGTTTGCTCCTAAAGTGTAGCTGACGGTGGATTCTACCAGATCGATACCTTCGGCAGTATTCTCGACAACTATGTCAGCAATATTATCGACAATGTACTTGTCATTACCGCTACCACCATACATTTTGTCTGCACCAGAACCACCATCAAGCTCATCGTCTCCGGCTCTACCGTAGAGTGTGTCGTTCCCTGCCAACCCTGACAGGGTATCGTTGTCAGGAGTGCCTTCTAGCAAATCGTCATTAAAAGTACCTCGAATCCTAGCCATGTTAAATTTCTCCAAGAATAACGATCTATTTGTCTGAACTGTATCGGGCGATAGAAAGTATCGCGATACGTTAAGAGCTTATCTACAAATTGCAAATCTAATTGGCTATTTGCAGATGCCAGATGCGGCGATAGGTGAGCATTGCACTCAAGACTTTGCTGTGAATTTGAGTGCAATGTGAATTGGAATAATAGGACTTATCGCCATACTTAAATAGCATGGTTGATTGCCTGATTTATTGAAATCTAACGCTGCACGCTGATATATCAACTTTGTCCTGATTTATGGTGAACGTCCAGGACAGTTAGACAGTTAAGCTAGCCACTTAAGAAGTAAAGTAAGAATATCTAAAAATCTCTAAGTTATTTTATGATTTAAATTGAGGGCTGATGTACAAGTTTGCGGCGGCTGCGGAGGATGAATTAGTTGTGTTTGGTGCGGCAAAACCGGGATACCGCGATGAGGAAGTTGCTGGCTGGATTGATTTTATGCGGCGACAGAAGATCGATCGAGTTTGCTGCTTGCTTCCTGAGACACAACTCACGGGCTATTCTGACTTGTTGGGAACCTATCGAAATGTTTTTGGGTGCGATCGCGTTTGCTGGGCTCCGATCGCAGATTTTGAATTGGCCGATCGCTCGATTTTAGTCGATCGCATTTTACCGTTTTTGGCTTCTGCAAGTCGATCGGGCGATCGGGTGGTGGTTCACTGCGGTGGCGGGATTGGGCGCACAGGACAGGTTTTGGCTGCTTGGTTGGTTAGCGGGCGGGGATTTTCTAACCAAAAGGCGATCGCGGCTGTCAAAAAAACTGGCAGAAATCCCTATGAAGCTGCGATCGCTGCTGTGTTCAAAGGTCGAAATCCGTGGAAAGTCGCTGCTGAACTTGATGCTTTGTTGGATGATTCCCGTCGTGCTTTTGATAGAGACTTACTTGAATAGATAAATATTCGATCGATCGTTCAACCGCAGATGAACGCAAATTAACGCAGATAATTACAACGGGTGGCGAGAAACCGGGTTGTTTTTACGAAAATCCTTCGCCGCAGCCCGCAGTAATGGTAAAAAACCCGGTTTCTGAGCTCGCAAATGCCTAAATGGTGTTCAACATAGGAGATCGATCGCCTTCAATGACTCATATCATGTCCGGTAGATTACCATCACAAAAACGGTTCGTAGTGCGTCCTGGTGTCCGCATAATGCTGCGGACTGAAGTCCGCACTACGAACCAATCTGATTGTGGTCAATCCACCGGAGATGACTAATGACTGATGACTGATGACTGATGACTAATCACTAATCAGTGCCGCTGTCACTGCTTCGGCAAAGGGAACCGGCGCATCAAGCTGCAACCAGTGGCTGGTTTCTGGTATGACGGTGGTGGCAATTTGGGGGCGGAGTAGGTGGAGGCTGAAGGGCCAGGAGTTGGCCGGGGCGAGGACTGCTGAGATTTGAGTGCCCCCAGTTGCAAGGATGCGATCGATCGCACCAACTGCATCGTAAGCAAACATACCTTTGTACATACCGATGAGGCGATCGCGCGGCGTGGCCCTAAGGTGTGCGATCGTGGTTTCCCGCGTCGCAGCAGTACCGCCTTCGAGGGCTTGGGAGAACTTTTCCTCTGCCGCAGCGCGGTAGTCATCGCCCGCTAGCGCTGCGAGGAAGGGAACCATCTGTTCTTCGTATACGGATGGTGGCAGGTAGTTAAAGTCACCGGGGGGATCGGCTAGGATGACGCGGGTGATTCGGGTTGGGGCGGCGTCGGCGGTGGCGAGGACGACGAGGGAACCGAAGCTGTGCCCGACGAGGGCTACTTGGGGGATATTCAGGGCGTCGAGGATGGCGATGATGTCGGTGGCGCAGCTATGGGGTGTGTAGTCGCCGTCTGCGGGCGGATCGGATGCGCCGTGGCCCCGGAGGTCGATCGCCAGAATGCGCTGGTTTGGGCCGAGATTGGCGCGCAAAAGTGCGATCGTCTCGTCCCAGACTCCGAGGTGGTATGCCATACCGTGTACTAACAGGAGGGGGATGGGTTGTGCTTCTGCGCTGCTGGCTGCGCCCGTGTCGGTGAGATTGAGTCGCCCCGCAGGGCCGGCGACAGTCGTAATTTGCATAAAATAGCTGGTAAAAGTATAGTCATCTATGATATGACGTGGGAGGCATCAAGTCTCTCCCCTTTCCCTTTCACTTCGAGCGGATTGACCCGCCTCGGCTGAGCTACGCAGCTCCCTATCCCATCGCTAAAAGCATTTGGGATTGCTTTTCTTAAGATATTATAAGATGCGTTAACATCGGCATTAATCAATCTACTGCACGACGTTCTATACAATCCTCTCTTAATTCGTTTCCCACTAAATGTGACATCCTGAGAGCCAATATTTCCGTAGACAGGAATTGGATCTAAATTCAGAAAATTAGATTTGGAAGTATAGGATTCTTCTTGCTCTATTACCTTTATTCCGACCAATTCAGCTTTGTATTTCAACATTTCAATTAGTCGAGAATGAGGAATGCTGACAAAGTTTTGATTAGTTTTCTTTCCTAAATTAATCTCGTTTTTCCATTGTGGGTTTTTGCCAATTACTAGCATCCCTATCTTTTCTGATGCAAGCAGATTGATTATCTGCCGACTGGTGTGATGCAAGTAGTTATTAACTTTTTGATGGCGGCAACGAGTTAGGCGCCCAAGGCGTGAGGAGGAGCAGCGATTTCCCTTTAATTGAGATTGTAGTTGTGCCTTACGTTTGTTGTAGAATTGATTAATTGATTTCAGTGGTCGCCCGTTAATCAGTAATGGGACAAATCCCGGCTGATTTGAAGTTAGCGCTACTAAGTTATTCAATCCTAAATCGATACTAGCTACTAATTCTTTTTTGTTCTCGACGGTGGACTCCGGCTGGGTACAGGCATTGTAAATTACCTCAATTACATAGGAATCACATTTTGGCACTAATCTAATTTGACAAATTTTCTCTGGTTTGACCTGGGTTTTAATTAAAATATTAGTACCGGAAAGCTTGATAATTCCTTTCTTGAGTTCCTTGCTACTAATGGCTTGAATCGTATAGACTAGAATATTCCGACCCTTGACTTTATCTTTGTACTTCGGTAATTTCGGGCGACCGCTGAATTTTGTGGGGTTATTTTTGTAAGCTTTGACTGCTTCAAAAAAAGACTTCCAATTTTTGTCTAATATCATTAATATTTGTTGACTTACCTTGGCTGGCAATTCTTTGTATGCTTGATGAGATTTCATCAAACGATTCATTTCGTTGTAATTGATATAACCCCATCCGTAAACAAAACTTTGACGGATAATGTAGTTAGCGGCGTTATACAAATTTTTGGATTTAAAGGCTAGTACATCAATTTCAATAAAACGGTGTTCGGTGGATTTAATGATGTGTCTCTCTGCTAGTTGCATTTAGACTCTCCATTTTTTAACGATCGCTATAATTCTCGTTTGTTGACTTTCTGACTATATGATACTATCATTGGTTACTATTGCTTACAAACTTAATGAAGTTTTATAATACCATTTACTTAAGACCGCCCTAGGGGTAAAACTATATAAAAAATAGATACAGAGATTGCTTCGTTCCTCGCAATGACCATTTTAACTAAACCGTATTTAATTATAAGTTAAATTATTTTTCCTCTCTGGAAACAGGTAAGGTGCGCTGCGCGCACCTACCGTTTGAGTTCTTGCAATTAGTCCTAGATATTGCAGCAGCCAGAAGGCATTTGTCACAATCTGACTGAGGACTTATGACTGATGATTAATCAGTCGTACTAACGTGGTCGATGCGCTCTAATTGCCAGAGAATTTGGTTGCCCTCGCGGCGCACGCGAGAAACTACCCAGTTGCGCCAAACCCAGTTGTCTCCACGGCTGGTGACAGCGCTGGCATTTACATCCATCAAATCAGCCAGTTCAGAACTGGTAATCAAGTAGCCTTTGGTGGCAACTTCGTCAGCTATGTGCAACGTCTCGATCAGGTTGCGGAGTTCCTGAACCCTCACCTCGCGGGGTAAGTTCTCCAGGGTATCGGCAGTTGAATCCATCATGGTAGAGTTGGAGATCGGAAGGTCAGAAGTTATGACATAGGATTCTATCGTTTTGTTACCAGTTGTGTCCGTTTCTTCCAAAACAATTGGGTTTTCAATGTCTAGCGGCGATGACCCAGACTCATCTGTTGTTGGTCGATGCTGTTGCAGGGCGGGAGTGCGATTGTGAGAGAAGCTGCGGGCAATTTCATCGCACCTGTCGTTGTAGAAGTCGCCGGAGTGGCCGCGGACGTGTTCCCACTTGATTTGTCGGGAATTCAGCTTGTCTAGCAGGTGCCAAAGGTCTTGGTTGACGACATCTTTGCCTGTTGAGGTTTTCCAGCCTTTGTTTTTCCAGCCTTGAATCCATTTGGTGATGCCGTTTTTAACGTATTCGCTGTCGGTGTAAACGGTGACTGGTTCGGTTTGACCGGAATTGGCAAAAAATTCGAGTGCAGCGACGGCAGCCTGCATTTCCATGCGGTTGTTGGTAGTTTGGGGGTCTCGCCCGCCTAGTTCGTGACATTTGCCGTCGGCGAAGCAGATGACTGCACCCCAACCGCCGGGGCCTGGGTTGCCGGAACAAGCGCCGTCTGTGTACAAGCTTTTGATTGTGGGAGTTGTCATGAGCTAATTAATTTGTAATTTACGATTATTTTGTGCGCGGGTGCGATAATTGAGGGAAATTGCGATCGACTGTAGCTGCCCATGAAAAATGTCAACTTAAAGATTAAAAAGGTCGGGCTATTTATTTGTCCGTTTTCTTTGTTAATTTTTAATACTTTCGCGCAGGCGCAAACAGTTGTGCCTGCTGCTGACGGTACTGGCACTGCTGTCATCCGCAATGGCAACCGCTACGATATTAACGGTGGCAGTTTGTCGGGAGACGGGGCGAATCTTTTTCACAGTTTTGGGCAGTTCGGCTTGAATGAAGGTCAAGTTGCTAATTTTCTGACTAATTCGGCTATTCAAAATATATTAGCTCGCATTGCTGGTGGGAACCCTTCGCTAATTAATGGTTTAATTACGGTCACGGGTGGCAATTCTAATCTGTTTTTAATTAATCCTGCGGGGATTGTGTTTGGCCCGAACGCGAGTTTGAATGTGCCTGGTGCTTTTACTGCGACTACTGCTAATAATGTGGGTTTTGGTTCTAATTGGTTTAATGCGGCAGGTACAAATAATTTTAGTGCCTTAGTTGGTGCGCCAAATGCTTTTTATTTTGGGGCGAATCAACCGGGAAGTATTGTTAATGCTGGCAATTTGGCTGTGACTCCGGGCCAAAGTTTGGCTTTGCTGGGCGGTACGGTTGTGAGTACGGGGCAGTTGTCGGCACCGGGCGGACAAATTACTGTTGTTGCTGTTCCGGGCGAGAATGTTTTGCGGATCGGTCAACGGGGGCTTTTGTTGAATTTGGAAATCCCAACTGGTGCTAATTTTCCGAATTCTCAACAAAGTTTGAATCCTGTTTCTTTGTCGCAGTTGCTGACAGGTTCTGGCCAAAATCAGGCGACGGGTGTTGCTGTTGCTGCTGATGGTAGCGTGCAGCTTGTGGACTCTGGTTTGCAGGTGAATTCTGGGGATGTGGCAATTGCTGCTGGGACTACAGCAGATTTCAGCGTGGAGGGCGGGCACGGGGGCACCGCCCCTACGGAAACCGGCTTGTCTGTACTTCCGCAGGTGAATGCCGGAAGTGCGACTGTTTCGGCTGCGGGAAATCTGACGTTAGCGGGGGCTAGGCTGCAAACTGCGGGGGATTTGAATTTGCTGGCACGGGATGCGGTGCGGGTTCGCGATCGCGCGCTGAGTCCTTTTTTGGCACGGGCTGGGGGGAATTTAGAGATTCGGGCCGATCGCGCGATCGACATTCTCACCTTAAACGCGACGGGCGGCTTGTCTCTTCCCCCGCAATTTCAAAGCGGCGGCAATTTGAGTTTAGTCAGCAACGGTGTCATTTCTGGGGATGCTCACTTTGCTTCGAGGGGCAATTTTTCGGTGCGGAATCTGTCGGGAATGCCGGGAAATTTTGTCAGTTTATTTGACCCGATTATTAGTTCCGAAGGTGATGTTTTCTTGGGAGATTATACTGGGGTTTCGCTGAAAGTCGAGGCGAGGGGCAGTATTGTGGGCGAGGATATTACAATTACCGGCCCGGATGTTGGATTGCGGACTGAAAATGCGACTTCAGATCCAGATATTGCTATTTTAACTACCAGTCCAGCCTTAATTCTCCGGGCGGGAGTAGCAAGTTTGGCAAATCCGGTGAGTATTTCTCCTGACAGTGTAGATGATGATAGTATTTTCAGTTCGACGCCAATTTTGAGTGGCAGAACTTTGATTTCTGTGGAAAACATTTCGGCGGGCGGGCCTGTGATTTTGTCGGCGGCGCAAGAGGTGGTAACTAGAAATATTAATGGCGGTCAAATTAATCTCGAAAGCAGGGAAGGGGCTGCGATAGTTGGAGGTAGATTAACGTCTGCTTCGACGATTAACATTCAGGCTGCTAACAATATTAATTTGACAAATGACATCGTTCCGGCTGATATCAAGGGCAATATTAATCTGAATTCGACTGGGGGTAATATAGTAACGCGCGCGATCGACACTGGGAATTCTGGGGCGATCGCACTTACAGCATTCGGCAATGTCAATTTTGGCACTTTGCGGGGTTCTCAAGTTAATGTTACCAGCAACTCCGGCGCTCTGGGAGTGTTGAACGATCCCAATACAATCGTCCCGAATACTACACCTGCCAGCGTTACAGCAACCGAGAATGTCACCTTGGCAGCTCCTGGGGACTTAAACGTGGGGAACCTCACGGGTAGGACTGTTGGAGCCACCAGCCGCACCGGAAGTGTCGCTACAGGTGCGATCGACTCTACGGGAGATGTCAGAGTTGTAGCAGGACAGCAAATCAGTACAGCGCCAATAACCGTTAATGCGATCGCAGCAAATCCAGTTAATCCAGTTAATCCTACTACTCCCACAGTCAATCTGGACGCGAACACTAATATTAATGTCGCATCGGTTAATGCTCCCACTGCCACCGTTGCTTTGAGAGCAACCAACAACTTAACTGCCGGAAATTTGCAGGGCGGAGTCGTGGATGTTTCCAGCACCACGGGGAATATTACAACTGCGAATACTGCGTCAACAGGAAATATCAATATCAGAACTCCTGGCAATGTAAGTTCAGGAAATTTGCAAGGTGTCGGAGTTAATGTTGCCAGCAATTCGGGAACTGTTACCACTGGTAATACCAACGCTACAGCTAATGTAGATTTGACAGCTTCTGGCAATTTAAATGCCGGAAATTTGCAGGGAGTGGGGATTAATCTTAACAGCACCACCGGAAATGTCACCGCTGGCAATCTCACCGCTGCCGAACAAGTTACGATTTCGGCGGGGCAGCAAATTCAAACCGGAACAGTTAATATTACTCGCCCTACTACACAGCCAGTTAATCCCCTGTCGGCGGTAACTCTCAATGCTGGAAATAATATTAGCGCGATCGGGATAAATGCTCCTGCTGCCAGGATTGTTTCGAGAACACCGACTAATTTTACTGCGGGAAATTTACAAGGAAGTACAGTTGATGTTAATAGCGGTGGCAATATGGCGATCGGTAATACTTTGTCAACTGGAAATATCAATTTAGAAGCACTGGGAAATGTGACGGCTGGTAATTTGCAAGGAAGTGCTGTTGATGTTAATAGCGGTGGCAATATTGCGATCGGCAATACTTTGTCAACTGGCAATATCAATTTAGAAGCACTGGGAAACGTGACTGCGGGTAATTTGCAGGGAGTTGGAATTGATTTAACTAGCCCTAGGGGAAATGTCACTACTGGTAATATCAATGCTGCGGAAGTTGTGGATATTTTAGCGGGAGGGCAAATCAGAACCGGGGCAATAAATGTTAATCCTGCGGTTGTCGATCGCACTTCTGGAGTAAATCTTAACGCTCAAAATGATATTAGCATTACATCAATCAATGCTCCCGGCGGTACGGTGAATATCCAGACTCCGGGTTTGGTGCGGGTGACGGGTACTTTTGACCAAAACGGCACTCCTGTCAGTATCTCGACTGTTGGCGGCACTCAACCGGGTACAGTGAGGATCGCCCACGGCGGCGGTGATGTCAATCCGCCGACGCCTTTTGCGGTGGGAAATGCGACGACTAACGGGACTGCTGGGGCGATCGCGAGCAATACTTCTGGTACGATTACTCAGGGGCAATCTTTCATAAATTCTTACACTCAGGGCAATAGTGCGATCGTCACTACCAACCAACCAATTAATCCCGACAATCCCGACAATCCCAACAATCCGAATAATCCCAACAATCGCAACAATCCCAACAATCGCAACAATCCCAATAATCTCAACAATCCACTAAATCCACTAAATCCAGATAATCCACTCAATCCCAGTAATCCACTCAATCCAAATAATCCAAATAATCCAATTAATCCCGACAATCCCAACAATCCGAATAATCCCAACAATCCCAACAATCCAATCGATCGCAATAACCCAAATTCGTTGCCACCATCGCTAATCGATAGATTTCCATTAGATAAATCGCGATCGATTTTTCCCGATTCCAAACAACCCTTAAATCCCGAACAGCTACGGAACCAAAACAGAATATCGCGAGATATAGGAAAACCCGATGAAAGGATGCCGCCGGAAAGAATGCAATCTCCGAGAGAACTCAGAAATTTCATCGGTGGAAATCCCAGAGAACCAATTTTTGGGGCAGCATTTCGCAGCGACATCGGCAGGAACTTGGATGCAGGGAAACTATCAGCAGCTTTACCTCTGCTGGAGAAATCTTTTGGTCAAGAATTCGAGGAATATTTCGGTCGTAACATCAGCAAGGATTTACTATCGGTAGACGACATCAAGAAAAAATTAGTATCGGTGGGCGCCGAAACGAAAACGAAACCCAGCTTAATTTATCTGTTTTCGCGATCGGAAAAATTAGATTTAATGTTAGTAGATTCTTGCGGTGCAGTGGTTCACAAAACTGTGCCGGAAGCGCGCCGGGAAGAATTGCTCAAAGTTGTAACTATGTTTAGGAATGAGATTACTAATCCAGCCAGGCGTAATACTACGAGTTATCTACCATCTGCCCAACAGCTTTATAAGTGGATGGTGAAGCCTTTGGAGGAGAATTTGAAGAAGTGCGAAACTGATACTATTTCTTTTGTAGTCGATCGCGGTTTGAGAGGTATGCCCTTTGCAGCTTTGCACGACGAAAAGCAATTTTTGATCGAAAAGTACAATCTCAGCCTGATGCCCAGCATTAATTTAACAGATACTCGCTACGTCGATATCAGGAAATCTGAAGTTTTAGCAATGGGTGCATCGCAATTTTCGGAGTTGAATCCTTTACCAGCGGTTCCTGCGGAAATAGCGGCTATTTCGCGAGAATGGCCGGGAATCAGTTTTCTGAATGAGGGTTTCACTTTCGATAATTTGAAGCAACAGCATGAAAGCCGACCTTTTGGGATTATTCACTTAGCTACTCACGGCGAATTTCGTCCGGGACTGCCGAATAATTCTTTTATTCAGTTGTGGGATAGTCGGTTAAGACTGAATCAATTGCGTAATTTGGGATTGAATAATCCGCAGGTAAATCTATTAGTTTTAAGTGCTTGTCGGACTGCCGTGGGTGATGACAGTGCGGAGTTAGGTTTTGGGGGTTTGGCGCTGCAAGCGGGGGTAAAAACGGCTTTGGGGAGTTTGTGGTATGTTTCGGATGAGGGTACTTTGGGATTGATGGCTGAGTTTTATCAGCAGTTAAAGATTGCCCCAATTAAGGCGGCGGCGCTGCGAGAAGCGCAAATTGCGATGTTGCGGGGAGATGTGCGTTTGGAGGGCGGCAAGTTGCGGGGTTCGAGTCGGGGTGAGGGAGTGGAGTTGCCGCAATCTTTGCAAGGGTTTGCAGATTTGAAGTTGTCGCATCCTTATTATTGGTCGGCTTTTGTGATGATTGGGAGTCCGTGGTGATTGGTAATCGGTAGTCAAGCCTTCAAATCTGAAAACCAAATAGAAACCTCAGCATCTGGATTTTCGGGTAGCCGAGTCCATCCAGTTGATTGGGCAAATCTCTGCTTGACTAGCGCCAGTTGATTTTCATTTTTCTCCAAAGCATTGGAGACAACAAGTATGACTCTCAAATCTTGCGCTGTTGTAATTTTACTCTTAGCTTCTTCACCGTCAACTATTGGGAGTGAGAGGATTCTGTGTCTCATTTCCAGCCACGAACCAAAACGCAATTCATCGGTATCTTTAGTTAAAACGACAACATCTTTAGGTGATTTAACGGCAGAGTTTATCTGAGTAACTACCGATTTAACATTCTTTTTTGACAAGATATCGACATAGAGAAAATTCTCTGTTGTTACGTAATTTTTCCGCAAAATTATAGCCTCAGCCCAATCAACTATATAATTGAGCGGGGGCAGCAATACAAAGAATACCAATACAACAGACAATACAATTTTTGACAGTATAGATTTTTCATGATTTGAAATCCAGTAAATGTAGTAAGAAATCACAAAGAAGACAGTAAGTATAAAGAAAGGATTGCTGTAACGACCGATGCCTGCCATTAATAGATTGATTCCAGTTTTATAAGATATATATGCAATGAATATAAAAGGAATCGTTGTAATGCAGCCCCAAAGAATAATAAGTTTTTTATTGTATATATTTTTGCGAGCAGACTCTGCAACAAACCAAAAAGCTGCTAAGGTTCCTGCCAGACCTACAAATATTTTAAAAGTTTCTGCTTTCCGTGAAATATCTAAGGTAAATAACTGTTTAAGAATAGTGCTTGTAAACGTCAACAGCCTACCTTGAGTAAAAATTTCTGAATTGAATAGACCTAAACCTGGAGCTCCTATTAAACTCAATAAAAAACGCATTCCTCTTGTAGAAGGCGATGCCACAGGAATAGCAGCTTCAAATTGGTCTATAGCACTATTGACTCCAGAAAGTGCATGGTGAATAGCGCTCAGACCAATTACTGGCAAAAGGGTGAATGCCGTACAAACTGCTAACAGGATAAAACGGTTTTTCAAGGTATATTGTTTGCTGAAAAACCATAAAAATACAGCTAGATAGGCGAGCATTCCTAGAGAAACTAAAAAAGCAGAGTATTTTAACCAGTAAATTCCTCCTAAAAGTAGACCTAGTAGAGCTGCATGAACTAGAAAGCGACTGTCAAATTTATTCCCTGAGTCTAAAATTGAGCACAGATACATTGCGTACAGTAATACCCAAGGCATGACTGCCCAAGGAATCACATCTCCTGCTGTACAAACCAATAATGAGCCAATTTCTATATAATAGATAGATAACAGGACAGCTATAATTATTTTGATTTTCTGGTCAGAGGTGAGAGTATCTATTACCTTTATCCACCCCAGACCGCCTGAAACAAACAAAAAGTATGCGGTTGTTCTGACTGCGATTCCTAAAGGCAATCCGAGGGCGATTAAAGGTAAAAATGCGAAGGTGACGCCGGGAGCGTGCCAGACTATCCAGGTTTGTATATCTTGAGAGATATCTTTTTGATTTACTGTGACAACTGAGTTGATCAAACTAGATCCTCCGCTCAACCACTGGTTGATTCCTTTGATTTGAGGGATTGGATCGAACTCTATTTGGTAAGGAAATACTGAGGCGATCGCAAAAAAGACAGTGACTATAAATAGAAATATTAAATATGGCGCTAATTGCTGATAGCGAGAATTTGTTAAATTCATATTACAGTTTTAATTGCGTGAAAAACAAACTATAAGTCACCTTTGCAAAAACTGGCGAAAATGTGATATTTCTTAATAGTTATGAAAATTTTGGCTGGTAGGTATGTTCGCCAGCAAGAGGTGGGAGTGTTGGGTGGGACGATCGCGCGTATGTTCGCTATTAGTCTGTGCGATCGACCTTTTGACCTATTTTTTCGGTTTGGTGCACCACCAGGTGATGCTGGCTGCGATAAGGGCGATCGCGCAACTCAACAAATAGGAATACTTTGTCTGTACCGCTTGATGCTGCGATACCGCCTGCTGCTAAACCTACGCCGATCGCCATACAGGATCTCAAATTAATCTCGCAACTGAGTTAAAATAGTCTTGAGCTTATTGTTGCCGTTCATATTGGTTGTCGTGGATGCTGTTCGGGCGATCGAAGTCAGCTTGTCAATCTATGTACATAGTATCGTTTAAATGCACAAAACTCGGCACCTAACCCCGCACTCTTCAACCCGCTCCCGTCGGGTTTCGTCTGTGTAGACGCGGTTTCAACCGCCGAAAAAACCGCCGTCTCAACCGCCGAAAAAATCCCGAATTATCTACGAGAAATATCCCAACATTCCCGCGCAATCTCCCAATCTTCCTGAGTATGAATCACCAAAACCCGCACCGCAGAATCTACCGCCGCAACATCATCATCAACCGGCGAATTCAAATTCTTTTCCCCATCCAACCTTAACCCAATAAACCCAAAAACCTCGCAAACAGCAGCCCTGACAGCAGGCGAATTTTCCCCAACACCCGCAGTAAAAATCAAAGCATCCAACCCGCCCAAACTCGCCAACATCGCCCCAATACCGGCGCGCAAACGGTGCACGTAAATATCGAAAGCAAGTTGAGCCCGAGAATTGCCATTTGCGATCGCCTCCGCAATCAGCCGCATATCGCTAGAAACCCCAGAAATCCCCTTCAAACCAGAATTTCGATTCAGAATATTATCGAGTTCCTCAGCAGTAAAGTGCGATCGCCTTAACAGATGAATTATGATACCAGGATCGATCGCACCCGATCGACTCCCCATCATCAAACCATCCAAAGGAGTAAAACCCATAGTAGTGTCAACACTCCGGCCGTCGCGAACCGCCGCCAGAGAGCATCCGTTGCCCAAATGACAGCTAATCAGCCGCAAATCGGCAGAATCGCGGTTCAGAATTTCAGCAGCCCTGCGCGCGCAATATTGATGGCTAATCCCGTGGAAACCGTAGCGGCGAATCCCGTCTTCCAGCCATTCGTAGGGGCCCGGATAGACAAACGCAGCGGGCGGCAAATCCGAGTGAAAAGCTGTATCAAAAACTGCGACTTGCGGCACATTTTTGAGGATTTTTTCAACGGCTTCGATACCTTCCAAGTTAATCGGATTGTGGACGGGAGCAAACTGGGATAAACGGGCAATTTCCTGTTTGACTTCCGGCGAAATTCGCGTGCTTTGCTGATATTTTTCCCCGCCATGTACGACGCGATGACCGACAATATCAATCTCGTTTAAACTGTTAATAACTTGAGTTTCACCCTGCCACAGAGTCTCTAGCATTCGAGCGATCGCCCCAGCACGATAATCCGAGGCAATTTCTTTCTCAAACCTATGGCCAGCAGCAGTTGTGACTTGCAACTCCCCCGCACCTTCGCGGTGACTCCAGTCGATTTTTGCTTCCCAGAGAGGTTGTGGCGGGCGATCGGGAAGCGTGTCATTTAGTTCGTAAAAGCAGCTTTTTTGACTGCTAGAACCTGCGTTTAAAACTAAGATTTTCATGGTAATAGATAATTGGTAATAGGTAATTCAGGGCTTACTCACTTCAACCTCAGAAACCGGGTTTTTACTTTTTCTGCTGGTTGGAACCTGTGTATTTTGCTCAAAAACCCGGTTTCTGGCTACCGTATTGATTGTTAGCTATCCATTAATGACAACTTTATTAAGAAATTTATCAAAATATTAAGTATTAATGCAATCTGTAGTCAAGCGTTACGGTTATTTGATATATCTTCGTCATCAGATTTTCATTGATTAAAATTTAAGGAGCCGATCGCCATGTTGACAACAATTTTATTAACCGTTGCCCCTCGTACCGTAGAATGGAGCCCCACCATTGGGCTGATTATGATTGCCTGCAATATTCTAGCCATTGCTTTCGGCAAATTAACAATCCAGCATCAGAGCACAGGTGGGGCGATGCCTTCAGCGAATATGTTCGGCGGTTTTGGTTTGGGTGCAGTCTTGGGAACCACCTGCTTCGGTCATATTTTGGGCGCAGGTACGATTTTAGGATTGTCTTACATTGGCGCGATTTAGAATCTAGGTGCGGACTGCACACCTTTTCTAAGTACCGGGTAAATTGCGGAGGTTTTCATCCAAGTGCGATCGATCGCCCAAAACCTCCAGCATCGGCCCGCGCACATCAAACTTAACTATACTAATAGAAGCGGCTAAAGTGGCAATGCGATTGCGATAACTTCCGAGATCGATTCCCAACAAACCGCACAGAATAATGCGAATAGTCGCCTTGTGGGAAACCACCAAAACATTACCAGTCTTGTACTTTTCCTGAATTTCGGCAATAACTAAGGAAGCTCTACTAGAAATCTGCACCGAAGTTTCCCCCTCAGTCGGTGCATTCCAAGCTGGTTCCGCCAACCAATTAATGTAATCTTCAGCATATTTTTCGCGAACAGATTCAACGGTTTCGCCTTCCCACTTGCCGTACTTAATCTCCTTCAATCCATCGCGGAGTTGCATTTCAATCCCCACAGCATCGCACAAAGGTTTTGCAGTTGCGATCGTCCGTTTCATCGGACTAACATAAACAGCATCCCAAGGCAATTTCGCATAAGTTGCGGCAAATTGTTCGGCCATCATAGAACCTTCCGGCGTTAATTCTGGGTCGAGGTCGCCGCAGAAACCGCCTGTTTTGCTGTAAACTGTTTCACCGTGGCGTAGAAAGTAGATTTTTAAGCTCATAAATTCCAGGTTCGTAGTGAGGACTTCAGTCCTCATAAATTACTTAATAGTGATACCAAATCCAGTTTACTCTTCAGTCTCGCGTTGCGCGGACTTCGTTCGTGTAGAAGCGGTTTCAACCGCCGATTATTTCAACCGCCGACTCTTTTATTTTATCATATTAACAAAAAAGTTTAAAAAACTCCTTCAAATCATCAAGAGCAGGATTATCCCAATCCCAAATATCTTTTTTATGTTCCATAACATAATCAAACTTAGACATACTGCATTTCTCTCCTGCTCGTTTCTGTTCCTGCTTTGAGCAAGTATCAAATCTAATATAGTTGCTAATCCAGAATTTATCAAAATCTTTCTGGTTGATTTTCTTTCCCTGGCTTTCTAGGCAAGTTTTCCAACTATCCAAACAATCAGCATAGGGAGAATCTTTAGCCTTGATTGCCTTTAAAAGCGTTTCCAGTTCCCCTCTACCTCCAACATTTGTAAAGTAACAAGCCAATTTTGCATTTGTTCCAAGTTTTGTACAAATATCGATAAATTGTTTAGTGCTTGACAAGCTTTCAGCTTCAAACACTGGTTTTATACATCTATCTACGAATTTCAGCCGTTCCTGCTCTGAATCATTATCAATATCGATAATAATTCCAATCTTTTCGATATCTTTTCGGTCAATTTTTCTTTCTAAATTTTTTAAAGCTTTGATTAACTCTGTTTCGCTCAAGCCTTCCAAACTTTGATAATCATCTATATAAATAGGTGATGCTACCTGGATATCGCAGTTTAGTTTCTCAACCATTGCCTGCATGAAAATTTTATCATTTTTGCTTTCTACTATGACAATATTACTCACCTCTCACTCCTTCTTGATGCTCTAGTGCGTAATTCAAAGTTTCCAAATCGAGCCGACTTCCGATTATTTGATTTGTTTTGAGTTTCCTTGCCATTTCAAAATAGGCGATGCTGCATTCTTGCTCTAATTCTAAACCGACATCAGCAAATGCTTGCAGCATTTCTAAACTGTGAGTTGTGGCAAAAATCTGGGTATCAAGTTCCACCGCCAACCGAAATAACATTCTCCAAAACTCTCGCTGACTTTTATAGTGAATGCCATTTTCTATTTCATCGATTAGAAGTATTTTGTGTTCGCTGTTTACCAGTTTAAGAATAATCTCTGCAACTCGGTTCATGGCATCTCCAAATAATGATAGAGGCAAACGCTTTTCGCCTTTTCTTCTCAAGTATAGTGTTGGTTCCCCAATATAAAAACTCTCTACTGATTCGATCGCCGGATCGATAACTTGAAAAGCTTTTAAAACTTCGCTATCTTTTTCATTCAAACGAGCGCGATCGTAGGCTTCTGTGAGTTCTATTCCCGAAATCCTGATAAAGGAGGGAATGATTGGTACTACGCCAGATACTAAGGCAGTAATATAATTTTTATCAGTAAAACCACTTGCACCCGCTCCTAAACCTTTAGCACTAACATTTAAAAAGGTCGAATGAATACTTTTTTCATTGATTATTGACTCAATATTTATATTAGTTTGATCTGGATCGATTGATAATTTAATTTCTACTTTTTCGGTATTATTGTTTTCATTTTTCCCAAAAATAACTATAATTTGATGAGCTTTTATTGGCGTATAAAATAAGTTATTCCATGCTCTTTCTGGCATAGCTTCTAAGGCTTTTGAGGACTCCCTTCTAATATCTCTTAGTATTTCTAGACTGCTAATATATGGAGCAACATTGAGAAAAAGTGCTTCTAGCAAGGCTGTTTTGCCAGCATTGTTTTTACCACCGATTAAATTGACTCTTTCAAACCCAGAAATTTTGATTTGCTCGAAGCACCTAAAATTTTGGATTTCTATTTCTTTAAGCATTACCGCTCCTTTTGAATGTACAAATCTTAAATCGTGGTTGATTTATGCTAAGATGACTTAGATATTATAACGCAGGTAGCGCAGGCATGAATATCGGCTAACCCGCAAGTCCGCCGGGGGTTAAAAACCCCCGTCTCATAGCGAAAGTCCTCTGAAAGAGGACTGAAAAGCCAATTAAATAAACCATTTAATTCCTAATTTCAAGTTTCAAATCTCCAATCTCCAATCAATAATTCCCAATCTAACATCTAACATCTAAAATCGATAGTCAGTTTCAACTGACTTTTGCTATGAGACAGGGGTTTTCAACCCCTGGCGGACTCGCGGACTAACGACAAACCTGGTTCGTAGTGAGGACTTTAGTCCGCATCAATCTAGGTGAAGAAGGACTAAAGTCCTGACTACGAACCTATTACCCAGGAGCACCCGATCGCACACCTTGATCTCCTACCACCGTCGGATCCTTAGTTTCCTTCGGCATTTCCGACGCAACCGCGCCCGCGTGAGGCCACTTCCAATCGCGGATTTCCGGCAGATCGTCGCCGTGTTTGATGATATATTCCCTGTGCTCGATCAGCTTATCCCGCAGCGCCTGTTTCCCATAAGCCGCAGCATAACTTAGTTTCGGAACGCGATCGATAACATCACCAACTAAATGGAAGCGATCGAGATCGTTCATCACCACCATATCAAACGGCGTGGTAGTCGTCCCCTCTTCCTTATAACCGCGGACGTGAATATTCGGGTGATTCGTCCGGCGGTAAGTCAAGCGATGAATCAGCCAAGGATAGCCGTGAAAAGCAAAAATCACTGGCTTATCTTTCGTGAACAAAGCATCAAAATCCTTGTCAGACAAACCGTGAGGATGTTCTGTTGAAGGCTGAAGCGTCATCAAATCCACCACATTTACCACCCGCACTTTTAACTCGGGATAATCTCGGCGGAGAATGTCAACAGCAGCCAAAGTTTCCAGCGTCGGAACATCACCCGCGCAAGCCATCACCACATCCGGTTCGCCGCCTTTATCATTGCTAGCCCATTCCCAAATGCCGAGGCCCGCCGTACAGTGTTTGATCGCAGCATCCATGTCCAGATATTGCAAAGCCGGCTGCTTTCCCGCAATAATCACGTTCACGTAGTGGCGACTGCGGAGACAGTGATCGGTAACAGACAGCAAAGTGTTCGCATCCGGCGGCAAATATATCCGCACCACTTCTGCTTTCTTGTTGATTACGTGGTCGATAAAACCCGGATCTTGGTGCGAAAAACCGTTGTGGTCTTGCCGCCAAACGTGAGATGTTAGCAGGTAGTTGAGAGATGCGATCGGTCTCCGCCAAGGAATCTCGCGAGTAGTTTTCAACCATTTAGCGTGTTGGTTGAACATCGAATCGATGATGTGAATAAATGCTTCGTAACAAGAGAAAAAGCCGTGCCTTCCTGTTAGCAAATAGCCTTCCAACCAACCCTGACACAGATGTTCGCTGAGGACTTCCATCACCCGCCCGTCGGGAGAAAGGTGCTCGTCATCCTCCGGTAAAATACTACCCATCCACTCCCGCCCAGTCACTTCAAACACCGGATCGAGGCGGTTTGAAGCAGTTTCGTCTGGCCCGACAATGCGGAAATTCTGGTTCTCCTGATTGAGTTTCATCACATCCCGCAGGAAGCGGCCAGTAATGCGGGTTGCTTCTGCCATTACAGTGCCGGGTTTTTGCACATCTACGGCGTAGTCGGCAAATTCCGGCATTTTCAAATCTTTCAGCAGCAGACCGCCGTTAGCGTGCGGATTTGCCCCCATCCGTCGATCGCCCTTGGGTGCAAGTTCCGCCAATTCTGCAATCAATTTACCCTTGTCGTCAAACAGTTCTTCCGGCTTGTAGCTTTTCATCCAATCTTCCAGGAGTTGGACGTGCTCAGGCTTAGAAGCCATTTCTGCTAATGGTACTTGGTGCGATCGCCACGAACCCTCAGTTTTCTTCCCGTCAACCTCCTTCGGGCCAGTCCAACCCTTGGGGCTTTTAAGTACAATCATTGGCCACTGCGGGCGATCGGAATAGCCCTTAGTCCGCGCTTCCTGCTGAATCGACTTAATTTCGCCGATCGCCGTATCCATCGTTGCAGCCATCAACTGGTGCATCGTTTCCGGGTCTGAACCTTCCACCCAATAAGGTTTGTAGCCGTAACCCACCATCAAACTCTCCAATTCCTCGCGGGGAATGCGCGCCAACACCGTAGGATTCGCAATTTTGTAGCCATTCAGGTGCAAAATCGGCAACACGGCCCCATCCCGAACCGGGTTGAGAAACTTGTTAGAATGCCAGCTAGCAGCCAGCGGGCCGGTTTCCGCTTCCCCGTCGCCGACAACCGCCGCCACAATTAAATCGGGATTATCAAAAGCCGCCCCGTAGGCGTGGACAAGGGCGTAGCCAAGTTCCCCGCCCTCGTGAATCGAACCGGGAGTTTCCGGCGCAACGTGACTGGGAATACCGCCGGGAAACGAAAACTGCTTGAACAGCCGTTGAATTCCCTCGGAATCTTGGGAAATGTTCGAGTAATATTCCGTGTAAGTTCCTTCGAGATAGGTGTTAGCCACCAAGCCCGGCCCGCCGTGTCCCGGGCCTGCGATGTATATGGCGTTGATGTCTTGGGATTTGATGACTCGGTTGAGGTGAACGTAGATGAAATTGAGGCCTGGAGTGGTGCCCCAATGTCCGAGGAGTCGGGGTTTGACGTGTTCGAGTTTGAGGGGTTCTTTGAGTAGCGGGTTGTCGAGGAGATAGATTTGTCCGACGGACAAGTAGTTAGCCGCCCGCCAGTAAGCGTTAATTTTGCCTAGTTCTGAGTCGGAAAGCGGCTTTAATTGTGGGATCTCGGTGGTTCCTAGCATCATCGGCTATTGACTCCTGAGTTGTGGTTGTTTGGTTAAAGTTTGTCGCGAAGTTTGTCGCGCAGTTTGTCGCGAAGTGCGATCGGGATTAATTTGTTATTTGTGACGTTTGGTATTTAAACTCCCTGTCTTTCACATAAACAATTGAATTGTAGCTTGTTTTTGTCTAAATAAAAGTTTAAATTAAGGTTAATTTCTGCCTGAATCTCGCGCAATTTTGAGGCGACAAAAGCAATAAATTGCGAGGGTTCAAGGAATTCGGCAATAAAAAATAGGATTTCTAACTTTAGGGTGTGTACTGTACATTTTCTCCGTAGGTGTTGCGCCTCATTGGATGTGTTCTACAAATCCCCAAAAATACTTCTTAAGGTAGATGTCAGAATGATTCGATATCAGAAATTTATCAACAACTTCAAAAGATATCGCAATGCTATTTAAATGGTGAACTGGCTTTTTTTTAATGAACCGCAGAGGCACAGAGGGCGCAGAGGAAGAGAGTGGAGAGAAAGAGGGATATGCAGCAATTCGGCATCGATTGCTATAGTAATTCAATATATAGCCTTTCTCAAAAAGATGAGGTATGACTGACAGCTTATATAACCGCTTAAAGAGGGCCCAAGCCCAACAACGTACCTCGTCTTTCTGATAACGGCTATATATTGAATTATTTGAGGTTATATAAAAAATAAAAGCTGTACCGGGGATGTACGTTGGGAAACCTTTGGTTAGGTATTTGTTTATATTTGTGGCTGGTTATAAAACAGCGAGACGAGAATTATGAATTGAGCCAAGCGAATAGTAAAATATTTTTTACCGGGAGTTTCAGCCTTGGTTGCCGAAAGGGTTTAATGTACAGTCGCTGAATTATTGGGCAAAAATTATCATGCTTTACTGAGTGGATGAAAGGGAGGGATTTGAGTATTTTTTTTGAAGTTGCTGGATGAGTTTTGTCAGCGGGATACAAGTTTAAAGGTTGATGGGGTTGAGGCTGAGGGGAGACAATTATTAGTCAGAGATAGATACGATCCAAGAATTTAATCTATATTTAAACTCTTGATTAAATATTTAACGAATTCCGGTCAAGTGAAGTTAAAACCTGCTGTGATGTGAGCTTCTTTATAACTATAACTTAACCTAAATCCCTACTTATTTTTAATGAAAGTATGAGAAGCTTTTTGTGGATATTGATTATTGATATGCCCGCTTTTTGGATGCGACGGGCGTCAAATCCTGGCATCTACACAGATTCAGAGCAAAATTTCCAGGTAATTTCCTAAGAACTAATCGGCAAACCTATGACTAATATTAACGGCAATACCGCCGCCCCTAGTTACGTCAACAATCTCAGTGACAGCAATCTGAGTGCAGGTTACAAACTGACTCCTCTCTTGACAGTAGGCGACGAAATTCCCCAATTGACGGGAAATTTTGGCAGCTACACCGCCAACGCAACCAATCGCTATGCTTTCACAGGCATTCCCGATGGTTTAGGTATTCAACAACGTCCCAACGGTAACTTCTATGTCTGGGTCAATCACGAATTAGGTAATACAACAACCACAGACATTTCTAGCACAGCAACAAATTCCAAAATCAAAGGTGCCAGAGTCTCCTTATTTGAGTTTGACTCAAATTGGAAGGCGATCGGCGGTCGGAATTTAATTGAACGAGTTCAAGACGGTGCAAAAACATTTGCCCTGGATTTAACAAGCGGAAACTACAGCTTCCAAAGTAGCACGGGCCCGGAAACTTTTAATTTTGGCCGCTTCTGTTCGGGATACTTGGCTGATTCTGGGTTTGTTGACAGCAGTGGCAACCCTACACCGATTTGGTTTGCGCCAGAAGAAACTGATTCGGCTAGCCGTGGTTTTGCAGTCAGGCCGGATGGAACTGCGATCGCCCTTAATGGCTTGGGACGCTATTCTAAAGAAAATGTCGTTTCTGCTTCTCAGTACCGCGCCGGTAACGCCAGCAAAAAGACTGTTCTGATCTCTACTGAAGACTCCAGCGACGGCGAACTTTATATGTTCGTTGGAGATCAAACCGCTGCTGATCCCAACGGGTTTAACAACGGGAAATTGTATGTCTTGCGTGTGGGAACCATTGACAACGAAGGACAAGTTTCCAAAACTGGCGCGATGACTGGAACTTGGACTGAGGTAGACTCTAGCGTGGTTTCTGATGGTACAGCCTTGAGTAATTGGGTGAATGCCTCTGGACGTTCAACTAACTTCCGCCGATTGGAAGACATTGCTGAAGACCCCAAAAACCCCGGTACATTCTACTTTGTTACTACTGGGACGAATAATTTGCCCGGAGTAAGCACTACAACGACTACCGCTAGTCAGGCTGAAAATCCTTACGGCAAACTCTATCGTTTCAGCTTAAATGCTACTAATCCGACGGGCCAAATTAGCAATTTTGAATTGTTGCTGGAAGGAGGGCCTGGTAAGGGTGTCAGCTACGACAACCTGGCTGTAGACGCCCAAGGCAATGTCTTGCTTCAGGAAGACGAGACAGCATTTGGCGGTGAGGTGATGAAGGCAGAAAAACGCGAAGGCCGGGTCTGGTCGTACAATATTGCTGCCAATAATGGTCGGGCTTTAGGTGCTCGAACGGTGTCACCGCTGTTTGAGATTAACGAAAATGCCGGAGGTGCCAACTTTAATAACTTCACCACGCCCGGTGAATGGGAATCTTCTGGGATTGTTGCTTTTGGGTCGAACTCCAGCCAAAGTTCTTATCTGTTTGACGTTCAGGCCCACACGATCAGAAATTCGGGAACTAGCACTACAATTTTGCGGGGGAACCACGCAGAAGGCGGTCAGTTAATTTTAGCTACTCCAGTAGGGGTGGCAAAACCAACGGTCGAAACAACGCCTCCACTGTTGGACGATCCGAATGTGTCGGCACAACTGCGGGCAGATGCGGACGATCCGGCGATTTACGTTCACCCTACAGATCCTGCTAAGAGTTTAGTGGTGGCGACGGCGAAAAATGCTGGGTTGCGGGTGTACGATTTGCAGGGAAATCTGTTGCAGTCGATTAATCCTGGGGTTTCAGCTACCGATCGCATTCGCTACAACAATGTTGATGTGGTGTATGGTTTCAAGATTGGCGATCGCACGGTGGATTTGGCGATCGCTAGCGATCGGCGCAATGACAAATTAGCTATTTTCCAGATCGATCCCAATGCGGCTACTCCAGCTCAGACTCTCAAAGATATCACCGATCCTAGCATTGGTACTCTTTTCCGCACGCCGACGTTTAGCGCCGCAGCTTCTGCTGACGAAAGTAATGCCTACGGTTTAACTTCGTACCGTTCTCTGACGACTGGCAAATCTTACGTTTTTGTCAACCGCCGCAATACTGGGGATGTCGCACAGTTTGAACTGTCTGCAACTGCTTCCGGTCAAGTAGGTGCTAAGCTAGTACGGAATTTTACGGTAGCTAATCCACCGACAGTACCGGCTGGACGATCGCCTCAACTCGAAGGTATGGTTGCCGACCAACAATTAGGATTCCTGTATGTTGGACAGGAAGATGTTGGCATCTGGAAATACTCGGCCGAACCGACTGGCAATTCTACCGGCACATTAATCGATCGCACGCGGGCGCAAGGCGGTACTGTACTGGTAGATGATGTGGAAGGACTGACCATCTATTACGGAGAGAACGGTAAGGGTTATCTTCTCGCCTCCAGCCAGGGAAGCAACACGTTTGCAGTGTACGATCGCGGTGGCAGTAATGGATTTATCGGTGAATTTGCGATCGGTACTAATGGTGCGATCGACAGCAACCAGCAATCTGACGGCGCTGATGTCGTTAACGTGCCTTTAGGCCCTAACTTCCCCTCCGGTTTGTTGGTGACTCAAGATGGATTCAACGATCCGCAGGTTTTGGATAGTCAAAACGAGAATTTCAGCACGAATTTCAAGTTGACGCCGTGGCAAAACGTAGCGACGAGTTTCCCTAAAGCGCTACTCATAGATCCAACAGGCTTCAATCCTCGGAATGTTACGGCGTTGTCAACACCAACACCCGCACCAACACCCGCACCAACACCAACACCTGCACCCACACCAACACCTGCACCCACACCTGCACCCACACCCACACCTCCGATTCCACCAACACCAATACGAACATCAACACCAACACCTGCACCCACACCTGCACCTACACCTGCACCAACACCTGCACCAACACCGACGACTGTACCAACAACACCAACACCAACACCTGCACCAACACCGACGACTGTACCAACAACACCAACACCTGCACCCACACCAACACCGACGACTGTACCAACACCAACACCCACTCCCGAGATAGATACTTGCCTCTGCGATACCTTGGATTTGAGTAACATCAGCTTGTTAGTGACTGATGTTAGTCTCACCGGGACTGCTGGCAACGACTCGATCGCAGGCAGCGCACGCAAAGATGCGATCGGCGGTTTGGCGGGCAATGACAAGCTTTTTGGCTTGGGTGGCAGCGATCGCATAATTGCTGGCTTGGGCGACGACACAGTATACGGTGGCAAAGATAACGATGTCATTCTGGGCGACGCTGGCAACGATTGGCTAAGTGGCGACTCAGGTAGCGACACGATTTTGGGCGGCAGCGGCAGCGATTCTATCTTTGGTGGCAAAGACAACGATCTACTATTAGGTGAAGGCGATCGCGATACTATCTTTGGCGGTGAAGGTAAGGACACTCTCTGTGGCGGTGATGGCAACGACTGGTTATCCGGCGACAAAGACAATGATGTTCTTGACGGATGCGCTGGCAACGATACGCTGTACGGCGGCAAGGGCAATGACATCCTCACCGGTGGCGCTGGCAATGATTTGCTGTACGGCGGTGCTGGCGATGATACGCTAACGGGTGGCAGTGGTAATGACACTTTTGTGTTAGTAGGCAATCAGTCAAGCGATTTAATTATTGACTTCAGAAAAGGTCAAGATTTAATTGGATTGTCTGGCGGTTTGGCCTTTAACCAATTAAGTATTACTGCTAGTGGCAGCGACACATTAATCCGCCTTGCAAATAGCGATCGGCTGTTAGCAACTCTCAAAGGCGTGATTCCAAGTGCGATCGCCTCGACTGATTTCACCCCAATCCTGATCTAATACCGTTTTGCCGATCGCGCTTTTTGAGTAAAAAGAGCGATCGGCTAATATAATACTTGGCAACCTTGTCTGTCATCAATCAAATCACAGACCTCTCGCAAAAATAGCTAAGACGGGCAAAATGCCCATCCCACACAAATCTTTTTTTCTTGTGGGATGGGCATTTTGTTTGTCCTGAAATTCTTATCTTTCCGAATGCTGCACCTCCAACCAAGCCTCCAAATCCGCCAGAGTAGCAAAATCCAACAGCGCCTCACTCAAATCTTCAAGCACTAGCAAGGGCAGATTAGCAAGGCGCGATCGCATTTCCTCAGAAATTTCTTGCCGCAACCGACGGGTTAATTGTCGGACAATCAGGGCACAGGCTTCTGCCTGCCGCCCTTCCTGCCGTCCTTCCTGCCGGCCTTCTGCCTTAGCTTCTTGATAGAATCTCGTTTCCTGCAATGTAATTCCCAACATTGATTCCACCTCAGCTCGACTCAACGATGTAAATTTGTACGACAAAATAGTAGCTAATAGGTCTATTATGTCACGACCTGCTGCTGGTGGAACTTCTTGCTGCACTCGGCTCAGCAAATATCTTGCTTCTGCTGGTGCTTGAGTCTCCCCGACAGTCGTCAACACCATCAGCGCAATCCCTAAAGGCAAAGCGCGAATATCCCCCAACTCATCCAAGCACACCCGATGCACCTGATTGCTGTTGAGCAAAGCTCGATAAGGATAAACATCGCTTTGTTCGGCGCTGCGAGATGGATAAATCACTACAGCTTGCCAATCGCTGTAACGACTACGATTTCGGTAAAAGTATAAAAACGATTCGCCAAACAATCGTTCGTAAAGCTGTTCGTCTTTCTGAAACTGAACTTCACAAAAATAGACGATGCCCGGTTCCTCGGATTCTGGGGGCAAAAATACGCCGTCAATTTCAAATTTAGGTTCTTTGACTGCAACCGAGTCAAAGCGATAATTGGCAGCATTTGCTGGAGTTGTCGCCAGTAGATCGAACAGCAAAGTGGGCGCTTGTCCGAACAGTTTGTAGAATATGGAATCCCGCCGCATGAAAGATTTGCACTCAAAGAGAGACAAATTAATACTACTGCATAATGGTTCGCGCCAAATATGCGATCGGCCTCCATCCAAATTCCGTAACAACGGTAGATTAAGCTTTCTAGTTCTGGATTATTAATGCAGTTTTTTCGTAGCTCATTAGCTTAGCGCCTCAATCAGAGCATCTTTCTTCATCTTATCTTGTGCTAGTAATTCGCCGATCGCCAGTAAGCGTTGATTTTACCTGGTTCTGAGTCGGAAAGCTGTTTTAATTGGGGGATTTCGGTCGTTCCTAGCATCATCGGCTATTGACTCCTGAGTTGTAGTTTCTTGGTTAAACTTTGTTGGGTAAGTTTGTCGCGAAGTTTGTCGCGAAGTTTGTCGCGAAGTTTGTCGCGAAGTGCGATCGGGATTAATTTGTTATTTGTGACGTTTGGTATTTAAACTCCCTATCTTTCACATAAACAATTGAATTTTAGCTTGTTTTTGTCTAGACAAAAGTTTAAATCAAGGTTATACCATTTCTCTAAAATCGTGCAACAATCTTTAACCCCCCACCTAACCCGCCCTTACTAAGGGGGGGGGACAAGAGTATTGTTATTTCGTTTAAAATTGGTATTAGCTGATGGAGGTGCTTAAATCATACTCATCTTGAATATTCTTGATTCGGAAACTAGCATTAAATTTTTTCTTAAACTGACTTTGTAGCTGTTGTATACTTGTGGTTTGTTTTGGCACACGTGTAGACACGACAAAACATAGCTTCTTAATCTTTTGGGGATTTTCCGAAAGTAATTTAATAGTTGATTCTATTTGTTTAACCGCCTGTGCAATATCGCTTCCCTTCAACTCTACATATATTTCTACCGCATCAGAAGGAATGAGTGCGTAGTCGCAACGCAAAGTCTCATTGTCACTAATCACGCAGCCATCAACCTTAATTATTACTATTTTATCTTGATTCGGGTTAAGGAACGTTATTTTACTTTTGTTTTCCTGCAAGACAATCTTGGTGTCGGATCTATGTTCCTCACACTCGGGAATACTTTTCATATACAATTCAGACTAAGTTCAGAAGTTGATCGAATTCAATAGCTAGTTCATCAGAAACAGAATCAATCACTCGCGCATCAATCAACCCAGTATCAGGACACACAATACTATTGCATTTTCCATTCATCAAAACATATGCTGAGAGATCGGAAATATCTAATGATTTGTATTTGGATACAATCTTTTCTAGTTGATGTTGTATATCGTCGCTGGACTCTTCATAAATAAGCCCAGCCTGGAGCAGATTATTAAGTGCTGTCAGGACATAGGGACTATGGGTAGTTATGAAGAATTGAAGTTGCTCTTTGCGAGAATTAAAGACAGTAGCGATCAATTCAATAATATTACGCTGTGCACTTGGAAATAAATGCGCTTCCGGCTCCTCAATATACACTGTCTGACCGACAGGAGGGGAAGCTAGAAAAGGTAGTGCCGCTAGAATAATTGTCAGAGGTAATGTTTCCTGTTGACCGGAAGATGAGTTGACAATATTCATGCGTCTTCCATCTGCGGCCTCCAGAAAATCTTGGCCTTTTTCCTGTATATGCTTACCGCATAAAGACTGCTCTATGAGCCTGTTTATTTCCTCTAGTATGTCTTTTGTATATTTATCTTCAAGATCATATTGTATACGCACTTTTTTTATCCTTTCGTATGTTAAGCCAAACGATATTAGAAATGGATCTAAGGTATTATTACTTGAGATAATAGAAAAAATATTGCTCTGAAGATTAGAGAAAAATGAACGACCAGCAGGAATAAAAAGCTGATTGAATGCTGCCTCTCGACAAATGGATCTGCCTAAACTTTCTACTAAGTGATTTCTTAAAGTGATTTCGCTAAAAAATGAATGAAAAACATAACTCAAATCCAAGCTTTTTCCTCTTCCTTTTTTTACCAAATTTCGTAGGTCTCTCAGTTCTTTCTTGAAGAAGTCTGAATAGCTGAGAGAAATCTTAGCTTTGCTATCCTGTCTTCTAGTAACCTCTATAAAAACATTGGAAATTTCATACGTTATGGAAAAATCTTGTTTTCCCCAACAATTTGGAGGAAAATATTCCTCAAATCTCTTGGAATAGTTTAAATCTAGATTACGTTTTGTCTGCTCATTTTCTACAATAGATAAAATTTCCCATACAAAGTTTTTAAAATAAAAGAGAAGTTTAGCACAAACGCTTTTGCCACTGGCTTGAGGGCCAATGAGTATGTTAATTCGCTTGATTTCAATTTCTAAATCCTTGATGCCAGCAAAGTTTTTAACGATTAATTTTTCAGCCATAATTGAAATCAAGTATGGTAAGGGCTGCTATCATCTTAACATACATTGTTAAATTTTCTGCTTAAAGTTGCTACTTCTGTGTTCAATAAACCGAATAAGTCACCATAGGAAAAACATGAAAACCTCTCATTAATATCAAGATTAATTTATACCATTTGTACAAATATAGTCCTAGATTACCGCATTTTTTCGTGAAAGTCGATCGCACATATCGTCTTTTTGGCGACTGAGGAGAGTTTAGACCAACGCGAGGTCACGGATAGGGGGTTGGTGCGATCGGCGTTGAGTGATTACAATTTGTGATAAGCTTTCAACTCCAATCTAAAATCTAGATTGTACTTTTGGACTATCAACCAATCAGTAAACAAGCCTTATGAATTCACAAGTACAACTTGAACAGGTAAAGCCAGAGCTAGTTTGGCGATCGCATGATGGACTGTCTCACCTTTATCACGGCGATACTTTGGAACTCATGGCTTTGCTGCCTGCTGAAAGCGTAGACTGCATCTGGACCGATCCGCCTTACAACCTTTCCAATGATGGTATTACCTGCGTTGCTGGTCGTATGGTCAAGGTAAACAAGGGGGAATGGGATCGCAGTCAAGGTCCTGAGCTAGACCATGAGTTTAACAAAGCATGGTTGGCTGCTTGTTATAGGCTTCTTAAACCAACTGGTACTATCTGGGTAACGGGCACTCTTCATGTGTATCCATCAGTCGGATTTGCCATGCAGCAGATTGGCTTTCGTATTCTCAATGACATTATTTGGGAAAAACCAGCTCCACCTCCAAATCTGGGGTGTCGCTGTTTCACTCATTCAACAGAACTAATACTATGGGCAACGAAAGCACGTAAAGGAAAAGAACGTTACACATTCAATTATGAGGAAATGAAGGCTGAGAATGGCGACAAACAGATGAAGAATGTTTGGCGAATGTCTACTCCTAGCAAACATGAAAAACTCTATGGTAAGCATCCGACACAAAAACCTATTGAACTTGTTGCGCGTTGTCTTCGAGCAAGCACAAACCCAGACGATCTAGTTTTTGATCCTTTTTCCGGTTCTTCCACAACTGGAGTTGCAGCTTTATCATTAGGGCGGAAATTTATTGGTTGTGAAGCAGATGCAGGTCATGTTAAACTCTCGATTAAACGTTTAACCGGAAGTACCCCGGCCGGGGATAACTTCGGTTTAATTAATCCCACTCAAGTAGAGTTATCACTGGCATTGAAGTAAGGTCATTTATGGAAAGAGTAGAGGCAATTAAAAGACTCACTACATTAGTAGGTCAAGATCTTCGACAACTAGCAGATCATCACCGTGTAACGGTTTGGAGCAAAGAAAATAAGAAAAACAAGGGTTGGGCTGGGCATACAATTGAACGCTACTTGGGATTAGCCCTTAACTCATCTCAATCGCCTGATTTTGGCAGTTGGGAGCTAAAGCTAGTTCCACTAATAGCCAAACGAACAGGAACACTTAAAGTCAAAGAAACGATGGCGATCACGATGATAGATCCAGATGATGTGAAAAACAAAGAATTTGAGGAAAGCCATCTCTTCAAAAAACTACAGAAAATGGTTGTTGTTGCACGGGAATTTGAGAGCCAAGCAGATAATCGTTCTCTTGTGCATTCAGTTGCTTCCTTCGATCTTGATAATCCTCAAATCTACGAGCAAGTGAAAGCAGACTACAACCTTGTTCGAGAAAAGATTATAACTAAAGGATTTTCAAAACTTACTGGAACAATGGGCAAACTTGTGCAGCCAAGAACTAAAGGGTCAGGGCACGGCAGTACATCTCGTGCTTTCTACGCTCGAACTAAGTTTGTCGCACATATTTTAGGAGAGGGGTATTCTGTTCCACTGCCTGTCAAGCCTTAACCTATTTTTGATTGGCACTGCTAATTAATTAAGTGTCTAAATGACATGAGGCTGCTATAACTTTAGCGTTAATTAATATGAAAATCCGATCTAGTTCGAGTAAACTTGCTAATTCTACAACCTCTTCTGAAGTTAAAAGATTAGCCTTTTTTGTCTCGGCTAATTCTTCTAATCTGGCTTGCAGGTTTTCCGTAAATTTGAATAAGTAAAAATTTCTGAATTTCTGCATCGAAATCTCCCGATCGATCCAGTAGGAAGGTTGTACCATAAGTTCAGCTATCATGGTGATTCAATTACTCCAATTACTACATGGATAGTCTTGATTATATCATGAAAACAAAATGTTCCGATGCCACGGTTTCTACAACCTGGATGTGAATCAATATTAACCTGCTGTTGCCAAAGAACGGACAGTTAAGATTTCATCAGGGCGGAGAACTTCTACAGTAGAGATAGGGACGGCTATAACTGCAAGAGACTCACCAACAGCATTAAATACTTCCAACAGACAGCCTTCTTCACCACCACTAGGATGAGGAACAAAATCAACCAATGTGGCAATATCTCCAGCTCTGAGTTGATATTCTGGTAAGTCACGAGTTAAAGCAACTTCCTGATATCAATGGTTCGGACACTTTTTTTAGTGCTGGATGACGTATCCTCTAGGGTTTCGGGTTGCCAGCGATAATTAAATCAATGTCACGTCTGAGCCTCAGTTGCATTTTATTCGTAATTTCTACGATCTATACGCTGTAAAGCTTGTGGTTTCGTTCTAAAAACTGTCCGGAGTATTGTGATATAGCTTTAGAATCATGTTAAGTCTCCTTAATTCGTGAGTTTTGTAGGGACACAGCACTGCTCATAGGTGTCAACTTAAGCCTGAAATCCTTGATATCTCTAGTTTTTACCTAAGTCTAGATCCCCCTAAATCCCCCTTAAGAAGGGGGACTTTGAAAAGACTCCTGTCCCCCCCGACCTAAGGGGGGCTAGGGGGGATCTAGATTTAATAGTCAAATAACAGTCTCTGACTGGGTTTGACCTTAAGTTGACACCTATGAGCACTGCTGTGTCCTTAGTAATTTTAAGGTCTCCTTACTAATTTCACTCTGCTTTCTTCTTACTCGCCGTAGCAGTCGCCGCCTTCTTAGTAGTTGTTTTCTTCGCAGCAGTTTCCGACTTCGCCGCAGTGGTTTTCTTCGCAGCAGTTTCCGACTTCGCCGCAGTTGTTTTCTTAGCAGTAGTTGTTTTCTTAGCCGCAGTCTCAGACTTCGCCGCAGTAGTCTTCGTTGACTTCTTCGACTTGCTAGATTTGCCGCCGCCCGCTGCTTCCTTCGCTGCTAACAAATCCAGTGCTTTTTGTAAGGTGAAATTCTCCAAAGATTCATCCTTAGCCAAAGAAGCATTGATATCCCCATGTTTGACGTAGGGCCCGTAACGGCCGTCGTAAACATTGATTTGTTCTCCCGATTCTGGATGGGCGCCCAATTCCTTTAATGGTGTGGTTGATTTGCTTCCCCGAACGGCTTTCGGTTGCGCTAACATTTCTAAAGCCCGATCGAGCGTTATAGTCAAAACATCATCTGGCGGCTTGATCGATCGATAATCCTTACCAACCTTACCCTGGTCGTGCACCACATAAGGGCCGTACATCCCCAAATTAGCCTGCACCTTCGCCCCCGTATCCGGGTGAGTCCCCAACAGGCGAGGTAGAGTCAACAAACTCACCGCCATATCAACCGTCACACTATCCTTATCCGTCCCCTTCGGTAAAGAAGAACGCTTCGGTTTCTTATTCGTTTCCGAAACATCCCCCAACTGAACGTAGGGGCCGTAATTGCCAATCAGCACATAAATCGGTTCCCCAGTGTCCGGGTGCAAACCCAATTTTTCCGGGCCTTCAGTTTTTTGCTTTAACAGAAACTCGACTTTTTCCGGGTCTAAATCTGCCGGAGTCAAATCCTGGGGAATCGATGCCTTCACCTGGCCTTCTTCGTTTTCAGCTTCGAGGTAAGCGCCGTATTTACCGATGCAAACTTTGGCCGTGATATTTTCCAATACCACAGTTCTGGCAACTTTGGCATCGATTTGACTTTCCTGTTCTTTAACTTGAGTTGCGAGTCCCGTTTCCCCTGTATAAAACTTTTGCAAATACGGCAGCCATTTCGCCTCGCCGGTGGCAATTTCATCGAGGGTTTGTTCCATGCGGGAAGTAAAACCCGTGTCTACTAAGTCGGGGAAATGTGTTTCTAATAAAGTCGTGACAGCAAAAGCGGTGAAGGTCGGAATTAGCGCGTTAGCTATTAATTTCGCGTATCCTCGATCGACAATTGTACCGATAATACTCGCATAGGTACTCGGACGGCCCACACCCTCGCTTTCCAGCATCTTCACCAGAGAAGCCTCGGTGTAGCGGGCGGGAGGTTGAGTTTCGTGCCCCACAGCCTCCAAATCCTTGCAATTAGGCTTATCCCCCACCTTCAGCGCCGGCAAAATCACCTCTTGGTCTTCCAGCGCCGCATTCGGGTCATCGGAACCTTCCACATAAGCGCGCAAAAAGCCCGGAAAATCAATGCGTTTCCCGCTGGAACGGAAACCGGCATCTTCTACCTGAGTTAATACCGTGACGTGAGTTTGGCGCGAATCCGCCATTTGAGAAGCGACTGTCCGCTTCCAAATCAAATCGTAGAGGCGGAAGTCAACGCCATCTAGCCCGGTTTGCTGCGGCGTCCGAAAAGTGCTGCCGGCCGGACGGATAGCTTCGTGGGCTTCCTGGGCACCTTTGCTTTTGGTGGTGTATTTGCGCGGTTGGGGGCTGAGGTATTCGCTACCGTACAGTTCTTGCACGCAACTGCGGGCGGCGGTAATCGCCTGTTCGGACAAATGTACCGAATCCGTCCGCATATAGGTGATAAAACCGCGTTCGTACAAACTTTGGGCGATTCGCATAGTTTCCCGCGCACCCAGCCTCAGCTTGCGGTTAGCCTCTTGCTGTAAAGTCGAGGTCGTAAACGGCGGCGACGGTTTGCGGGTGACTGGCCGTTCTTCGATATTCCCGACAGTCCAGGGTTTGTTTTGAATGCGGGAGAGTAAAGCCCGCGCCTGTTCTTCGTTCAGCAGAAGTACCCGGCGGCCTGCGGTAATTTGTCCGGTATTTTCATCGAAATCGCTACCGTTGGCAACTTTTACATTCCCGACTGTCACGAGTTTGGCATCAAAGGCACCCCCCTGTCCCCCCTTACCAAGGGGGGTAGGGGGGGTCAAAGTTGCTTTCAAATCCCAGTAGCTACCTTGGCGGAAAGCGCGACGTTCCCGTTCCCGGCGTACCAAAAGGCGGACGGCGACGGACTGGACTCTACCGGCGGACAAACCCCAGGCGATTTTCTTCCACAGTAGCGGAGAGAGGGTGTATCCGACGAGTCGATCGAGAATTCGGCGAGTTTCCTGGGCCTGTACCACTCGATTGTCGATATCGCGGCAGTGAGTTAGGGCGTCGCGGATAGCTTCGCGGGTGATTTCGTGAAACACCATCCGCTTGATGGGAACTTTGGGTTTGAGGATTTGCAGCAAATGCCAGGAAATGCTTTCGCCTTCCCGGTCTTCGTCAGTGGCTAGAATCAGTTCTGTAGCTTCTTTTAGCGCGTCTTTGAGTTCTTTAACAATTTTCTTTTTATCTTTGGGGACAACATAGAGGGGTTCAAAGTCTGCCTCCACGTTGACGCCGAGTTGCGCCCATTTTTCACCTTTAACGGCTTCTGGTATTTCTTCGGCGGAGGATGGGAGGTCGCGCACGTGGCCCATAGATGCCTCTACCCGGTACGTAGAGGGCAGGAAGTTACGAATGGTACGGGCTTTGGTGGGAGATTCGACGATGACTAAAGTTGACATGGCATCTTTTTATATATGGATGGCGGCGCAGTTAGAGTGTCTAATTTACAGAGTGTAGGTCGGATGTCAAGACTTAGGGGAACTTTAGGGGATGATTTCAAATTACCTTAATGTTTAAGTTACTGCCGATCGGGTTGCAGGTCACAAGCTGATGGGATTTTACTGCTTTTGGGGCAAAGACCGGGAACCCTTGTCTCTGCAAGATGCACGGAATGTCTCTCACCTGACTCTAGCAGAATTGGCGGTAACTGGATGCTGAGACTGTTGGATGCGGGCGGATGGTTCCTCTGTTGTAGATTTGAGATTGTAGATTTGAGATTGGGCAAGATTTGATGGTTTCCCCACGACAAAGACTTGAAATGCGATCGAGAATTTGTCCAATAGTCGATCGCACTCACCAGCTAACATCAGATATTGTGCGACTTATTGATAGCATTTTGGGTATAAATAATTTAGAATTGCTATAATATGGCGTTGAAGTGGATATTCGATATTATTAGAATAATCAAACTTATTGTATGAAGTTTTGACCGACCGCAGATGTAAGGCTGACAGACACAAATAAACGCAGATGCTTTTTAAGAAGCGATCGAATCTTCTGTATCAGAACAGTAGGTCGCAAATTCAGCAAGTTTGAAATAATTCAGGTGCGTCGCTATGAGATTGTCGATCTTTGTTAGGGATTATATCGGAATGATTTAACCGCAGAGAACGCAGAGGGCGCAGAGAAAGAAGAGAGAGATGAATAATTCCGATGCTACCGGATTTGATATTATTCATAGCGACACACTCTACAAGTAAAGTAGTTTAATCCGATTTAACACATAACTTTTATGGCATTTGAATTCGACCATATCTTCATCTTAACTGATATTGGTGCCCCGATCGCCGATCGCCTATTATCATTCGGTTTAGTCGAGGGCTCGTCTCGCATTCACGCTGGACAAGGTACCACTAATCGCTGTTTCTTTTTCCATAACGCCATGTTGGAACTGTTGTGGGTGCGCGATCCAGACGAGGCGCAATCTGAGCCAATTTATCGGACTCGTCTGTGGGAGCGATCGACAAATCGCAATAATGGCGCCTGTCCCTTCGGCATCTGTTTGCGTTCAACCACAGGTTCTGAGGACACAGTAGCATTTTCTAGTTGGGCATATCGTCCGCCCTATTTACCTGAAACAATCAGTATCGCGGTAGCCACAAATAGTGATAATTTAACTGAGCCGATGCTGTTCCAAATTCCCTGGGGAAAACGTCCAGATTCATCCTCTGCTGAGAAATTACAGCCCCTGAATCACGGTGTTGGCTTCCGCGAAATTAGTCGTGTAGAATTAGTCAGTCCTGCTGCGAATAATCCCTCACCAGAACTGCAAGCAGTAATTGATACAAATCAGGTCAAGTTACGACTCGGAACCGAGTATTTTGTGGAACTTGGTTTTGATGGAGAAGTGCAGGGAAAACTGCTAGATTTCCGACCTGGATTGCCGCTGATTATTAGTTGGTAGCGTGAATCGGCAACCTACTCCTATAGCTGAAAGCGATTTTATGTATGACAAAAATATTGTCACTATTTCTATTCTATGGACTGTTGATTTAGTTGTAAAATAACCCTTGTAGTATCGAGAGTATCATTCGATTAAAAATAAAATTGACTGGCAGTTCAGGCAATTGCGGCCAGGATAATTTTACCATTAACTGTTATAGCCTTTCTCAAAAAGATGAGGTATGACTGACAGCTTACAAAACCACTAAACTCAGAGGGCTGAAGCCCAACAACGTACCTCACCTTTCTGAGAACCGCTATACATTTTTTATCGATTCCCCAGTCATCGATCGCAATCCTCGCGCCAATTCCTCCATACCCACAGCAACCGCTTTTATTTGAACTCCAGATGGACATAACATCGAAGCTATTTGTCACATCCCTATTTAACCTCATTTAACCTCAACCGAAGCAGTTGAAAACGAACTTTCAAAATCAACGCAAGCAGCGACGATTGACGTACACCCTGCCACCTCCGCCGATTTTGATCTGTTAATATATTATTGGGTCAGTGCTAAAAATATGCCAAAAATAAAGGTAGATAAAATGATGTTGAACCTCCGCCCGGCCACCTCCGCTGATTTGCCTGTGCTACAATATTGGGATGAACAAGCTCATGTAGTTAATGCAGATCCTAACGATGATTGGGGTTGGGAAATAGAACTCGATCGCACTCCTGACTGGAGGGAGCAATTAATTGCTGAAATTGATGGCCGTGCGATCGGATTTATCCAGATTATCGATCCAGCACTTGAGGATAGTCACTACTGGGGCGATTGCGAACCGAATCTACGGGCGATCGATATCTGGATTGGAGAAGAGACAGATTTGGGCAAAGGCTACGGCACACAAATGATGCAGCTTGCACTGACTCGATGTTTCGCCGACTCTGCTGTGACGGCTGTACTCATCGATCCACTTGCTAGCAATACCCGCGCCCACCGCTTCTACGAACGTCTTGGCTTTCAATTTGTTGAACCGCGACGTTTCGGCGAGGATGACTGTTTTGTTTATCGCCTGAACCGGGCAGATTGGCATCCCAGTAATCAGAAGAACGCTGAATAACTTGTTCTTGCACAAGCATCGCCCTGGAAAGGAGGTTAGTGAATGACAAAAATCGTACTTTATATCGCAACCAGTCTGGACGGTTATATTGCCCGTAAAGACGGTAGTATTGATTGGCTTACAGCTTTTGAGACGCACGAAACTGACCACGGGTATGGTGAGTTTTATCAGGCAATTGATGGATTGGCTATGGGCCGCAAAACCTACGAACAGGTGTTGAGCTTTGGCGAGTGGCCGCATTCCGGCAAGCCATCCTACGTTTTTACCCAGCAAAGCCGATCGCCCGATCGCGATGATGTGTTATTTACCTCCGCAACTCCCGATCGATTTCTGCACGAAATGGAGTTGCAAGGACTCAAACGAATTTGGCTAGTTGGAGGTGCCGAATTAATCGCCTCATTCCTCCAATGTCAACTGATTGATGAATACCTTCTGTCGATCGCACCGATCGTGTTAGGCGAAGGAATTCCCTTATTCTTGCCATCTCCCATGGAGATGAAATTAAAGTTAATAGAAGTACAGAAGTATCCGACGGAATTAGTTCAAGTAAGATATACCAAATATAAAAGTCAATAAAAAAGACATACAAAGGAAGCTCTCACAGGGCAAAGTTCGCATTGAATTCTGCTGGTAAATCAGTACAGGTTCTATTTGTCGAGTGATGTCTAGCTTTAAAATGATTAGATGCGTACCAATTGCATCGGGATAGCGACGGTTAACAACAACTTTGAGTGCCAGAACAGCAGCAATCAGGTAAATTCCAAACCTCTGTCCACAACCAGAAGTTTGATGAAAGCCGGCGAAGTCCCGTGATTGCTATCAGTCAAATGTGTATCTATCCCAGGGCTGATTTATTCTAATATCAATTTATGATTTAAATCTGGAAAAAGTCTTCAGTAGCAAGAAAAACAGAAATTTTTGATAATTTGCTAAGCCTGCTACAGAAAGATCTACCCAAAGCCTCATAAAATAAGCGTCAGAGAAATTGGAGAATTTTAGAAGGCATCAGTCCTGCTATCAATCCCAATCTCCTGTTGCTTAAAAAGAAGAGCTTGCCTAATATCGATAGGGAATGTTGAGATTTAGTAAAACCCCCATTACTGGTATTGTTAACAAAAAATTTGTACTACATGAGGACGATGATTATATCTATTTAGGCGATCGTCTCAATTGAGACTGATTACCAGGAATATTTGGTAAGGTGAGACAGGAAAATGTCAGTGATGCAACCGCATCAAAATCTCGCAATCGAATCGGATTTCCAGCGGTATGGTTAACGGCTTGAAAACACTCAGGCTGTTATGAGTTTCCTTGGGTGCTGCCCTACAGCTTGCTTGGAACAATTGAGATCGATGGTAATGGCACCGACAAAGTTATTGTCAAACGTGCTCTGAGTATGAAGGCACTAGCTTTGAGTTCTAGGAATACAAAATGGTCAACTCAATCGCATTTTAAGGGGTGAAGGGTACGGTTGTCAAAGTTGTTTTCCAGGAATGTAAATTCGTTGAGGATTTTATGCCAAACTCTACTTTGAAATCATCGATCCCAGAAGCAAAACTCGAAGCAGTTGAAACAGCAATTCAAACTGCTTTTAATACCAGAAACGTCGAAAGTATCCAGCTTCTAACTGGAGGGTTCTCCTCGGCGCTTGTTTATAAAATTATCGTGCGTGGTAAAGCTTATGTATTAAGGCTGATTATGCAGGTCGATGCCCTCAGCGATCCAGTTCGGCAATATGCTTGCATGAATTTGGCCGCAGAAGCTGGCATTTCACCACAGGTTTATTATTTCAGCACGGAAGATGCTTTAGCAATTACCGACTTTATCGAAGCTGTGCCTTTGTCAAAATATGTTGGCTCGCGAGATGATTTGCTGACAGAATTCGCAAAAATGATTGAATCGATTCATGCTATCTCGCTTTTTCCAAAATTCGTGAATTTCATGGATGGCATTGACGGTTTGATTCGGGAGTTTAAGGATTCAAAAATATTGCCAAAAACTGCAACAGCAGAAGTTTTCAAATATTACTCAGAAATCCAGATGGTTTATCCGCGTCACGATCGCCATTTAGTCTCAAGTCACAACGATTTGAACCCACACAACATTCTTTTTGATGGCAATAAATTCTGGGTTATTGATTGGGAGGGAGCCTTTGGGAGCGATCGCTATGTGGATTTGGCGATCGTTGCCAATAGCTTTGTGACTACCGAAAAGCAGGAAAACATCTATCTCAAGGCATACTTCGGTGACGCACTGGACGACTGCAAGCGCGATCGCTTTTTCCTGATGCAGCAAATTTGTCACATTTTCTACGCACTGCCGTTTATGAAGTTTGCTGCGGCGTTGCGTCCTCCCAATTTCGTCCATGATAGCAACATGGATACGCCTGGTTACAGACAATTTTGCTGGCAAGTTGGGGCTGGTGAAATTTCGCTCAATTCCTATGAAGGGAAACTATTGTTTGGTAAAGTATTGTTGAACGAGGCTTTGCACAATATGAAAACAGCGCGATTTGTAAGAGCGATCGAGAAAATGGCATAATAAGATATGATGTTCGCAACCTAACTCTGTGAATTCAGATTCCATCTCTGGAGAGCAAAACAGTTCCATAGATCCCGATTAAGGGGTAGCACATTGATTTCCACAGCAATGCAAAATCAAGAAATCACAGATTTTGGAATCAGGCTGATTGCAACGGTGAATGGGATTGCAGCCTTACTGCACTTGGGTTTCTGGATATTTGCTTTCCTCCGGCTGCCCCGTCCATCGGTTGTCGAGACAGAAGCAGAACGTGTTGATTTAATCGTGACTTACGGGTTGGGAGTTGCGGATCTTTTATGGTCTGTACCTCTGTTGATTGTGGGTTGTTTTTGGCTTTACAATGGCAGCGATATTGGTTGGCTAGCGGCACAAATGGCAAACGTGCTTTATTGGTACTCTTTTACCTTCATTCTGATGCGCGAACTGAATGCCAAGTCTATTCGTTTTGGCACTCTGCTATTTTCGCCGTTTGCGATGTTCTCGCTGTGGGCGGCCTGGTATTTATGGCAGGTTCGCACCATGTTTTACTAACCAGACAACAGGTTAATAGTGCAGGAAAAGTTCTAGCTGGATGATTCTGAAGCAAAACTACTGATTGGAAAAGTATTGTGAAATGAGGCTTTGCACAATATGAAAACAGCGTGATTTATAATGGCGATCGAGCAAATGGCTCGATAAGATGTACGCTTTAGTTATGACATTCTGGAAAATTGCCTGCGTTTAGTAGGCGGGATAGTTAGATCTAAATTTTACCTTGTTGCCGATCGTTAAATGAAACATACCGCAATCGGGTATTGCAGAAGGTGGGGATGCGGTTTGTGTCCGATGTTGCTCATTCTCAATTAGGTACAATCTGGCTCTGGCAGATCGATCGAGATTCTGCCAATCGTTGGTTGACAGTTGACAGTTGACAGTTGACAGTTGACAGTTGACAGTTGACATTTAAGCACGAAAATCAAACGGTTGATTTGTAAAGAAGTCTAGGCTTTATTCATGAGGTTATTTACCACAATTATTGTAGAGACGGGTTCGCGGGCGATCGCAAATATCAGCCATAACACCCGCAAACCCGATTCAACTGGGAAATTTTAAGCTCGCAAATCGCCTAAAGCTTTCAATGCAAATTGTGGCAAAGCCAACATCCGGCGCCAGCGCCAAGGTTCTTGATAAAGCCGGTACAACCATTCTAAATGATTGTCGCAAAACCACGCCGGTGCGCGGTCTTTTGTTCCCGCCCAAATATCAAAACTGCCGCCAACTCCCACCCAAATTGACTGCGGGCAAAGGTGGCGGTGTTCAGCAATCCAAAACTCTTGGCGCGGCACTCCCAAGCCGACAAAAATGATTTTTGGCTGCATTTGTTTGAGGCTTTCACAGAATTCTGTTTCTTCCTCAGCAGAAAGATAGCCGTGTTGAGCAGAAATCGACAATCGATTAACTTTTTGCTGCCAACTTTCCGCCGCCTTCGCCGTGACTCCGGGCGCACCTCCAAAGAAAAATATCGGTTCGGAATTCGGCAATTTTCCGGCCTGTTGCAGCAGCGATTCTGCTAGTTCAATCCCCGGAAACCGCTGTGCGGATTTGCCGCGCATTCGCAAATACAGCACTACTCCAGAACCGTCGGGTATCACGAGCTCCGCAGAACGAATTACATCGGCTAAAGCCGGGTTTTGCTCGGCTTGCATTGCCATTTCAGCATTCAGCGTCACGACGTGAGTGCCTAACCCTTGATGCAGGCGCTCTATCAGCCAACCTGCATAATCGTCTAATATGTGAACTGGTAGCCCCAGGACTGAGAATTGCAGGCGCGATCGATCCATATTTCTTTACTTTGAGATTCCTACATACCTAGTTGTTTAAATTAGCTTAGTTTGGCGATCGCTCCTACACAAGTCTTGAACGTCCAAAACCCGATTTTTGCCACCAAAAGTCTGTTAAGTCATCATTCCGTGGCCGATAAACCGGGTTTTGTACGAGACGCAATGCGTCACTGAGTTAGAGTTGTGGTCTAAATTACGCGCGTGCGAAGCTATCCCTCTTCGTGAATCGCCCCTTAGCGTTCAATTTTCTTTACAGAGCCGTCAGCGTACCATTCCATCGGCACGAGTTCAATTTTACCATTAATTTTCACTGTAGAGTAGACAATTTTTACCAAAGGAACGCTGTTGTTATTGTTGTTGTTGCGGCTAGACATGGCAATTACCTTGTTATGTTTGCAGAACTTGAGAAATGATAGAAACTCTGATATATTTAAAAGTCTATTCACCGCAAGTCGGCTCGCATCAGGAAAACTAAGGAAAACGAAATGGCGATCGCAACAACCCAGCGGCAAATCCGGTTAGATTATTACTACCAGCAAATCAAAACCGTCATCCTCAAACGCCAGAACCCAATAACCGGTTTGCTGCCGGCGAGTACCGCCGTTAACGCCCACGGCGACTACACCGATGCCTGGGTGCGCGACAACGTGTACAGCATTTTGGCAGTTTGGGGTTTGGGTTTAGCTTACCGCAAAATTGATGGCGATCGCGGTAGAACATTTGAACTCGAACACAGCACAGTCAAACTAATGCGCGGCTTGATGTTTGCCATGATGCAGCAAGCAAACAAAGTCGAACGTTTTAAAAATACTCAATTGCCCCTAGATGCCCTGCACGCTAAATACAATACTCAAACCGGAAATATTGTTGTGGGCGATGACGAGTGGGGACATTTGCAGTTAGATGCTACATCTATATTTTTGTTGATTCTTGCTCAAATGACGGCTTCGGGATTGCATATAGTTTTTACAATCGATGAAGTCAATTTTGTCCAAAATTTAGTTTACTACATCGGTAGAGCTTACCGCACGCCCGATTACGGGATTTGGGAAAGAGGTCATAAAATTAATCGCGGTAATGCCGAATTAAATGCCAGTTCTGTTGGCATGGCAAAAGCAGCGCTGGAAGCAATAAATGGATTGGATTTGTTCGGAGTTAACGGTTGTCAAGCATCAGTAATTCACGTTTTGCCGGATGAAATTGCTAGAAGCCGCATCACTTTGGAATCGCTTTTGCCTCGCGAATCTAGTTCAAAAGAAGTAGATGCTGCTTTATTGAGCGTGATTAGTTTTCCTGCTTTTGCTGTGGAAGACAAAGAATTAGTAGCACGGACTCGCAATAAAATTATTGACAAATTGCAGGGAAATTACGGCTGCAAGCGGTTTCTGCGGGACGGACACCAAACAGTTTTAGAAGATGCCGATCGCCTGCATTACGAACCGACAGAATTAAAGCAGTTCGAGAATATAGAATGCGAGTGGCCGCTATTTTTCACTTATCTGCTCTTGGACGGTATATTTGAGGGAAATCAAGCCCAAGTCGAAGAGTACCAGCAGCGTCTGGCATCTCTGGCAGTCGATCGCGCTGGTTTACCGCTCCTACCAGAATTGTACTACGTCCCTAGCGTAAATATAGAAGCCGAAAAATTAAATCCCCGCAGCCAGAAGCGCTTGCCCAACGAAAATGTTCCCCTAGTTTGGGCGCAAAGTTTATATTTTCTCGGTCAATTGCTGAACGAGAAATTAATTGCAGTGGGCGATATTGACCCGCTAGGAAGGCATCTGTCAGTCGGCCAGCAAAGAGAACCTTTAGTCCAAATTGCCCTGTTAGCTGAAGACGAAGATTTGCAAGCAGAATTAGCAGCTAACGGCATTGCAGCCCAAACGCCCAAGCAGGTAGCACCAATTCAAGTCCGCCAGACTAAGGAATTATCCGCTATTTACGCGGAGATTGGACGCAACGATCCCCTAGGCTTAACCGGTCGCCCCGTGCGCCGTTTGCGGAGTTTGACCACTTCCCGAGCGTTCAAAATTCGCGGAGAGGCGATCGTATTTCTCCCCTCATTTTTGGACAGAGAAGAATTTTACCTAACTCTAGACTACCATTTTCTAGTATCCAAAATCCAAAGTGAAATCGCTCACATTCACCGCCACTGGTATCAGTTGGGACGCCCCACAGTAACGCTAATGTTAACTCATGCGATGCTGGAAACCGGCCGGGAAGCATTGTTAGACTTGATGAAAGAACTCCGGGACGGACACTGCAAAAACACGCCAGTTAAACTCGGGAATCTCAACCAGTTAATGCTGACTGCGGGTACGGAAAGAATTGATTTCATGCACGATTTTGAATTCACCGAATCTCCGGTAACAGGTGCAATCGAAACCCGCAGCTATCTAGCTTACAATCCCGAAAAAACTTGGCCTTTGGGTCACACGCAAGAATTTAAACTAGAGTGCGAAACAAATACTAAATTGCTGCTCGCCAGCCTGCGCGGTTCAGAGAACTTGTACGAACAAATAGAGCTGCTGCACACATTGATCCGACTCAAAGGACTAAATTTCGATACAGGATTTGGGGGTGCTGAAGCAACAGTAAAAGTTGTGGATTTGCTCAACGAAGTTTATACAAAAGCGGGAGAAAGTTCGCAATCAAAAATCCAATGGGCAGTCATCCGCTATGCCGCAGGTTTGCTCGACAAAGTTGATATCAGCTTGTCAGATGCGGTGACAGATATTTTGGTCAGACAAAAACAAATTGCTGTCGGGAAAGCCTACAGCGAAGATTCGGTGATTTCGCGGCCTGGTTCTTACATGGAAGTGATGGATAAAATTCGGGAATTCTGCGGAGAAGATGTTCGCGATCGAGTTCTCACCCAAGAAGTTATTATCTATCTCAGCGTCCTAATTAAAGCCGAACCGCAGTTATTTAAAGGTTTGCTGACACTGAGAGTTAGCTACTTTATTTTGTTGTTAACCAGCGAATTAGCCCGCGAATTGGGAGTTACGCAAAATGAAGCTTACGAACATTTAATGCAGCTAAGTCCCTTTGAAATCAAAAATCGCCTGCGCCAAGTGTTGACAGAATATGAGGAAATGAATCAAATCCTCAAAGAGCAAGAATCTTTGCGCGTCAAACAGCCGGAAAAAGATATTGAATGGGTAGTCGCGCCTGTTTTTGAAGAACCACAAATGCCTGCGGGAGGATGGCGTCGCAAGCGGCAAATGGAAGGCGCAGTCAATCGCGTACCGAAGGATTTTTATCCGAGTGTCTGGGGACTGCTGCGGCACTGTAAAGGCTTGATTATTGGCGACAAATTAGAGCGTCGCAATCGGTTAGATAGCGAACTTATTTTATCAGAAATGACCCCTGGTGAAAAGAATTTCGCGCTGCAAATCGAGCATTTGCTGAACAAGATTGTGGCGCCGGAATACCGGCAAGTGAATATTGAAGCGCTGATGGAATTATCTGCGATCGCCCAGCGCAATCCAGAATTGAAAGTTGAAGAATACATTGTTTTAGATGTATTAGTCGGTCACGCAGTGAGGCTGAATTGGCAGGGAAAATACCCGGAAAGAGCGGACAAGTACGACGAAGATAAGGCGGCGGCGTGGCAAGGTTTTTACAATACTTCGCCTTACGTTTGTGCGAGTCACGTGCTTGATGCTTTCCGATTTTTGACAAAGTTTGGATAGATAGAGTTTGTAGTAAGGACTTCAGTCCTTTCTTCGCCAAGTCATGACTAAGGACTAAAGTCCTCACTACAAACCTATTCCAGCACCTTACTCAAATCGAATTGTAGGGTGCGTCAGAGAAAGTTCTCTAACGATGATCGAAGTTTGCCAATCTGACGCACCTTACTCAAATCGAATTGTTTATGCTTTAGCTAATTGACCCAATACTTTGGAAAGGTAAGGTAATATAGATTTATGAAGTAGCCACGGCTGGACATGAAACTACCCGATCGCATCACAACCTATAAATACCCGATTAAAAGTCAGGTAGAACTCGAAGCGCAGTTTAATAGCCTTGCAGAAGAATGGCGCGCCCAGACAAGGATGCTGTCATTAGTTACACAAAAGTCAATGCACCCAGCTTATCAAAGAATTATTGGCATGGGACAGCCTGTTGTACCGTTAATTTTTCGCGATCTCGAACAAAAACCCGATCATTGGTTTTGGGCGTTGAGAGCAATTACTGGTGATAATCCGGTAAAATCAGAGCAGCGCGGTCGAATGAAACAAATGACTCAAGCGTGGATACAATGGGGAAAAGAACACGGTTATGAATGGTAGGCTGGAATATCGCAAACTACTCAGATTTCCTAATTTAGAGAATACTGAATATGAAGTAACAAGTGAAGAAACAGTAGATTATAATTGTTTTGCTTTCGTAGCTGGTGAAGAGGACTGTAGATGGGATCCCGTAGACCCAGATGGATACTGGCCCGATGGTGTACCAAGGGAGTTAACGTTGGATGCTTTTATCAAGGCTTATCAAACTATTGGATATGAATGTTGCGATAATAGTGACATTGAACCGGGCTTTCAAAAGATAGCAATATACACCTATAACGGTGAACCGCAGCACGCTGAAATACAAACAGAGAATGGTATGTGGAAAAGTAAATTAGGGGATTGGGAAGATATCCAACATGAATTAAAAGGGTTGGAAAATCCTAATTATTATGGCGTGGTTCAACAAATTTTAAAACGACATCTAAATCTACTAAAATAAATCAAGTATCTGCAACAATTTATGCAACAATTAATGCTTCAATACGTTTCAGTCAAGAAAACTTGTAGCAAAAATGTTGTGTTTCGTTCCTCTTTTATCACAAGTATAGTCAACAGAATATTTGCAGTAAAATAATGTCAGCCATTAGCTCAACTACGCGCGTCATAATCAAAGCATACTTAGAAGTTTTCATCGAAAATCTTGTCAATGAATACAGAGGACGGCTAATACCAAAACTTGATATTCCAGCAGCATATTTATCTTCCCCATCCTCTACAGAACAATCGGAACTACTACAGGCTGCGATCGTCCCGTCAGAGTTGCTGCGGATTAACGAGTTTGAAATAGGTTTCAGCCGCTTGAGTACAACCTATGAAGAATGTGCGAAGCTTATTGCGTTGGAACATCACAAAGAGGCCCATCGAAGCTATGAAATTTCTGGCGAAGTTAGCATAGAGGCTGTCAATGAAATTGAGCGTCAGATAGCGCTATTTGAACAGTCAGCAGACAAGAATGTAACTAAACCTGGTTTTGAGAAAATGATAGAAGCTGTTCTTGAGGCTCAAAAAACTAACCATTTAGTGAGGCGATCGGTCAAAGCAGATTTGTACGTGCTATCCCATGACGGGAGGAAATTTTTCTTTGAAATTAAAGGGTCAAAACCCAACAAAGGACAATGTTTGGAGGTAATTCAACGCCTGCTGAGATATCATTTACTGTGCGGGCAGTCTCGCCCCGATGCTCAATCTTATTATGCTATGGCTTACAATCCTTATGGGCCAAATCGTTCAGATTATAAATGGTCAGTGGCCAGGAAGTATACGCCCTTTGAACAAGCTGTCATTATGGGACATGAGTTTTGGAATATTATAGGGGGAGAGACTGCTTACGAAGAACTTTTGGATATATATCAAGAAGTCGGGCGGGAGAAGGGTAAGCATATGCTTGATGCTCTTGCTTTTGGATTTTAGTAAAGTACAATTTTCATTCCAGCAATATCTAGTCTTGAGGCTTAAAGCTTTGATTAAGAACAAACCGATAACTATTAGCCTCTTTGCTGGAGCATACGGTTTAGATTTAGGTCTAGAAAAAGCAGGATTTCAGACAGTAAGTTTAGTAGAAATCGAACCTGATGCTACCAAAACAATCTCTCTAAATCGTCCTCACTTATCCCCATGCGCTATACCGAGAGATATTTGCGAAGTCAGCGCCAAAACTCTCTTAGAAGAAGGCGGACAAATCTTTGGTTTAGATAGACCTCTGCGCGCTGACGAAGTAGATTTAGTGACTGGTGGCCCCCCGTGCCAACCCTTCAGTACAGCCGGAAAACGGGGGTCTGTAGGCGATCCGCGCGGCAGCTTATTTATGGATTTCATACGCATTGTGGATGAAATTAAACCGCGCTTTTTTATCATGGAAAATGTTAAGGGATTGCTGTCAGCTCCGATTCGACATCGACCTCACGATCGTAGAGGTTTAGGTTGCGCGCAATTAGAACCTGATGAGATGCCTGGTGCTGCTTTACAAGTGATTTTGGCAGAGATGAAACGCATTGGTTATGAAGTTGTGTACGATCTGCTCAATACTGCTGACTACGGCGTTCCTCAAGCTAGAGAAAGAGTAATTTTTATTGGTTATAAAGGTGATGATTCAGTTACTTTGCCGCTGCCAACTCACAGTCAGAAAGGTACTGGTAAAAAAACAAAATGGCTGACGCTTAGAGAAGGATTAAAGGATTTAGTAGACTCTGGGCCAGAATTTACCCACTACTCAGAAAGTCGCCTCAAGTATCTGCGCCTATTAACAGCAGGTCAAAACTGGAGGGATTTACCCAGCGAATTAAAGCAAGAAGCAATGGGAGGAGCTTATAAATCTGAAGGCGGCAAAGTTGGTTTTTATCGGCGCTTGGCATGGGATAAACCGTCACCTACTGTCACAACGAGTCCCCATCAAAAGGCTACAGATATGTGTCATCCTGATGAATTGCGTCCTTTGAGTGTCAGGGAGTGCGCGCGAATTCAAACGTTTCCAGATGATTGGGTTTTTTATGGATCGACTGCTTCTAAATATCGGCAAATTGGGAATGCAGTTCCGGTATTATTGGCAGAGGCGATCGGTAAGTACCTTTGTCAGGCAATTAAGGGCGATCGAGTGCAAGGGCGAGAAATAATTAAACAACTTTCTCTCTTTAATTAACTGATATTTAAAACCTATTTTAGGAGAAATAAAAGTGTCCCAGCAACTTCATGAATTATTAGCATTTGTTTTAGAAAAAGAAGTAGGATTGCCAGCCAGCAAGTCTCGCTCTTTCGCCAGTCACTTTGCAGATTTAGAAGAATTTCTTAGTTTGACAGCAGAAACACTTAGAAACGGTATCAGCAGTATTTCTGGCAAAAGAGCTCTTAAATTTACTCCCGATGAGATAGAACGCATTTTAGCATTTACATCTTCAGGTAAGCTTTCGCTTCAACTTACTATAGCTGAAAATTTTCTAGCTAGTATCTGTCGGGACTTTACAAGGCGTCAGTTAGCTATGGTTGACAATCTGACTTTAGAAAAAATTCATCCCAACCCATTTTTAATTAGGGCGTTAAATCTTGATACTCCAGCAGAAGTTGTCAGACTTAATGTTTATATGGCTGCCACTAGGTCTATTGTTACTTCAATGGGTTTTTTTATTGAAAAACTATTGATATCTTGCTCGGAAAGTGCAGAAAGTCCGCCCGGTAAGTCAGGATGGGACGCAATTAAAACTACCAGTGATGGCGAGAAATGCTGGATACAGGTAAAAAGCGGCCCGAATGATATGGATAAAGACCAGATAGTATATTGGGCTGCGAAAATTGAGGAAAAAATTCAGGAGGGCGATCGCGCTTATATTGGTATAGCTTACGGCAAGAGAACTAATAAGACTGTCACGCTTGGTTTGCTGAAGCAAATTTTGCCCAATTCGGAAATGATTACTTTAATTGGTCGAGAACTGTGGGATTTTGTCAGTGAAGATACTGATTTCACTGTAAATCTGTTTGAAGTTTTGCGTCTGTCGGCCAGTCAAGTTTTAGCACAAAGTTCTATTGCTGATGCTATAGAAAGGTGTAGCGATCGACTAATCGCTGAATTTATCGGCAAGTACGGCGAGGGAAGTCAAGGTGTTTTTAACTACATCGCAGATATATTTTGATTTACAGGTTTGCAGCAGCCCAGAAGCGCCACTGCAAACCCCTAAACTACAAAACTCCTTTAGAACTCGGAATCCGACTGGCGCGCCGAGGATCGATCGCCACCGCCATCCGCACAGCCCGCGCAAATGCCTTAAACGCGGCTTCGACAATGTGATGGGAATTCCCCCCCTGCAACTGTCTGACGTGCAGTGTCATTTGAGAGTGGTTCACCACCGCAGCAAAAAACTCTCTCACTAACTCGGTGTCGTAAGTGCCGATGCGCTGGGTGGGAATTTCTAAGTTGTAACTTAAATGAGGCCGTCCCGAAAAATCTAGCACTACTTCAATTAATGCTTCATCCAGCGGGGCGATGAAGTGTCCGAAGCGAGAAATTCCCGATCGATCTCCGACAGCTTTTGCCAAGGTTTGACCTAAGGTAATGCCCACATCTTCGTTGGTGTGGTGATCGTCAATGGCCAAATCCCCGATCGCCTGCACGTCCAAATCGATCAATCCGTGAGAAGCAATCTGCTGCAACATATGGTCTAAAAACGGAATTCCTGTGGAAGCCTTGCAAGTTCCCGAACCGTCGATATTGAGGCTGACAGTGACATCCGTTTCCAGTGTTGTGCGCTTCACCAAGGCGGCCCTGGCGACTGTGTTACTAGAACTTGGAGGAGGTACAGGAGGGCGATCGATTATTTCCATAATTCGCAATTGGTCATTCATTAGAATTAATTAGTAATTTGGGATTAACACTTTTGTAGCGAACAAAAGACTGTTATTGACTGTCAACTGTTGACTGTTAACTGTTGACTGTTGACTGTTAACTGTTGACTGTTGACTGTTAACTGTTAACTGTTAACTGTTGACTGTTAACTGTTAACTAATAACTGTTGACTGTTAACTGTTGACAACTGTCAACTGACCACTGACCACTGACCACTGTCAACTGTCAACTTACAACTAAGAGAGGGCGGGCACGCACCATCCACCGCCCCTACCAAATGTCAACTGTCAACTGTCAACTGTCAACTGTTACATTCCCATGATTTCGTAACCGGCATCGACATACAAAACTTGACCCGTAATCCCGCTAGATAGATTGCTGCACAGAAAAGCCGCAGCATTTCCCACTTCCTGCTGAGTTACCGTCCGCCGCAGCGGGGCCACTTCCTCAACGTGGTGGATCATGTCCAGAATGCCGCCAACTGCTGACGAAGCCAGAGTCCGAATCGGGCCTGAAGAAATGGCATTTACCCGAATATTTAACGGGCCGAGTTCCGCCGCCAGATACCGAACATTCATTTCCAAAGCAGCCTTAGCAATTCCCATGACATTATAATTAGGAACTACCCGCACACCGCCCAAATAAGTTAGCGTGATGATACTGCCGCCTTCTGCCATCAGCGGTTTAGCCGCAGCACAAAGCCGTACCAGGGAGTAAGCGCTAATATCCAAAGCATTGGAGAAGCCTTGACGGGAGGTGTTGCTGAAATCTCCGGAAAGTTCGTCCTTACCGGCAAAAGCCAGACAGTGAACTAGGACATCTAACTTGCCCCATTTGTCGGCGATGGTTTTAAAAGTAGACTCGATTTCGCTTTCGTCTTGGACATTGCAGGGCAGATACAGACTGGGATTGAGCGGTTCCACGAGTTCAGCGACTTTGCGCTCGTGCTTGCCTTTTTCGTCCTTCAAATAAGTTATGCCGAGATTAGCCCCAGCTTTGTGGAGCTGCTGGGCGATGCCCCAGGCGATCGAGCGATTGTTGGCAATGCCCGTAACAAGAGCATTTTTTCCGGTCAAATCTATCATCTGTATTTTTTCTAGAAGCAACTTGCACCGTTCTCGTTGGCTGTATGCGACAACCCCGCCAGTTTAGACACAACTGATTCAGATTTAACTGATTCAGACACAATTGAGACACAATTGAGACACAATTGATATTAATTTTGCTGTGGAGCTACATGGGGGCGGAATTGAAAAAGTTAAGAGAAGGGCTAGATTTAATCATACAGCGTGTGCTTACCTTAACATTAAGTGACAGTAACAGAATCCCTGGAGATTGGAGGTTGGGCAGTATATTTACTCAATAAGGTTAATCGACAAGTTAAAAACTATTGGTTAGTAGAAAGGATCTCGTCGTGACACATGATAGACCGCTAGCAGCCGTGTTCCGCCAAATCAGCGGCGGGGCGTTTCCACCCATTGTGGAAAATTTTGAACGGGGCAAGACAATTTTTTTCCCTGGAGACCCGGCTGAGCGCGTCTACGTTCTCATTAAAGGTGCTGTGAAGCTCTCCAGGGTGTACGAAGCAGGGGAAGAAATTACAGTCGCCCTCCTGCGCGAAAACAGCGTATTTGGGGTGCTGTCTCTGATTACGGGACACAGATCGGATAGGTTTTACCACGCGGTAGCCTTTACACCGGTGGAATTGATCTCGCTGCCGATCGAACAAGTGGAGAAAGCGCTCAAGGAAGACCCGGAATTGTCGATGGTGATGCTTCGGGGACTCTCATCTCGGATTTTGCAAACCGAGATGATGATCGAAACGCTGGCACACCGAGATATGGGATCGAGACTCGTCAGCTTTTTGTTGATTCTGTGCCGGGATTTTGGGGTGCCGAGTACGGATGGGATTACGATTGATTTGAAGCTGTCCCATCAGGCGATCGCCGAGGCGATCGGCTCGACGCGGGTAACTGTGACTCGCTTGCTGGGGGATCTCAGACAAGAAACAATGATCTCGATTCACAAGAAAAAGATCACAGTTCACAATCCGGTGGCCTTAAGCCAGCAATTCACTTGATGCCGAGAAATTATACGATTTTGGATTTTGGATTCTAGATTCAATCCAAAATCCACAATCTAAAATAAGAAATCGGAATGACTGCTGGATACATCTTAGTATTTGTAATGTTAGTGTTGGGCGGCGTGATCGCTACTGTTAGCGATCGCCTTGGGACGAAAGTCGGCAAGGCTAGATTGAGTTTATTCAAACTGCGCCCCCGCGATACTGCTGTTGTAGTGACAGTGATGGCCGGCAGCATCCTGTCAGCCATTACTCTGGGCATTTTATTTGCTACCAGCAAGCCGCTGCGAACCGGAGTTTTTAGCATAGACGAGATTCAAAAAAGACTCAACAACGCCCGCAGAGAAATCAAACAAGCCACTCAAGAGAAAAATCGAATTGAAACTGAATTAGCAGGGGCCAGAGCCGCTCAAGCGCAAGCTAAAGCCAATTTAGAGCAAATTAATCAATCGCTCCAAGCAGCTAATGCCGAGCAAGCCAAGACGCAAACAAAATTAAATTCGCTGCGGGCCCAACTTAACAGCGTGCAAGCAGCCAAGTCTAAAACTGAACAGCAGTTAAGTCAGGTAGAAGCGGCTAAATCGCAAACGGAAGAACAGCTTGCTACTGTGGAAGCGGCTAAATCTCAGACAGAAGAACAATTGAAATTGGTGGAAACGGCGCGATCGACTACCAGAGCTCAGCTCGATCGCACTGAGAACCAATTGAAAACAGTTTCAGGTCAAAAAACGACTTTGAGCTCGGAAATCGCCCAACTGCAAGCGGAACGCCAACAGTTAATCGAGCAGCGAGAGCAGGTAAAAACTCAAATTGCTCAGCGGGACAAGGAAATTGCCCAGCGAAACGAAGCAATTGCCGAGCGAGAGGCAGAAATTACGAAACGAAATGCGGCAATTGTCGATCGCAACAAGCTAATTGCTGAGCGAGACAAGGAAATTGCCCAGCGCGCGGAAAATCTCGCCCAGCGCGATCGCATAATTGTCGAGCGGGACAAAGTAATTGCCGAGAGGGAAGCACTCTTGGAAGCCCTGGGACAGCAACAAGCTCAACTCGAACAGCAACAAACTTTATTGCAGCAGCAAATGCAAGTTTTGGAACGCGATTTTCAGGCAATTCGCGAGGGAACAGTTGCAATCAGGCGCGGTCAAATTTTAGCTGCTGGCGTCGTTCGCATACAAGAACCGGGTACGGAGAGTCGCGCGATCGATCGACTCTTGCAAGAAGCAAATAAAACCACCGTCGGACTGATGCAGCCGGAAAATACTAAGGTAAGAGAGCAAGTTATTCAAATTACTAAAGCGGAAATCGATCAATTAATCAGTCAGATCAAAGACGGTCAAGATTACGTAGTGCGGATTGTCGCCGGCGCTAATTACCTGCGACAAGAAAAGCTAATTAAGGTATTTGCAGAAGCCGAAATCAATCGAGTGGTGTTCCGTGCTGGAGATGTGATTGCAGGGGTTGCTGTCAATCCCGTAGCTGTGCCCGACGAACAGGTGCGGGAACAGTTACAGCAATTGATTGAAGCTTGTCAATTTCGCGCTCGGTTAATTGGTGTTGTCGGCGGTAGAGTCCAAGTTGCGGACAATCGGATTGAAACTTTGGGCGGTTTTGTCGATCGACTGCAACAGTACGATAAACCGTTGGAGGTTCGGGCGATCGCCAGTGATGTCACATACATCGCCGGGCCGCTGAAAATAGATTTAGTTGCTCTGTCAAACGGAGTCGTGGTTTTCCGCACCGGACAACAAGAGCCAGCTAGGGGAGATTTGAAACTTAGATAAGAAGTGCGATCTATCGAATTTTATTAAAAATTTTGGGCGATCGAACCACAATTTTGCTTGACTTTTTCGCGCTATTGACATATCATTAAATAATGGGAATCCGTGCGCCCATATATATAGTAATTGTAAAGTGTATCGCCACCAAAAATCTGGAAGCACCACCAACAATCAAACGAGCGACGCACCATACCCAATTAGTAGGGTGCGTCGCCACCAAAAATCTGGAAGCACCACCAACAATCTCACAGCGACGCACCGCACAGCTAAGAAGGCAAAGAAAGAAACCAAGAATCCATCCCTGAGATATTGACATCACAGAAGAAATTTTTGCTCAATTAAAATGCAGGAGCGTGCGGTGTAATGTCAAAGAATCAAAATGAACCCAGAGCATACGATGCCGTCCGTGGCGGACAAAATTCAATTCCTATCAATGCAGCGGTACTCGGAGGCTTACCCGGTGTTAAAAGCCGATTAGCCTCACCCATTGTCGAAGTGAGAATCGCCGCCCTCTCCGAAGCGCTCAAACATGGAGAAGCAGGTTTAGATTTGATAATGCAAGCATTGCAGCACGATGAATCTATGCAGGTGAAATTTGCTGTCTATTCACTGCTGAAAGGTAGAAATGAGGAGAAGATAAAGCAACATTTACGTAACTATTTTGAATTTGATGTCATCACAGTCGATGCTGAAGGAAAAGAAAACAGTCGCATAAAGTCTTTTGCTCATTACTTCCCTGAAGACTTAGGTAATGGAGTTGTACTAGAAATGGTTTACATTCCTGGTGGCACATTTATGATGGGTTCGCCAGCAACAGAATCAGGTAGAATGAGTTGTGAAAGTCCGCAGCATCAAGTAACAGTACCGACTTTTTATGTAGGAAAATACCCCATCACCCAAGCACAGTGGCAAACAGTGATGAGAAATAATCCATCGCGCTTTAAAGGTAAAAAACGTCCTGTAGAAAGTGTAAACTGGCATGATGCTGTAGAATTCTGCCGAAAACTTTCTGAAAAAACAGGCAAGATTTATCGCTTACTTTCGGAAGCAGAATGGGAATATGCTTGTCGCGCCGGAACTACAACACCTTTCTATTTTGGCGAGACAATTACCACAGATTTAGCTAATTATAACGGGAATTATCCCTTCGGTGGTGAACCGAAGGGACTTAACCGCGCACAAACAATGGATGTGGGGAGTTTTCCTCCGAATCCCTTTGGACTTTATGATATGCACGGTGAGCTTTGCGAATGGTGCAGCGATAAGTGGCACATTAACTATGACGGCGCACCGACTGACGGAAGTTCTTGGGAAACTGGAACACATGATTACCGAGTCAAGCGTGGAGGTTCGTTGTACCGCAATGCGTTCTATTGCCGTACTGCCTTCCGTAACTACGACTATGCGGGCAACTTGCTCCTGATGGTGGGTTTTCGTGTTGCGGTAGCTTTGGCTGTCCCTTCCTCCCTGTCTTCCCTGTGAGGACTCTTCTCTACTCTTTAGATAGTAGGGTGCGTCGCCATCTACAATTTGCAAATCACATCGACAATCTCACAGCGACGCACCGCCCGCACAAGGGCGAGAGCAACCGAGTTTTTGCGCGGGGTGAAAGAAACCGGGTTTTTTCGATAAATCAAAACTGGGAAGCAAATATTGTGGCAAAAACCTGGTTTCTGATTTGTGCGCGGGGGTCAAAGAAACTGGGTTTTTTCGATAAATTAAAACGGGGAAGCAAAGATTGTGGCAAAAACCTGGTTTCTGATTTTAGGCTTTATATGGCCGCACGGATTCCTATGATGATATAGTATGTCAATCCTGCAAAAAAGTCAAGCAAAATAAGTGCGATCGCCCGCCAAGATTTTGAGACAGTCAAGAATGCAAGTATCAGATTAGATATAGGTTGGCGATTGAGTTTGTCGGCGCTCGATCGCAACTACAAACTTATTAACACAGGACTCATAAATATGATTTTAGGTTTCGATCCGGGGAAAGACAAGTGCGGCATCGCCGTGATGGGTAGAGATAAGAACATCTCCTACCATCAAGTAGTGCTGTCCGACGAAGCAATATCTACCATTCAATCACTGTGCAAACAGTTTCCCATTGAGTTATTAGTCATGGGAGACCAAACAACTTCTAAAAGTTGGAAACAAAAACTCAGTCAGAGTTTGTCGCCCTTTATAAAAATTGTGCAGATTGACGAGAGATTCAGCAGTCTAGAAGCGAAGGATCGTTACTGGGAAATGTACCCTGCGACGGGACTTTCTCGCTTGATTCCCCAGGGAATGCGGACTCCGCCGCGGCCTGTAGATGATATAGTGGCGATCGTCCTAATTGAAAGATATTTGAACAAACAGTTGACAGTTGATAGTTGACAGTTGACAGGTAGGGGCGGTGTCCCCGTGCCCGCCCTCTTAGTTGACAGCGAGGTTTTCAAGCAAGTTCTAAAAACTTTGGGTTTCGTGCGAAATCCTATTTTTTAGTGCATAAGTGAAATCTACCTAAGTCTGTTGAACCATCCACACCAAGAATCCTAAAATGGTTTCCACGGGAAGCAGCGGATAATCGGTAAGGTCGATCGCCACAGTCGTTCCTGAAAGCTTCAGAAAACGCCATTGAGTGCCGCTGCTGATACAACCGTAGATAGTTGCGATCGGGTGTTCTGCTGCTTCGTTAAAGCGCTGTGCTGCTACCATTTCAGCAATACATTGACCGATCCCTTCGTTCAAATCGGCTTTTTTTGCTTCCACAACTACGATCGCGGGCGCTTCTACGGTAAGCTGTTCGGGCGATCGGCTAATTAAAAAATCGACGTATCCGGTGAGATCGCAACTGGGGTCAACATTGAATTCCCGTCCCGAAAATAAACTGATTTGGCGGTTCATCAAGCGGCGGACTTCTTGCAAAACTGGGTAGACAAGGGCTTCCGATCTCGCTTTTTCTGAACCAACTGCGATCGTCCAAGGCAAATCTTCTAATTCGCTAGTCAATCTCGGACTGGGATTAATTGATTCTACCTCAGGAAAAAACCGAGTTTCCTCCACGATAGTTAACTGAAAGTCTTTTTTAGCTTTAGTAATTGTGAATTGACTGTAAGGCATAATGTGCGATCGCTGTTTATGAAATTGAAAATGCTATAGACAAGATACGCAAGGCGCACTCTGATTTTTTACTATCGATCGCCCATTTCCTGCAACCAACTCACCAAATCGTCCGCGCTATTAAAATCAAGCACAGCTTCTGTCAAACTATCGATTCGCTCGCTAGATAACTGTGCAATTCTAGATTTAATTGACTCATCCAAAGTTCCCAGCTTTCGTTCCAGCAAACGAATCGTACTATTAATTTGACGCTGCAAAGCCTGCTGCAAAGCCTGCTGCAAACCCTGCTGCAAACCCTGCTGCAAACCCTGCTGCAAACCCTGCTGCAAACCCATTTCTAATCCTGTTTCTAACATTTCTTCCCTCGACCTTTGCTGATCTTGCAGATAAAACACCTGTGCTTCCAATTGATCTAATTCTTTGCGGCTGAGGTTGACAGTATTAGCAATACCAAAAGCTTGCTGAATCGGTGCAGTTGTTTCCAGCGATTCTGGAACCATTTCCAAATTTGGTGCTTCTCGGATAAAATAAATCCACTTGTCAGCTAGAGATTCTAACTCATCAACAGACTTATTAAATTTTGGTAATTCCACAAAAATTAGCGTCATTGTCGGACAGATATAATCAAAATGTTCCTCTTCTTCTCTAAAAGAAAAACGCGAAATAATTTTATTGGTGTTTTCAAACAAAATAAAATCCGTAATTGTGATGGCAATTACTGGGTCTAAACTGAAGTAGCCTTTGCCCCGCGTGAGTTGATTTCCGTAAGCTTTCGCTGCATTGTAGGCAATCCTTTTTTCAAAGGCTTTAACATTCAAAACTTGCATTTCGATAATCACGATCGTCCCGTTATCTAGGGTTGCTTTGACATCTAAATACGAGTCTTTAGATCCCACAACTTCTCCGGCTTGATACGGATCGAGAATTCGTAGATCTTGAATCGTGGGATTCCCTTGATAAATCAGGGCATTTAAAAAACTGATGAGAATCGGCTTGCTTGATTCGGAAGCAAAGATTCTTTTAAATGCAAAATCTGTCCTGGGGTCGATAAATGTCATGGCTTTTAACTCCGATTTATAATTATTTTTAAGTTTGTAGTAAGGACTTTAGTTTTTTCATTCTTAATTTTTAAGGACTGAAGTCCTTACTACAAACCAGGAATTCAACGAACAGCAGTTAACTGTTTGTCTTTGATTTCAACAGGTGCAGTCAAAGCTTCTTCCAAATCCGCACAGCCCAACTTTTCCTCCAAAATTGCCATCACTTCGCGGCCGAAATCATTGGAATTTCGCTGCCAAGCTTCTAAACAAATTTGTCCGAAAAACGAACCCAAAGGTTCCGGATTCCACAGCAATTTGCGCGCTGTCCAAGGCATCAAACTCATCGGATCGTAACCGGGTTGGAGAATATCCTTTTTAAAGGCGTATTCTTCTAAAATTGTGTGCGGCTGTAACCCGATGAAGAAAATCGCTGGTTCTACTTTATCGACTCCGAAAATCCGCTCTAATTCCCGGTGATAGGCAATAGTTTGGCGGATGGTTTCAAGGGTTTCGTCAATGACGTTGAATGAATAATTTACTGAAACTACATCGTTGTAACCGGCGGCTTTTAAATCGCGGCAATTTTCCAAAACTACTCGCAAGTTGTAGCCCATCCGCATTTTGCGAACCAGTTCCTGGGAACCGCTGGTGATGCCGATTTCAAAGTAATTCATTCCCGTTTTTACCATCAAATCGCACAATTCGGGTGTGAGATTGTCCGCACGGATGTAAGCAGCCCAGTGGATGTCTGTCATCCCGTCGGCGATGATTTTTTGCAATAATTCGATCGCATCATCGATGAATTTGCGCGCCGGGATAAATTGCGCGTCGGTAAACCAGAAATTGCGGATACCTCGATCGTACAATTGGCGCATCTCCGCCACCACCTCATCCGCCGGATTGATCCGCACTTGCTTCCCTTCAATCACCGTATAGATGCAGTAACAGCAATTGTGAGGACAGCCGCGCTTGGTTTGGACTCCCAGGTAGAAGTCCATATCCTGTAGATAATAGGAAAATTCTGGCCAAATGCTCTCAATGTAGTTATAGTTGCAGGCAGTTTTCTCGATGTTGGCTGGCTTTTCGTGAATTAGTCGATCGCGCGGCACCGTTTCTCCTACCACATAACACCTTTCCTGCGCCAAATCTTCGCCCTTAATCAACTTCTCCAGCAAAGCTTCACCTTCGCCCACCGAAACCACAGTCCCGGCCGGCAAGCTGCGGCCCAACTGCTCGTAAAACACGCTCACAGCACCGCCACCGACGACTGCGCGCGCTTCCGGATGGTATTTCCGGGCCCGCTTCAATCCGCGCTTAATCAGTCCCAGATTGCGCCAGAGTTCGGTGTAGTAGGAGGTGGCTAAACGCAATCCTCCGAGAGCTCCGCGAAACTTGGTTAGGGGATTTTTGGCGTAGTAAAACTCGAAGGCATTTTGCAGCGGATTTCCGCCTCTACCGCCGACGGGCGCGTAAATTTGAATGTCCCGCCAAGAAAAAACTAACAGCGTTGGCCCAAACTGATCTACGATCGCATCCAAACCTTTAGCGTAATCCAGCGGGGGCACCGCGCCTAAGTCGAAAATCCGCTGTTGGACATCGGGAAACAGCTTGTGCACGTGATCCGAAAGGTACACAACTCCGATCGGGAATATCGGATTGCAAGGGAGGCGAACGTACAAAACTCGGTTTTCTCGGCTTTCCATGATTGTCATATCCTAATGTGGAGCTTTTTTAACTATGTTTATATTCTTTTAATATAACTTTACATTCAATCTAATTTTCGCAATTTAATATTAAATATTTTTAAATTTTGCTAAGAGGCTTAAGGGTGAGCTGGTGGGTGTCGATGGGCGATCGCAGCAGAAAAAAGTTAATTTTTGAGCAAATACAGCGTATTTTGAGCTAAAATCGCAGGAAAAAGTCAAAAATCTGGTATTTTTTTTTGTAAAGACAAGTATGAGGTGCGATCGGTCTCTCATCTGTTATTCAGTTGGTAGTCGGCTTTACAGTAGGCCGGGATCGCAAGATGTTAGCCTGAGAAGATAACTAAAACTTTTAGGCAAAGCCCCTCAGCATTTATGGCTCAAATTCTTGACCCAGTACCCTCAGACGCCGACAGCAAAATTCTCTGCTGCTACGTCAACGCCACGAGTCAAATTCAGATTGCTCGCATCTGCAACATTCCTAACTGGTATTTTGAACGAGTGGTGTTTCCCGGACAGCGTTTAGTCTTTGAAGCGATGCGGGCCGCAGCATTGGAAATTCACACCGGGATGATGGCCAGTGCAATTTTGTCGGATAAAATTCCTTGCGATCGCTTGCAGATTAACGAAGGCCCGTATTCTGCAATCAATCCTAACAGATCGCGAGGTGGTGGTAAGGGCGATCGCACCATGATGGCCGGCCGCCCCAAATCCCGAGAAATCTCAGAACCTTTGACAGTACCCGCATTAACAGCCGTTGATTAATATAAGTTGTGAGTTTTGAGTTATAAATTGTCAGTTAATTGATAACTGGGTACTCAAGATTCCAACTCTTGCAAAGCGGTAAAAACTCAACAGTTAAGAATCAAAGTTTCTGAATAGAATTTTAGCTCGACACTCAACACTGCAAATACAGTCATGTTTTGCATATTTGCCTGAGTTTGGTTCACCAGCCTAACAGTTGTGCGAAAATAGCATTAAACAGCTTATCAAATTTCACCGAATAGCAGGTTTGAAGCCCTTACTCAGGTCGGCAGATTCTGATAAGAACGGAGTTTAAATCTCCATTCTTATCACTTCGCTGTCAACTGTCAACTGTCAACTGTCAACTGTTTACCCATGTCAGCAGAACCGATCGCACTTTCGCCATCTTCCCCCCCAGTATTTGAGCCGGCAGTATTCCGGCTTTCTCCGCTGATTAGAATCACGCTGTTGAGTTTGTACTTCGCCCTGAGTATTCCGTTGCCGTTTTTGTCGGAAGTAACGAAAGCACCCGTTCCGCCCGCTGCACTCTGGGCGGCAATTGCGATCGGCGCAGCGGGCCTTTACGGCGTGCTCAGCGAACGGGTAATCCTCAGCGAGGAGGCGATTGAAGTTACCTATCCGAAATGGTTTCCGCGCGTGTTTCGCAGGGGTTGGAATCTTCCTTGGACTGAGGTGAAGGCTCTTAAACCTCGATCGACCGGTCAAGGAGGGCTTGTTTATTATTTTTTGAGTCATGCGGGTGAAGGTTATTTGCTACCGATGCGAGTGGCTGGATTTGCTAAATTAGTGCGTTTAGTGCAAGCAAAAACAGGCATTGATACTAGAGATGTTCGCCCTTTGTCTCAGCCTTGGATGTATCTTATTTTACTTTTATGTACGCTGTTGTTGCTGTTGGTGGATGCGTGGACGATCGCAACTGCTATTAGCTTAAAAAGTTAAGAATTTCAAGTAATAATTGGTAATTGGTAATCGGCAATTGGTAATCGGTCAATCCTGGACGCAACTATCAAAGAAATAGGGGCAACCACGAGTGGATTGCCCCTACAAAACGCTATATGTTGGTGTGTTATATGGCGTCATGCACCCTGCATGACTCGATTATGGATGCTTTATTTCGAGCAGATTCCTAAACGCTAAAGAACGAGGAATTAGGCACATTGATCGTGTCTTGAATAACAGCAATCCGGTTTCCGTTTAACAGAATCTCCGTGTCAAATGCGCTGCCCCCCAGTTGAAGATCGCGATCCTTCCTTACCGTGTATTGAGACAGACTGCCCTTAATCTGAATCTTGTCGCCCTCGCCCGGCGCAAAACCTCGGATCAGCGCGAATTGGCTGGATGCAGTGTAGAAGGCAGTGGAGAAATTGCCAAGCACATAGGTATCTGCACCACCTCCACCTAAAAGATCGTCAACTTGAGCACCAGATTGATTGCCGAAGCCATTCAAGATGTCATCGCCCAATCCCCCCGTGAGGAAATCTGAGCCCGCCTCACCATTCAAGACATCGTTGCCTTGGCCACCACTCAACACATCGTTGCCAGTACCACCGAAAAGTACGTCATTGCCACCATTACCCTGGACGTTATCATTTCCGTTTCCAGCAAAGATTGTGTCGTTACCATCGCTCGGCAGGGCTGCACCACCGTTATCACCAAAGATGCGATCGTCTCCGTCAAGACCTTGAATGAAATCGTTTCCTCCAAGTCCCCTGATTGTATCAGCTTGTAAAGAGCCGATCAGATTGTTGTTGCCGTTAGTACCTGTAATATCCATGTTGGGTTTCCTGTTTCTTGTTAATCCAGTGATGTGTAGACCCTAACAAGGCATCGTCTACGCACCGTCCACAGCAGCGTGAATCGATCGTGAATTGGTAAAAATTTCTGGCTTTACTGTTTTAGCTACCCTTGCCAAACTCAGCAATTTTATAAACATCATCTTTTTCATCAGTACCTCTGTGGGTACTTTGTATGCTCCTGAATGAATACATACGACTTTTTATGACTTTTTCTGGCTGGCATTGTCAGTGCATTCGTTTAACTTGGGTTTATCAGGTCAAATAAACCCGCTGATACTAATACTATTTTCTAAAACTCATGCAACAGTAAAAAAAGTAGGTTGATTGCCTGAAATCAAGCCAAGGATGCAGAGTGTAGCAAGAATTTTAAAATTGGCATCCCCAGCAAAGATAACTGACTCAAACGCACAATTTAAGTTCGGAAAAGTGACCCAAATCACACACTATTCACTCAATTAAGTTTTTGTAAGAGGCACAATATTATGACTCGATTAGCGTTAGCATTGCTCGGACAGATGCAAGTAATGGTGAACGGGCAGCCAATCCTGAATTTCCCCTATGAGAAAGTGCGGGCGCTGTTTGCTTATTTAGCGATCGAATCAAGCTATCCCCATCACCGCGATTCTCTGGCTGCGCTGTTGTGGTCAGATCGGTGCGAGTCAAACGCTCGCAGCAATCTTCGCAAAGCCTTATGCACGCTGCGTCATCTGCTAGGAGATTCGACGGTTCACTCACCGCTATTTCTCACCACGCGCAATACGATTCAGTTTAATCCTGCGGGCGAGCATACGTCTGATGTCGCTATATTGACTCAATTGCACGCGCGGCGAAGCTATCCCGCTCTTAATCGAGCAAGCGAACATTCCCATGCCGGTGGTGAACTCGATCGAGAATGCGTGTCTGATTTAGAACAAGCAGTTGGTTTGTACCGGGGAGCATTTCTCGATCGAATTCAACTTCCAGATAGCGAAGCCTTTGAAGCATGGGTGATGCTGAATCGCCAACGCTTCCACGAATTTGTGGTCAACGCCTGTATGGCACTTGTCACACACTACGAACACCAGCATAACTATCAAAAAGCACAACATTACGCTCAACGGCAGCTTGAACTAGAACCCTGGAATGAATCAGCCCATCAATGTTTGATGCGGATTTTGGCACAGTGCGGGCGGCGCACGGCTGCTTTGAAGCAGTACGATCGCTGCTGTCAGATTCTAGAACAAGAATTAGCCACCGAACCAGAACCCGCAACGATCGCATTATGGGAAGCGATTCGATCGGGTACATTTCCCGATCGGGCGAGTGCAGATTGCGATCGGGTGAAGCTACTATCTATGTCTGCGGTTTCTGTGCGATCGATTCGAGAACCCTTAGCGGTAGTGGGACAGTGCGGACGGCCGACATGATATAACTTTGGATATGGGAATGTGCGATCGCCACAGATCAATTAGACGATCCCTGAAACTAAGTGCTTGACACTCCCACGCCTAAAGGCAGTGGGCTTTCAAGTTCCCATTGGTTATTTGTAATAAGGCAAGGAGATTGACAATGCAGTATCAGGTCTTTGTTCAAAACCCGTCAGAACAGCGCTTTGTGGCATCGGTTGTGGGACTGCCAAGCGTCATGGTTGAGGGTGAAACTGAAAAAGAAGCGATCGCGAAGGTTAAAACTGCCCTAGAGTTGCAGTTGGCGATGGGTAAGTTTGTGACGATCGAAATTAGTTCTCAACAATCCAACCCTGAAACTGACCCTTGGCTCAAACACCTGGGCATATTTGCCAACGATCCAACATTTGAAGATTTTTTAGAAGAAGTGGCAGCATACCGTCAACAAGTGGATGCTCAAGAGACCCAACCATGACCCTTTATGTAATGGATACGGATCATCTGAGCCTATACGAACGGGGGCATCCAACGATCGGAAATCGTATTCTATCAGCCAGACAAAATTCCTTCCATGACCTCGCAATCACCGTAATTAGTGTGGAGGAGCAATTTGGGGGACGGTTGGCTCAAATTCGCAAAGCAACGACTCCTCAAACGGTTATCTCAGCTTATGAACGCCTCAAAGCAACGTTTGTTTTGTTCTCTGATTTAGATATTTTGGATTATTGTTCTAGAGCTGACGAGCTTTTCCGAGAATTTAGAAAAGCTGGAATTCGTATCGGAACGCAAGATTTGAGAATCGCCTCTATCACCCTTGCTCGCGATGGAATTCTTCTCACAAGGAACTTGCGCGATTTTGAGAAAGTTTCAGGGCTTTCAATTCAAGATTGGTCAACTTAGCTGATTTCCTCTTTCCTCTTCTCCTAATTTCTGACCTAATTGCTCAACTCCACCAAATTAACGACACGATCTGACTAATAACTATTACCAGTCTCCACTGCTCCGAGCGCCTTGAGTGTTGATTTTTGAGCGTCGGTTATACCCGTGACACCAGCAATATTCATGCCTTCATACAGCCTGGGCGATCGCATATTTCCAACAGATTCTCCCGTCTCCATTTCCCACAGATTAATAGCTCCATTGGCGCTGCCGCTGGCTGTGGTTTTACCATCGGGAGAAATTGCGATCGCCCAAACTTCAGATGTATAGTTCTGGATGGTTTTGACGCATTCCCCCGAGCAAACATCCCACAACTTAATTGTTTTATCGTGACTGCCGCTGACCAAAATTCGCCCATCTAAACTAAACCGCACGCACCAAACTAAAGCTGCGTGACCTTGCAAGGTTTTCAGACATTCTCCCGACTCAACTTCCCACAGTTTTATCGTTTTATCGTCACCGCTACTTGCCAGAATCTTTCCATCTGGGCTAAAAGCAACCGAAAACAGCAAACTGGTATGACCTGAAAGGGTTTTGAAACATTCCCCAGAACCCACATCCCACAATCTCACCAGTCTATCATCGCTGCCACTGGCTAAAATTGTGCCATCTGGACTGAAAGCAACTGACCAAGCACGACAATTATCTGACAAAATTTGGCAGCATTCACCAGTCTGAACGTTCCACAATCGGAGAGTATGAGCATTATCGCTACTTGCCAATGTGCGACCGTCTGGACTGAAACTAATGGCAAACACGACATTCGGAATGCTTGTACTTCCCTGCATTACCCGCAGCAATTGACCTGTAGCGACATCCCACAAGCGGATAATGCCACGATTACTGCTGCTAGCAAGCATTTGACCATCTGGACTGAAGGCAACCCACCAAACCCAATTTGTATGTCCTTGCAGTGTTTTGCTGCACTCACCAGATGGGACATCCCATAATTTGAGCGTTGTGTCATCGCTACCGCTGGCTAATAACTGCCCGTTTGGACTAAAGGCAAGCGATTTAATCCCTGCACTGTAGCCGTGCAGCGTCCTGAATGATTCTCCTGTTTCCCGATTCCAGAGGGTGACGGTGCAATCTAAGCTACCACTTGCCAGAGTATGACCTTGCGGGTGAAATGCGATCGACCAAATCCAACCGCAGTGTTTCTGCATAATTTTGAAACACAGTCCAGTTGCAACATCCCAGAGTCGAACTGTGCAATCATAACTCGCACTGGCGATCGCGCAACCATCGGGACTAAATGCGACTCCTGCAACAGGATCGGTATGTCCCCGCAGAATCTTTAAACATTCTCCTGTAGAAATCTCCCACAAACGAACAGTACCATCCCAACTGCCGCTGACCAAAGTTTGACCATTTGGACTAAAAGCGATCGACCGAATGATGTGTGTATGCCCTTGCAATGTGTTAATAATTTCCCCTGTTTCAAGCAGCCACAATTTTATAGTTTTGTCGTAACTACAAGTTACTAAAAGTTGACCGTCGAGACTAAAAATCACCGAAGTTACAAAACTCGTATGTCCCTGAAGCGTCTTTAAACATTCACCAGTTGCCACATCCCACAACTTAATTGTGCAGTCCCAACTCCCACTAGCTAAGGTTCGACCGTCGGGACTAAATACAACAGAATCCGCCCATCCGGTATGCTCTGTTAATGTTTGAATACACTCACCAGTAGCCAAATCCCATAACTTGACGGTATGGTCAAAAGAGGCACTTGCTAAAGTTTGATTGTTGGGACTGAAAGCAACACGAGCAATCCAACTGGTGTGTCCTTCACAGGTGAGAAAATCTCGATAATCTTGGGTTCGGCAAACTCGAATCTTACCATCCGCATTGCCGACTGCCAAAAATTTACCATCGGAGCTAAAGGCAACAGATACAGCCCCATTTGAATTGCTGGTAAAAACGGATTTAGATAGATCGGAATTGGCAAAGTTCACTCGATGCAAGTTTGTACCAATCAGATAAGCTTGCCAGATACTCAAGTACGAGAAATCATAGTCGCTTAAATTTATTTTCAATTGAAGTAACAGGTTAATCAAGTTGCCACCCGCATAGCCCGCTGAGTTGGGAAATTGCGATCGCATCTGAAACAAAACCTGATTTAGTTGATATTCAACCTCTTTCTTAGAGCGGTATTCGCCGATTAGTCGTTCGGCAAGCGGTGCTAAAATTAAGCGAGTTTGGCTTTCTCTGACGTAATCTTTAGCCTCGGCTTTAATCAGGGCGTGGGTTATGAATAAATCTAGATTCTGCGACTGAATTTCCCGCTCGAATCGCTCGATCAACTGTTCGGTAACGTACTCCATTACCACAGGTTGCAAGGTGAATTGTCCGGCATTTTTTTCGATCAGCGATCGCCCTCTGAGAGATAACAGAGCATCCAGCAGTTTAGATTGTGAAGGGAGAGAAACAAAATCCGCCCGTAACTCGGCAAGCGTTATCCATTCTCGATCGATCGCCAGCCAGTACACGATCTGCTTTTCCAAGTCGGACAAACGACGAAATTGCCCGTCGAGCAGAATATTGATATCTCCAAACGCGATCGCTCCATGCTCCAAAAAGTTGGTAATATTGCCATCAAATAAATCTCGCACGGTTGTGGAGACAATTTTGAGCGCTAGGGGATTTCCGCAATAATGTTGAGTTAAATTTACCCAATCTGTTTCTGTTGTGGAAAAACACCCATTGCCTTGTAAAATATCTTGCACTTCCTCGGAACTTAAGCCGATTAAGGGTAAGGTTCGCACAGGTGAATTTTCGCCTTCCAACGGCATCAAATTTGTGGGTTTTTCCCGACTTGTTAGTAGCAGACAACTGGAATGGCCTTCGCTTCCCACTCGTGTCAGAAGTTCCCCATATCCCTCGTAACCTTCTCGATATTGTTCTACTATACCTGTGGAAAAACTCTGGTTTGGCAGGCATCCAGCCTGTCTTTGTGCTTCTGGGCTGGATAAATTTGCGGGGGAATTGGCGCCATCGTTACTGCTGAGAATTGCCTCCAGATTATCGAGGATTAAAAGACAGCGCGAGGCACGCAAATATCCCATTACTTGAGAAATTTGAGCCGACAGCGATGTCGGGAGTGCAGTTTCTTGCTGCCCAGAAAGGATTTGAATCAAATTTAACAATACATCTTCAATTGGTGGCGCGTTGCGTAAGGATTGCCAGATCAGGAAGTCAAAGTTATTTTGAAGTGCGATCGCGATTTTTGCAGCCAGTGACGTTTTGCCAATTCCACCCATTCCAATCAAGGCAACCAAACGGCAGGAGTCGCTCACAATCCATTGTTGCAGTCGCCCTAATTCCTGATTTCGTCCGTAGAATGCGGAGACATCAACGATTTCTCCCCAGTGGCGGTGTGTAGAAAATTCTTGTTGTTGAATTTGCTGTTGCAGCGGCTGTATTTTTTGTATCTCTGTGCTGGAGGATTCTACGGATACCTGACGCGATCGCCGCCCTATTACTGCTTGAAGATTGCTTTTAGTAACCTTTTCTCCAAGTGCTTGACTGAGTAGTTGCCATAACTTGTAACCCACATCTTTTATATAACTAGCATCATAGCCAGCGCTACCGGCAATATCTAAATAAGATAGCCCTTCCCAAGATTGGCGAAATACGATCTCTTGGATGTTGCTCAGAGAAGTTGGCGCGATCGCACTATCTAAAATTTTCAGTGCTTCTTCCACAGTCATGGCTTTACAGCACTCCTAAATTAGTCTTCTGATATCTTGCTTTTCTTATTTTACGTGAGATGAGTTTTCCAGCCCATCTCACAAGAAAAATTAACCTCTTGCAGGTAAGTATCTCGCCTGCCTAGTCTGTGGATGCAAAATCTGAGTCCTCTTACTTTAACAAGATTTTTCTAGGTTTTTACACAAATAGCGCTCTCAGCATTTATTAATTTTGATTAAGGTTCGTAGTGTGGACTTTAGTCCGCAGTATATTGCGGACTAAAGTCCACACTACGAACGGTTTTTATGATGGTAATCGACCAGACGTGATATGAATAGATTAATAAGTTGCTCCAAATATGGTAGCCGAAATGCGAAAGGCAATACATAAATTCCGATAATATAAAAAACCCGGTTTTCTTGAAAAACCGGGTTTTTAACTCGAAATAATTTTAAGTTAACCTGCTAACTTAATTCGATTTCCGAGAGTTAGGCGATTCGTAGTAAACTCCAGAACCTGTATCGGAAACAAAGTGACAATCCCAGTAAGAGCGAATAAAGCTCTTCCAAATTGGATCGCTTGATTTGCGATAATAATCGCCCAACAGTGGCTTGATGGCTTCTGTGGCTTCCTTCAAGTGATAGTGCGGCATTGTCGAGAAAATGTGGTGGGCGACGTGGGTGCCGATGTCGTGATGGATGGAATTGATGATTCCATAATCGCGATCGATCGTAGATAGCGCACCTTTGAGGAAATACCAGTCATCTCCGCGATACCAGGGAATATCGGCTTCTGTGTGGTGCAGGAATGTTACCAAATCCAGCCACATTACGAAGATTACGTAGGGAACTAGGTAGAACTTCAGTAAAAACAGCCAACCAAATTGATAGGTTAACGCGCCTAAAAAGGCTACCATCAATACCAAGGATGCGGAACTCGTCAATACGTCCGCTTTTTCGGAAGGACGGAAAATCGGGCTACCGGGCATGAAGTGAGAACCTACCCGATCGGGCGATCGCCGAAACAGATAAATTGGATAGGCAAATAACATCAAATAAAAGCGTCCTAGCTTCTCGTACCAGGGCATTTGATTGTATTTGCTCTCCGACACTGGATACCAGCTTTCATCGTTGTCCAAGCTGCCTGTATTGGCGTGGTGGGTTCTGTGGCTGATCCGCCAACCGTGGAATGGTACGAGAATGGGTGCGTGGGAAAGGTGTCCGATCAGGTTGTTGAGCCATTTGCTCTTAGAAAATGAACCGTGCCCGCAGTCGTGCCCGACTACAAACAATGCCCAAAACATGGTTCCCTGCATGAACCAGAAGATTGGATAAAACAACCAGGAATCTAGGCTGTAGGCGATCGCGTATAAACCTGCGATAATTCCAAGATCCAAAAAGAAATAAGCTAGAGATCTCCAAGCCGAGGGTTCAAAACAATGGGCTGGAATGGCTGCTTTGACATCTTGAAGAGTAAAAGGTAACTCTTTTGTACGAGAGGATGAGCTTGTATTGCTCGGCTGATTGAGAACAGTATCTAATTGCACGAAGTTTCCGATTTAAGCTGACTTGAGAAACCGCATTCCGCCTTTTAACTTTCACTTTCAGCCCGCAAGGAGCCATATTTTTTACTCTGCAAGGGTTTCTAAAGTTCTTTAGTTCCGCATGAATCGCCCGCCCGCGATTCTCAAGCAAGTTGGCTTGTAGAATATTTGTGTGGGGAGATTTAGCGCGATCGACCCTGTTATCTAAAAAAATCCTATGTGTCCGTTGTTGGTACGAAATGCGACTTCAATTTGAGATCGCACTTTCTGGAGGCACTACCTCCAGTCTGCCAATGGCAGAGCTAAGTTAATGTAACATTTCTACATACACTCTGACAAGAAGTTATGGCATGAGGCATGAGGCATGGGGCGAAGCGAAGCGGAGGGATGGGGCATGGGCGAAGCGAAGCGGAGGGATGGGGCATTAAGTAGCAACCGCCAACTGTCAACGGTTAACTGTCAACGGTTAACGGTTAACGAAGAGGGCGGGCCCGCACCATCCACCGCCCCTACAAACTGCCAACTGTCAACTGTCAACTGTCAACTGTCAACTGTTTAAGTTGCAGCCTTTTCTAATAAGAGCTTCGCCCGTTTGACCATTTCCGGAATCTCGATCGGATAATCGCCGGTGAAACACGCCGAACAAAAACTTTTCGTGTCTTCGTTAGTCGCACTCAACATTCCTTCCCGGCTCAAGAAAGCCAAGGAATCCACCCCAATTTGAGTGCCGATTTCGGCGACGGATTTGGTAGCAGCAATCAACTGATCTTGATTGTCGGTGTCGATGCCGTAAAAACAAGGATGAGTCACCGGGGGCGAAGAAATTCTCATGTGAACTTCGGTTGCGCCCGCATCCCGCAAGGCTTTGACAATTTTGCGGCTGGTAGTGCCGCGGACGATAGAATCGTCGATAATAATTACCCGCTTTCCTTCCAACACATCTTTGAGAGGGTTGAGTTTCATGCGGATTCCTGACTCGCGCATTGTCTGAGTCGGTTGAATAAAAGTGCGTCCGACGTAGCGATTTTTAATCAATCCTTCGGCGTAAGGAATGCCGGAAGCTTGAGAAAAGCCGATCGCCGCTGGGATTCCAGAATCGGGAACACCGATGACTATATCAGCATCAATCGGAGATTCGACTGCCAACCTCCGCCCGATCCGCAGTCGGTAGGTATATAAATTTTCACCTTCCATAATGCTGTCTGGTCGAGCAAAATAGATCATTTCAAAGACGCAAAGTTTGCGTTTTTGCTGCTGGCTCCAGTGGAAAGAAGCCATACCTTCCTCTGTGATCCAAACTAATTCTCCCGGTTCTACGTCCCGCAAAAATTCAGCACCGATAATATCTAATCCGCAGGTTTCCGATGCTAAAACGTACCGTTGCGGAGTTGTGGGGAGGGTGCCAATTACCAGCGGGCGGACGCCGTGGGGGTCGCGGACTCCCATGACGCCTTGGGGGGTGGCGATCGTCAAACTAAAGGCTCCTTGGCACATAGCAAAGGCACTGATTGCAGCTTCCAGCCAGTCTTTGCCCTGGTCTACCTCCCAACCGATCGCAACTGCGATCGCCTCTGAATCCGTGGTGCTGACAAACTCGCACTTCCGAGACAGCAATTCTTCCCGCAATTCTTTTGTATTGACAAGATTCCCGTTATGTGCTAGAGCCAGACTTCCCAAGCGAGTTTCGACAACCACAGGTTGAGCGTTGACAACCCGCGACGAGCCGGTAGTAGAGTAGCGAGTGTGCCCTACAGCCAAGTTACCGGGCAAATGACCTAAATTCGATTCGTTGAAGACTTGGGAAACCAGTCCCATATCCTTGTGCAGGTGGACTGTTTCACCGTCAAAGGTGGCAATTCCGGCGGATTCCTGACCTCGGTGCTGCAAAGCATACAAGCCGAAGTAGGTCAACTTGGCGACATCTTCACCCGGTGCGTAGATACCGAAAACGCCGCAAGCTTCCTCGGGCTTGTCGGGTTTGCTAGAATGCTCGTCAGCCTCGAAGGAATGGTTGGGAATCATAGATGGGTTGGCTCCAAATGGGAACGGTGGGTTAGCGGGACTATCTTCTGCGGGAAGTTTTGTTTGCGATCGCGTCGCATAACTTAATAATTCCTTAATATTGCCACGGATCGAACATTAATTTCAAGTTGTTTGGCATTCTGGCAGGGGATGTGGGGCGTTTAATGGCATTGTAGTATCGATCGCCCATCGTTCTGATACTAGCGTTGATTCACGGCGAGCGATCGGGGGAAAACCCGCATAAGTAATTCGGGATTTGCAAATCGATAGATTTTGTAGGGCAAATAGGTCTTTTTCAAAGATTAAGATATCGAGGGCGATTTCCTACGGGATAGCTACGATTCACTGGCTGTTTGAAATATTAGAATTTAATGCTAATTAAGGCTTGACTTTTCTGTGAGATTGACCTACTATATCATCATGGGAATCTGTGCGGCCATATAAAGTCTTTACAACTACAATTACTAGCATAAAATATGGAAACTCTGCTGTTAACAGTCGTAATTCTTTTGCAACTCGTGCTAATCTTTTTAATTCTACAGCGCGAGTACCAGTTGTTGCCAGAAGGTTTCGGTGTTCGAGGACAATCTCAACTTTCAAAACCAACACCTCAGAAACAAAGCGCAAGTTCACAAAATTTATGGGATAACCCACCACCAGCATCAGAAGAACTCAAGTTAACTGTTGCTGAATTTAAGGATAAGTATGACAGGAGTGAACCGTGGGATGGAGATTTTGCAGCCTGAAAAATTTTCCTACTCTACACAGAGATGAGTTTGACTGTGGAGACGAGGAAATTAATAATTATCTGAAAAATCTAGTGGAAACGGCTGATGAAGCTGGTTTTTCTAGAACTTTTTTGATGATTCTGGAACCTGGAGAGGCAAAGGTTTGTGGATTCTATACTCTTAGTGCCTCAACAATTCCTGTGAAAGAATTGCCAGATGAATACAAGCAACCCCTTCCTTTCCCGATTCCTGCTATCTTGATAGGACAGTTTGCAATCAATAGGGTGTGGCAAGGGCAAGGAGTAAGTCGCCAACTTTTAGCAGATGCCTATCGTCGAATTTGCTTGCTATTTGAACAAGAAATTATTGGATTTCAGGCGATTAGAGTTGACACTAGAAACGAAGAGGCAAAAGCATTTTGGTTAAAGCAGGGTTTTGTGCCTTTTAGAAAAACTCAGCGTTCTCTATTTCTGCCAGTTCGGACTATTCTGAGAGAATTAGAAGTGTAGTTATAAAATTAGAAATTCAACTGTAGGATGCGTAGCTGTGAAATATTCGATGGAATTTGCAGATTTGAGATGGTGACGCACCTGACTGATTCTCGCGGCGCGTTGCTGGGAGGGGGTGGCAAGTTATATCAATTAAGATATGGACGGCGGCCCAGAACGATAGACGCGAATCACTTTTCCCGTCAGTATCTCAGCAGTAGATATCGCATCATTAATATTCGCACTCAGTCTAGGAATATCGTCATCTCGCGTGCAGGCAATAATACCGCAGTGGTCAGGTTTCAGCTTGTGCAGTTGAAAGAAATCGCGCCGGTTGATGGTCAAAACAGCCCGATTATCACTGATGGCAAATACTAATACATCCTCGTCAGGTAGTCCAGCATTTCCTACTTCTTGTACAGTCAGAACATCATGCCCTAAAGACCGGAGATTTTGCACAACTTGTCGGGGAAATTGTTCGTCTGCATAGAGACGTGCCATAGGTTTATTAGATATTTTTAGGTGTATCTAAGATTTCATCAGCATCATCTTGCTGTCGAATTGCTTCATCAATTTCGTCAGGATAAGCTTCAGCATAAGCCCAAACATTTACCAAATCAGCAGCACTGAGATGGGGATAGCAGTCTAGGATAAAAGCATCGGTAGCGCCATCATTGCGATAGCTGGCGAGTAACCAAACGGGAATGCGAGTTTTGTCAATACAAGCATCACCGCCCATCACGCCGGGAGTTTTGGTAATCGGGCGGCCGCTGTTTTTCAGGCTTTGAGTTAAGATACTGATAGCCTCAGCTTTGTCTATCGGCGTTAAGGCCAGGAGTTGTATTTCTAATTCTTGGATTGTCATAGAAATTTTTGGATTTATGAATTATGTAGCTGTAGTTGGCTGTGACTGAATTGAAGGATAAGTATGACAGGAGTGAACCGTGCCAGAGTATTGAAATCGCATAATACTCACTTTTCGTTGCTGTTAGCCAGATTCATGGCCTGCATCAAAGCTGCACCAGCACCAAAAGTATCGTAGGGAGTTGGTAAGTAGTAAGTCTTGTAAGGTTCCAAAGAAAAAATATTCTGACTGATATCCTCTTCCGCCATGAGAATACGGATTAACTCTCGTTTATCGATCGCAGACAGTTTTCTAATGGTAGGGAGTAATTCTGTTAGTGTCATCGGTTGTTTTCCTACGATACGTCTATCTTGATGATAGCAGGTCAACAGTGCTTGTAGGGTGCATCGCTGCGAGATTTAAGGGTGGAATTTACAGATTTGAGATGGCTCCGCACCTGACTGACTCTCGCGGTGCGTCGCTGCGAGATTGTCGATTTGATTTGTAGATTGTTGATAGCGACGCACCTACAAGTGAGATTACCCAGAAACAAGAGCAACGCGAAAACCCGTGTTCGGGAAGCGGCCGTCTGCACCATACCCGGAGCGATAGGCACTGCGACAATTCACCGCATTACAGTTCCAGGAACCGCCACGAAAAACCCTCAATTCATAGCCAGTTTCCCAAGAACTTCCGTCAGTTGGTGCGCCATTGTAGTTAAAATTCACGCTATCGCTGCACCACTCATTAACATTCCCGTGCATATCGTAAAGTCCAAAAGCATTCGGTGGAAAACTTCCGACATCCGTTGTTTGTTTGCGATCAAGTCCCCATTGTGCAGAACCGTAGGGATAGCCATTATAATTGACTAAATCTGGGGTAATTGTTTCGCCAAAGTGAAAAGGTGTTTTAGTTCCCGCGCGACAAGCATATTCCCATTCAGATTCTGAAGGTAAGCGATAAGTCTTGCCTCTTTTTTGAGAAAGTTTCTCGCAGAATTCCACAGCATCATTCCAACTTACTTTTTCTACAGGACGTTTCGCGCCTGTGAAATTAGATGGATTATTTTCCATCACTACTTGCCACTGCTCTTGAGTTACTTCATATTTGCCCATAAAAAAATGAGAGATGTTAACTTTATGCTGCGGCCTTTCATTATTTTCTTGTTGTGCTTCGGTATTGGAACCCATCACGAAACAGCCTCCAGAAATTGCGACCATATCTAAGATGACACCGCTACCTAAATCTTCACTAATAAATTCTGCTTGATTGGCTTTACGGTTAGCTATATTACCGTGCACATCAACTGTCACTGTTTCAAAATCAAACGTTTGTAAATTTCTCATAATTGTGGGTTTTCAAGAAGAAAAGATATTGTAGAAATTCAACCCGCGCAGGCGGGTTTTGTCTGTGTAGAGGCGGTTTTTTAACCGCCTGGTTTCAACCACCGCTACTTATGGGCCACAATTAGACAGATCCAATTCGACGCTCGATCGCATTATAGAACCGATCGCCCATATCAACCATCCCCACCTCAATCAACCCCAAATTATCCGCACTCAACACCCGCAAAGGCGAGTCAGCACCCCCAACCACACCGATTTTCTGCCACATTTTCGGCAAATGTTCTTGCAGGTAAGCTTCCCAAATCCCTTGATTTTCCGGCGCGATGGAAACAATAATACAGTTGCCCATTTCACCAAACAAAATTTCATCCCAACGGCTAACATCTGCCGAATTCAAGCCCAGATGGATTTCCGCACCCAGTTTACCAGAGATGCAGGATTCCGCGAGGGCGATCGCAATTCCACCTTCCGCAGCATCGTGGGCGGAACAAACCCAACCTTGGCGAATTCCATCGCGACAAACTGCTTGCACTTTCCTCTCCAATTCAAAATCGATCCTTGGCGGTTTCCCGGCGATAATCCCGTGAATTGCGGCTAAATATTCCGAACCTCCGAGAGTAGCAAAAGCCAGATTTTTCGGAGTTTCAGTTTTCAATTCAGAATTAGCAGATTGAAAAAAGGTCAGTTCATCTTGACTATTTTCTCCAATTCCCAACACATAAATTAAATCACCCTTCTTTTGCCAACCTTGACCGCAAATCTTCGTCAAATCTGGAATCAAACCAACCATTCCGATTACCGGAGTTGGATAAATCGGTTGAGGATTCCCCTCAGCATCAACCGTTTCATTGTAAAGAGAAACATTTCCCCCAGTCACAGGGGTTTTCAACTCGCGACAAGCATCAGCAATCCCGCGACAAGCTGATGCTAACTGCCAATATCCTACAGGTTTTTCGGGACTACCAAAATTGAGATTGTCCGTGACTGCAATAGGTTCAGCACCCACACAACTTAAGTTTCTGGCTGCTTCCGCTACAACGGCTTTTGCACCTTCATAAGGATCGAGATAAACATAGCGAGAATTGCAATCAACCGTGGCGGCAACTCCGGGAATAACCCCCCCCGGCCCCCCCTTGCTAAGGGGGGGAGAAAGTTCGGGAGTTTCTCTTCCTTGTGCCTTTTTAAATAAGGGAATAGCATCTGCTTCCTCCTGTAGCCCCCTCTTACCAAGGGCGGGTTCTGGCTCTTGTAGCCCCCCCTTACCAAGGGGGGGTTGGGGGGGTTCTTTTTGACACGGTTCGAGAGGCCGCAATCGAACAACAGCAGCATCAGCGCCTCCCGGCAAAAGCACAGTATTATTTTGAACCTGATGGTCGTATTGGCGATAAACCCAGCGTTTAGAAGCGATGGTGGGAGTATCCAAAAGAGTCAGCAAAATCTGATTCCAAGTTTGGAAATCACCTTGAACTTCGATACCGGCTGCGGTGCATTCCGGCAACTTGTCCGCCGTCCATTCCCATGCTTTTTTAGCATATTCTGGCGGTTCCGTCAACAATTCGCGGTGATAAATTGGCGTATTATCTGCCAAAGCAGTCGCGGTAATTTCAGCAGCGATTTCGCCTTTAAACAAAATTCGGACGATCGGCTCTTCGATGACTGTCCCCGCGACTACGGCGTGCAATCCCCAGCGATGAAAAATATCAATTAATTCCTGTTCCCGTCCTTTGTGGGCGACAAACAACATCCGCTCTTGCGATTCCGAAAGCAGGTATTCGTAGGGAACCATGCCACTTTCTCTAACCGGAACCTTATCTAGATCGAATTCAATTCCGACACCACCTTTGGCTGCCATTTCCGATGTCGAACAGGTGATTCCGGCCGCACCCATATCTTGGGCTGCGACGACAGCACCAGTTTTGAATGCTGCCAAACAAGCTTCAATTAAAGATTTTTCGAGAAACGGATCTCCTACTTGAACAGCGGGTCGATCGTCCATCGATTTGTCAGTCAATTCTGCACTAGCAAAACTTGCTCCTCCCATGCCATCTCTGCCAGTAGTTGAACCGACATAAAGCACAGGATTTCCAATTCCCGACGCGCCAGATTTAACGATTTCTTGAGTTTCCATTAAACCCAAGGCCATGACATTAACTAATGGATTGCCAGCATAGGCATCATTGAAATAAACTTCACCGCCAACCGTGGGTACCCCAATGCAATTTCCGTAGTGACTGATTCCCGCTACAACACCTTTAAACAATCTCTGAGTTTTGCTATCATCTAAATTGCCGAAACGTAGAGAATTCAAAAGTGCGATCGGGCGAGCACCCATTGTAAAGATATCGCGGAGAATCCCACCGACGCCAGTTGCAGCACCTTGGAAGGGTTCAACTGCTGACGGGTGGTTGTGGGATTCAATTTTGAAAGCAAGTTGTAAGCCGTCTCCCAAGTCTACGACACCAGCATTTTCTCCTGGGCCGACGAGAATGCGATCGCCCTCTGTGGGAAACTGTTTTAATAGCGGCCGCGAATTTTTGTAACAGCAGTGTTCGCTCCACATCACGCCGAACATTCCCAATTCAGCCTTATTGGGATGGCGGCCGAGGCGCTGAACGATTTCTTCATATTCTTCGGGTTTGAGTCTTTCGGCGGCAATTTGTTCGGGAGAAAATGGGAGGTTTGACATAATAATTGCGATGTTTTGTAGATTTTACATCCCGACTTGGGATTTTGTCGATCGGGACTTAGGCATTTCCGACCAAAGAAACCGGGTTTTTCATTTTATCTGCGGGTTGGAAAGAAATCTTTTCGCTAAAAACCCGGTTTCTGAGCACTCGTACATCCAGGACTGTTAATGCTAATTTCTAGGATGGCAGAGTTTGTTGATAACAGCGTTCAGATTTTAATTTCTAGCATGGATTGAAGGGGCTGCATTGTTGTTAACTCAATCTCAAAGATCGTACCAGTTTTTGGCCGCTCCGATGAGTTCCTAGGACGCGATCGATCGTACAGGGAAATCGACAACTTACCAAATATCAGATAATAATTGACATATATCTTGTTTTCTGCTAAAGCAGCCGCGCCCAACAGTTAAGATATTATTAATTCCTCAAACCCTTGTGGAAGATTCCCTCTTCCCTCTTCCCTCTTCCCTCTTCCTTCGTGTCCTTCGCGTCTTCGCGGTTCATACTTCCATCTTCACTTATGACTCAAAATCTCAATTTTGCCAACCAAAACTTGCGGAACCGTTCATTTAAAGGGCTGGACTTATCAGGGGCGAACTTCAGCGGTTGCGACATTCGAGGCTGCAATTTCACCGGGGCGATTTTGAGGGGGGCAAATTTTCAAGGCGTCAGAAGCGGACAAAGCCGCCGCCGAGTCAAAAAATTGATTGCTAGGGCTGGGGTAACAGCGGTGACAGTGACGGCTGCTGGGGCTTTGATTGGACTCATTGGCGGGGTGGATGCGGGGGCTGTAGCTGTGGCGGGGACTGCTGCGACGGCGATTGCTGCGACTCGGGGCGAGGCGGGAATTGTGGCTGGGGCTGTGGCTGGGGCTGCTGCTGCGATCGGCGCTAACGGTATTGTGACATTTTTGGGCGGGGATACTCTGAGGGGAATTGGTTTATTTTTGGTTTCTGGGGTTATTTTGGGGTTATGTGCGATCGGCTTTTTTATCGCGGTTGAAGAAATCGAAAAATTGTCAGTAACGTCGTTTAGAAAAGCTGATTTAACTGGCGCTATATTCGATCCGGGGGCGGTTCTCGATGCTGATTTTTCCGATGCGCGAGGCTTGCCGTGGTAAGCTGCACATAGGTACGTAGTTGCGCTTCAGCGCTCTTTATCAATATATGTAAAGAGCATAGTCATCAGAAAAATAGGTACGTAGTTGCGCCTCAGCGCTCTTTATCAATATATGTAAAGAGCATTGTCATCAGACAAACAGGTACGTAGTTGCGCTTCAGCGCTCTTTATTAATATATGTAAAGAGCGTCTATGTAAAAGTTTCGTAAAGATGCGACACAGCTATTGACACGTTATAACGGTTGTTAGTAAGCTCAACAAAGCAACAAAAACAGCCGACACAAAAAGAGCGATCGGCACAAACATCTTTCATCAATATCTGCGATCGGAGCGCCGACCATCAGAGCGCAACTGACAGTTTAACCGTGAGTGTAGCACGTTTATTTGTGCTGCATAAAACTCAATCATTGGCTGATACATTCCAAGAAACAAAAGTCAATACTATCCTTGCATCTCCAAGGAAACGCATTAACATTTGAAAAATCAGGGAAGCAACTAATGTTATCAATCAACCCACTCACCCCCAACACAACTACCAGCACATCGATAATTCCTGACATTACAGAAAAGACGCAGTTAGGAAACATTACCAGCACTTTTCATTTCCCCTCCTCCCCAGAAAAAAACATACAGCCAAGCGAATTAGACACGATCGACATCTGTCCAGAATTGTTAAAGAAAAGGCAATTATCAGTCGAGAACAACACAGATTTGCTGATAAAGACCACAGAAATAGACGCTTTACTGATTGAAAAACCTGGAACGACAATCGATCCTCTACCTAAAAAAGACTCAACAACAACCTCCCCAATCGATCCAATCACTGGCAACAGCACAAAATCGGAAACTACTAATAACACCAAAATTGAGTCCAGCACATTCACAGCAGAAGCGAAAAATGTGACTGTTGCGGACATTACCAATTCTGTGACAACTCTTGCCGAAGTCAAACCAAATTCCTCCGCTACAGAGACTAAAGTTGCAACAGTTTCCGAAGATTCAACTAATACCAAAAATCTGAGCGATGCAAAAACAGATTCTGCAACAGTAGAAACCAAAAACGCGACAGTTTCAGAAATTCCCGACAGCAACGCAACAACCGCAGACACAACTCCTGAAAAGTGTAAATGTACTGAAGCGGCAGAAACCAAAAATACAACAGTTTCAGAAATCCCCACTTCCATGACAAAGCCTGCGGAGGCGAAACCAGATTCCTCCGCGACAGACACGAAGAATACGACAGTTTCAGAAATTCCCACTTCCACGACAAAGCCTGCTGAGACAAAAGCAGATTCTCCAGCCACAGACACTAAAAACACGACAAAGCCTGTCGAAGTAAAACCAGATTCCTCCGCGACAGAGACTAAAAACACGACAAAGCCTGTGGAAGTAAAAGCAGATTCCTCAGCGACAGACACGAAGAATACGACAGTTTCAGAAATTCCTAATTCTGCGACAAAGCCTGCTGAGACAAAAGCAGATTCCTCCGCGACAGAGACTAAAAACACGACAAAGCCTGTGGAAGTAAAAGCAGATTCCTCAGCGACAGACACGAAGAATACGACAGTTTCAGAAATTCCTAATTCTGCGACAAAGCCTGCTGAGACAAAAGCAGATTCTGCGACGACAGAGACTAAAATTTCGACAAAGCCTGTCGAAGTAAAAGCAGATTCCTCAGCGACAGAGAGTAAAAGCGCGATAGTTTCAGAAACTCCTCATTCTGCGACAAAGCCTGCTGAAGTAAAAGCAGATTCTCCAGCCACAGAAACTAAAAACACGACAAATCCTGCTGAGGTGAAACCAGATTCTCCAGCCACAGAAACTAAAAACGCGACGAATCCTATCGAGAAAAAAGCAGATTCTCCAGTAACAGAAACTAAAAATCCGATTGTTGCGATAAATCCTGCCGAAGTGAAACCAGATTCTCCAGCCATAGAAACTCAAAACCCGACTGTTTCTACTGCTGTGGCGAATCCTGTCGAGAAAAAACCAGATTCTCCAGCCACAGAAACTCAAAATCCGACTGTTACGAGAAAGCCTGTCGAGAAAAAACTAGATTTCTCAACGACAGAAACCCAAAACGCCACAATTTCCCCAAATCTAGTCCCAACAATCTCAGAAAATACTCAACCAGCAGTCGCAGTTATTAATTCAACAGACGAAATAACAGGTGACAAAATAGAAATAACTGCCATTCCCTCAGCCCCTACTCAAACAGAAACTACCGAGTTACCAGCAATACCAGCAGCAACAGACATTCTCACCGGGGAAATTGAAAATACCTCATTAAATCTCCCCAATACCTCCGTCAATACAGACATTGCCGAAACTACCAGCCAAGCCGATGAAAGTTTCCCACTAATTTATGACGAGGAAATTTCCACACTGTTGGAAACTCTCAACCGCACATCAACCACAGCCGAATCAACAGACAACCATCCACTATCCGAGTCAGAATACACAATTGCCAACTTTGATACCGACTCGGAAAACCTAACTAATATTCCCCAAACAGCCACCACTCAAAATTATTTGCCGTCAGACTCAGCAAATATCATTGCTAACACAGACAATCAGCCACAAACAATCATTGATGAGTATCCAAACCCTAACTTTGAAACCGACTCCGAAAAAACAAACGTTATTCCAGAAATAGCATCATCTGCAAATAATCAGCCAGAAAATCCTCTTCATATCATCGCCACCAGTCAAAGCGACTCCGAAACCAAGATTAACGATTACCCAGTTGCTGACACGACTACTGAATTAGAAACAACTCCCAATTTCCCCCAACCAACTCAACTATTAATCGGCATCATCGACACCGGCTTCGCCGCCGACAACCCCAACATCGACTACAGCAAAATTATCCTCGGAAAAGACGTAATCGACAACGACAATAACCCGCTACTTCAACCAAACGAAGGCAACCAACACGGAAGCGCAATCCTCGAAATTATAGCCGGTGACAAAAACCAAAACAATCCCCAAACACCAATTTGGTTGGGAAGAGCAACAGGTTCCGGGAACTGGCACGAATCATTGATAGAATTTGTAGACGCAGCAAAAGCATCAAAACAACCAAACGCCGTAGTTAACCTCAGCTTCGACTTAACCCAAATTAATCCCGACGGCACGCAAACCACACGGCACAAACTGACAGAAACAGAAACAGCAGCACTCAAGTATGCCCAAGAAAACAACATCCTGATTGTAGCAGCCGCAGGTAATGAAGGATCGAAATCGTCAGCCCTAGGACAAGCATCAACCGAATTCAACAACATCATCACAGTAGGCGCAGCTTCTAACAACAACCGCAGTGCATATTCCAGCTACGGAGAGGGCTTAGACATCCTAGCATCGGACACAATTGGCAGCACAATAGAAACAGCAACAACCCAACCAAAACAAGGCACATCAATAGCAGCAGCCCTCGTTACAAAAACCATATCCCAAATGTGGGAAACCAACCCATCCCTTAACCCCCAACAAATCAAAAACATCCTCCTAAACACAGCAACAGACATCGACGTACCCGGATGGGATGAAAGAACAGGATACGGCATCTTAAACCAAGAATTAGCAATAGCCACCGCCGCCCAAACAATCCCGGCAATCCCAGTATTAGCAGCCACCAAACAATTAATCAAACCCCTAATCAGTGCCGACGAAAACATCAGCCAAACCACAGCCAAACCCTCATCAAGAGCCGCCCTAACCAACGGCACAACCAACCAACCAAAAACCACCACTACCTCAACCGGAGACTACAACGTTGGCACCAGTTCCACCACCACAGAACTAGCGCCAAATACTACCAGCAATACCAGCAAAAACGGCAGTACAACCAGCACAAACACCCAAACCAACAGAAGCTACTCACACACAGACTCCAACTGGAACAAAAGCCGTACCAATACCAACAGTAACGGCAACTCTTTCTCTGAAACAAAAACAGATACAAACACAAACACCAAGGACTACACAGACAAAAACCTTTCCCTCTACTCAATAGAAAGAACAGATAAATCCCAGTCAAGTGAGAACCGACTCAAATACGAAGGCACAGGAAACAGCCAAACCTCATCCAAAGAGAAATGGAGTTCAAATCGCAACTATACCAGTCCTTCACAAACTCAAAAAAGTGCTGGTGATAGCTACATAAACCGCCAAACTCAATCCGATGGCAAACATGACGGTAATTATGGAGAGAGCAACTCCAAAACCCAAGAAGAGTCAGGTTCAAAATCAACCACAAACAATCAGTACACCAGCAGTAATGGAACTTCCGGCGACAACACTACAACCCAAAAGAAAGGAAAAACCAACACAACTTCGAGCAGCAAAGGCAACTATTCCAACAGCACTAACAGTGGCGAGAATTCCGAAGTCACTCAATTCAACTCTCACAGCAAAACAAGCAGCGACTCATACAAAACAAACAACAGCAGCGACAACCGTTCAATCACCAACAACACCTGGGACAATACCACAACCAACGGCAAAACCGTCGGCAGCAGCACCCGCGATACTTACTATGAAGGGAACAGTAACTACAACACCAGTTACGACGACGGCAAATCAAAAAATAAGAGCAACACAGACACATATACCCAAAATCAGTCCCAGGAAACAAACAGCACCAACGGCACTAACTCTTGGAGAAACAATCGAGATAATGGTTACTCAGTCACCAGCGTAAATAACACAGATACATACAAAAACGGGGGAGAAACTAGAAACCACAATCGAGACTATTATTCAATTAACAAATCAAACTCTTCTAGCAGTAACAGTGCCGGAAAACCCAGTTCCAAAAACGAAAGTGAAAACTATTCCGAAAATCAAGAGCAGTGGGATAGCGAGTACAAAGCTGATACTTACACCACCAAAAGTAACAGCGATGAATCGACAATAACTGCAAGCAAAAATAACAGCAGTAGCGAGGGCAACAATACCAATTCATCTAACAGTAGCGATACCTCAAAGACGAGTAATTCACAGACAGTCACAACTTACAAAGATGGTCGAAAAGAAGAGAGTGGCAGTTCGAGTTACGAGAAATGGTTAAGGGACAGCAGTTACGATAGTAAAGGTGTAGTGAGTGACGTTTACAAGTATTCTAGCTGGACTTCGAGTTACACCAAATCTTACTTTAAGGGAGGTTATCGTTGGAGTGAGACTATCAGTGGCTCAGATTCTGAATCGACAACAAAAAGAGCTGTTTATACGAGTAGTGGCAGTAATTGGAGTTGGACTAGAAGCGGAACTGTCTGGGATGATGGGAGGAATGATTGGAGTGAAAGTTGGTCGAAGTCTAGTTGGAAAGATGGCAAGTATTTGCCGAGTGAGTCTGAGTCGAAGAGGGGAGGGTTCGATCCGAAGAAAACGGGGCAGACTAATGATTTGCCCAAATTTGGGGAAGCACCGCGGTTGACTAAGGCTCCGAAAAAACAGGTGCCACCGGAGTTAAATAAGCCTCCTAAGCCGAGTAAGGATATTTTTCAGCCGATTTCCTACAACTCTTATCCTAAAGACATTTTTGGCGGCAATGTTCCTGATAATCAGTCTGCTAACTCAGGTGCTCCTGGTGGAAAATTGCCTCCTGACAAACGTTCTGCACTGACAAAAGTCATCCGACAATTGTTGAGTTTCTTTAGACCTCTTGGAGAGTTTGTTGCTGGGGCAGTCTATCAATGGTTGCGTAATAACGGAGACATTGGGAGATGGTTGTTGCAGGTTTTGATTCCTGGATGGAATGGATTAGACAAAGATGTAGAGCGTGGGCTGCCTAAAACCTGGTCTTTCCAAGCAGGGCGAACATTCGGAGATGCAGCTTCAATTGTTACGGGGATTTTAGAAATAATGGGGGGTGGCGGAACTGGTGCTGGAGGTGCAGGTTTATGTGTAACAGGAGTTGGTTGTATTGCAGGTGCTCCTGCTATAGTAGCAGGAACAGCTCTGGGGCTACACGGAGCAACTACAGCTTCGACTGGCTTAAAGAATATAGCCAAGCTACTGGGAGTAGTTTTTCACAGTACAACGAACGGCTCAGAAAGTGGAGGCCCGAGTCGCGGTGAAAATGAAATTCATCCAGATGCAGCGCAGTTAGAAGCAGACGCTAAACGAATTTCTGACGAGCTTTACGGCAACGATTCAATAGCTAAGAGTAACAGAGTAATTGCAGTAGGTCAGTTCGTAGATGCACAAGGTAAGGTGAAAAAAGTTGTATCTAATGCTTGGGGAGAATTTTCACGCGATCATAGAAAGTTGCTTGAAAGTCAAGGATATGTCGTAATTCCAAATTCCAGAGGAGGAAACTTGCATGCAGAGGAGCGAATGATTTATTGGGCTGACTCTGAAAAAGCTAAAGGAAGAATAGTTGGAATTGAATCAATTGGGGTCAGCCATCCAGACGGAATTTGCGAATATTTCTGTCGCTCATTGATGCAAGAGAGACAGATCAGACCTGGCAGTCGATGGAATCCTACCTGGAAACCCGGCCCGAGCAGACAAAATGAACCACCCAGACGATAAAAATCACGAAATGAATATGCATTTTTTTGAAGTTGACACTCTAAAAAAAGAACTCGAAGACCTCCCCGATCTTCACAGAGTTGCGTTTGCTGCTGCTTGTTGCGAACGAATGCTTCCTAACTACAATGCTTTTTGCAAATTAGTGGACTGGGGAGTGCCTGAAGTGCCAAGAGTTGCATTAGATGAAGTTTGGAAAATCCTCCAAGGAAAACTTGTAGATGCTGCAAAAGTTAATCAATTAAGAGAGGATTGCGGTAGAGAAGATGTATTTCCAGATTGTCTTGAGTTTGGGGACGATTCTCTGGAACCGCAGGAAGCTCTGGTCGCGATCCGCGCTACTCTGCAAGCCTGTCTCGATCCTACTGTGGAGAACATTGTTCACACAGTCAAATCCGCCAGACATACCATTGAGGCATACATACCTTACAAAGACATTTCTTTCAAGATCACTTGGGAAAAAGATGGAGAAGAAAAGTTTTATTCAGCAATAGCTAGTCATCCATTTGCCGTTCGAGAAATGACTAAAGAAGCAGAAGATTTGCGAATGTTGAAGGAAACAAAAACTTTAGATAAGGATTTTCTGGAATTGTTGCGTAACTCTTTCAATAATGATGGTAAAAGCTTGATAGATCTAGCTTGATATGGTGAGCTAATTAATAGGACAACGAACTTTTTTAGGAATGAAAAATAAAGAACTTGCACAATTAAACGCCAGAAGCCTTGCTCTAAGGTAAAGTATTCCGACCTTAGTCACCTTATTTATTTTTCATTCCTTAGATTACGGGCGATCGCGCTTGAGCACAACTTCCTTGAAGTCGATCGCCCCTACAGTCAAACACCAGTTTTGTGCGAGTTCTCTGATTGTCGTTTGGGTGCACTCTTGGCGATCGCACGTTAAGAGTTGGTAGACTGACAATTACCTATTCGTCACCCATTCCCGGAATTCTCCCACTGCTGCGGTTGCGCCTGCTGTTTGAGTGCGATCGACACGATAATTATTATAGGCACAATTCTGCGGGCGATCGACTTTACGGGCGATTCCCTACGGTTGGGGCTTCGCACGCGCGTACTTTTGTATGTATGACGGGCGATCGATCTTACCCTTGTCTGGCGTGCGAGCGATACACCACTAATTAATTATTGGCAAAACAATCGAGGCAATAACTACTCGGTAAAACTATTAAATAGGCTGAAGCTCTTTTGAAAAAATATTTTCCTCAAACGGAACAGTCATCTGAACTTTCGGCTGGTATTATCCATGATTTGCTGGCTTTATCTCCAGACAATTTATCATCTTTATTGGCAGAATTACCTCAATTGTCGATTGAAGAACTGACAGCTAGATTGGCACAACTATCGACTTAGAAACAAATAAACTGACGGGTAATAGCCTGTCAATATTGGGGCGGTTTCTCACAGACACCGCCTCTATATTTTGCAGGTGTCAATAGCTACGGTCATGCGCTACTGTAGTTAATAATAGACTGTGGTCATTAGTCCTTTTTGTATGAAGCTGCGATCGTTCTTTTCTTTCCTCATTGCTGGCGTCTTGGCACTCTTAGCCTTGAGTGCAGGCGGTTTTTACTGGCTGTCAACCAAAACTCCCCTAAATTTGCTCGCGGGTGGGCCGACGACTACTCCGGCTGCGGCTGTGTTTGTCTCGAAACAATCACCTGTGTTAGTTTCAATGCTGGTAAATCCCGATCGCCTCGAAGCATTGCGACAAATCTTTGCCTCTCCTGAAGAAAGAAGTCGATCGCACGCTGAATTCGAGCAAATCAAAAAAAGCCTCCTCGTCAATACTAACCTGGATTACAGCCGCGATATCCAACCTTGGATAGGTGACGAAATTACTTTCGCTACCACTACGCCAGATTTCGACGATCGCGAACTCAACAACGGGAAACAAGCCGGGTTTCTGCTAGCCGTTTCCTCCCAAAATGCCGATCGCAGTCAAGAATTTCTCACTTCCTACTGGCAAAAAGAATCTCGTAAGGAGAAAACAGTGCAGTCGGAACTATATAAAGGTGTCAAAATATATTATAAAGAGTCACCAATAACTAACCCCAAAAAAGATTCGATTTGGTCTTTCAACTCGCTTGCTCTACCGAATTCAACTTTGCCTCCTAGCTTTGCAACAGCAGCAATCGGCGGTAGTTCTGATTCAGGAAGTAACAGCAGTTTTGTTTTATTTGCCAACAGTCCGAACGTGCTGCGAGATGCAATTGATAACGTAGAATCAGCCAGCCTAAATCTCAACAACAGTCCTAACTATCAAAAAGCTTTGCAGCAGCTAACTCAAGGCAGAATAGCTTTAGGATTTGTCAATCTTCCGCAGCCGGCAACCGAGCAAAATCCGCAAGTTTCCCCCAATTCCCTCGCAGTTGCTATCGGAGTCAACCGACGGGGATTGCTTGCCCAAACTGCTTTGGTGACATCGGGAGACAAAACAGCAATTCCCACACTATCCGCACCTGTACAAGCCTTGCAGTACATACCCTCAGCCAGTCCTTTCACTGTCGCCAGCACCGATTTAAGGAATTTTTGGACTGATTTGTCGTCGGCGGTGTCAACTAACGCAGAGGCTTCAAAATTAGTCGATCGCGCGATCGCAGATATTCAGCAAAATTCGGGCGTCAATTTGCCGCAGGATATATTTAACTGGGTACAAGGAGAATACGCTTTAGCCGTACTTCCGAGTTCGTCAAGCACTCCCGACTGGATTTTTGCGGCAGAAAAATCTGCTGATGCTCAAAAGGCGATCGACAAACTCGATGAAATTGCCCGGAGTAAAGAATACAGCATCGGCAACTTTACTCTCAGAAACCAGAAAATTACCGCTTGGACGCAGTTGACAACGAGCCAGAGTTACGATGGAAAAAATAAGAGCAAAAGTGCGATCGAAACTGAAGCAAAAGGAGTTCGAGCCACTGTCGGCAAATACGAAATTTTCACCACTTCGGTAGAAGCAATGGATGCAGCACTCAAAGCAGCCGAAACAGGCTCTTTGGTGGCAAATCAAGATTTTCAAACCAGCATCGAACCGCTACCGCCAGCTAACGATGGCTATTTTTATTTAGACTGGCCCTCCAGCAGAGCAATTTGGGAAAAACAAATTCCGTTGTTGAGGTTAATTGAACTTTCTGCAAGACCGCTTTTTGACCACTTGCGATCGCTCACTGTCACCAGTACGGGAGAAATAACAGGAATTCGGAAAGCTACAATATTTATGCGGCTTAATTAGTCAGTTGTTAGTTGTCATATCGTGTCCGGTCAGTTGACCGCGATAATATCCGTTCGTTCGTAGTGCGGACTTCAGTCCGCAATATGCTGCGGACTGAAGTCCGCACTACGAACAACAGTCAACAATGCCCCATGCCCCATGACTACTCAGGGTTGACCACTATGGGGTTGACTGGTGTTTTCGGCTTGCCAAAATAAGCTTGAAACACCTCTTTGGCGATCGGCGCTGCCGCGACAGAACCAAAACCGCCATTTTCCACAACCACGGCGATCGCAATTTCCGGCTTGTCCGCAGGCCCATAGGCTACATACAGCGAGTGATCCTTCTGTCCGATTACCTCCGAAGTCCCTGTTTTGCCCGCTGTTAGTGGAATTGAACCGTCATTGAGCCCCTGTCCCGTACCGTCGGTAACTACTGCCACGAGTCCTTCTTTAATCACATTAACTGTCGAAGGTTTCATCCCCGTAGGTACTGGTTTTGTCTCAGGCTTGCCAGTCAGAGAACTCAAAAGATGCGGTTTGACGCGATTGCCACCATTGGCGATCGAACCTACCATCACCGCCGCCTCCAAAGGAGTCACCAACACGAACCCCTGACCGATCGACATTGTTACCGTATCACCAGCATACCAAGGTTCTTTATAGATTTTTTCCTTCTCCGCCGGGGTCGGCATTTGACCGTAATCGCCACCGCCTAGGCCCAAAAGCTTCAAATCCGTATCCTTGCCAATGCCCAAGCGGTGTCCCCACTTAGCAATTTCCTCCGGCCCGGCACTCATCCCGATTTGATAAAAAAACGTATTGCTGCTGAAAGCCAAGGCATCCCGAAAGCCGATGTTGCCGTAACCGCCACTGTGTTCGTTAAAATCAATTCCCCCCACAGTAATGTAAGACGAAGTACCAATAATTGAGTCCGGCGAAAACTTGCCCGACTCCATCCCCGCGACGGAAGTCACAATTTTAAACGTGCTACCGGGGGGATAGCCTTGCATGGTTCGATTCACAAATGGATTTTCTTCCTGTTGAAGAGTTGCCCAATCATCCTTACTGATTTTTCGCGTAAACAGATTGGGGTCAAAAGTCGGGTGGCTGGCCAAAACTAATACCGCACCAGTTTTCACATCAAGGGCCACTACTGCTCCCCGGCGGTTCCCCAGGGCTGTTTCGGCTGCTTTTTGCATGGACAAGTCTATGGTTAGCTGCACTGCCTCGCCCGGTTTGGGCGGTGTCTCTCCCATTAGCCGCAATTCTTGATTTTGGGCATTTACTTCGATCAGCCGATCGCCCCACACTCCCGCAATTTCCTTATTAGAACTCGCTTCTATGCCCATCTGACCGACAATCATCCCCATTGGATATTCCGGGTGAGCTTTCAAGTCTTCTGCGGTAGCTTCGCCAATATATCCCAAAACGTGAGCAGCTAAACTGCCTTCGGGATAGTAGCGGCTCGCTTCTGGCCGCACTTCCACTCCCCGCATTTGTCCCACCTGTTCTGCTAGCGGTACAAACAATTCTGGCGGCATCGCTTGCCTGATTCGCACCGGTCTGTAGGATAGAGGATCGACCTTTTTTAATTTATCTAATATTTCTTTAGCCGGGATTTTGAGCAGCGGACTCAACTTTTCTGCTGTCACTTTCCACTCTTCCGTCGTTTGTTCTTTTGGCCACAAATAGACCGATCGAGCTAAATTGTTAGCCGCTAGCAGCTTGCCTTTGCGATCGACAATGTGTCCGCGATTCGCCGGCATGGGTACGAGGCGAACGCGATTGTTTTCGGCTCGTTCTCGGTTTTGCTTGCCTTGTACCAGTTGCAATTCCACCAGCCGGCTAGCGTGCAGGCCCAGCAAACCAGTTGCTACTAGCATTAACACGATCGCCCGGTGTATCGGACGCGACTGTTTCTTAGGAGTTTCCAGAAAAGTTTTGTCATTCGAGCGAAATTCAGAGAGCGCAGAAATTTCTCGTTGCATTATTCTGTCTATAGGTAGATGTCAATTCCTAGATTTTAGATTTCTGATTGTCAATTTTGCAGTATACACGATCGCACCCGAGGCCCTTGCATAGGTCCAATTTGTACCAAGGGGAATTGACCGTTGGGCGAAGCGGAAAGATTGATAATTGGCTTTTGAATAACTAATAACTCCTCATCGAGCGCTGTCAACTAATCCCCCAAGCACCAAGAAATAGCCAGCAAAATCAAAGTCAGGCTGAGCCAAACCGGGAAATGGATCCACCCAGATAGACTCATAGGTAACAATAGCAAAGCCTCGGCGAATAGGGAAGCAATTGTCAATACAGAGGCAAGCAGTATCAAATTTATCATTTTGACACCGTACAATTGCGGATGCGAGCAGGGCGCGTGTGGCAGAACCGGGAGTGGCACGAGGAAGGGCGATCGCACAGGTGTTGTTCTGATAAAAATAAGGAAGAGAAACCAAGAGGTTTTGAACTAATTAAAAAAAAATGTGCTTCCTCTCCTAGTTCGGATTCTTGGGGCTGCGATGGGTGAATTCTGAGTTGTGATTTTAAGTTGTGACAGAGGAGTATTGCCATGTTGTTTAATCCGCGAGCTCATTTCAAAAACGCTGCGATCTTAGCTGCGACTTGTGCGATCGCCACCCACCCCGTTTTAGCAGAAACAGCCAATTTCGGCACATTAATTTTATCGCGAGGTTTTGGGGCGCCAACAGCAGCTTTGAGAGGTTCCACAGGCGGATCGTACTCTCTATCTGCCATTGCCAACGCCGATCGCCACAAAAACAAATGTTTGGGTTTTGCCACCCCCACTCCCGACCACATCATACAGTTGCAGCAAAACTTTTCCAAACTCACCATCCAAGTCAACAGCGGAGGCAAGGACACCACCTTACTCGTACAAGGCCCTGGTAACACCGTGCGTTGCGGAGACGATACAGGTCAGAATAAAGATGCTGGCATTGTAGATTCAGACTGGCAAGCAGGCTCATACAAAATTTGGGTCGGCACACTCGAACCCGGAGTCAAGTCTAACTATACGATCTCAGTACAGGAATAACGTGCATCTGGGTTTGACATTTGTAGTGCGATCGCACTGTCAAAAAAAGCTCCACAGGAATAAAACGCAACGGCACTGTGGGATGGGGACGATCGAATATCCTCAAATTTTCTCGAAATCTCCCCCAATCTCCTCCAGGGACACTCCCCCAATCTCCCACTCCCCCAATCTCGCGATCGGTCAATAACTTCCCCCGTCGAGTAAAATGTAAGATCGAAAGTGCCGTGTTTAACCAAAATTGGTAAATCCGAAAGTGCTAAAGACTCTTAGAGCTGACTTCAGTATTATTTTCGATCGCGACCCAGCCGCTCGCAACTGGCTGGAAGTTTTGTTTTGTTACCCAGGTCTTCAGGCCCTAGTGCTGCACCGCCTCGCACACTGGCTTTACGTACTGGGCCTTCCCTTCATTCCCCGCTTAATTTCCCACATTGCTCGCTTTTTGACCGGCATTGAAATTCACCCAGGGGCAACGATCGGCAAAAGCGTCTTCATCGACCACGGTATGGGGGTTGTGATCGGCGAAACTGCGATCGTCGGCGATTTTGCCCTAATTTACCAAGGTGTCACCCTCGGCGGCACAGGCAAGGAAAGCGGCAAACGTCACCCTACTGTGGGTGAAAATGTAGTTGTCGGTGCCGGCGCCAAGGTGCTCGGCAACTTGCTAATTGGCAACAACGTTCGCATCGGCGCCGGTTCCGTCGTCCTGCGCGACGTACCATCTGACTGTACCGTTGTAGGGATTCCCGGCCGCATCGTTTATCGATCGGGAGTGCGCGTCAATCCCCTAGAACACGGCAGTTTGCCGGATTCGGAAGCTGCGGTAATTCGCTCTTTAGTCGATCGTATCGAGTCCCTCGAACAGCAACTAAAAACTTTGCAGGCTCAACCATCTGCCTCATTAACTTCTGTTTCCAATTCCCACAATTTCCAATCAGTATCAGAAGCTTTAAACCAAGCCAGCAATGTAGCCTTAGCCGAAAAAACCCAGCCCGTTACAACCCCTAGCTGCAAGTTAAAAGATAAAGCAATTCAAGAATTTTTCGACGGCACCGGCATCTAAAATTTGAATTGGGAATTGGGAATTGGGCATTGGGAATTGGGAATTGGGCGAAGCGAAGCGGAGGGATGGGGCATGGGGCATGGGGCATGGGGCATTGGGCATTCGCCCGCCCAGGGCATTTGGCATTGGGCAAACAGGGCATTTGGCAAACAGGGGATTGGAACTGATATCATGTCCGGTCGATTACTATAACAAAAAACTGTTCGTAGTGTGGACTTCAGTCCGCAGCATATTGCGGACTAAAGTCCGCACTACGAACGGATATTATCGCGGTCAATCGACAGAAGACGATATGACAACAAATAACCAATAACCAATAACTAATGACTAATGACTAATGACTGCTGACTAATGACTTCTTTTTCAAGGATTGACCGATCGCACAAACCAATTGCCATCTCCGTCGCGCCCGTAAAGCGATCGGTTCTGGGGTTCCCCCCGCAACTCCAAAAAATCCACCGTTTCCGGTTCCAACAGCAGCAAGCAAAAATTAGGCAGCGGCTCGATCGCATCTGGGGAAGCACAATCAAAAGCAGTAGCCTCAGCCTTGTCTTCCCCAGGTTCGGGCCAACCAAATTGCGATCGAGCCCCCTCAGAAATCTCCTGCCAAGCTGTGCGGCGCTTGGCGCACAACTCTACATCTGAACAATCTGCCCCTGCCAAAAGTAGCTTTCCAGCAATCCGAAATTGTTCGCGAGTTTTAGGGAAATACCAGCAAATCTCCGCCCAAGGATAGAGATTAATTTCCTCTGCCTTTTGACTGCGAATATCTGTAATAAACTTTAACTGGTTGGTGTTTTCCAAAAAGCCTCGAAACACCACAGTGCGGTTAGCAGGACGCCCGTCAGGACGAACCGTTGCTAGTTGCAAGTAGCGGGCATAGGCAAGACTGCGGTTGCGGTGGAGCGATCGCGCTAAGGGCGATCGCCAAAGTGCTAAAGACATAATGAATATCCTATTATATGGGTAATTGGCGATCGGCAATCGGTAATTCACTGCTCCTGCTTGTTTCTTCTCCCTAATGACCACTAATATCATGTCCGCTCGGATAACCACAATCAGATTGGTTTGTAGTGAGGACTTTAGTCCGCATCCATCTGAGGACTAAAGTCCTCACTACAATCAGATTGGTTTGTAGTGAGGACTTTAGTCCGCATCCATCTGAGGACTAAAATCCTCACTACAAACATTTTTTATTTTAGGTAATTGACCTGACATTGTATGAGTAATGACCAATAAATCTCCTTTATTATATTAGTAATTGTATGTCAAATTCACCCTCAAAACTCAAAACTATTGAAACTCCCCACAGCGGCTACCACTGGGACGGCAGTTCCCGGCGCTTTTTTGAAGGCTGGTACTACCGAATAACATTACCAATTCACGGACAATCCTTTGCATTCATGTATTCCATAGAAGACCCCAGAGGCGGTCAACCTTACAGCGGCGGTGCCGCCCAAATTCTCGGCCCCAAAGATAGTTATTTGTGCCGCACCTTCCCCGATGTAAATAAGTTTTGGGCACAGCGAAACACATTGGGTTTAGGACATTGGGGCAAAACAGATTTACAAATTAAACCAGAATATTTAGAACCACAAGTATTCGACAGTCGCGTCCAAGAAGGCTATCAAGCTACTGCTACTTTGAATCAAGGTTATCTGCACGATCCAGGAACTGGCAATCACTGTTTTTGGCAATACGAAATCAAACCTGTTTACGGCTGGGGAAACTCCGACGAACTCCAAAAATCCACGGCGGGAATGCTATCTTTTTTACCAGTGTTTGAGCCTGGATGGCAAATTTTAATGGCTCACGGTTTAGCCACGGGTTGGATCGATTGGAACGGCGAACGCTATGAATTTAAAGACGCTCCCGCTTACACCGAAAAAAACTGGGGCGGTGCTTTTCCGCAAAAATGGTTTTGGATAAATTGCAATTGTTTTCAAGGCGAAAGCGATTTAGCATTAACTGCTGGGGGTGGCAAGCGGGGCGTGCTGTGGTGGATGGAATCGGTAGCAATGATTGGCATCCATTACCGAGGCAAATTCTACGAATTTGTGCCTTGGAATTCCCAAGTAACTTGGAATATTGAACCTTGGGGAAGTTGGAAAATGCAGGCGAGAAACAGCCAGTTTGAAGTTGAGTTAAGTGGCAGTACAAAGAGTTCTGGCACCTATGTGCGAACTCCTACAGCCAAGGGTATGGCTTTTTGCTGCCGCGATACGACGCACGGCGAATTGCGCTTGCAACTGCGAGAATTGTTGGGGGGAAATGTTGAAAAAAATGGCAAGCAGCGCTCTAAAATTATCTTAGAGGCTCAAAGTTCTTTGGCCGGTTTGGAAGTTGGCGGCGGGCCGTGGGATGCAGTTTGGCGATCGAATTAAGTCATTGGGCATTGGGCATTGGGCATTGGGCATTGGGCATTGGGCATTGGGCATTGGGCATTGGCCAAACAGGGCATTGGGCATTGGGCATTAGTGCTGTCCCCGCTCGCGAAAAGCATCAGTCAACTGTCAACTGTCAACTGTCAACTGTCAACTGTCAACTGTCAACTGTCAACTGTCAACTGTCAACTGTCAACTGTCAACTGTCAACTGTCAACCGTCAACTGTCAACTGTCAACTGTATTCAGACACAATTCACTTTAAATTAAAGCCAATTTCTTCATTATTAATAGAGCCGTCCGGCATTATTGCCCCATTCAGCACCGCACCTCTGAGATTTGCTCCCGTTAAATTAGCGCCTTCTAGATTAGCATTGCTCAGATTCGTAACTTGCTTGGAACCTCGGAAAAAGAAACTGTGCAAGTCAGCATTTGTCAAATTAGTGTCTGCCAGATTAGCATATTGCAAATCAGCACCGTGCAGGGTCGCATCAGTTAAATTAGCTTGGGTGAGATTGCTTCCCCAAAGTCTAGAATCCAACAAATTAGCATCTTGTAAATTGGCGCGAGTCAGATTTGCCAAAGTCAGATTAGCATCCCACAATTTTGTGCGGTTGAAATTAGCTTCGGTTAAATTTGCTCGACTGAGATCCGTACCCAAAATATCAGCATTTGCTAAGTTAGCGTTGGTGAGATCTGCGTCAGAAAGGTCAGCATTTTTTAAATTAGCACCGGACAAGTTTGCGCCGCTCAGGTTGGCACCGCTCAAGTTGGCTTCTTGGAGATTAGCTTCTCGCAAATCGGCAGCGCTCAAATCGCATTGCTTCCACAGAAAGCTGACGCACCAATTATCTTTTAATAGCTGACTCAGATCCTCCGCATTCGCGGCCAGAACCGGAGGTGTTAAGTAGAGACTGAACAGGACGATCGCGAATACTGTCGCGAAGAAAGTTTTTAACGTCAGAACTATTTTCATTGACACTGCAATAGATTCTTGATGTGTAATCAGAGCATATCAAAGAATAAGCAACTTTCATCGGCAATATTACTCAAAAATATTAGTGAAATGTCGATCGCCCTTAGCCCAGCCCCCAACTTAACCCGGCCAGTTACGGGTGAATCGTCTTACCTAGAAAACGGGTTGCTTCACAGATGCGTCGGTGCTACAGATGTTTTTTCCCTAAACCCTGTATCAGATGCTCGCAAGTGCGATCGGAATTTACTGATAGCATATCTTGCGACAATGTAATAAGCTGTTGCCCATTTAAATTGTATATTTTAATAAACTATTCTCCTCCACCGTCAAATATTCTCCACATCTTGCTCTCTCCCTCTTTCTCTGGTGAATCTGGCCAGCAAAAATAAATTGTTCAGTTCGCTTAAAACTACGAAATTTAGGGGTTTATAGACGCAAGTATCCTTAATTGTGACTGGCATCACGAACTAAACCCAACTGTCATCACACAAATCAATCCCCGAGCATCACCAAATCTCCTCAAACTTATCACCTCTGTGAGAGTACGGATATCACTGTCAGTAGCTGACAATATGCAAGAAAATTAGAGCATACAGTTAAACACCCGCCCTCCCATGCGTACTATCCCCTTTCTCCCGAGTCAATTAGCTGTCACAACTATTTTCAATTCGATCGAATTTTTGGGATTCGCCAATACTTCAGGTAAAGTATTTTCGGGCGAGCAAGCCCAAGCGCGACAAGAGGCAAATTTAGACGTTAGCACCAAGAAGGTTTACAGTGCAGCTTTAAAAAGTCTCGAACAAAAAGACTTGCACGCTGCGATTAAAAATTTCACCGCCACAATCAACATTAATCCGCAATTCGCACCAGCTTACAACGATCGCGGTGTTGCCCGCTACAGATTAGGCGACAAACAGTCTGCGATCGCAGATTTAACTACCGCCATCGAACTCAATCCCTATCGAGCCAAGTATTACAACAATCGGGCGTTTATGCTAGCTGGCTTAAAAGATTACGCTGGGGCGATCGCAGATTACAACTCAGCACTCCTGCTCAAACCCAATTTATCTCAAGCTTACTTCAACCGAGGCACTATCCACCTGCAAATGGAAAATTCCCTCGCAGCACTAGCTGATTTTGAATCAGCAATTCGCCTCGATCGCAATTTTGCTAAAGCTTACTTCAACCGAGGAGTGACTAGATATAAATTGAGAGAGGTGCAGGGAGCATTTGAAGATTTTCAGAAAGCAGCAGGGCTATTTAAGCAGCAATCGAGAATGGATTGCTATCAAGATGCTGTCTCTAAACTCAGAAAGTTATGTTATTAATTAAATTTGGCATAAGCCATAAAAAATAGATTGTACAACCAGGGGCTGGCATCTAATAAAAGATATGGATATTGAGCCGAAAAGCATTAGAAATTGGGTCGAGTTCAACTCAACCCAATTCACTTAAAATTACCCAATTCTTAAGGCTGCATCGCCAGTGGGCAGGTCATTAGGACGAGGAACAATCGGAGACAAAGGAATTGCAAAAACTGCATTTTTGACAGAATCGACAGTAGCATTTTTTACAATAGCAGGAGACCCAGCTAAGTTAATTAAAGTATCGCTACCAGATTGAGTGAATGTGGTATCCGATAATTTTCCTGTCAAACCAATGCGATCGCCTTCACCTGGTTTAAAATCAAGTATTGTATGATTCGTTGGGAGTAGGAGAATAAAAGGCAGACTCGCAGGATCGACTCCAACCAAAACAAAAGTATCTGCACCACTACCTCCAGTGATAGTATCGTTGCCTGTATCCCCAATTAAAATATCATTGCCATCGCCACCATTTAAGACATCATTCCCTTGCCCACCCCTTAAAAAGTCGTTACCAGCATCGCCATTAAGAGTATCGTCGCCGAAATTTCCGTTGATAATATCGTTGCCAACACCACCGCTAATTAAGTCGCTACCTTTGCCACCCCTGAGAAAGTCGTCGCCTGCTTCGCCGGTGATAGTGTCGTTGCCTTTGCCGCCGTTGATGGCATCATCAATCGATGAACCGATAATGCGATCGTTGGCGCTAGCTCCGCGCACGCCGCTGGGGTTTTGCTGAGAGTCTTGGGCAGTGACTTGATAGTTGTTCGGCGTATTAGGCAAGTTGAGCGATCGCAAAGGCAGATTTACAAAATTAGTATTATTCACAAAACTATTCAACACAGCAGCATTGGGAATAATACTCGAAACCCGACTGGGGACAATCCCTGCAACGACTTTGGCACTCGAAATGCGATCGCCCTGCTGCACCGCATTAACCGTATCAAAACCTTGAACTACATTGCCAAAAACAGCATAATTGCCATCCAAAAACGGCAAAGCATCTAAAGTAAAATAGAACTGCGAAGAAGCCGAATTCAAAGCACTAGAACGAGCCATTGCCACTGCCCCTTTCGTGTGTGGCAACTGTGGCTTTTCGGTCACAACTTGGTTGTAAACTGGCTGTGCTGCCCCTTGCGGCTTGATTTCCAAAGGAATAAAACGCGCCTGATTAGTATCCGGATCGATAAAATTACCCGTTCCCAATTGACCCGCCGGAATGCTAGTATCCTTGCTGCGCGGATCGCCGCCTTGCACCACAAAAGGATCAGGCTGGCGCACAACTCGGTGAAACATCACCCCATCGTAGGTGCCGCGTTCAACTAAATCAACAAAATTTCCCCCAGTAATCGGCGCATTAGTGCCGTCTACTTCGATTACCACCGGTTGACCATTAATTACCTGGACTACTGTAACTTTGCCTGTTAACGGGAGTGCAGCGCTCATAAGTAAATTTCTATTTGAGTGAGTGATATTTCGGTTTGATACCAAATCCTGGTTAAATGTTCCCTTTATTTCTTAGCCCGCAGCAGCGAGCTTCCTCTCTATAAAAGCGGTTTTAACCGCCGAATCATCAAAGAGGCGGGTAACTCGGATTTAGTATTAGAAGCAATTCGCCAATTGCCCCTACCCATTTAATCAGAAAACTGTAAACTTGTGTTAAGTACAGTTCTACTTGTTAATTTATGATTTCCCGGCGCAAGTTTTTTAGCACTTTATTGGCAATTTGTCTAGCCTTTGTGAGTTTCAATTTTGCCCCTCCAGCCTTGGCCCTCGGCGGCAAACTGCCGGCGGTGAATCAAGCTGCACCAGACTTTAGCTTACCGACAAACAGCGGCGACGGGCAAATCTCGCTGTCCGATTATCGCGGGAAGTGGCTGGTAGTCTACTTCTATCCCAAAGATTTTACATCCGGTTGTACGATCGAAGCGCGTCGATTCCAGCAAGACTTGCCGAAATACTTAGCAAAAAACACTCAAATCATCGGCATCAGCGCCGATGATGTCAACTCCCACGCGGAATTTTGCGATTCTGAAGGCTTAAAATTTCCGCTATTAGCAGATACCGACGGCAAAATAAGTAAAGCTTACGGTTCTTGGATGAGTTTTATCTCATCCCGCCACAGTTTTATTATTGACCCAGAAGGAATTTTGCGGGAAACATTTGTTAAAGTTAATCCCGCCATTCACTCCAAAGAAGTGTTAGCTCGTCTAGGCGAATTGCAGGCGAACAGCTAATATTGTGTCACCTCGAATAACCCAAATCAAATAGGTTCGTAGTGAGGACTTTAGTCCTTCTCCTCTATTTTCATATAACTAAAGTGCTGACCGCGAACCGCAATCAAATAGGTTCGTAGTGAGGACTTTAGTCCTTCCCCTCTATTTTCAGATGACTTTAATCCTCAATACAGGTTCGTAGTGAGGACTTTAGTCCTTCCCATGTTCGTAGCGAGGACTTTAGTCATTCCCCTCTATTTTCATATGACTTTAATCCTCACTACGAAAGTTATCATGGTTATTTTACAACAGACGATAAATTGTAACCATACAAGCTGTAGAGCAAATTTCAAATCGCCTGTCTCGCCATACTCAATGAGAATTGAACTTACTATTTACCGTCACAGGCTCTGAAGAAGATTCCGGCTCTGACAGATTTCTTTTTCGGCTAGCAAAACGGCGTTCCGGGTCAATTCCCTCAAAAGTTGGTGGCAACCAAACTCGGATGACCAACAATATTCCCAAAACCAGCAAAAATCCACCTGTTGACAATATTTGAACCCAGGGAGTTTCCAGAACACCCCGCACGATAACTTCTCGCAAAACAGAGACAATACAAACTTCAACCGCCACACCAATTGAAACGCGCTGCTCTTGCAAATAAATAATTAAAAGCCGAAATAATTCCACCAAAACTAAGAGAAATAGAATGTCTGCTGTCACTTGCTGAAAATTCAAAGGAGGCAGCAGCGAGAAAAACATTTCTCGCAGTTCCAGTACCATGAAACAGAACAAACCAATACACAAAGAAATAACAATTAAGTCTTGAACTGTTTCCAGACCGCTGACTATTAGTTTCAAATTCAACCATTTAGGAGGAGAATTGGTCTGATTGTTTGAACGGTTTTCCATTGGCTGCTCCGGCAATTTGTTGGACTTGCTTACAGCTTAAGTTAAATTGAGCTTATATTTGATAAAAAACAGGTTTAATTTATTTATAACCATCATTAAAATTCTGTCTAGTGACAATTTCCTACCAACTTTTATATATTGCCCAGGCGGGTTGACTTTTAGGCAATGTTTGTGCTATGTGAAACCTGGTATTAGTAGATTTGGTGAAAAGTAGAATTCAAGCTTCTAAAATGCTGCAATTGAGATAAAATATGAGAATTGTCAAAAATTAATTACGACAGCTTGATAAACTCAAGCTAGCGACTCTAGGCTCAAATCATACAAAAGCCGGAAAGTCAACCCAAAAAAGCCACCAAGAGAGGATTGAACACAATGGCATTTACACTCGCACCATTACCCTTCGCCGCTGACGCCCTAGAGTCAGGTCATATGTCGGCCAACACGTTTTCGTTCCACCACGACAAGCACCATGCTGCTTACGTGACCAATCTCAACAAACTGATTGAAGGCACCGAACTAGCCAGCAAATCCCTAGAAGAAATTGTAATGGAATCTGCCAAAGATCCATCCAAAGCCGGCATCTTCAACAATGCAGGTCAAGTTTGGAACCACAATTTCTTTTGGAATTCCCTCAAAGCGGGCGGCGGCGGCACTCCGACAGGAGCTTTAGCTGATAAAATCAATACCGACTTTGGCAGCTTCGACAAATTCAAAGAAGAATTTAAGGCTGCTGCGACAACTCAGTTCGGTAGTGGTTGGGCTTGGCTGGTTTTGGACAACGGTACTTTAAAAGTTACCAAAACTGCTAACGCTGACACCCCGCTAGCACACGGCCAAACTCCTTTGCTGACTTTGGATGTGTGGGAACACGCTTATTATTTGGATTTCCAAAATCGCCGTCCCGATTACATTGCTAATTTCCTAGACAATTTGGCTAACTGGGATTTCGCAGCAGCAAATTTGGCTGCGGCTTAGTAACATCTGAGTTTTAGAACGGAAGTCCTCACCACGAACTTTTATGGGTTTGTAGTGAGGACTTTAGTTTTTGTTTCCGAGGACTAGACTTCCTTCAAAAATAGTTAGGACGATGCTCCGAGCAACGTCCCACAATTTTTTTTCTGGGACGTTGCTCTGAGCATCGTCCCAAAATTTGATTAAAAGGACTTTTGCAAGAGGTCTACTGATTACCAATTACCATTAAGTAGGTCGGCGCTGTAAAACGCAAATATGTAAACGATTATAAAGTATTCAAAAGCACGATCGCAGCATTGGTGAGTTTTGTTTACATATTGTTACATAATAAAGTTTATTTAATCTCGCCTACCTACCTACTTAAATGGATGTAAAAATAGGTGTGGTATTTTAGGTATTTCCACTGCCTTGCACGGTATCTTAACCTGTGCAGATCGAGCCATGTGTGCCAGGGAAGGGATAGTAAAGACCTCCCGCCCTCGCAAAATCGGCACGTTTCTCCTTGCTATGGCAATTTTGTTGTGACAGATAGATGTGGGGACAGATAAATGTGTGGACAGATAGATGTCTGGAGAGATATATTTTAAATATTGGGTGCAGAAACTTTTAACATAACTTTGGGAGTCTAGAAAATGACAAAAAATGTATCGGTAGTGATTCCATCTTATAATTGCGCCCAATTTTTACCGGAAGCGATTGAGAGCATTCTGGAACAAAGCTACCCTCCGTTTGAGGTGATCGTAGTAGACGATGGCTCTACTGATGATACGAAAGAAGTCTGCGATCGCTACCCGAAAGTAACATACGTCTATCAAACAAACCAAGGTGTGGCGGCTGCACGCAATACTGGCCTGCGGGTTAGTACGGGAGAGTATATTGTTTTCCTGGATAGTGATGACTGCCTTTTACCTGAAGCGATCGAGATTGGAGTCAAGCATCTCAACGCCCTGCCAGAGGTGGGCTTTGTCTTTGGTCGTTATTTCTTCTATTCCATTCAACCTGATGGCTCCTACAAAGTAGAAGAGAAATATGAGAATCAGCCTGAAGTTGCTAATTATGAAACTATTTTAGCTATCCGGCATAGGATTCAATGCGGTTGTATTATGTTTCGCCGTGCTGCCCTCGATACTGTCGCCATTGAGTCTATCGGTGCATTTGATCCAAGTGTATTAGCGATCGAAGATTACAATTTATGTTTGCGAATTGCCCGTAATTTTCCTGTCTATTTCCACGGTGAAGTCGTTTCTCAATATCGCTACACTGGCAATAATATATCCAGTAAATCGACCTACTTTCTGATCCATGCAATTCGAGATCATTCTCAGCAATGGAGTTACGTTGAACAAACTAAAAAAGAAGAATATCTAGTTGCCTATGAAGAAGGAAAAAAACACTGGACTAAGATTTTTGGCGATCGATTGCCTTACGAAATCCAGAGATATATACGAGCTAAAGAATGGGTCGCAGCCTTGGGGATCCTGAGATTAATCTTGTATTACGATCCCAAATTCCAATCTATCGATCGCGAAATCTACGAAACATCCTATGCAACTCTGATGTCAGAGCTACGAAAGCTCCCCTTGCAAGACTCCTTAGCCTATTGGAAAAAACAACTTGCTGGAGCCCCTCCTTTATTACCCCTACCCACTGACAGACCGCGCCCCCCAGAGCAATCCTTTCGGGAAGCTTCTGTGTCTTTTGGCATTTCTGGGGAAATCGCGACTGCCTTAGGTATATTGGCCGAGCAGGAAGGGGTCACTCTCTCAACAACCCTGTTAGCCGCCTTTAATATTTTGCTGTATCGCTATACAGGTACAGAAGACGTGATTGTTGGCTCCCCTTTTGTGAGCCGTGTGAATTCAGAAAATTTTGTGAATGCTGTCCCCCTTCGTACAGATATGTCCGGCAATCCCACGTTCCTAGAGTTTCTGGGACGAGTGAGGAAAGTCGTTTTGTTAGCGCAAGCCTATCAAGATGTACCCTATTGTTTGTTGGTCGATCAATTTTGTCCCGAGATCGATTTGAGCTATTCTCCTCTGTTTCAAGTGACCTTTGTCTTTGAGGAAAATATTCCCTTCCAAACGATCGATGTGTCAAGATTAACAGCAAGTCCTTGGGTGATTGAAAATAACGAAGGGAAGTTTGACTTAACTTTGTTTTTAAAACCAACCAGCGAAGGATTGGAGGGGAGTTGGTCTTACAGCACGGATTTGTTTGATGCAGAAACCATTGAACGAATGAACGAGCATTTCCAGATTTTGTTGGCTGGGATTGTGGCTCATGCAGAACAACCGATTTCTGCATTGCCGTTGTTGCCAGACAAAGAGAAAAATGTGTTGCTTGTGGAATGGAATCAGACTCAAATAGATGAGTCACAATATCGATGTCTCCACCACTTAGTGACTCAACAAGCAGAAGCAACTCCAGAGAAAATAGCGGTTTCCTTTGAAGGTCAAACATTAACTTACCAAGAACTGCATCAACGCTCCAATCAACTAGCCCACTATTTACAAAAAAAAGGGGTAAAGCCAGATGATTTAGTTGGCATTTGTGTCGAGCGTTCTGTGGAAATGCTGGTGGGATTATTAGGTGTGCTGAAGGCGGGCGGAGCCTATGTTCCCATAGATCCGAACTACCCGGACGATCGCGTCGAATACATGATCGAGAATTCCAAAGCCAAAGTATTGTTAACACAACAGCAGCTTGTCAAGAACCTGCCTGCCAAAGCAGCCAAAGAAGCATTGGTCATCTGTGTGGATGCCGATTGGTCTCTCATTGTCCAAGAGAGTCACGAAACACCGATCGCAAATGTTACGCCAGAAAACATGGCCTACGTCATTTACACGTCTGGTTCTACGGGTAAGCCCAAAGGCGTACAAGTTCTTCACCGCGGGGCAGTCAATTTTTTACGTTCGATGCGCGAGCAACCAGGAATTTGTGAGGCGGATATTTTGCTGTCTGTCACCACTCTCTCGTTTGATATTGCAGTCTTAGAACTGTACTTACCCCTGACTGTGGGAGCCCAGGTTGTCATCCTGAGTCGGGAAGCTGCCATGGATGGCAGAAAGTTATTAAAGACGATCGTCCAATTGGGGATTACGATATTGCAAGCTACCCCAGCCACTTGGCGATTATTGCTGGAATCGGGTTGGGAAGGTAACTCCCCGATGAAAATGCTCTGCGGTGGGGAAGCCATGCCTAAAGAATTGGCTGCCCAATTGTTAGCCAAAGGTACGGAACTTTGGAATATGTACGGGCCGACAGAAACAACAGTTTGGTCAACGGTTTATCAAGTCAAAGATGCCGAACAGCGAATTTTAATTGGTAAGCCGATCGCCAACACCGATATCTACATCTTAGATCCTCTCCTGCAACCCGTTCCCATTGGGGTGGCTGGGGAATTACATATTGGTGGTTCAGGATTAGCCCGGGGCTATTTGCAGCGTGACGATTTAACCACAGAGAGATTTATTCCTAATCCATTTCGTCCAAGCGAACGAATCTACAAGACGGGGGACTTAGCGCGTTATTTGCCAGATGGAAATATTGAGTGTTTGGGTCGCCTAGATTTTCAAGTCAAAATTCGCGGTTTTCGGATCGAACTCGGTGAAATCGAGTCTGTTTTGGTCAAAGATCCCAAAGTGCAGCAAGCGGTGGTCATCGTCAGGGAAGATGTTCCAGGCGACAAGCGTCTAGTAGGCTATATTGTCTCCCTCAACAATCAGAACCCCACCATCCAAGAACTGCGAAGTCTGCTCAAGGAGTACGTACCAGAATATATGGTGCCATCTATCTTTGTTTTCTTGGAAGCTCTACCCCTAACACCTAATGGTAAGGTCGATCGTAAAGCTCTACCCGTACCCGAACAATCTCGCGAAGCAAAACCAGTCGAATCCGCCACACCCAATCCTCCCGCTCCCTCCGAGACGACAAATAAAGTACAGCAAGAAAAGCCAAGAGAATTGGCCCGTCCCCAGGATGATTTGGAAATTCAACTCATCAAGATTTGGGAAAAAGTATTGCATACTTCACCCATCAGTACCACAGATAATTTTTTCGAGTTGGGAGGACATTCCCTATTAGCGATATCGCTAATTCGTGAAATAGAGGAAACCTACAAGAAAGAGCTATCTTTAGCTATTCTTTTCCAATCACCAACGATTCAGCAGTTGGCTAACACCCTTCGCGAAGAAGGATGCTTGTCTTCTGCACAGGCTTTAGTCACGATTCAGGAAGGCAGTTCCAAACTACCTTTATTCTTCATTTACGGCATATTTCTTTACTATGATTTGTCAAGACACCTCGGCAAAGACCAGACCTGTTATGGAGTTTATCTCAACGAGGAAGTCAGTATGTTCCAAAAGGATAAACTTGACAAATCACCAACGGATTTAGTGAGTGTTGCAGATATGGCAACTCGCTATCTCAAAGAAATCCAAAAACATCAACCTAAAGGGCCTTACCTCCTAGCGGGTGAGTCATTAGGTGGCTTAGTAGCCTTTGAAATGGCACATCTACTTCATTTACAGGGTGAGGAGGTAGCTTTACTGGGTCTTTTGGATAGTGCGATTCCAGGAAAAAACAAACTGTCATTCAGCCAGAAGCTGGCTTTTCATCTCAAAAAGCTGCGCCAACAAGGGCTTCCCTATTTGTTAAAAAAGATCCTAAAATCGAAGACTAAATCGACTTCTGACATGATGATTAATAATCATAAGGTAGATCCTGGAGTAGAGTTTCGGAATTACGCTTTCAACAGTTACAAGCCACAACCTTATCCAGGCAGGGCGGTTTTGTTCCGAGCGAAGGATGAAAGTCACTTTAGCACTTTGGAAAACTGGAAGGATCTGGCAGTTGGAGGATTAGACATATATGATATCCCTGGAGATCATCTAAGTATTCTTCAAGAACCCAATGTCCCTGTCTTGGCCGAAAAAATGAAAGTGCATATCGATCGAGCCTTAGCAAAACTTTAGGTTGTTCAGTTGAACGACTTACAAAAGCGATTCAACAGGCTATAACATCAAACAATGCCTTAACGCGCCGCCAATCTGGCGGCGCAAATCCAAGCTGAAGATGGGATTGCCAATGCAGTTGCTATCGTACAGAAAATCTAAAATCCTGATACTGTTTGCGAATAACCGATATTCTACAGGAGGAATTCAAAAGGGAGCATCTCATTTTTGAAAAAAGCATTTTTTATTATATTGCGCGCTGTCGCGCTCTCGCGAGTGCTGTAACACTCGCTCTTCGGGGATAGCACTCTAGTAAATGCAAAACTGAGATCCTCCCATTCAAAATCCCGTAAGTCATTCCCGAATCTAAAATCTAAAATCCGCGAAGGGGGTAGTAAATGCCGAGTCCGGTTGAAAAATATTAAGTTGTGTTATAGTGCTATAGGTAACTCATTTACAAATTTTGTAGTATCAGTGGCTGTTCGCGCGATGACCTCTTCACCAACCATAGCACCCGTTCGATCGAGTCAAGTTACCCGCAAGCCTTATCCAAATTATCGGGTAATAGTCCTCAACGACGATTTCAATACATTTCAGCACGTTGTGGAATGTCTGACTAAGTACATTCCAGGCATGACGAGCGATCGAGCTTGGAAACTCGCCGATCAAATCCACAACGAAGGCCAGGCCACCGTCTGGGTTGGCCCGCAAGAGCAAGCAGAACTTTATCATATGCAATTGAGCCGTGCTGGGCTGACAATGGCTCCCCTAGAGTCCACTTAACTGCTATTGACAATCCTGGAGACATTTTAACCAAAATCTCTCCGGGGCGAGCCGTGCGATGAAAGCAATCTCAGCCTCAAAGAGATTGCTTTCATCGTATTGCACCTCAGACAAGGAATATTGGTGTTGGTGCTGATTTACCAACTCAAATTGTTGATATTTTAGGATTTACACGCGCGGGTGAGAAACCCCGTTTATTCTTAAATACTGCGCTTCCACACCAATATTTCTCGCAGAAACCGGGTTTCTGATGCGTTTAGTGTATTTATCTACTTAAATTTTTAAGACCACACTTTGGTTAATAAAGATATCTACAGGCTGATTTAAATCCAGAACTTATTGGAGTCTGCTTAGCTCAATTTGAAACCTGCCAAAATGGCAACATGACTCTATCCTGATGATTTAGATTATTGGAAAAGGTGAATAATCTTGCAATCACTTAGGAGAATGTTATGAATCATCCTTTTGATCTAGATGCTGCCGACCTCGAAGCAATGGATTTAGATTTTGAAGAGCAGCTAACTGATGAACAAGCAGCTCAAGTTGGCGGTGGACTTAGGGCCACAACTCTGGCTCTCGGTGAAGAAGGTGGCGGGATTGTGTGTATCTCTGCTCCATGTCCGGGAAGTGAAGGAGGAGAATCTCCTCATCCTATTCCCACTGAACCTCCGATGACTACGATGGCTATAGGTGAAGAGGGTGGAGGCCCTTACACTAAGGCTTGGTTTGAATGTGGAGGAGGCCCCATTTATTGGTAATCTCATTAGTGCTGACACTTTTAGAGATTTTGCCGAAGTCCTGCACTATTCAGAGCGTTTCTGTCATGGGACTTTCCAATTTATCGGGTCATTTGATTGTTTTTTGAATATCCAAAAAGTTGCAACACTCTCGAAACAACTCGGAACCAGTGGTGCCACTTTTTGTATTTAGAAATAACACAAAAAAACAGGGTTGTTGTCAAAAAATATTTCCCTAAATTACCAAAGATGTTGACAAGGAAGACTAAAATTAGCATCGATTGGATGACCAAAGTCCTATACGGTTCCGATCGCAAAGTCCTAGAGGCAAAACCATGATGGTAAAAATATATACTGCGATTGCTTTCCCGAAGCGCAATGACAATAAAAAAGTATTAACTGAACTTTATTGGACTAAAGTCCGAACGCTCAAGCGAAAGTTTTCTACCCGAACGCCTAAGTTTTGACCGCATCTGTAATTCTCAGGTTTCCCATGAATATTTTAATTTTGGGTGATGCTTCAGATGCTCATGCTGCTCATATGAAGAATGCTCTCACCCAAGCCGGTGCAGCAGTAGATTATTTGGATACCAGCTTGTTTCCGAAACAGTTACGCCTGTCTTGGCGACCTGACACCCAGGTAGGATGCTTGACGCTACCGTCCGGTCGTCGCTTGAATCTCGACGATATTCACAGTGTATTTTGGCGCAATTTCTCCGGTGTTTCCGTTCCACCTTTAAAAGATTTCAACCAACAGCAGGTCGCATTTAATGATTCAATGAGTACAATGCGATCGCTAATGCAAGCTTGTGGGACTCGGTGGGTTAATTCCTGGCAGGCATACCAATTTCACAAAGAAAAACCCCTACAACTGAGCAAGGCAAAACAAATAGGTGTGACGATTCCTACAACGTTAATCAGTAACCATCCACAGGAAGTTAGGGAATTTGTCGAAGTCCACCAAAAAGTAATTTTTAAGCCTGTTTATGGTGGTGCTCATACCAAGTTGGTGACAGAGGCGCATTTGGAACTTAATCGGTTAACCATGGCTTTGAGTATTTCTCCAGTCACCATTCAAGAGTATATTCCTGGGACAAACATTCGCAGTTATGTGATTGGTGAATCAGTCTATACTGCCGAAATTCGCAGTCCAGCGTTGGACTTTCGGGAAGATTTGGAGGCGGAGCTAATTCCCATAGATTTGCCCGAAGCTGTTCGCAAACAATGTTTGGCAATATCCCAGGCATTTATGCTAGAGTGGACTGCGATTGATTGGCGTGTCAAGCCAACGGGCGAGTATGTATTTTTAGAGGCAAATCCTAGTCCGATGTTTGTACATTTTGAGCGTCAGACTGGTTTTCCTATTACACAAGAATTGCTCGATCTGTTAATGTATTGACAGGCCCTCAGACGCCGCAATTTTCCCAATTATCTCGCCTCTGTATGTCCGGCTAGGTTACACCTGAGATCTTGCACCAATGTCAATAAGCCCTTTATGAACAGGCAAGATGCCTGTTCCACAAGAAAATTCATCTTTTGTGGAACAGGCATCTTGCCTGTTCTTGAAAATGCTGCAAGATGTGAGTTACACGGCAGGTTTTCTGTTCCCGATGTCCATCCCACAAGAAAAAAAAATTGTGGATGGGCTGGCGAACCCGTCCTAGCTATTTTTGCAACAAGTCTATTATCGCATTTCGCGATCGCCCTTTCCACTCTCAACCAGTCGATCGCGCTCACATCTCAAATCTTCAACCGAAGCGACCCGAATCTGTTACAATTTTCAACATAGCCAGAACATCACACTCGCCGGAACTCACCCGCATAGGGATATAAGCCCCGACTTAAGTCGTGGAGAAGCCAAAAAATTAGATATTTAGTTGAACATCCCAGATTCATCTGTAGAGTCAATCTAAAATCTAAAATCTCAATTCGATGACACCGGAGTCAATCTAAAATCTAAAATCTAAAATCTAAAATCTAAAATCGACCGATGGAAACCCTGCAAACCCAACTTTATCAACTCGCACAATTTGCTAATAATTTAGTAAACACTCAACTGACACACCTGAGTTTAGTCAGTGTCGGAGTGATTTTTCTGGCAGGGTTGCTAACGAGCTTGACGCCCTGTATGCTTTCGATGTTGCCAATCACGATCGGCTACATCGGCGGATACGAAGCAAAAAGCCGCCTGCAAGCTGCTGCCCAGTCGGCATGGTTTGCCTTGGGATTGGCGACAACTCTTGCGGGTTTAGGCATTGTAGCATCATTTGCTGGTCAAGTTTATGGCAAAATTGGTCTGGGTTTGCCGATCGTTGTGAGCATAATCGCGATTTTAATGGGGCTGAATTTACTGGAAGCCTTACCCTTACAAATGCCGTCTTTTGACGCTGTGGGCTGGGTTCCGAAAGATTTGCCTGCGGGCGTGCGATCGTACTTATTAGGCTTAACTTTTGGTTTAGTAGCTTCTCCGTGCAGTACGCCGGTTTTAGCTACCCTCTTAGCTTGGGTTTCCAAAACGGGAGATCTAGTTTTAGGTGGTGTGTTACTGCTGTTTTACGCTGCGGGCTACGTGGCTCCGCTGATTGTAGCAGGTACTTTTACCGCGAGCATTAAAAAGTTGTTAGAATTGCGCCGTTGGTCGAGTTGGATTACGCCTGTTAGTGGCGTTTTGTTAGTAGGATTTGGCGTGTTCTCTCTGCTTTCTCGCATACTTCCCGCCTAAGGTTCGATGGTTCGGGCTGAACGTCCTTATTTAAAGATATAGCAATCATTACAGGATTCGAGAACTAATTTTTTTTGAATGAACCGCGAAGACGCTAAGAACACGAAGAAAGAAAGAAAGAAAGAAAGAAAGAGTTTACAATTGATTAAATATTTGTCAATCAAAATAATATTTTCTTCCTTCCTTCTTCTTTCTTCCATTTGTCTGATGACTGCTGACAACGAAGAGGGCGGGCACGGGGGCACCGCCCCTACAAACTGACAACTGACAACTGACTTCACAATTACCAATGACATTAAAAGAAGTATTTCTATCCAAACTATCTGATTGGGCGACTGCGCCTCTAAAGTTTTTCAAGCGAGAACTTTTGCCAGTGCTGGCAGATTTGCGGCTGGCAATTATCTTGCTGCTGGCGATCGCATTTTTCAGCATTTCCGGCACCGTCATCGAACAAGGCCAATCTGTAGAATTTTACCAATCCAACTATCCAGAACACCCGGCTTTGTTCGGCTTCCTAACTTGGAAAGTTGTGCTAATTGCAGGACTTGACCACGTCTACCGCACTTGGTGGTTTTTGTCAATCCTAATTTTGTTCGGCAGCAGCTTGACAGCTTGCACTTTTACCAGGCAATTTCCGGCCTTAAAATTGGCCCGCCGCTGGAAATTTTATGAAGAACCGAAGCAGTTTGAAAAGTTAGCTCTCAGTGCGGAATTAGAAACAAGTTCTTTAAGTTCGTTAGAACAACTTTTGCAGCAAAAAAGTTACCGCATATTTCGAGAAGGTGAAAAAGTTTATGCTCGCAAAGGCATAATTGGTAAGGTTGGCCCGATTATTGTTCACGCCAGTATGCTAATTATTTTAGCTGGGTCGATGTTTGGCTCGATGACTGGATTTATGGGTCAAGAAATGGTTCCTAGCGGTGAAACTTTTCAGGTGCAGAATATCACTGATGCTGGGCCTTGGGCTGGGCCGCAAATACCGAAGGATTGGTCGGTGCGTGTGAATCGGTTTTGGATCGATTATAGTCCGAGCGGCGCGATCGACCAATTTTACTCGGATCTGTCAGTTTTGGACAAAACAGGCCAAGAGGTCGATCGCAAAACCATTCACGTTAACGAGCCCCTCAGATACCGGGGAGTCACCTTTTATCAAGCAGATTGGAGCCTAGCCGCCGTGCGAGTTCGCCTCAACAAAAGCCCGGTTTTACAATTGCCAATGGCTCAGTTAGACACCCAAGGTAAAGGCAGAATTTGGGGTGCTTGGATTCCGACAAAACCAGATTTGAGTGCTGGAGTTTCTCTGCTAGCAAAGGACTTGCAAGGCACAATGTTAGTCTACGGTACGGATGGCAAATTGTTAACTACAGTTCGCGCCGGTACAGCGGTGGAAGTTAACGGAGTGATGCTGGCAATTGATGAAGTTGTTGGCAGCACGGGATTGCAAATTAAAGCCGATCCAGGAATTCCGCTCGTTTATACGGGCTTCGGGTTGCTAATGCTGAGCGTGATGATGAGCTATCTTTCTCACTCGCAGATTTGGGCTTTGGAAAAAAATGGCAAGCTATACGTCGGCGGGCGCACTAATCGCGCTCAGGTGATATTTGAAAGAGAAGTTGTGGAGATTTTGGACAAGTTGGCAGAATTGAAAATAGATGAAGATAAAACTCCGATTACCGAGACTTCTTTAGCTAATTAAAACTAATTGTAGGGTGGGCAATGCCCATCTTACTAAAAATATAGATTTTAGACAGTCACGGTCTTACAATATCAACATATTTTATACATCAAACTATTGTTAATTCCAAAACGGTAATCTGTTATACAAGAATAATTATTAAAAATTTGTTACAGTTAATAACTATTGATACACTTACCCTAGTATTTTTTATGCCAATTATTGTTCCTTTTGTCATTCAAATAGTTTTACCTGCACTAAGTGTGCTTTTCGCTCTTTTAATTCCTGTACTGGCTGCTGCGATCCAATTCGCTCTGACTCGCATCCCCAAAATTCCTTCATATATTCGCCTCCTCAAAATTTTGTATTCAGATATTGACTCATCTGCCAAAGAGCGAAAAATTATTACTGGTGGACTGCTGGTAATTAGCAGTATTGTGACTTTCATGGCTTCTTCTCTGATACCTTGGACGGGTGTACCCCTAATCGGTGCTGTTACCAGTCCAATCGCTGGTGCTGTTGCTCTGGTAGTTGCACTGGCACTTCTAGATATGATTTTTGCCATCAATAAAGGGTATTACTTAAAGCGACTCAAAGCAGAAGGTTTTGCTGGATTAAATGACATAGAAACTGATATTAAAGAGGTAAAAGATATTTTTGGCAAATCGTGGGATAAAGTTAAATCCACTATTAACGATGCTAGCCAGAAAATTTATGAAGAGGGCTGTAAGCGTGGCATCAACTTTAGTGATAAATCTTATCAAAGCTATATTGATCGTGAATTAGAAGGATTGAATTTATATGTTGGTAAAAATTCCGAAGCCGAGTATCAATCTATAAGTGCAGACTTATTAAACCAAAATAACGGCGAAGATTGGACAAAAGATGCTTTTGCACTAGGAACAGGTGCAACTGTAGGGGCCTTGGCTGGTGTTGGCGCTTCAGCAGTTGCGACCTCAGTATTTGCGCCGGCTAGTATTTGGACAACTATCCACAGCATTCCTTTGATTGGGGGTTTGGTGGGGAGTTCAACGGGTATTGTTGTCAGTGCAGGATACTACTCATTACTAACATTTGCTGCTCCTGTTGGACTGGGAGTATTAGCAACTGTCGGGATTTACAGCGGTCTAACGGGATGGAAAAATCAAGAAGAAGCTGCCAAGATGAGCAAGTTTTTATCAGAAAGAATCATGGCTGCTTTACCAATGGCTTGGATTGACGGTGAATTAGATGACAAGGAGAAAGATAGTATAGATAGATTGATGACTACCTCCGGTATGAGAAAGGAAGAGCGAGATTTGGTTCGGAAAGCCATAGAACAACGGCATAGTTTTGATGAAATCATGAAAACGAGTATTCCTTTTGATGAGGAACATCGGGAAAAAAGTTGTAGTCAAAGCAAGAAAGAGCGACTAAAGCATCGCCTAATATTATGTACAGCTTGGGAGATTGCCGTTGCTGATGGCAAAATTGATTGGTCAGAATTGCATCTTCATAACCAGATGGCAGATAAGCTAGGTATTTCTCGTGATGGGGTGAAAGAAATCCGGCGGGCTATAAACCTCAAGCATCAACAAGAGCTTTGGCTCACGGAAGCATTAGAACCAAATGGTTCAAAGACTAAGTTATTGAGTGTCCGCGAACAATACCGCCTCCAACCAGCAGCGGATTATCTTTAGTCTTCTCTAATGGGGAAGGTAGCCCCAATAACTTGTAGTAAGTAATTATGAAAAAGATTAGGTACAGCCAAGATGTAGACGCGATGCTAATCGAAATTTCCGTAGCTTGCGGGGCGGAACGCCATCGCCCGATCGCCTATGCCGAAGATGAAGGGCAAATGATTCTACACTATTCTAGCAGCGGAGAACTGGTATTGATCGAAATATTAGATGTGAAACAATTGATCTCCTTAGAATCTATCTCCGAAGCAATTAAGTAGGGTGCTCTACTCTAGCGTTATTTTCGATCCAAACCAACAATCTAACTGACGCACCGAAAGCAAAAAACGGTGCGTCAGAATCATGCTTTCGGTGCTTATTGAGAATCTCAAACCTGACGCACCCTACCGCAATCAGTACCAGCCGCAGAAGACTCTACCTGCTACTTCTCGTGCCGCACCTCAACCACCGTGTGCACGTTCCCCCGCGGCAGAAAATCGCCCTTCACCGTCACTTCCAGGGGCGCGCAAGCTGCGACAAAATCGTCTAAAATTTGATTGATCGATTCTTCGTGGGAAATGTAGCGATCGCGATAACTGTTAACGTAGAGCTTCAGCGCCTTCAACTCGACCACCCGCTCGTCGGGCACGTAAGTAACGTGAATCGCGGCAAAATCGGGATAGCCAGAAAACGGGCACTTGCAAGTAAATTCTGGCAAAGTAATGTCAATCGTGTAGCGCCGCCCAACTCGCGGGTTCGGGAAAGTAATTAACTGCCCCTCCAAAATCTCGCGTTCGCCGTATTTCATTTCCTCGGTGCTTGACTTTTGCGACATACTTTGTTCGGTTGCGTGGTTGTTCATAGCGATCGACTCAGAAATTGTAACATTTAATTAAATTTACTATTAATATCTGTAACAACTATCTCGATCAATTGTGTTGCGATCGAGCTAATTGCAAATAGTCTCAGGCTAAACTTAAAAAAGTTCACCCTCGCCATCTACAATTATGCAAAATACTACCTTATCTGACAATACGAACCCTGAAAACTCAAATAGTTACTCTGCATCGGTACCAATTTCGCTCTATCGAGAAGTCACGGCGGAATTGCAAGCAGCCCAAGCGATGCTCGACTCGCTCAAAACCCACAACCAGCAATTAGTTCAACAAAATCAACAACTGCGGCGAGAAGTAGAAACAGTAGTTCAAGTATCCCAGCAGTTACAACAAGTAGTCAACTCGGCTCAGAACGTCACCCAGACTGGGATGCCTCAAATGCCCTCAGTCAAATTCAATTTCAGCGTTGAACCGGAACCTCAAGCACCTGCAATATCGAGGGCTAGCTCTTCTAACATACCTCAACCACCTCAAACAGTCGCATTTCCCTTTCCTCTACCAGAACCCACAGTCCCCCCCATTCCGGATACACTTCCAGAAAAATTATTTACAGAGGTGCCGGAAACTCCTTACCGGGTGCGCTCTCAAGCAAAAACAGCCTCAGACTTAAGTGGATTGTGGCTGGCTATTGCCATTTTTCTGATTGTTATTGCTGCTTTTGGTGCAGGTTATTTAGTTGTTCGCCCTTTGTTGAAGGGAAAGTAAATTTCAACAAGAATCCCACGGCTCGAACCGTGGGATTTTAACGAAAACCTAGCATAAAATATTCAAACTTACGCTAATTGGCTATCATCCTCTGGCTGCACTCGCTTCTACTAAACGAGGTGCATACTGCTCTTCACAAGCAGATTCTAGGATGCCCACCCCGGGCTCGAAACCGCGCGTGAACTCGGTGAGTTTTACCTGTTTAGCTTCCAAAGCTGTCTGTAGCACCTTCATGGCCTTGTGAGGGTCGCCGGCTCCGCAGAAAAATAAGTCTGCGGCAAAATAACCGTGTTCAGGCCAAGTATGGATTGCTATATGAGACTCTGCCAAAGTTGCAGTAGCCGTCACTCCGTGAGGACTAAACTGGTGTACGCACAAATCGATGAGAGTAGCTCCTCCGGCTTCGATCGCATCGAGAATAGCGCGGCGGATACGTTCAGGATCGTTGAGCAGGTCTCCAGGAGACTGCCAAGCATCAGCGACCAGATGGGTTCCCAATTGTTTCATTCTGCGGGGTTTTACCTCTAATTCACAATGTCTCAAACCTTTTGACCATAGCACGGATTCTAGAAATTTTCAAGTAAATTACCAAAAAAATTCCAAAAAATAGTTGCGAGGGCCCTCGCAACTATTTTTTGGGGCGCTTTGTCGCCAGTCAAACGCCGGTGCGAGATCTCGCACCGGCGAGTAGCGCGCCACTGCAAAAAAGCGACGTAAGTGAAGCTTTTGACTTCACGCGCGATCGCTAGCCTGCTCGCAACTGACAATCAACACGCTACCGGACATCCGATCAATCGCGGCTGTGAGTAGCCCCATTCGGCAAAATAGCCCCGCTCAAAGCCGCTTGGTTCAAATTAGCAACATTCAAGCTAGCCCCAATCAAATTAGCCTCCGACAAATTAGTTCCTGTCAAATTTGCCCCTGTCAAAGAACTCAGCAGCAAACCCGCTCCCGACAAATTGGCGTGGCTCAAATTCGCTCCCCGCAAATCTGCTTCCAGCAAGCTAGCACCCGATAAATTTGCACCGCTCAAATCAGCTCCCCGGAGAGAAGCTTTGTTCAAATTCGCAGCCCTCAAATCAGCATTATGCAGAATCAAACCATTCAAATTAGCTTTACTCAAATTAGCGCCTTGCAAGTCAGCACCGCTCAAATTAGAACCATTTAAATTAGCTCCTTTCAAGTCAGCACCGCTCAAGTCAGCACCCCTCAAATTAGCAGCACAAATACAAGCCTCCCGCAGACTTGCCTCGCTCAAAATCGCCCCAACCAAATTGACACCGCCGAGATTTCCGCGATTGAGATAAGCCCGAATTAGATTTGCACCGCTCAGGTTTGCGCCGTTCAAATCTACTTCGCTCATAATTGCTCTAGTCAGATTTGCTCTGCTTAAATCAACCCCGCTCATAATTGCTCGGCTCAGCGTCGCCCCGCTCAAATTAGCCTCAATTAGTTTCGAGCCACTTAGCAAACAAGCTCCGACTAAACTCGCTCCAGTCATCACAGCTTTGCTCAAGTCAGCGCGAGACAATATTGCTCCGCTGAGATTTGCTCCGCTAAAATCGGCTCCGATCGCCACAGTTCCCGTTAAACTACAACTACCTAGGTTCGCTTCAATTAATTTAGCCTTAGATAAATTAGCCCCGCTCAAGTCGGCGCCGTTTAAATTAGCTCCTATTAGTTTACTTCTAATTAAGTTGGCACCTTTCAAATTAGTGTTGCTCAAATTAGTTCGACTGAGATTAGATTCAATCAAATGAGCGGCAATGAGGTTGGCTCCTCGAAAATCTCGTTCCCCGTTTCTATGTCTAGTTAAAAGTTCATCAGCAGTTAAAAGCTCAGTGAAATTCATAAAAAAAATTGAGTGAGTTTCCTTAATTTCTCGATGTTCAATGTTCTCTGAAAGTTTGTATGCTCGTGTTTGCTAGTCAGTTCTTAAACCATTACTGCCGCAGTAATAATTATCAAAACTGGTTGATTTCTAGCATCACCCTGATAATTTACGTAGAACTCACGAAAAGCCACCCGGTTTTTCGTAAAAGTAGGGCTTGGCTAGGGGGGGCATTTATGAAGAAACCGAGTTTCTCGCTTCCGCCTGTAAGTCTTATGCTGCTAAGAGTTAGTTGCGGCTGATGTTAGTTGTTAATTGTTAGTTGTATTTATACTAACTGCTAATCACTAACTATTAACTACTAACTATTTACAAAATATCGATAAATCGATAAGTTGTCGATCGCATATTTTTGGGGTTCTTGCTGGCGGCACCCGCGCCACATTCACAGCCCACAAATTGCTGGTACAGGGGAGCAAATCTATTCTATTAGTTCCCGAAAGAAATAAGGACTCGAAGCTTCAACTCCGAATATCTTTTAGTTTTTGCCTTCTTTCTTCGATCGCCCATGAAAGCAGAGCCCGGTCAGCTCAGCTAGTGTCACCTCCCCCCACTGTGCTCAATGCCAGTGAAATCGAACAGGAAGGCTGTTTCGATCGGAGTCCCGATCGAGTCCCAGGCGAAACCAGCAATAGGCTGCCATGGGCCTGAGATTTCGCCAAAAAAAGCGCCGCGAGCCGTTCCCGTACTCCCGCGCTGCTGTGCTTGCTGTTAATGTTTACTCGATCCATGAGCGCTTGCGCTTCTAATTAACAGAACGCCCGATACCAGACGCGCTCCCGGACATAAAAGCTGTTCCTGGGCTTGAAAAATGCTTCGCTGAGGCATTCCCAGAAAAACTATATTCCTTTAGCCGGTCTTGCCAAAGGCAATTGGGCTGCTACAGCCAACCAATGACCAGCCTAAGTCTTGCCCCAAGGGGACGACAATATTATTCCAATAATTGCCGACCACCGCAGGCCGTACTCGGCGCGCGGGACTGACTAATTCACCTGATATAATTTGCTGAAATTAGCCACCCCATAATTAAAGATAGTCGTTCTTTGACTAACGGGGCAATCTCTACTGCAATTTAAGTCATCCAATTTTATCCTACTCCAGGGTTTGCAACCCTTGCAGTAGTGAGTGTTACAGACTCAAAAATCCCTGCGGATTTAGAGTGTAAAAATTTATAGAGCCGATCGACCAGCCGACCAAAGTCCAGCTCGCCAATCCAAATTAAATTTTTAACACATCTCTTTTTTTTAAGTTTCCAGAACAAAACAAAAGCCGGCTTTCAGAGAAAAAGCCGACTTTTGAAATTATGTGACTGGCAAAACGTAAAACCCCTAGCTAGCCAGTGTTTGTTCCACAAGCTCAATTGGGCTCGCGACTAGCCAAACAAAGTCCTCTCGATCAAACCCGACGCTTGCCAGCAACGCCCTGATTGGGGTCGTAAATACCAGGCGTAGTATCAGCGCCGGGACTGCCGGGAGTGCCGTAATCTGCCTGAGCGGTATCCACGCTGGGAGAGTCGTAGGTGTTCCAATCCTGAATGCCTCCGCGGCTCAGAACAGCCCCAGCTTGAGCGACTTCTGCTTCGCTGCCGTCAACGAGTACCAAGTAATCTCCCCTCGCCACTCGATCGTTATAAGCTCTGGCTTCCTCTTCGGGAATTCCCAAACCGACTAAAGCTCCGATCAAGCTACCGGCAGCCGCACCCAAAGCAGTACCTGCTAGCGTAGTGGCGATCGCCGTAGCCGAGGCTCCAGCCAGCATAATCGGCCCGATACCCGGAATTGCCACCAAGCCGAGACCTACCAACAAGCCAGTCAAACCGCCCAGGGTTCCGCCTGTGAGCGCACCCTTAGTCGCCCCTTCATCGGCCTTGTTGTCTGCGCTGTCGTGCACGTCAATGCCTGCGATATCCCCTTTAGAATCGCCATCCTTAGCAATGACCGAAACCCGATCCATGTCGAAACCCCCTGTTCTCAGTTCTCCCAGCGCGTGTTCAGTCTCGCGGCGAGTGGAAAACACGCCCACAGCGCGCTTTTGGCGGGCCATCGATCTGTGGCCGGTGTCTGTCGGCACATCATAAATGCCCCAATCCTGAATGCCCCGCACGCTCATAATTCCTTCGGCGGTGGCAAGTTCGGCATCTGTTCCTTCTACGAATACCAAATATTCTCCGCGCGAGAGGCGATCGCCATAAACTTTAGCTTGGGCTTCGGGAACACCCAAACCGACCAAACCGCCGACCAAACCGCCCGCAGCAGCCCCGATCGCGCCTCCGACTACAGTATCAGCAAGCAGAGTGGCGATCGCGCCCCCCGCCATCACCGGGCCAACTCCCGGAATCGCCAGCGCCCCAATACTTCCGAGCAACCCAATCAAACCGCCCGTCACGACTCCCGCCGTCGCGCCAGCTTTCGCGCCGCCGCCGACTTTCTCGTCGGTACTCTTACCAGCGGTAGCGCCCGCAATTTCGCTGCGATCGAGATTTTCTCCAACTACCGAAACCTTATTCATCGGAAACCCGCTACTTTGCAGTTCCATCAAGGCTAGTTCCGTATCGCGGTAATTAGAAAAGGATCCTACAGCCCGTTTGTGTTGACCTAAAGCCATTTCTTTTCTCCTTCAAAATATACTGTTTTTACACAACTACAGAATTTCCGATCTGCTTGCTGCCATCTATCACATTTAGTCATTTCTTCCCAAGATTTTTCATCGCTCGTTGGGAATAAAATTCGTCTCTATCTTCCGACAGGTTTCCACTAATTATCGGGAATTTTAAATCGTAAATTGCCAATGGCAAATTGCAGGTATTGCGCGAGTTTGGAGCGCGGATTTTTGAGTGGGTTAATCTTCAACTCTTTAACTCAAAAAAACGCAACCGAAAGATTCACGTAAGCCTTGTAATCCACTGCGAAAGCACTTTTAAAATTCCCAACTTTCCCTCTTCCTTATGTCGGTTAAATCCGTCAAACAATCCGTTAAATCCGTTACCAAATCCGTTGCCGAACTTCCTTCCAATTTATTACTTACTAGGCGATGCGGCGGGTGAAGCGGGGGCGACAACAGCCGTAACATTCACGCTTTTAACACCCTTAATCTCTTTAGCTAGAGGCTCAATTTTAGCTAAATCAGTTTGATTCGGAACTGTGCCACCTACGGTAACAGCCCCGTCTTTTGCGTCCACAGTCAGCGCACCTTTAGTAATGTTCACTTCCAACTTAGAACGAACTTCACTTTTCAGGTCGCCATCGGCTCTGCTTGCATCGCCGCCAGTCACGTTGTTGCGCTGTTCTCTGGCTCTGATATCAGAATTTGCTTGGGCTTTGCGAACATCGCTAGTGGCGTCGGACTGAGTTTTTTGAACATTCTCGGCTGGGGGCGGGCTCTTGACATTTTCTGTGGTAGAATTAGGAGCATCGGCGCTAGTTTTAGCCCCCTCAGTGCAAGCAGCAGCTCCAAATAATAGGAGACCGCTGATGAGAATTGGTGTTAGTTTATTCATAATATGTTAATACCCTCCGGGTAAGCTGTCGATGAGTGAGACTTCGTTGAGTGAGATTAAGCCACACAGAATTTTAGCTGGTGCTTTCTGCTCTCTAAAAAGCCTTATATCAAACATATATAATTGAGGAATCCGCTACATCGCTCTACAGGTGTAAAATTTACCTCTGTCCTTAGGTAGAGTACAAAAAATAAAATAAGGTCTTATATAATTTTAAATTTTAGATTTTATATCGTTTCCGGTTATATCGGAATTATTTAACCGCAGAGAACACAGAGAACACAGAGAGAGCATGGAGAGATCAATAATTCAGATGCTATCGAAAATGATATTAGATTTCGGCACGATCGCGATCGCTTGTCGAAGTGTCGAAGGATTTGCAATTGGGAATGAGTTACTGAAGATGGGTTTGAAGCTGACAAAACAGTTGCATTATTTTTTTAAACTGGTATTAGATTAAATTTAACTTAATTATTCCGGGACGCACTATTCATCATCAATCAGGTTGATTCCGAGATTTTTAGTTGCCAAACCTAATATTTTCAGAAACACCAATTTGAAAAACGTAAGTTTTATTAATAGATTCGATCGCCACTCAAAACTAATTTTTTCTGATGACTGATGACTGATCGCTGACCTCCATTGCCAAACTTCCTGCTTCAATACAAACGAAAAGAGTCGAGAAATTTTTGAGCATTTTCTGGTTCTGGAGTAGTAGCAACCAGCCCGTAAACGCGCTTTTCAACCAAAAAAACTTGACCGACGCCTATAGGTTCCTTGGGAGAAAGTGGCTGAAACTCAAACTCTTTTCCCGGGTAGCGACCCAGAGAAATGTCGCGCACTTGCAGCAATTTAGCATTTGCAGCCACTACAAAAAAGTCAACGGCATTATTTAAAGTAATTTTGGTATTCTTGTTGCTAGTTGGAAAATCTAGGTCAAAATATTGAAGTAAATAAGTTTCTTTGTTTTTTAAGATAGACCTGTATGTATAAGTGGTAATTTGAGTTGAAAAAGTTTCAGTATAAATTTTGGGAGTTCCCGGCATATCGATCGCAAACTGACCCATTGCCGAACAAAATGGCTGCCACTCTGGCTGAGGAAGTGGCGCCCGCAGCGGGGCTACTTGAGCTTTTGCCGGAGTGGTAAACTTGAGGGCGGAGACAAGTAATGTAGCAGTAACTAGGATTATGTGCAGAAATTTCATTTGGGTAAAAATTATATTTGTCCGATCTGCGCTAGCCTAGAAATATATCCGCAAACGAGGGATTTATGCTGAATATTATACGTAGTCAACAGCGAGGCAACTCGATCGCCCCAGCCAAAACCAGTAAAACTAATAAAACCAATATACTCGCTGCTGTAAAGACTTGGCTGGCTATCAGTCTGCTGGTTTCTGTGACAGCTTGTGCAAACAGCCCCAACAGCAAAGCCCTCGAAGAATCGGTAGCCGCCGATCCGAAATTAATCGCAACTCCGCTTCCCGTCCCTCTTCCTCCCCCAGGGACAGCAGTTGAAACCAGCACAACTGCCAAACTTCCTGCCGATTTCCCGACAGAGATTCCACTCTATCCTAATGCTCAGTTAATCGAAGTTGGTGCGCCCAGCGATGGACAGTCAAAAAACGTGCGGCTGCGCTGGGAAAGCACAGATCCGGTTAATTCGGTTCAGAACTTTTATCAGACAGAATTTGGGCGCGGGAATTGGCAAATAGTCAGCCGCCCAACCGCCGAAGGACAAGGTTCTTTGGTAGCAACCCGAGATAAATTGCGGGTAACAGTGTCGCTTTCTGGGAATCAAAAAGTAGGAGGTTCTACAGAATTTGCGATCGACTATAGCAAAGACAGCCCCGAAATAGCAGCCAGTCCCCAACCTAACAATTCCGAGTCTAGCCCATCTCCAACCGCTTCACCAAGTCCATCAAATTCCGAAGCAACTACTCCAACTCCAACTCCAACCCCATCCGCCTCGCCGAAATCAGAAAAAGTTAGCCAACTAGACAGCAAAATTCCCCAACAGTTGCAGCAGTACGTCGCAGATTTAGCTGAGTTAGAAGCGCTGAAAGTGCGATCCTCTACGAGGGCTTCGCAAACGAAAAAAAATGCTAACTTAGAAACTGGCAACAGTTTACCCGAACCCAACAAAATTGTCACTCGCCGCGAATACGCCCGCTGGTTAGTAGCAGCAAACAATCAGATTTATGCCAGCCGTCAAGCCAAACAAATTAGATTAGCAGTAGAATCTAGCGAACCGGCATTTTCTGACATACCGAAAACAGATCCAGATTTTGCAGCAATTCAAGGTTTAGCAGAAGCCGGTTTAATTTCGAGTTCGCTTGCTGGAGAAACGAAAGATATGAAATTTCGTCCGGATGCACCTTTAACCCGCGAAACAATGATTCTCTGGAAAGTACCATTAGATACCCGTCAAGTTTTGCCTACAGCCAACATTGAGGGAATCAAAGAAAAATGGAGTTTTCAAGACGCTTCTAAGATAGATTCCCAAGCGTCGCGGGCAGTTTTAGCTGATTTCAACAATGGAGATTTGGCGAATATTCGTCGGGTTTTTGGTTTTACAACTCTCTTTCAGCCCAAGAAATCAGTGACTCGTGCCGAAGCTGCTGCTAGTTTGTGGTATTTTGGCATTCAAGATCAGGGATTGTCGGCTAAAGATGCCCTGCAAGCCAAGTCTCAACCAGCCCAGTAGAGTTGTTGAGGACGATTAAAAGTTTTGCACAAAGCCTCAACTTAAACAAAAAAGGTTCGTAGTGAGGACTTCAGTCCTTCTTTTCCTGAAAACTGAAATCCAAGAAAGGTTCGTAGTGAGGACTTCAGTCCTTCTTTTCCTGAAGACTGAAATCCAAGAAAGGTTCGTAGTGAGGACTTCAGTCCTTCTTTTCCTGAAAACTGAAATCCAAAAAAGGTTCGTAGTGAGGACTTCAGTCCTTCTTTTCCTGAAAACTGAAATCCAAAAAAGGTTCGTAGTGAGGACTTCAGTCCTTCTTTTCCTGAAAACTGAAATCCAAAAAAGGTTCGTAGTGAGGAC
>NZ_JAAFKG010000005.1:0-32847 GCF_013299185.1 Microcoleus sp. bin48.metabat.b7b8b9.023 | reverse complement strand
AAAGGTTCGTAGTGAGGACTTCAGTCCTTCTTTTCCTGAAAACTGAAATCCAAAAAAGGTTCGTAGTGAGGACTTCAGTCCTTCTTTTCCTGAAAACTGAAATCCAAAAAAGGTTCGTAGTGAGGACTTCAGTCCTTCTTTTCCTGAAAACTGAAGTCCAAAAAAGGTTCGTATAGCGGTTCTCAGAAAGGTGAGGTACGTTGTTGGGCTTCAGCCCTCTGAGTTTAGTGGTTTTGTAAGCTGTCAGTCATACCTCATCTTTTTGAGAAAGGCTATAGTGAGGACTTCAGTCCTTCTTTTCCTGAAAACTGAAATCCAAAAAAGGTTCGTAGTGAGGACTTCAGTCCTTCTTTTCCTGAAGACTGAAATCCAAGAAAGGTTCGTAGTGAGGACTTCAGTCCTTCTTTTCCTGAAAACTGAAATCCAAAAAAGGTTCGTAGTGAGGACTTCAGTCCTTCTTTTCCTGAAAACTGAAATCCAAAAAAGGTTCGTAGTGAGGACTTCAGTCCTTCTTTTCCTGAGGACTGAAGTCCTCACTACAAACCTGTTAGATTATCATCCTGACTCTGGTAGAAAAGTCTCGCTACTTTAATTTCTCTGCCCGAGTCACCGCCACAAATCCTTGCAAACGCCATACATCATACATCTGCCTCTCTGTGCGCGGTGCGCGCTGCGGAATAGATTTTTTGTATTACTCTTGATTCGTCTTAATTTCTGTATCCTGCCAAACAAGCGCTACATTTGGCTGGCAAACTTTGTACATATTTTAACTAAGACTTGGAAAAACTCTCAGTAGGATTCCGGATGGAGTAACAGACTTAAGGATAAATGAAAAAGAGTGTTTGAGTCTGGGAGAGCGTTTTCTAATGTACGATATTACCCTATTTACCCCACAAGATATCGCGAAATGCAGTTTAGTCCTGCGCCAGTTCGGTAGAAATTCTGCTAGTATGGAAGCCAGCAGCCAGAAAATTGTCAAGTATATTTACCAACATTTTTGCGATTCGCAAACAGGAGAAAATAGCTGTGTTTTGGTGCGTTTGTTCAAAACTCATCCCTACGGGGAATTAGAAGACTCATTGCAACAATCCGCCCGCCGCTTAATGAATGGCAAATCCCCTGCCGCCGACATAAAATGCTGGACTCTACTAGCAACCGCAGGCATAGAACCGCAGTGGAATTCTCGGCACACAGCAGTAGAAAATACAGCTATTCCCTTAGTTAGCACCGAAGTAGTAGCCAAAATACCGGCGATTTCGGAAACCATCAGACAGTTCGGTTTAGATATTCCTACAGTCCTCGGCATCGAGGGAGAAAGGTTTCTGCAATTAGAACCAGCAGTATTAAATATTTTTCACGTATCCGAGGCAAAAGGTAGCCCCTTTATTCCCGAACAAGATTCCTTAATTATCCCGTACAAAGTCAAGTCTGTCTTGGCATTTGGGGGACTGTTGCGATCGGGAAGTTTGTTTACTGTAGTGATTTTCCTTAAAGTAAAAATTCCCCCTAGCACAGCTCAATTGTTTAAACATTTTGCACTTAGTGTCAAAACGGCTCTGTCTTTATCTGACGAAAAAGATGTTTTTAATAATTCAAAAACATCGGCAAATATTGTGCAATCTCACAATGCTTACGAAAATCAATTATTGGAACATCAAGTTGCTAGTTTGATTCAATTGCTGGATTTTTCGGAACAGGAAATGCTCAGACAAGCAGCTCGTTTTCAACGGACAATTGATAAGTTGCAGCGCGAACTTGCCGATCGCAAAAACAAGGAACAAGCTTTGCAAGCAAGTCAAGAATCATTCAAAGGCATCATCAATACTCCCGGAGATGCTATTGTGCGTGTCGAGGAAAATCAAGGAATGCACAGTTTTAATCAAGGTGAAGAACAGATTTAATCCAAGCTATGTTAAAATTGGTTCGTAGTGAGGACTTCAGTCCTCATAAAAGTCTGAGGACTGAAGTCCTCACTACGAACGTTATTTAGGGTTGGGGGTTCGGGATGCTAAGATCGAGCCGTACCATTTATCTATTGGCGTTTGCTTTGTAACCCGAAATCCTAAATTTTCAATAACTTGTCGGGTTTCGACGTGAGTGTGACCAGACCACAAGTGATATTCTAAAGACAGGTTTTGCACGAGTTGCCAAGAATCTCGGTCTTCAAATAACAGCCATTCTGCACCTTCGCAGTCTACTTTGGCTAAATCGACGCTGCCGCCAATGCGATCGATCGCCCTTTTCAACGATACCATCGGTACATCGCCGTTTTCGCTGACGCGCGATCGCGTTTTTCCCGATACTTCCCGAATATCCAGAACTACTCTACCATCTTCGGCTCCCACAGCCTCCATAAAATAGGTAAAATTGGCAATTTCAGATTGATGTTTGAGGTAAATTTCTAAGTTTGGATTAGCTTCGTAGGCGTGAATTACAGCTTGAGGAAATCGATTCCGGGCGGCGATCGGAAACAACCCGACATTCGCCCCGATATCGAGAACTTTCATCAGCGATTCAGATAATTGTTCCACTCCGTAACAGTCATCTAAAAGCACTTCAATAAATTCTCCATCCATGCCTTTCTCCTCCGGCAAGTTTACTTGTTGGCGATTTCCTTGCACAATTAAATTACCGGGCAAATTAAAGCTAGCAACCCTCTTGAATTCTATACCTAACTTTTGGGCGCGGATTTTACGTTGCAAAAGTTGCAGTATTTTATTGACAAGCATAGAAGAATATTAAAAAAAAATCATTTTTATAATAACGCTCTCTGCGCCCTCTGCGCCCTCTGCGGTTCAAAAAAAATTAGATTCACTTCAGAAAATACGATTCCTACCCAGAAAAAATCTGCTTTAATATATGTCAAAATACGCTCCCAAATCCGGGAATCAAAAATGTTAGAGTTCGATCGCCTATTTCAAACAATCGAAGAATTAGTCATGCTGCACTCCCCCAGCGGTATGGAGTCAGAAATTAACCAGCGGTTGATGGAAAAATTCGCAGCCCTGGGAGTGAATGCTTGGATCGATCGCGCGGATAATGCGATCGCCCTAATTCCGGGGCGCAATCGAGAAAAGTCGATCGCCATTACCGCCCACAAAGACGAAATTGGCGCCCTAGTTAAAACAATAGGCGATCGGGGCCGCGTCGAAGTCCGCAGGTTGGGCGGCGCCTTTCCTTGGGTTTACGGCGAAGGCGTCGTCGATTTATTGGGCGACAAGCAAACAATTAGTGGCATTCTCAGCTTTGGAAGTCGCCACGTTTCTCACGAATCTCCTCAAAAAGCTCAGCAGGAAGATGCTGCTGTCAAGTGGGAAAATGCCTGGATCGAAACCAAGTGTACTACCGAGGAATTAGCCGAGGCTGGGATTCGGCCGGGCACGCGGATGGTGGTGGGAAAGCATCGCAAACAGCCGCTCCGGTTAAAAGATTGGATCGCGAGCTATACCCTGGACAACAAGGCTTCAGTGGCGATTTTGCTGGCTCTGGCGGAATATTTGAAAGAGCCTGCGGTGGATGTTTATTTGGTGGCGTCGGCGAAGGAGGAGGTTGGGGCGATCGGGGCTTTGTATTTCACGCAGCGCCAGCCGTTGGACGCGCTGATTGCTTTGGAAATTTGCCCGATCGCGCCGGAATACCCGATCGCAGATGGCGAAAACCCGGTGTTGCTGGTTCAGGACGGCTACGGAGTCTACGATGAAGGATTGAATGGCCAATTGCGCGCAGCAGCCTCCACAGCGGGCGTCGAGGTGCAGTTGGCGGGGATTAGCGGTTTTGGTAGCGATGCTTCGATCGCCATGAAATTCGGTCATGTGGCCCGCGCCGCTTGTTTGAGTTTCCCCACGCAGAATACGCACGGGTTTGAAATTGCTCACTTGGGGGCGATCGGCAATTGCGCCGCCATCCTCAAAGCCTACTGCGAGCAACTTTCGGACGACTAGAAAAAAAACTTTCGCAAAGTAGTTGACAAATTCAGAAAGATTAGTTAAGGTAATAAAGGTGCGGAACACAAGCAAACGCAACGCAAAACGCGCCCCCATCGTCTAGAGGCCTAGGACACATCCCTTTCACGGATGCGACGGGGATTCGAATTCCCCTGGGGGTATTGAAAATTTAACTGTGATATCAAAATGATATCTAGCAACTGGTAAAGGCAACAAGCCCAACCCACACGCTAGGTATCATTTTTGCATTTGGTGGGTTGAACTTCCTCTCGTATTGGATAATTGTAAATCCAGACGCGGTTTCAACCGCCCGGTCTTCTTGCTGATTTCATGGAGGTAAGCTAAATTTTTGAATAGGCGAGATTTACAAAACATCGCACTCACTCGACTTAAAGAAGTAGAAGTGCTGCTCCAAAATCGTCAATACTCTGGTGCTTATTATCTCAGCGGTTATGTCATAGAATGCGCTTTAAAAGCTTGCATTGCCAAACAAACCAGGAAATTCGACTTTCCTGACAAAAAAACTGTTTTCGACAGTTACACCCACGATTTAGAAAAACTTGTTAAAGTTGCTAAACTTGATGCAGAATTAAAAACTCTGCTAAAAGATAGAAGTTTTGCAAATCGATGGGCATTAGTCAAAGACTGGTCAGAAGAAAGCCGCTATGAAAAACACGACAAACAAAAAGCCCTGGATATTTACTCAGCAATTACCGACCCCAATCACGGAATTTTACAATGGGTACAGCAACATTGGTAAGTCAAGAAATAGAAGAAGGTCAAAGACTAATAGACGCTCTTAATGCAGCAGGTGTATCAGTTGATTCTGCGCTCTGGATCTACGCACCAGAACCGGAAAGCTGGCGATTGATACTCACATCACCTTCGTATGATAAGAAAGGCCCACTTAAAACTTATGACGAAATACTATCAGTCTTTCGTGAGGTAGAACCTGAATTAAAAATTGATTGGACAGCTCTTGTCGCAGTCAGCGTCAAAGATAAATTAATTCAGGGATTGCGTGAGTTACAACAACGTTTCAAATCAAGTTTCTCAGGAAGACGGATAACGAATCAAAGCATCAATCATAGGTACATTGATGATGCTTACATTTATCAAATCAAGTAAAAATAGCTAAGGAGGGATAGCTACAAAATCGATCGAGATAATTCTGTGCGAGTATGTAGAAACTTTGTAATTTAACTTAAAAGCTTTACGCATGAGCCCAGAAACCGGGTTTTGGCTGAGAAGACGCGTTGAAACTCGCAAATTCGGTAAAAACCCGGTTTCTTTGGTTTGCGGGCGGCCAGAAACCGGGTTTTTGTCGAAAATCCAGGATGAAAATCGACAAATTCGGTAAAAACCCGGTTTCTTTGTCGGAGTCGGTAAATCCTGTTATTGCTTCCTCTTCATTGCTTTTTAAAGGCGAGACAGTTTATGATAATTAGCAATTAGAAAGAATATAAGCAACCTGCCATGCTGTGGACGCCCGGACAAATCCTCAAAACTCGCCCTTTCCGCATTGACACCATCCTCGGAATGGGAGGATTTGGCATGACTTACAAAGCCACACACTTGCAACTTAACTATCAAGTTGTCCTCAAAACGCCGAATCTGAGTTTGCAAAATGACCCGGAATACGCCAACTTTGTCCGCCGATTTATCCGCGAAGGGCAAATCTTAGCCAAATTTTGCCAAAACGCGCATCCTGGAATTGTCCGCATTAGCGATTTGTTTGAGGAAGCAGGCCTTCACTGTTTGGTAATGGATTTAATTGTCGGGCAAAGTTTATGGGATACAGTACAGCAGCGAAGAAGACTCCCGGATACAGAAGCAGTGGCAATTATCCGCCAAATTGGAGAAGCATTAAGCGACGTTCACCAAGCAGGAATCGTGCATCGAGATGCCCATCCTGGTAATATTATGTTGCGTCCTAACGGCCAAGCAGTATTAATTGATTTTGGGCTGGCAAATGAATTAATGCCAACTGTTATTAGTAGCAAACATCCTCATAACCCTGCTTTTGCTCCTTGGGAACAGCATATGGAAGGTAGTGGTAAACCAACGGTTGATATTTATACTTTAGCTGCATCTTTATATTATGCAGTAACGGGAAAAGCGCCAACAGCTTCCCTCAATCGGCATTTTAGAAATGAAGCATTGCCACCTGCGAAAAATTTTGGGGTGAAAGATTGGGTGAGTTTAGCAATAGAAAAAGGGATGGCATCCGAACCGCAAAAGCGGCCGCAGTCGATGAAAGATTGGTTGAGTTATCTCCGGGAACCGATTCCGAAAACAGTTGCGGGTGTTTCGGTGCAGCTTAAATCAGCGATGGGTGTTGACTATACTCATCTGCGGGATTTATTGGCGGCGGGGAAATGGAAAGAGGCGGATGAGGAAACAAAAAAGGTGATGTTGCAAGCTGCTATAGGGAAGAAGCACGGTTGGTTCGATTGGGAATCGATCAAGAATTTTCCTTGCGATGATTTGCGGACGATCGACCAATTGTGGGTAAAATACAGTCAGGGTCACTTTGGCTTTAGCGTCCAGAAAAAAATCTGGTTGGAAGTAGGCGGTAAAGTTGATTATGACACTGAATGCAAGCGAGGAGTTAGTCTGGGATTCAGTCTGGAAGGTCGTAAAGTTTATTATGACCTTGAATGCAAGCTGGGCGATCGTGTGGGTTGGCGAAAAGGAGGCTATTGGTTGAGTCCAAATGACCTAACCTATAATAAACAAGCACCTAAAGGCCACCTCCCTGGGTATGTTTTGATGAGGATGTTGGTGAGGCATCATTATGGGTATGTTTCTTCTCTCGCATCGAGAGCTATAAGCTGTAATCTATAGCGATTTCAGCCCCTTGTCAAGTCTTTTTGTGAGAACCTTTTTCTACGAAGTTATTGGCTTTTGGTCATTTCAATACCTGCTACGGGGGGTTTTTACTATTCAAAAAACAAACTCGCGAAATTCGGATCGTAGCAATTAGCCAACATAAACTGTTTGGGGTTCAGAAACCGGGTTTTTTACGAAATATTTGGTTGTAGCCAGCAGATTCGGTAAAAACCCGGTTTCTTTGGTCAGTGTGTAATATCACTTCCGGTAGCATCGGAATGATATCATAGCCATTGCGATTGCTTCGCTAAGAGCTCGCAATGACATCTGTGTTTCAAATCTCAAATGATACCATTCCGATGTAAACGGAAATGATATAAGTCATAATATTTCATAAATTAAGTCGGCAAAATTCAATTATAATCTGCTCTAAAGAGGATGTTATGGAACGTTTCTTATTCAAACAGTAACAACTATGTCATTCCCAATCTGCAAGAGCGACTTTCAAACAAGCACGAACTTCCTTCCAGTCACGTTCCGAAAGATGACCGATTAGAACTAAGTTGGAAGATGGCGGTAGAGTGACAATAAAACTGCGAAAAACCGAAGCGACTCGTAAACCTGCTGTTGCCCAATCTTGGAGTATATAATCAGTTACGCCTAAAGCAGTTGTCTGTGTAGTCAGGAGTCCAGCTATTACATCGCGGCGGGTTGTGTTATAGGTGACAGATGATAGAATTACAGCCGGACGACGTTTAATGCCAGTGACACCAGGAAAATCTACTGTCACCACATCACCAGGATTAAAAGACACTATTAAATCTCCTCATTTTCAGAAAAAATGGTAGCCGCGTACTGCAAAGAAAACGCCGTTATATCGAGTTTATCTTCTTCAGTCCAAGTCTCGCTTTCATCGACTACTGACAGATTTTGCTGCACCAAATCGTTGAGAATAAGAGTTGCCAAGCGCAGTCTATCCTTTGGTGAAAGGGTAGACAGAACGCGATCGTAAACTTCTCGAACAGTAGTTGACATACCAAATACTCCTGCTTCTTATCTTCTGGAACACTTAGGGCAGGTTGATTTGATTATAGCTCAAAAATTAATAAATTTATGCTATACTCAAATTCTAATTTTTAACCACAGATTTACCTATGCCAACTTTAACTGATATTGGCAGTTTGATTACCCGCGCTCCGCAAAGTTACGGAAATAAACCTAAACGAATCCATAGTTGTCGCGCTATTAACTGTGATTGAGAATTCATTCCCAAAGCTGTAACTGTTACTCTACCTACTGGTGTCATTCCTGCGATCGCACCTGACTCAGATTGCACTTGAAAATTCTCTTCCCACGTATTTTCTCTTGGGTGAAACAGGGAAACTTCTGTATTAGATGTAGAATCAATTCCGCTTGTATTAGTTCCTTTCCGCAGATTGCAAGAGCGACAAGCTAATGCTAAGTTTGAAATCTCATTATTACCGCCTCGATAAAGTGGAACAATATGTTCAATCTCGAAAGGAAAGTTAAATACGATTTCAGGTGCGCGGCAATATTCGCAACGATGAGCAGCGCGATCTGCTACTAAATTGTAGTTAGGATTCATCAGATCGATTGTTGTACGAGAACTTCTGTCCGAATAGTAGCAGCTTTAAGTTCAGCTTCGACTAGACTTTCTAATTCCGCTTGTTGTTGGGGAGAAAGATTTTGTCCTCGATCGCGCGCTGTACGCCACAAGTTCATTAACTCTGATAATCTTGTTTGTTGTTGGATAGTAAATAATTCGTCAGGATTAAACCTTTGAATGACTATTAATGCGCTGAAGTTTGTTTCGCCTAACAAAGCAGTCAAAGCATCTAAAGCTTGACCCGCAGTTTGACCGATAGATTGCCGATCGCCCGCAATAGCGCGATAGGATTTCTCACCGTTGGTATTAATTACAGGCAGGATAGTTACCGCAGTCATATCCGATCGCAAGTTAGTTACTAATTTAGTATAACTGATTGCCTATAATTATAGCTAAGTCTATCGCTCGTAGCTCGATGAACGCAATTACCAAGTACGGCTTTTCTCAATCCAAAAAGATGAGGTATGACTGACAGCTTATATAACCACTTAGGCTAAGAGGGCTGAAGCCCAACAACGTACCCGATCTTTGTGAGAACCGCTATATTTATTTTTCTACCATTCGATCGACCTTTTCCCTCACCAGCAAGTCTAGCAAAGCACGCAGCACCAACAACCCAACGCCTCCCGACACACCAAAAGCTACGATCGCCCCCGTTTGATATCCGCCCACCAGCAGCACTGCACCCGTCAGCGCCCCAAAACCCGCCATACAGGCAAAAATCAGAGTTTTTAGCGCTAGGTTAATGCGTTTCAGGGCGCGATCGCTCTCGATATTGCGGACTCGAATTTGCAATTCCCCATCTTCGATCCGACTCTCCAAACGCTTCAGAAAAACTTCGGCTTTACTAGGTTGCTGCAACTTGTATGTGATAAAATTTCGCGCTTGTCTTGCCAATTCTCCGATCGCATTTTTCCGGCCTTTACTCACCGCAATACTCTTGACAAAAGGCTGAGCGCATACTAAGAAATTGTAGTGAGGGTCGAGAGTTCTGGCAATCCCGTCGAGAGTCGTCAACGACTTGACAATAAACATCATTTCTGCTGGCAAGCGAAACGGTTGTTGCTCGAACATGATGTACAGTTCGTTCTTGATTTCATTGAATGCTTGAAAGTCGATCGGCTTATCAATAAACTTATCCAGCAGAAAAGCAATCAGCCTGCGTACCGGCATCATATCCGGCATCTGCTCCACTAAGCCGATCGCAATTAAAGTATCGAGTACCCGATCGGTATCCTTTCTCAGCACAGCAAAAAAAGTCTTGACCATTTCGTCTTTAGCCAGAGACTTCACCTCTGCCATCATCCCAAAATCGTAAAATATTAAGCTACCATCTTCTGTCACCGCCAAATTTCCCGGATGCGGGTCAGCTTGGAAAAAACCGTCAATTAACAACTGCTTCAAGTAACAGGAAATTCCAAGTTGATTCAGCTTTGTAATATCTACTCCAATCGCCTCTAAACTGATCCTGTCGTCCACCTTAATCCCTGGCGCGTATTCTAAAGTCAGCACTTTTTTAGTCGTGTACTGCCAGTAGACTTTCGGGACAATAATCTGAGGATATTCTTGAAAATTATGGCTGAAGCGATCGGAATTTTTACCTTCTTGCACGTAGTCAATCTCTTGATATAAAATCTTAAAAAACTCGTGATAAAGAGATTCTAGGTCGTACTTGCGCGTCCCAGGCAAATAGCGATCGCACAAACGCATTACTTGGCGCACCGCCTTCACATCCAAATCGAATAACCTTTCCAAACCCGGGCGCTGCACCTTCACAATCACATCTTCCCCGGTGTGCAGCCTCGCCTTGTGCACCTGTCCCAGACTCGCAGCGGCAATGGGCAACGGGTCAAAATCGCGGTACAAAGCGTAAATATCTTTGCCTAACTCAGATTCTACAAGGGCGATCGCCTCTTCGGAACTAAACTCAGGAACCCGATCCTGCAACTGTTCCAACTCCTTCACGTACTCCAGCGGCAGCAAATCGGCGCGAGTCGAGAGAGACTGCCCGATTTTAATAAAAGTCGGGCCCAAATCCAGCAAAGTATTGACCAACCAATGGGCGCGAATTCTTCTAGTATGAGCAGAGTTATCTTGCAGCAGTCCATCCCACCACAAAAAAAACATAAACTTTGCCGTCGCAGCAAAAACGTCTATTTGTCGTGCCAGCGGCGAATATTTAGAACGTTGCCAACGCAGGAGTTTAGGTGCTGCTTTTGTGAGCATAATATTCGTCGCGATCTATTGAAGTGCACCGCAACGATTTTAACTGGAAATTGCAGCAAGCGATCGGCTCAGATAGAAATACCCGACAAATAACGGAATTTACTTGCAGCCAAACACCTTCAACAGTTGACAGTTGTAGGGGCAGTGCCCCCGTGCCTGCCCTCTTTAGCAGAATTTGGCTTGGAATGAATCAAGCGCGTCAAGTCCCATGGACGCTTGATTTACCGCATCGAGCGTTACATTACCAGAAAATTCAATCAATAGTGGGGTAGTGGAATTTCCCAGTGCGAACGAAGCTGCTTTGGCAGGGAGCGCTTCAAGGGCTGCAAAACCGATCGCACCGCTGGCTGCTGCGACGGCAAGTTTTTGGCAGATGTTTTTCATGTTGGTCATAAATTTATCAAATGTTGAGCGATCGAGCCGAACTGATTTTGTTGGTGGGTTCCCACCAACTAATTACTTTAAATTTGCTGTTCAACTTATCAGACTTCGCCCTCAAAACACCCCTAATTTACCCCTTTATCATCGCGTAAATACACTAATTTCAACCTATTTTATATTACCTTTTTGCAAATCTATTGGATTTAAAATATCTTAATTTTTTACGAAGTATCCAATCAAAAAATGATAATTATTACAACTATAATTTTATCAGTTTCTGCCAGCACAACTACTAATATGATGTCCGACTAATTACCATAACAATAAAAGTTTGTAGCATTATGCGGACTGAAGTCCGCACTACAAACCTGTTTGTAGCATTATGCGGACTGAAGTCCGCACTACAAACCTGTTTGTAGCATTATGCGGACTGAAGTCCGCACTACAAACCTGCTGGCAATTCAGGACTGCTTCTCAACCCAACTATTATAGATTCAATAGTTCCGCTGGAATTTTTGGCAAAGTCACAGTAAAAGATGTGCGGCACAACTCGTCAGATTCAGAACTTTCTGCCGGACAACTAGACACATCAATAGTACCATTCAAGTGCTGCACTAAAGACTTTACCAGGGCTAGACCCAAACCCGTACCGGCGATCGCTTTGTTGGTAATGCCAGTACCGCGACGGAATTTTTCAAAGATGTGGGGCAAATCAGCATCAGGAATGCCACGCCCGAAATTAGACACACTTAGGACAATATCGCCGGCTACCTCAGACGCCTGAAAAACTACCGTTGTTTCAGAAGCCGAGTATTTTCCAGCATTCGTCAGCAGTTCCAGTAGCACCCGCTTAAGACTGTCCGGGTCGCTTTCCAAGGAAGGGGTAAACTTCGGCACATCCACCTTCAGAGTCAATCCCTTATCCGCCCACTTTTTCTCAAAATCCACAACTAAATCTTTAATTAAAAGGTTGAGATCGATGTTGACTGGATAAAGAGGAAGTGGCTGACGCTCAAATTGCTTGAAGGTTAGCAAATCCTGAACCAGGGCGGCTTCCTTAGCACAATGCTGCTCTAGAATGTCGAGATAATTAGCCCGACTTGCTGATGGCTGTTCGGCCTGTTTGAGCATCAGAATTGCCAGATTCATGATTGTTAAAGGGGTACGCAACTCGTGACTAACATTGTCGATAAACTCGTCTTTAATCAGCTTCAATTTGCGTAGTTGCTCTAGTTGATTGGCAGATTGTTCGTGCAGTTTCTCCTGCACGTTGATACTTTCTTCCAACTCAGCATCTCTTTTTTGGACTTGGGTTTGCACTTCCTTGAATATCTGAGTTTGAATAATCGCCCTGCTCGCTTGAGCGCAGACTGATTCCAGAATTTCTAATTCTTCAGGGTTCCAAGGGCGCGGCTCGGAGTGCTGCAAAACCAAGAACCCTAAGACAATTTCCTGTCTGCTTGCGTGCATGATGGGAATTACCAGCAACCCCCGAATACCTTGGAGTTTCAAGATTTCTGCGGCTCCCTCTTGTTCCTTGTCGATTAATTCGCTGGCGTCAGCAAGGGCGAGAGGTTGGGGTGCGCTCTGGAATGCTCGATCGCACAAATTAGATTCCGACAGCCAAAAAGTGGGAGAGTTATTTTGTTTGGAGTTAGAACTTTTGGATTTGGAATTAGCACTTTTTGCCTGGGTTTTGGATTTGGCTTTCGAGCTTTGTTTCCCAGAATCTTTTGGTTCTATTGCTGGTTTACTTTCATTTTTGGTCGGTGCAGATTCACCAATTAATACTATTTTGGCTTTGGGAGTTTGATTGACGGAGGCTTTTGTTGCGGGGGAGTCTGTATCTTTGAACAGCAGTATTTGACCTCTATCTACTTGCAAGGTATTGACGGTATTTTCAATAACTTGCTGCAAAATTCGATCGACTTCTGAACAGGTGTCGATCGCAATAGCAACTGACCTGAGTAGATTTTTGTATTTAGCTTGTTGCTGTAACTGTTCGTTTAAACTGGCAATTTCTTGAGTTTTTTGAAGGTGAGCAATCGCGATACCGATCGCCTCTGATGCTGCTTCTAAGCGCTGGCGATCCGTTGCTGACCACTCGTGAGGTTGCAACTTACCAAGAACGATCGTCCCATTTACAGCCCCTCCAAATCGCGCAGGCGCTGCCAAAATTGCCCGACAAGGCAGCGGTGTCACAGGGGAATTGGGCGATGAAGCTGTCAAAGGAGTATCAAGATAGTCGGAGATCCCTACTATCTCGCCGTCTGCTAGCAGGTTTGCGAAAACAGGATGTTCGAGCGATATGCTAGGCGATTCTAATTTTGTGCTTTGGGAGTCTTCGGGTATCTTACTTGCATCCGCAGCGTTTGGCAGATCGCTCTTCTGAAGCCAGCAAGCATTCGGAATTACTACTTTCTGGTCAGCTACAGCAGCAACCAAACAGAAATCTACCCCACAAGCAACCCCCAAAGTTTTTGCTATTTGTAGCAGCAGGATTTCTCGATCGATTTTGGTCGCGAGAATTTGGTAAATTTGCCGCCCGACAAGGGCAGGATCGACCTGGTACTGCATAAGACGATCCAGAAATTTTTGGACTGATACTGGTTCTGCCATTTGTGGTAGATGCAAAGTGCGAGACTCTGAAGGCGATTGGTCGATCGGAGTAAAGTCTTGATTTCCCTGGTAATCGATCATGGCAACGAAGTCTTTCTTTTTTTTAATGATGTTTAAGCAGATTCGTGCTGCATATATAGAACCTATATATAACAGTCGGTTGGACTGTTATGAGCCTGCTTTCTGCGTTGGCGCAGCCCGTCGGCGGGTAACTAAATCTGTAAAAGACTTACTCAGATCCGACCGAGTTCTATTTTGCTGTTTTCTACCGCTACATAAGACTTACCCAAAGCTACCCAACTTTATACAAAGCTGGACTTTAAAGCTTACTTCCTGTTTCATCCTGGTAGTGTCGGCACTGGTCCAGTCCGCAGGCTAACTCCGCCTAACTGACGGTTTTTGACAAATTAATTGCTGCGTTCAAGTCACGGTCAATGACTTTGCCGCAATGGCTGCACTCAAACACCCGTTCCGAAAGAAAAAGTGTGTCTTTTTTGGTTCCACAATTAGAACAGGTTTTTGAGCTTGGGAACCAACGGTCAACTATTACCAACTTTGAACCGTACAACTTGCACGCTCTAGGTTAACTGGCGGCGGAACTCAAAGAAACCCATATCAGCAACCGATGCAGCTAGTTTATGATTAGCCATCATCCCGGATACATTCAAATCCTCTATAACTATTACACCGTGGTTTTTGGCAAGTAATGTCGTTAGTTTGTGCAACGTATCTTTACGGATGTTAGCTATCTTTCTATGCAGTCTAGCTATCTTGACTTGTGCTTTTTGACCATTGCTCGAACCGATGACTTTATGACGACTCAACCATTGCATCCTTGAGAGTTTTGCTGCATATTTTTTGTAGGATTTAGCACCGATAACTACTTCACCTGTCGATAGAGTAGCCAATGCTTTAATACCGAGGTCAACTCCTACAATATCTGTTTGGCATGACTCTTCCTGTTCTACATCAAATCTGAAACTGATAAACCACCTGTCGGCAATACGGGATATCGCGCAAGACTTGGTTGATACTTGTGGTAGCCTTTCATAAGTCTTGAGGACGCCAATTACAGGAACTTGGATTTTGTTACTCCCGCTTATTTTAACTGTCCCTTCCAACGTGAAAGAATCTCGCCGTCCTTTTCTCTTAAACTTCGGTACCCCAGCAGTCTTTTTAAAACACCGCTTCCATGCTTCTCGCAATGCTATTAATGCGCTCTGCGGTGTAGATTTGCTGCACTCGTAATACCAAGCATTCTCTGATTTAACCATAGCTACTAACAGTTTGTGCAGGTCAATAGCTGTGGGAAATTTGAGTTTTTCCTTGGGGTTTGCTTGATTGTGGTCGAGAATGTTTTTAGTCAACCACAGTCCCCAATTCCAAGCGTGACGCGCTACCCCGCAATGTTTGGCTAGCAGTATTCGCTGTCGGGCATTGAGTTTTAATTCGGTTTTAAATCCGAGTAGCATGGCATTCCTTTATTTGGAGCACGGCATATATTTCTTGCTTGCACTGTCTTATTGTGACCAATATCAGACACCGCAGCAAGTATGGAAAACCTAACAGAAGACAAAAGCTACCCACGATCGGGCGCATATGGGCAGCTTTGTCTAACAATCTAGTTACAGTTTCTAGCCCTTGGATCTGTGCGGGATGAACTTTAGCACCCTTGAGCAGATGAGGATAAATTCCATTTCCACTAATTTTGACTGTTCTGAGTTATGAAGCTTTTCTTGAGACCGCTTCGTGACACCTCTCTCCTAACTCTCTGATGTTTCTTATTTAAGTTTGTGATCCTGATAAAATTTTATTGTGATATAAATCATGCGATCGAGTGACGCCGATCGCAAAAATGAAAAATTAAAAAATCCTCCCTCAGGATCGATCTGAGAGTTACGAAGTTTTTGCTCGACTACTCATCGATCGCAAGTTCTAGAAGCGCTGAGCTAGTTCTATTGTTAAATTTATGGGACTTCCCTGCTTACTTATTTTGTGCTTCCTGTTGGGCTCGATCGCTATTTTGGCGATAAAGTACCGTCCGGTTAACAGCCGTTGCATAGCGGGGATGATTTGGGGATACGGCGGCCATCAAATCCGAAGCTTGCTGCCACTTAGCAGCCACTACTAACCAATTTTCGCGAGATTGAGCGGTTTTGCCCTGGGTGGCTGCTTGCTCTGCCACCCGCACTGCTTGGGAAAAAGGGTCAACAGCAGAATTAGGATTTTCCTTAGAAGTTTTGACAGCAGGTGTTGCTTCTGAGGAACTGGGACTGGCAACTGCTTGGGTGGTGGCGGCTGTGCTGTTTGGCACTGGGGAATTGAGTCCTTTGTAGATGGCGGCCACCGCAACCAGCAACAACACGCTCAAGCTGACGCCGCCGACGATACCGCGCTTAAATTGCCGCGGTTGCTGCATCGATCGAGGAGCAGCGATTCTCGGCAAAGCCCGCTCTTCAGCTTGGCGTTCGTGATGGGCGGCGGCCAAACGCTTGAACAAGTTCGGCTTTCTGAGTTTAATTTCTTGAGACCACAGCAATTGATTTTCTGGATCGCGGCTAATTTCTTCGAGCCACAGCAGTTGGTGTTCTCGCACCAGCCGGCTGTTGATGTTGACTCGGCGAATATTGCGGGGCGAGAGATTCTCCAAAATTTCTCGGATGCGATCGACCAAACTAGACTGTTCGAGCAGTTGGGGTGTTGCAGCTTCGCACAGCAGTTGCAGTATCCCAGAAGCAAACACGGCTCTAGCTCTGACACCTACGTGTGCCAGTTGGTCGTTAAGGATTTGAATAATCGATGCAACGGAGCCCTCGCGAGCTTGCCGAGCAATGTCATCTATTTGATTCGCCATAACACTATATTGACGCTTCGCAATCTGTTAATTTTTAATCCAAAGTCTCGGATCGAATTTTTATGTATACACGTTATCACTGACAGTACCAGGTTAAAATTAACAGATGCAAATCTTGCATACCGATCCCACTTAACACGATCGCCACAGAATTGAGCGAGACAACAGGAAATAAACTATGGGTAAAGTAATTAGCGGTCAAATTTTTGTTGTAGATGACAACATCGACACAGATCAAATTATCCCAGCCGAATACCTGACCTTGGTGCCGTCGAAGCCGGACGAGTATGAGAAACTAGGCAGTTATGCGATGATTGGGTTGCCCGATCGCTACGGCAAGTTTATGGAAGCCGGCGAAACCAAAACCCGGTATCCGATTATCATTGCGGGCGAAAATTTTGGTTGCGGTTCTTCGCGGGAGCACGCTCCGATCGCTCTGGGGGCTGCGGGCGTCACAGCGGTGGTAGCCTTGTCTTACGCGCGGATTTTCTTTCGCAATTGCTCGGCGACTGGCGAATTGTATCCGATCGAATCGGTCGATCGACTTTGCGACTCATTTGTAACAGGGCAAGAAGTGACGATCGACTTTGAGGGCGATCGAATTATCAACCACACTCAAAACCTGACTTACTCCCTCAAGCCTTTAGGAGATGTCGGGCCGGTAATTGATGCCGGAGGGCTATTTGCCTACGCACGGCAGACGGGAATGATTGCGGCTCGTTCTTAGCTGTTAAAAAACCTGAAATCTAGGGTGCGTACTGCGCCCCTTACGACTAAGCTATTGTGCATTTAGTTTTTACCTTTGGGGCGGGCTAGAAGCCCACCCCACAAGAATTTCAAAAATCAGGGACAACTTATAAGTAGAGTCTCAAATCGACTCAATAAAATTCAATAAAATCCGCTGGTGAGGAATGCCGAAAGGTCGCACATCTCCAGACTTTTCAGAATAGCATTTACCAGCCCGAATATCGTCCACTGTCAACAACTGCATATCCCAACCCTCTTGCAAAACTAAATCGTTGACATCCGCAGTAAGTTGTGAGTGAAATACGTGGCGCACAATATCTCCTTCGACATCGCGACAGAAAAAAGAAACAGTTGCAGGAGCATAGCCAATTTCCTCTACTAATTCCCGCAGCAGAGCCACTTGGGCAGTTTCTCCCGGTTCCAAGTGTCCGCCAAACAAAGCCCAATGTCCGGGATACCTGATATGAGGAACATCGTCCCGCAACTGGCAGAGAAATTTGCCGTTTTTGTGTAAAATGGCGATCGCCACGTGAATTTGAGTCATAAGGAAGAAGGAAGAAGGAAGAGGGAAGAGGGAAGAGGGAAGAGGGAAGAGGGAAGAAGTCATGTTTTGCGAGCTTAAGAACTCGCGCACAGCATCACTCATTAGTCAAGGGAAGAAGTTTGACTAGAGAGAGGTTCACCCAAATCTATAATAATAAAAACGAAGAAGCTTCTAAACTCGCCCCGGTCGAAACTTTGTTTCATCCTAAACTGTAAAATAAAGGAAAAAGCTCATAAACTCGATCGCGTTTCAGCACAAATAACCAAAGCCAAAGCGCCCAAGCGCAACTACAAACCTTGGATTGTCATCAAATACAGGTACTTAATTATTGAAAAAAAATTAGCGTGTAGTTATTTTGCTTTATCAGCCGCTGGAGTGCGATTTAATTGTTCCATTTCCTCAATATAAACTTCACCTAAATCCTTGCCTGCCAATTCCTTCACGGTGATACTCTTAAAGCGGACTTCTCCCTTGAGCAACACTTCATCGCCAAGCTTAGGCAAAGCTTGCTTAGTTAAAATCCAAATCTTACCAGTACCGTCTTGAATTTGATAAGCCGCATTCCCCACAAACGGAGCGCGATTTTCCACCTTTCCTCGGAGATAAACTTCACCATCAACTTGCCGCTTTTGTTGAATGTCGCCAATGCTAGCAACATTCAAACCGAGATGGAGTTGAGACATGGGCACATTGCCACAACTGAGCAAACCGCTAGTCAGTATTAGCAATAAAGAACCTATGGAGTATCTTTGAATCCAAACTTGCTGAATTATAGTAGTCATTTGTCAAATGATTAGAGATTTGAGATTGTGATACGACTTACTCTAACAGAATCCTTAGAATCGATCGCAAGTTAGAAATTTCTCTAGTGTAGTCCTTGACGGCAGTTAAGCTAAAATTTAAACTCGTCAGCCCCTAACCCTTAGTCTACAATGGATGCCAAAACTGCTCAAATACTAGATGGCAAAGCTTTAGCAACAAAGATTCAAAGCGAGCTGAGCGATCGAGTCCGCGCCCTACAGCCCCAGATTGGGCGTCCTCCGGGACTTGCGGTGCTAATGGTGGGAGACAACCCAGCCAGCGCGGCTTACGTCCGCAACAAAGAGCGAGCCTGCGCTAAAGTTGGCATAGCTTCCTTTGGCCAGCATTATCCAGCAAACGCGACTCAAGCGGAACTCGAACTTGCAATTCATGCGCTCAACGAGGACGATCGAGTAGACGGCATTTTAGTACAACTTCCGCTACCAGAAAACCTAGATGCAATTTCGCTGCTGTACCAAATTGCCCCCGACAAAGATGCTGACGGACTTCATCCTGTAAATTTAGGCCGCTTGGTGCGGGGCGAGCAAGGTTTACGCAGTTGTACTCCCGCAGGAGTGATGCGACTGTTGCAAGAATACCAGATTGATTTGAAAGGAAAAAATGCTGTTGTTTTGGGACGCAGTATTTTGGTGGGTAAACCGATGGCGCTGATGCTGTTAGAAGCCGATTGCACTGTTACTGTAGCTCATTCGCGATCGCAAAACCTAGAATCAATTACCAGCAAAGCCGATATTTTAATTGCTGCCGTCGGCCGCACCGAAATGATTGCAGCTAATATGGTTAAACCGGGAGCAGTAGTAATTGATGTTGGTATTAACCGCGTCGTCAATCCAGACGGTACTAGCCGTTTGGCTGGAGATGTGGACTTTGATGCTGTTAAAACAGTAGCCGGATTTATCACGCCGGTGCCGGGAGGAATCGGGCCGATGACTGTCGCTATGCTGTTAGCAAATACCGTTTGGAGTTACAGCATCAAGTAAGTAGAATAAACCGGGAAAAACCCAACAAAATTTTACAATTAAGTTTGATTTAATTCTGGTGGGTGGGCCTTGTGGTCCGCCCAAAAATACAATTGAGAGTATGATTTACCGCGAGGAATTCTTGACAGCAACAAAGCGCAGTCGGCGATAATCTGCCATCCAATTACCATCGCGATACTGTGTCGATCGCAAATGTTCTTCAACTGTACGAATTACGTGCGATCGCACATCCTCAGACAACTCCCACCAAAACTCGCCAGCCAACCCCTGAATCAAACTTCCCAGACCCCACCTGCCACCTTGTAGGGGGGGAGTCGGGGGTTCGACCAAAACCGCCTCACGCACATCAAATCCGTGCTGTTGCAGAAGCCCAGCATACTCGTCAATACTCGGACAATACCAAGGATTATGCGCTTCAGGCTCCTGGCCGCTAATTTCTGACAAAACAACACTCAAATGTGGGCCAACGATCGCCCCCACGTGCCCCTCCCAGTTAAACTCAGCCACAAAACGCCCTCCCGGCTTCAGCGCTTGTTCCACACAATTAATCACAGCATCCGGCTCTTTAATCCAGTGCAAAACCTGATGAGAAAACACAGCATCTAACGGCTTTTCTACTTGAAAACTCCTCGCATCTGCGACAGAGAAGTTAATGTCAGGATACTTAACTTGTGCCGTGGAAATCATCGAACAACATGAATCAATACCTCGCACACAAGCACCACTTGTTTGAGCAATGTTTTCAGTTAACTCTCCCGTACCGCAGCCCAAATCCAGAATTTTTTCACCATCCTGCGGATCGAGTAAGTCCACAAGAGATTCACCGCCAAACAAAAGCATGATTTTTCTCATAAAGGGCAGAATTCCAAAAATATTGTAACATCTCTTCTCTTCTTTTCTCTTCTTTTCTCATCTCTTCGCGTTCTTCGCGTCTTCGCGGTTCGTTATTAAATTATTTGCCAGCAAGCAGACCAATTCCATCCTCATCAATACGGCAAACCCTAATATTCTCCAAAATCCGCGCTCCCTGCCTTTCATAAAAAGAAATTCCCGGTGCATTCCCAGTATTAACAGTCCATTCCATACGCCCGCAATTTGTGGCCTGTGCAATTTGTGCCAAATACTTTAACAGCGCTGTCCCCACTCCCATACCGCGCATAGGAGCTTGCACAAATAAATCATCAAGCCAAAGGCACGGCTGCGCTAACAAACTTGAATAGGAAACATAAAACATGGCAAATCCTGCGGCTTTTTCGGCAACTTCCGCGAACAAAACCCGCACGACGGGAGAATCGCAAAATAGTGTTTGCTTCAATTTGTCGGCTGTTGCTTCTAAAAGATGCGGGACTCCATCGAATTCTGATTTTTGTGCAAGAAAAGTCAGAATTAATCCTAAATCTGCAAACTCTGCTTCTCTAATTTTGATATCTAAGTCAGCCATTTTTTAATTCTCGATTTCGCCTATTAATCACTGTATTAAACCGCACGATAAATGTCCAATATCTATTGAAGGAGTAACTTATACTTTTAAAATATTAATCATTGGAAGTTATGGAACTGCGACATTTGCGTTATTTCATTGCGGTTGCAGAAGAGTTGAATTTCACTCGTGCAGCCGATCGCCTGCATATGGCCCAACCTCCGCTAAGTCAACAAATCCAGCAGTTAGAAGCCCAGTTAGGCTTTCAACTGTTTCACCGCACCAAACGGACGGTTGTGCTCACGGATGCGGGACAGGTTTTTTTTGAGGAGTCGCAAAAAATTCTGCAGCAAGTCGATCGAGCAATTCAACTCGCGCAGCAGACAAGTCGGGGCGAACTCGGCCAACTCACTGTAGGCTTTGTGAGCTCCGCCGCGCACAATGTAGTTCCAGCCATCTTGCAGGCGTTTCGCACTCGGTGTCCCGCCGTCAAGCTCGAACTGCACGAACTTACAACTAACGAACAATTGCAGCGACTGCGGGAAGGGCGCATTGATATCGGCTTCGTGCGCCCTCCGATCGAGGAAGATGGCATAAATTCCGAAATCGTTTTTCGAGAACCTTTGATCGTGGCGCTGCCAGAAACGCATTATTTAGCCGATCGCGCTGTTGTAGAATTGCACGAACTTTCTGCCGAACCTTTCATACTATTTCCCCGTTCCCTAGCTCCAGGATTGTACGATCCGATCGTCAGTCTGTGTCAGCAAGCCGGTTTTAGCCCGATCGCCGGTCAAGAAGCGATTCAAATGCAGACAATTATCAGCTTGGTAGCCGCCGAGATGGGGGTGGCGATCGTCCCCGCATCAATGCAAAACTTCCAGCGCAGTGGGGTTGTTTACAAATCTTTGCCAGAATCAACCTGCATCGTGGCGATCGCCCTAATTTGGCGCAACGCTCCCACCCAAGCGGTGCAGCGGTTTTTGCAGACAGCCAGAGACTTGTCAAGTCTTCAATATTAGCGATTAGAGGCGTACCGATCGATCGCGCCCCGAAAAGTCGGCGCGATCGACCTCGATCGCCGATAGATTAATCCCAATCTGAATCCCTCCTAGCGCCCAATTTCAACATCTTCAAGGATACCAAGTGCGTCAGGTACTAGCACGGCTGCGGAGTAATATGCAGTAACAAGGTAAGACATAATCGCCTTTTCACTAATACCCATAAATCTAACAGATAGGCCTGGTTGGTATTCGTCAGGTATCCCCGCTGGCTGTAAACCGATAACGCCCCCATCTTCTTCACCAGTACGCATCACAAGAATAGAACTGGTTTGGTTTTTGGTGATGGGTATCTTATTACAAGGAAGAAGAGGTACACCGCGCCACGCAATAACTTTACTTCCGTCCATGTCGATGTTTTCTGGATAGATGCCGAGGCGGTTACACTGCCGACCGAAGGCTGCAATAGTGCGAGGATGGGCTAACAAAAACTTCGACTTTCTGCGGCGAGTAAGCAATTCATCTAAGTCATCAGGAGTAGGCGCACCAGTGCGGGGGTGAAGACGCTGTTTAAGGTCAGCATTGTGCAGTAAACCAAATTCACGGTTATTGATCAACTCATATTCTTGACGTTCCCGCAATGCCTCAACAGTCAGCCGCAATTGTTGTTCCATCTGATTCATCGGTTCATTATACAAATCAGCGACGCGAGTATTGATCTTTAACACAGTTTGGGCAATACTTAACTCATATTCCCGGGGAGAAAGTTCGTAGTCAACGAAAGTCCCTGGTAATTGAGTTTCTCCAGTATGTCCTAAAGATAAAGCAATGGCGGCTTCACCCTGCTTATTCTGTGGTAATTGTGCGCGAGTTACGGCTCGATCGATATGAGCCTGCAAAGCCGCCGACTGGTTAAGCACTTCCCTAAACGCTTGTTGTGGTAAGGCTAATACAGTGCATCGGGTGATAGCCTTAACGGTAAACTTCCAACTGTTTTGAGACGCGACTAAAGCCTCATCGCCAAAACGATCGCCATCGGCTAACGCGCCCAATAAAGGTTCTTCTTCATATTTGGCAATACCAAACTTATTAACTTTACCATGAGCGATCAGGAAAAGCCGATCGACTGGTTGACCTGACTGTACGATGATGTCATCAGGTGCAAACTCCTGTTGCACAAATCGACTGGCCAAAGCCGTCAACACTTCAACATCATCAAACCCTCGCAGCAAGGGCAATTCACAAAGTTCTTGGGGAATTACCCGGACAGTCGCGCCTGTATTGGTGAAAGTAATTCTCCCATCACCTAGGGTATAGGTCAACCGACGGTTCACCCGATAAGTACCACCTTTGATCTGCACCCATGGCAACATCTTCAACAACCACCGCGAGGTAATTTCCTGCATCTGTGGTGCAGATTTGGTTGTCGTCGCCAAATTACGGGCTGCGGCTGTACCTAAACTCAGTTGAGGTTGTTGATTTTCAACATCTGAACCCGAATCATTAGAATATGTCATCTCATCCTCTAGTTATATCAATTTCGGTTGCACCATCAGGTGATTTCTCTCTCTTCTCTTTCTCTGTGTTCTCTGCGTTCTCTGCGGTTAAATCATTCCGATCCAACATAAAATAGTTGAGAGGTTAAGACGATCGGGCTTTTGTCAATAATTACTGGATTTAACGCTTAAAATAGAGCGTAATTACCGATCGACAAAAATCATTTACCTTAACCTCTCAGATACATTTAACCCGGTAAATCCAGGACTAAGCCAGGATTAGCCGTGTATGGCAAGACAGAGAAAGCAGCAAGCTCTCCTGTCAAGGAGGTATCTCTCAAAGCTTTCAACAAAATATTGAAAGCGCCATTTAAGTCTCTGTCCAGAGTGTGTCCGCATTCTGGGCATTTAAACTTTTTAGACCCACCTAATTTGGCGTGAATATGTCCACATTTTGAGCAAGTTTTAGATGTGTACTCTTCAGCACCAATAGACCTCTCCAGAAAAGCAAGTTTTGAACAGGCTTTCCGGCCTGTTCCACAATAAATATGGTCGAGGTCTAATTAACGACCGATTTCGACATCTTCGAGGATGCCGAGGGCGTCAGGTACTAGGACGGCTGCGGAGTAGTAAGCTGTGATCAGGTAAGACATGATTGCCTTTTCGCTGATGCCCATGAAGCGTACAGACAAGCTAGGTTGATATTCGTCAGGGATACCAGTTTGATGTAAACCGATAACGCCTTGTTTTTCAAGACCAGTGCGGAGTAAGAGGATAGAACTGGTGCGGGTATTTGTGATGGGGATCTTGTTGCAGGGAAAGATCGGTACACCACGCCAAGCCGGTACTTGGTGGCCGCCCATGTCAATGGTTTGTGGATAGATCCCTATGCGGTTACACTCGCGAGCAAAGGCAGCGATCGTGCGGGGATGAGCCAGGAAGAAGCCAGGGTCTTTCCATACCGTAGCCAGCAATTCGTCCATGTCGTCCGGCGTAGGTGCGCCACTACTGCTGTAGATGCGTTGTTTGAGGTCAGCGTTGTGCAGCAACCCAAATTCGGGGTTGTTGATCATTTCGTGTTCTTGACGTTCCCGTAATGCCTCAACAGTCAGACGCAATTGTTGCTCGGTCTGATTCATTGGTTCATTGTACAGATCGGCTACCCTGGTACCGATCCGCAAAATGGTTTGGGCAATGCTCAAATCATATTGGCGGGGTGAGAGATCGTAGTCAACGAAAGTACCAGGCAACTCAGTCTCGCCGCGATGTCCCGCAGATACATTAATAGCAGCTTCACCTTCAGTAGTTTGTGGCTGGCTGAGGAGGGCGCGGAACTGATCGACCTGAGTTTGTAAAGCTTCGGACTGGTTAAGGAGTTGCTCAAACGCCTGTTGAGGTAATGCTAATACGATACATCTGGTAAGAGCTTTGAGGGTATACTGCCAGGTGTCTTGAGACTCTACTAAAGACTCATCACCGAAACGATCGCCATCAGCGAGTACATCTAAAACAACCTGCTCGTCATACTTGCCAAGACCAATCTTGTTAACTTTACCACGGGCGATCAATAATACTCGATCGGCTGCTTGACCTATTTCAACGATCGTGTCTCCGGCGGCGTACTCTTCCTGCACAAACTGGTTCGCCAACGCAGTTAAAACTTCTGTGTCCTCAAACCCTCTCAGCAATGGCAACTCAGTAAGTTCTTGGGGAATTACTTGTACGGTCGCGCCAGTGTTGGTGAAAGAGACTCTTCCATCACCTACGGTATAACTTAAACGACGGTTAACTCGATATACGCCACCCTTTGTTTGCACCCACGGCAACAGTTTCAACAACCACCGTGAGGTAATTTCCTGCATCTGCGGTGCAGATTTGGTTGTCGTCGCCAAATTACGGGCTGCTGCTGTACTTAAACTCAACTGAGGTTGTTGATTCTCAACATCTGAACCCGAATCATTGGAATAGGTCATAACTTAATTCTTCACTTTCTAGTTACTCAAAAAACAACTTGGTTTTACTTGACCGAATGGCGATCAAAAAAAACCTAAGTTAGCAAGACAGATTATCTTGTAAAAAGAGACAATCAAATCGTATCTTTGACAAAAAGATACAATTCGATTCAAATTTACCGATTATTGGCCAAAAAACTGCTTGCACCGACCAACGATCTGATATGTGCTGCCGAAGTGCCAAACCCTGTGGGCCCGTTGAGCAGTCGCACTACTGGGGAAGCACTATTACGCAATTCAAATTCCTTATAGCGGTCTACTTTCATATGCCACTTGAGTACGCCACACATCCATTGTTCCAGTTTTTTGACATATGCAAGCAGTTTCTCGCGAGTGCTTTCATCCAGGTTGAAATCCTCAAAAATGGCTGGCAGTTCGGTGGCGACAATGTGTTGAAACTGTTGCGCCCGCGCGGTCATCAGATTGTTCACAATCTCGACAGCCTGGACTATATCGCAGTTGAGGAAATTCTGCACAACCAGTACGATGTTATGGATTTCCCCTTCAAATTCGATTTCTTTCTGGTAGGAGAAGATATCGTTAGTGAAACAGGCAAAGTCGGCCGCGGAATTTTCCAGCGATCGCATTGGCCGGCTGTAATAAATCTCCATTGGTATCTCGCCGCCCTGGGCTAGTCGAGACAAGCTCATTGTCAAATCCGAACCAAACGTCTTACGGCGCATTTCAATATAATCGATCGGGTCTGGAATCCGATTTTGAGTTTGATTAGCCAGTTCCCACACCCAACTGTCAGTCATATCTTGAATCGCGCGGCGGAACTCAGTCCGGGCGGTGGAAGACATTGGGCCAGCAGTTCGAGACCAAATATCTGCCAAACCCCTTTCTACTGGATTAGTCGGCACGGCAGGGGGGGTGGAGTCGTCGAGAGGCATAAACGCCGACAGTCGGGCGTTGAACACTTTAGCCCCAGCCAGGTCGCGGTTATTCCCGTAGAGTGCTGGGAAGTAATCATCGGCATAGGTTCCCCAAACCAGCCAGCAAGCTGTTAAATTTAGCTCATGCTCAGACCCATTCGGATGTATCCACGCACCGCATAGGGCTACATCAGCAACATCAAACTTGTGGTCATTCCAGATGAAAGCATCAGGAACGCCCGGTAGTGAGTCCAGCATCCCCATCCGGCGCGCCCATTCCTTAGAATGATTCCGCGCGGCATCCAGATTGGGATTCAAAGTAGTAGAGAAGGGCATATAAAAATTGGGCAATTTCACTGGCCCTACAGCCTGGTAGGGAACGTGAGTAAAGCTCTTGAACCTTCCTAAACCCAAGTTGGCGTATAACGACTCAAGCCGCGCCGCCGATGTGCCTAGCCCAGTAGGCCCGCCCAGAATCGTAGGTGTCGCAGAATTATCCGCTTCCTGTTTGTTCATATAGCGGCTCGATCGCATATGCCACTCGTGACCGCCTGACTGCCAATCCTGAAGTCCTTTGATGTAAAGGAGAACGTTGGCACGCCCTACAGGATCTACTCCGTACTCCTCAAACAGGGAAGGTAACTCGGTGACAGCAGTATTGTCAAACTGATATAACCGTGAGTTCAGCAGTTCATTGGTGAGGTTAGCCGCCTCTTGGGTACTCACATTGAGGAAGCGTTCTAAGACTAATACACAATTCGAGTTTTCGCCCTCATCTTCCACTTCTCTTTGATAGGAAAATAAGTCATTGCGTAGATGTACGCCATCGGCAAATGTATCTTTTAAAACCCGCATTGGCCTAGTTGCGGCAATTTTAGCCGGAACTTCTACAAACGCGGCGTGTTCCACCAGATCCGCAGACCAGGGTGCGCCGCCAACTTTACGCCGCATCTCAATGTATTCGATGGGGTTGGCAATTCGATTTTGGTTGATATTGTCAAGTTCCCACATCGACTCATCCAAGAGGTTTTTGGTACTCTCAAAGAATCGTTGCCGCCATTCCACAGACTTAGTAAAGGCGGTGCGAGACCATAGATTTGCCAAGCCGCGTTCTACTGGGTTGGTGGGAACGGCAAGGGTGTCGGTGGGGTAGATCGGCATAAATGCTGGCAGTCGATCGAGATATTCCTTCGCCCCAACCATGTCTTGGCTACGCTTGTAGATTTCCAGAAAGTGGTCGTCAAAAAAGAATACCCACACATACCAGTCGGTTACTAAGTCTAGTTCCGTTGCTGGTGCGTCTGGATGGGTATAGGAGCAAAGCAATGCGTAGTCATGGGCATCGAATTTGCGTTCGTCCCAAATAGGCTGGCCTTGGGCTTCTTCTTTTGAGCCAAGTATCCCCATCTCGTAGGCCCATGCTTTGGAATGAACTCGCGCGGCTTCCAGGTTTGGATTCAGCCGCGCCGGCCAAGGCATATAAAATTCTGGCAGTTTAAAGGGTTGCATGATCTACCGTAAGCTTCTACTGAGTATTCTTGCTATTTTTTGCTGACGAACGGCTGATCTGTTGCGGTTGGCGAGCCTTCTCGCTGCCCTAGCCACGTCCCATATGTGGTTTGTTTTTGATTGTACTGTAGGCTAGTTCATATCCACGGTAGCGATCGACTAAATAAAATTTAACAAAATACGTTGGTGAAGCAGAGGGAGGCGATCGCACATCTCCTGAGAGCTCAGAAAAGCAGATTCGGGCCCGAATCTGTTCCGGTGTCAACAACTTCATATCCCCACCCTCAAGCAAAACTAAATCCTTGACATCGACACTAATAAATTTCTGTGCAACAACACCCGTAAAATGATTAAATTGAGTCTCAGATTTCGAGCGATCGCCCCCTAAAAGTCGGCGCGATCGACCAAAACAACTCAAAGTATCCCAAGTCACATTCAGTACAAGAGAGCAAGGGATGGTATTTGCAGCAACAGAAATGGATTCCTCTCAACCGGAATCCGCTTTCGATTTATCTACTTACCTGGTTGAGCAAAAAAAGGCGATCGAGGTAGCTCTCGACAGTGCGATCCAGGTCATCTACCCAGAGAAAATTTACGAAGCCATGCGCTACTCACTGCTAGCAGGGGGCAAACGGCTTCGTCCGATCCTGTGTCTGGCAGGGTGCGAAATCGCCGGTGGCACTTCCCACATGGCAATGCCAACAGCTTGCGCTTTGGAAATGATCCACACCATGTCGCTGATCCACGATGATTTGCCGGCAATGGACAATGACGACTACCGGCGCGGCAAACTGACTAACCACAAAGTCTACGGCGAAGACATCGCAATTTTGGCTGGCGATGGTTTGTTGAGCTATGCCTTTGAATTGATCGCAACTAAAACTGAGAACGTACCCCCCCTACAGGTGTTGCAGACGATCGCCCATTTAGCGCGGGCATCTGGCGCTGCTGGACTCGTAGGCGGTCAGGTACTTGACCTGGAATCGGAAGGATTGAAAGATGTTTCTATAGAAACTTTGACCTACATTCACGCTCACAAAACCGGCGCGCTGTTAGAAGCCTGCGTGGTTTGTGGGGGAATTCTGGCTGGGGCTTCTGCTGCGGATTTGCAGCGGCTTTCGCGTTTTGCTAAAAATATTGGGCTGGCTTTCCAGATAATTGATGACATTCTGGATATTACTGCTACTCAAGAAGAATTGGGCAAAACCGCAGGCAAAGATGTTCAAGCCGGAAAGGTGACTTATCCGAGTTTGTGGGGAATTGAGGAGTCTCGGCGCCAAGCCAAAGAGCTGGTTGCTGATGCTAAGGCTCAATTGGTAGTGTTTGGAAGTAAAGCCCAGCCTTTATTGGGAATCGCCGATTTTATAACCAGCCGCAGTAACTAGAAATACTAAAGAATATGCAGGAAATTTGCAGCGGCATCTTAAACAATCATGTACTGATAGTTGCTTTGATCGCTTGTCTGTCGGCTCAAGTCATTAAATTGCCGATCGAATTAATCAAAAATCGCAAGTTTAATCTGCGGTATTTGGTAACAACGGGCGGAATGCCCAGCTCTCACTCATCTTTTGTGGGCGCTTTGGCTGCGGGAGTCGGACAAACGATGGGATGGGAAAGTCCAGAATTTGCGATCGCAGCCATCTTTGCAATTATTGTCATGTACGACGCTGCTGGAGTCCGCCAAGCAGCAGGCAAACAAGCTCAAATCCTCAACCAAATTATCGACGAGTTTTTTGAGGAAGACCACAACTTTAATGAGGCTCGCCTGAAAGAGTTGCTGGGACACACTCCTTTTCAAGTGTTCGTCGGTTTGGGGCTGGGAATCGCGATTTCTTGGATCGCAGGGCCTGCATATTAGTTGACAGTTGACAGTTGACAGTTGACAGTTGGTTCAAATTACCAATGACTAATAACGTTCGCGAGCAGGGACGCTCGCAGTGATGACTAATGACTAATGACTGATAACGTTCGCGAGCGGGGACGCTCGCGCTAATGACTAATGACTAATGACTAATGACTAATTAGGGCTTGCTGAAAAAGTGTACGTAGTGGAAAAACGAGACTACACAGCTTAAAAAATAGTAGGTTTATTGCTGGCATTCCCAAATTTCGCCAGAAATTAACAACTTTCATTGCAAGGGTTTTGAGCCTCTATAATCCTATAACTTGCACTCATTCAAGCAAAAAAAGCTTAAACCCCTTGTCTGGTAAGCTTTCTACTTTTATTCAGCAAGCCCTAATTACCAAATTCTGCTTGCAGCAAGTCATCGTTGTCATCGGCGATGGTGGCTACAATAGTAATAGCGCGTGACATTTCCCCAGCAGAGATTTCGGCGATCGTCCGAGTTGATATTACGGCAACTTGGTTGTCAACGATCGCAAAATGAGATTCTAAAGTAGCCAGCCAATTCATTTCTAGCAGTTTCCGCATTAATTTAGCTTCATTCTTTGCCGGCAACTGAAGCACAAAGGCCCAAACAGTCAAAGTATCATTTTCGGTTTCGCCCGTGAGTTGCACGAACACTTCAACGCTGCCGTACTTGAATTTCCAAAGATGTCCGCCAGCTTCATTTTGACCGACCATCACTTTTTGGTCTACGGCCATGCTGGCAATCACAGTTTCAATTTCTTCGGCATAGCTCACTGCTGTGGCTTGTTCGACCTGCTCGGAGGCGATCGCGCTTTCGCTAGATAGGCTTTCTGCCGAAGCTGTTTGTGGGTTTGGCTCGCTGTTAGTCATGATTAATATTTAAACGGAAAAGTGTTCCAATAATCTTTACCAATACAGTTTACTTCGTATTTAGGACTTACCAAAATACGACTGATTGGATTTTAGATTTTGGATTTTAGATTAAAGAATTGGCTATGACTTAAATAATCACTGGTTCCCAGGCTGTGCCTGAGAACCCATATCCTGAGGCTCTCCCTCGCCTGTATCTAAGCCTTGGGCTTAGCGGCTGCCGACTTCTTCTCAATCGGTTTTAATCCATTGAGGAACATCGGCACAAATTTCTCCACAAATGCTTGCGGATCTCGGTTCCAGGCCCGTTGAGCCACATCGACTCTGGTCATTTGCAAATCGGGGGCGAGCAGGGTGGCCGGCAAGCGTTCCATCAGATATTGCGGGCGTTCCCACATCGGCATCGTGTTGGCAATGTCCACCAGACGGGTGACGCGACGCAGTTCTGCTCCCAGCATGATATCCATTCCCGATGCAAATGCTGCTTGTTCGATCGCCCCATACTTGCGTTTCGCCTGTTCCACCTTCTCGCGGTGTCCCGGACTCTTCGCAGCAATTTTACCCAGCCAGCGGTTGCCCCAGCGGACGTGACCAGCTTCTTCGGGAAAAATCTTTTCGATGGTTTCGCGGATTTTGACGTTTTCGTCGGTTTGAGGAGCATTTTTCAGGGCGTGGATGTGCGCTGAGAAATACTCGCATCCCCGCTTCTCGGTGACGTTAATCGCCGCTAGGGAAGAAATTACAAAATCTTCGCGGTCTTTGGTAGGGTCTTTTTGGTCGCTGTCGAGCAACCTTTCAAATTCGTCAATGTAGGAAACTCCTGGCGGCGTTCCCACCTTCTCACCGATGTCTACAAGCAAGTCCGTAAGCCACATGGCGTGTCGCGCTTCGTCCGAGATATGCCGGGAAAGATCCCGCACCAGTTCGGCCGGTTCGCCGTCTAGCTGCTCGATCAAGTCGGTGAGGTCTTTGCAACTGCGCTGTTCGCTGTAGCGGTAGCGGTTGAGGGTAATCAAGTGGATTTCGCGATCGCGCACCACTTGACTTAAAATCTCGCGCGCTCCCATGCCGTTGCGAAGCTTGCGGGGATAGGCAACTGTCATGTTTGTATGTTGTTTTGTAAAGATACCTATATAAGTGTAACGCAATTTTTATGACAACCAATGCCCTCAGCACGCAGAAAGTTGTTGTGCGCTTTTGGCAAAGATCGATCTTGAAGGTGTTGCCAACTCAGCCATTCATGTCGATCGCTCTGCGTTTACATTTCATACTGCGCCTGGGCGAGCGCACAATTCGCGATCGGCTTGCCAATATATTTAGGAACAGGTTGCTTTGCCTTAAAATACAATAAAATATCGAGATCTTTATCTACCTTTAGACAGGTATTTTGATATAAGAAATATTGGTTTTTTATATCAAAATAACTGACTAAAGAAAAGGAAAATTTAGGTAGCCAAATTAACTTTTTAGCGTTATATTGATTTATAGAATACAAAACCTAGGTGACTCACTTGGCTGACATCGTTGATACCGCCGTTTCGGCAGGCTCTTTTACAACTCTGGTTGCTGCCGTCAAAGCTGCTGGTTTAGTCGATACTCTCAAAGGCACCGGGCCATTCACAGTTTTCGCACCTACAGACGAAGCTTTTGCTAAGCTTCCCGCAGGTACTGTAGAAGGACTGCTTAAGGATATTCCTAAGCTCAAAAAAATCTTGACTTATCATGTCGTTGCTGGCAAAGTTATGGCTGCTGATGTAGTCAAGCTGAAATCTGCCAAGACAGTTGAAGGTTCAGAAGTGAAAATTGATGCTTCCAATGGCGTCAAAATCAATGATTCTACCGTTACCACAGCCGATGTTGCTGCTGATAATGGCGTCATCCACATCATCGATACAGTCTTGCTTCCTGCCTAAGCACAGATTTAGATAGTGCAATAATACTATCTTGAGGGCGGTGGCTGTTGTTAGCCACCGCCCGATTTTAATTGATAGTTAAAAACTAAATATTTTACTATAAAGAATTGGTTGAAAGCCTGAACCCTTGTAGGGAGAAATTAAAATCAGACTATTCATTGCTCCAATCCTCTTCTTTTTAGGTAATTGCTCAACCCCCTTGACAAGAAGACAAGATAGACATTAGATAAAGGAATGGAAAAACTCCCCGACCTAAAACAACTATCGAACGAGGCAAAAGAAGCCTTGATAGTAGAGCTATGGGAGAA
>NZ_JAAFKG010000049.1 GCF_013299185.1 Microcoleus sp. bin48.metabat.b7b8b9.023 | reverse complement strand
CGGCAATGGTAATTTTAGGTTTGAGTTTCATACAGGTAAACCCTAATTAAATAATTTGTAGTTACTCAACAATTATTCTCCAATATACCATATTCTGCTAATCTAAAGTTTAGATGCGTTCGCCCTGCCTTGGGATGGCCGACCACCCAACAGCGTAGGAAGTGAACTCGAAATTGTAGCTAAAGATGGCTTTAGTTAGGTTTGGATAAGTTTTACGAAGCAGGTAAAGATAGAATAGATTTAACCGTAGATCCGCCTCCCGATTTAGCGATCGAGATTGACAACTCCTCACAAACCAGTTTAAACAGCTATCAAGCTTTGAAAGTGCCGGAACTTTGGAGATATGACGGGCGAACCCTGAAAATCTATCTGCTTCAAGACGGAAAATATACTGAGTCCGATACTAGCCAAAATTTCCCCGACTTTCCCATTATTGATGTCATTCCCCAATTTGTCGATCGCGCTAACACCCAAAGAAGAAGCCCAACAATCAGAGCATTTCGAGCTTGGGTAAAAGAGCAACTACAAATCAAAGACTCCGTTGAGGGCGGGTTTCACTAATTTTTGACTGGCGCCGCCAAATCAGCCGCACTCATCTTTTCGTACATTTCAAAAGGTTGGTGAATCCAAGGATTATCCGGCAAATAATCTACATAATAATCCGGTTTCGCCGCAGAACAAGCCTTGTACCAAAGCACAGCAGTCCGAATTTCCTGAATATCCTCGCCGTAACGACTCTTCAGCCAAACAATAGCTTGCTCTAAACTAATTCCCGAATCCACCAAATCGTCAACTAGCAGAATCTGGCTGCCCAAATTATCGCCCACCATTGTCAAATCCCGCGCAAACTCGATCGCCCGCCGGACTTTTCCCTCCGCCCCACCATAGGACGAGGCCGCTAAAATCGCCAGAGGTTTGTCGAAAATCCGCGACAGAGTATCGCCCACGCGCAGCCCTCCCCTCGCCAAACAGACAATGCGATCGAATTTCCATTGAGATTCATTAATTTTTACTGCCAAATCCTCAATTTTTCGATGGTACTCAGACCAAGAAACGTAAAGGTCGCTCATGCCTAATATTATTGAAATATCAAAGATATTATTCAATATTTTGGGAAAAATGACATGAATGCAGAGGAACTTCTCAGACGGTATGCAGCCGGAGAACGGGTTTTTCGTACAGTAGACCTGGCTGGGATCGATATGTCAAGGACAAATTTGCGCGATATAGACCTGACAGGAGCTAGTTTAACAGGTGTAAGTGCGATCGGCATAACGCTCTACAGAGCCAATCTGTATCAAGCAGATATCAGCAAAGCTGACTTCTCCCAAGCCAACCTCATGTCGGCTAATTTCGGCGAATGCGAGGCGATGGGAGCGAATTTGAGCGGAGCTATCTTGCGGAGTGCCGTGCTCAGCGGGGCAGATTTTACGGGGGCGAGTCTCAGGGGTGCAGACATCAGAGATGCGAACCTTCAACGGGCAATTTTAATTCAAGTTTATGCAGTTAACGCTAACTTGCAAGGTGCCAATTTGACAGAAGTAAAACTTTGCGGAATCAACCTGACTCAAGCAAATTTAACTGACGCCAACTTAACACAAGCCGATCTCAGCCATGCTAACCTCACTCAAGCAAATTTGAGTTGGGCTAATTTGACAGAAGCAAATCTCCAAAAAGCTAATTTGAAGGGAGCAGATTTGAGCGGAGCTAATCTGACTTGTGCAAATCTGCATCTAGCAGATTTGAGTGGAGTTTCTCTTAAGGGAGCAAATTTCAGGGGAGCAAACTTGCATCAAGCTTATTTGCGCGGGACAAATTGGAAGGAGGCGAATCTGAGAGAGGCTATGATGCCTGACGGCACAATTTCTGAGTAAATAAGCTGGCAACACAGAATTTAAAACCGCAGGGTGCTGGTGTCGCACCCTACATTTAGCTTAATTCCAGATTTTATTGAGGGGATTTAATTAAAGCTTCAGGTTTCCTCGCCCAAAAACGGATACAGCTATCCGAGATTCGCCTAGTGAAGAGTCAAAAATTTTAGATTAAAGTTCAATCTCCAGATTCATCTGTTGATAAAATTTCTTATCTAAAATGTAAATTCTCAAATCTAAAAATGATTGACAGTGCATTGAAAGAAAAGTGACAAAATTTTGGGCAACAAGTTTAATCTACAACTTTCAGCCAGCCCCGGCGAACCGCGTGGAGCAAGCGGTTGATGGCTGTTTGATCTTCTTCGGTAAGACAGTCATTTAATAGCGCTGTCTTGAGCTGTTGTCGGTGAGTGGGAGTCAGCAGACCGGAGTGATATACCTGAAACACTAGCTCTGCGATCGTAAATTGAGGTAAAAACGTTTGGGTCATCATTGGTTTTTTTTTGAAATCACTTTTGATAGTATTGACTGATTTTCCCAATATTTATGTGATTCAAATACGCCAGTAAATGTGATCGATTCTGTCTTGATTGGTGATTTGTGTCAATCGGACTTGGGGAGCGGATGTTTCCTCGATCGAGAGAGCATCTCGAAACACAAACCCCGTCCCGATTCCTCCTTTTTAGTAACTCCAAAATCTGTGTTTTTTGTTAAAAGCTGCTGACAAACAAGTTAATATTAATTTAACAAATCACTAAGTATGTCCTTACCAATAAACATAGATGCGTTGAGGGGTGAGAACACTCATTTACTCTTTTGTATATGAGCGATCTTGATGGTGAAGAATACCTACAATATACTATCTTTATTTTTAGGATGACTGCTAAGTAATTACTACTAACTAAATCGACCCATATTAAACGTAAAACTTTTATGGTGTTGAGAAACCCACTTGGCTTGCATTTACTGGGTATCTTTGTGTAGTTTTTTTTCCGTAGATATACTTAATGAGTCCCCGCTGCTGACTACTGACTACTGTCCGCGTGCAGGGACAGCACTAAGGACTGTTAACGGTTTTGCATCAAAAATCCCGGCATCTTCAAGAAACCGGGTGCGATCGCCACGATCGCAACAAAAAATATTTTTGAGAGGTTAATGGAGAGACCTACTCAGGGAAATCTTACTTGCGGGCAAAGCTTTACACCAGACAGATCGGAACTACCGATCTAAACTTACTGTCTGACGGTACTAATCGGAAATTCTGACCCATCCGCGGCGGATGGCGTGAAGTATACGGTTGACTGCATCTCGATCGTCTTCGTTGAGAGCGCTTTCACAAAGTGCACGCAGTCCGTGACTTTCGGTACGACTCAGATTGCCCGAATGCGTGACTTGATAAAATAGTTCAGCGATCGTGCGATCGGATTTTAAAGTCAGAGTTTGCATGAAATCTCGTTGAACTCTACTATTCTAATATCCAGCATTTGAGAACAGAGTAGGGTGATGGCCGTCGGGTAAGCTCTGTGATCTTTCTGATATGTGCTTGCGATCTAAATCACTAAGTGTACGTGAGTCAAATCACCTAAAAGGAGAGACCTCGATCGCATTGGCTGTGATTGTGGCGGTAGCCTCCAGGTTGGACGAAACCTCAAAAACTCCTGATTGCAAGACTTTGAGTGCGATTGTTGGTGGTTTCGCCGGTGTGCCTCCGACATCCTAGGCTGTGGACTCCCAGACTTGTGAAACTGTTCGTTTTCAACACTCCTCACTCCCGGCCTCCAGTTGCGATCGGCGAGCCGCAGCCTGAGATACAATAAATTATCAATACTTCGACCCAATCTATAGGCAGGCAGGTAAAAGAATGCTCATCATTGGCTACTTTTCGGTTTCCTTAATCGTTTTTGTGGTTTGGTTCATTGTTTTTTGGAACGATACTTCAACATCCAAAAAAGACTTGCTCTCTTGGGTGGCCTTACTACTCGGCCCCCTGGTTTGGCCTATTGTTCTACCCTTATCCCTGTTTCAAATTAGTAGCAGAAAGTCGGTTGAACAAGAAGCTAAATCAGAGCAAAAATTATAGTAAATTGTGGAAGTAACTGACTCAAACATAGTTAGTCAGCTTGCCTGAATCATCATTCCTCGCTCCTCCCATCCAGTAAATCATCTTGTTTTATGACAAAACGTGGCATCTAGAAGGTGGAATCAGATAATAAAAATGCTGAATCCTAAAACAGTATGTTTTTACCCCTATCAAATTCTGCCTTCTGTTTTTTGATGCCTGCTGTTATTTGGTCAGATTGTGATTTAAGGCTGCCACTCAGTCAAAAGTGTGAGACCCCGATTTTGGGACAGCGAACGCAACATTTTTTCAGTCATAAATTATCTGCCACCTCCACCAAGCTCAAACTTAACAGGCAATATAACACGTTCTCTTGCTAGCCAGAGTATAACTTCAGACATATTTTAGCGTTCCGCTTACAACTTAATAATTTTTATTATTTCCGGCTTCTGCTTACCATTAATCGAATTGGCGAAAATTATTGCTGGTTTTTGATAAAAAGCTATAGCCTTTCTCAAAAAGATGAGGTATGACTTACAGCTTGTATAACCCTTAAACGTATAGGGCCTTCTTCCCAACAACGTCCGCGAATCTTTCTGAGAACCGCTATATATTTTTTACCCTATAAGCTTTTGATGCTAGATATTTGCAGATTGTAGCAGCTTTCCAACAGAAAAATGTAGAGTTCGATATCGCCACAATTCCCAAACTCTTACCACAGTTAGATACACAATTAAAGGCAGAGACTTCAATATGAAATAGCCAACAAAACTATTGCTTGTCTCAAGCAGGACTTGTTTTATGGGAGGAATAACGAGTGAGTTTATAAGGCGAGCGATGGGATTTTGATCTGGTGCTGCATTTTCGGGAACTTCCCCAAAAAAGTGCCGTCACAGTATCAAAATTTACTATTTGCACAAACCCTAGGAGTGAAAATGAACGAAATGTCTGAGAAGCGAATTTATGGAATTCTTAACGCAGTGTCGCTGCTAGTGCTGACCTACTATGCAGCTAGTTCAATCAATTATATTTTCCAAACAGACGCTCACATCTACAGCTACGACAGCCAGAGCTATGTCAATCGGTCACCAGCAGACTTAGAATCACACTGAGCGGGTAAATAGTACAGCTTGTCTATGAATGCCAACGATTTTTTCGGGAAATTGCTAATTGTTAATTTATTGCGATCGATCGCGTCGGAATTAGCAATTAGCAATAAATAATTGCTGAAAACTATAATTTATAAAATTAAATTTTTAAATATAGCTGTATTCCAACTTACCTAAGACTTAGGCAGCACTGATACTTTTACAAAGGGCTGCTATTGATTTGTTGTGCAAGGCGGTGTTGAGGTGCTTCCCAGGACAAAAAATATCTTATGCACGGGCCATTCCCACAGATAACTTGTGGGGATCGCTGGTTTCTGCGTCTAAAACCTTGCTGCTTAAGGATTTGGAGACCAATCAAGTTTTTTTGTTTTTTGGGCGGAACTAATATTTGAACTCAACAGTCAGGTTGATTGAAGCGTACTAAGAAATGGCACTCTGTTAATTATTACGCAATCCTGACGATCGCAATTTGTGCGATCGAACATTATTTAATTAACCATCGGGCGTGCAAGTTCTATCAAAGAGCCTAGTCCCATTAAAAATGGTACATGACAGCCTATAGCGGCCGGGTCAATCTGGATGGTACAAGCAACGATGTAGTCTATGGTGGCAACGGCAACGACACTCTCTTCGGCGGTAAAGGTTTCCATCTCCTCAACGGCGCTGATTGGGATGATTTCGTCTCCGGAGATAGGGGCAATGACACCGTACTTGGCCGATCGGGTAACGATACTGGTTTGGGCGGTGACGGCAATGATATCGATCGCCAAAATATAAATAATATTAGAGTATAAAAATCTCAAATCATAACTCTGGGGGTTCACCGAAAAACGAGCGGGAAGCCCCTGGCTTTAGACATGGTCCGGAACGTGGCTGCGACTTATTTAGTCGCCTTAAAATGCTTGCACAGATTTAATTGAAATGATACACTAATTACAGCGATTAAGAATAACCATCTACGTGTTGAAATAATTTAATAAGGTGAAACTCCTGAGTTGGTTCGTCTCGGCTTGACCGTAGCCTGACCAAACAAGTAACAGTGAATTATTGAGCGTACCTATCTGGCGTTGCGATGGACTCTGAAAGTATAAAAAGCTAAAAGTATACGCAAGGTTTGGACTCGTTCAAGCTGAGTGGGTAGAGGTGCCTTGTTAACGCCTTTGAAAGTCCCTTTGTGGTCTTAATCAAGAATCCCCCCGATTCATCGGTGGGGAGTATCAAGCCGATGGGCTGAATTTCCAGGGAATAACGTGCTGCTCAACAAATTTTATTTTTCGGGAACTCTGGGCGGAACTTAAAAGTCTCGTGATTCAGAGTCTACTGAAAAATCGCAACTCAGTTCAAGCTCGATTGCGGGCGATCGAACTTTCGGGCGATCGGTAGTTGCCAAGGACTGCGGTGCAATTTCTCAATCTTGAGAGCATACTCCCATTAACAAATGGTCTATGTGTATTTCTGGCTACAGTTTAAAAAATAAGTAGCCGCACCCAAGGTACGTATGGTAGACTCACAAACGTTTAAGTGCAATATTTTCGTGCTAGAGGAGGGAGTGATGGAGTCGAGAGTCCAAGGCAGAAAACAACTGATACTTGCTGCTCAACGAATACCAGATTCAACTCGCGGTTCCCGGCTCCCTGCTGACAAATTAAATTACATGACAGCTTATAGCAGCCGGGTCAATTAGGGTCTCAACCGATGTCCGGTTCGATTTATTGAATCCCTTTGGAGGGAAAAGTGTATTGTAGAAAAGTGATTCATCTTTTAGGAGGAGTGTAAATGACACAGGTAACTAATCCAACACAACCAGCAGTTTCTCTACCAGGAGCTGGCGGCTCTAGTGTTGTCGGTCTCGGAACCGCAAACAGATTAAGTGCAGGCAATCTCAACGATATCATCCTGACCTTTGGGGGCGATGATGTCATCGCCGGTAACGGTGGGGACGACATCATTTTTTCCGGTGGCGGCAATGACAGTCTCGGCGGCGGCAGCGGTAACGATGCCCTCGTTTCAGGCAGTGGCAACGATGCTGTCTCTGGTGGTGACGGCGATGATAGAATCTTTGGCGGCAAAGGGAATGACCAGCTCGACGGCGGTGCTGGCAATGACTTGGTTTCTGGAGACCAAGGCAACGATCTCGTACTCGGCGGAACTGGTAACGATACCCTGTTTGGCGGCCAAGGCAGCGATACTGTCAGCGGTGGCGATGGCAACGATACCATCTGGGGCGGTAAAGGCAACGATACTGTCGATGGTGGCGCTGGTAATGACTTCGTATCTGGCGACAGAGGCAGCGATGTCCTGACTGGCGGTGCTGGTAGCGACACGTTCTACTTCGCGAGTGCTGGCGGCGATTTCGGCGTAGACACGATCACTGACTTTACGCCTGCTGAAGATAAGATCAGATTGAAGACGACCGGCGGCGGGGTGTTCGGTGCTTTGGGCAACAGCGTCGATACCAGCGAGTTTGTTGTCGTTTCTGGTTTCAGCGCCAGCAGCCCAGGATCCACCACTAACAAGTTGATCTACGACCCCACAAACGGTGCGTTGTTCTTCAACAGTGGCAACGGAGTGCTACAGGTTGCTCAGTTGCAGACTGGCCTGACTATTACCTCGAACAATTTCGAGGTGTTCTAAAACAACTGGCGGTTGTGGGGCGACACCGGATTTTATCCGGGGCTGTTCTCACAAAAGCCGATCGTTTGAAAGGATTTCAACCTCATTCTGCCAACAGCGGGGTGAGGTTGAAATATTCAAGGGCTCAAGTAAAGCAAGAGTATTTTAAAAAAATCGATCGAGAGCGATCGACCGAATTAATATTTTATTTTGCCTTCTGACATCATGTGCGATCGATTACTATAACAAAAAACTGTTCGTAGTGCGGACTTCAGTCCGCAGCATATTGCGGACTGAAGTCCGCACTACGAACGACCCGATCGCCTAAAATATAGATAGTCTGAAAAGATCAAAGTTTTAAAATCAGAATTTATAAGTTTTCCTGAAGCGGTAAAGCAACCGCAACTGCACCGCAAGCAATGACCACTCAAGAATACATCCGGCAAGCCCAAGTTTATTTGAACCAGGGAAAGTTAAGTCAGGCGATCGATTTTTGCCATCAGGCGATCGAACTACAGCCATTTTCGCCGCTAGCTTACACCACTTTAGGCGAAATCCTCGAAGCGAGCGGAGATCCGACGGCAGCAAGAGATGCTTTTGTGCAAGCTTTGGAGATTTCGCCGACGTTTGTGCTGGCCCATGCTTACTTGGGTCAACTTTACAGCGAGTATTGCTGGCTGGATGAGGCGGCTTTTCACTACGTCAAAGCTCTGGAGTTGAAGCCAGACTGGCCGGAGTTAAATTATAACTTGGGAAATGTTTTTCACAGTCAGGGTAATTTGTTGGGGGCGATCGACTGTTACCGCAAGGCGATTGCCCAAAAACCCGATTATTTACTTGCTGTATTCAATCTGGCTGTGGTTTTAAATGAAAATAATCAGCTAGAAGCGGCAATTGATAGCTACCGTCAGGCGATCGCCCTCCAGCCGGATTATGTGGAAGCTTACAGCAATTTGGGCGTGATTTTGCTGAAGGAAGATCGCCCTGCTGAGGCGATCGAGATTTACCAGCGGGCGATCGAGATTAAGCCGGAGTGGGCGACGCCGCACAATAATTTGGGCCAGGTGTTCCACGAAAAAAGTCCCTTCAAGGCGATCGCATATTACCGTCGCGCGATCGAGCTAGAGCCGGAGATGGTTTTGGCTCACTACAATCTAGGGAAAGCTTGGCAATTGCAGGGGGAACATTTGGCGGCGGTTGCTTGTTTCGATCGGGTAATCGAACTCAATCCCCAACATATTTCCGGCTATACAGACGCCGGATTTTCTTTGATGTTTTTGGGCAAAATTGCCGAAGCCATGCCTTATTTCAAGCAGGCGGTAGCTCTCAAGCCAGAATTTGTTGAGGCTTACTGTCGTTTGGGAGAAACGAGGCAAGTTGCTGCTGTAGAGGATGATGAGTTGTCAAGGGCGATCGCTGCGTGCGATCGATTTCTCACAGCACTGATGGGAAGTTCGGCAACGAGCAATGTGCGGGATTTAACGGATGTAACGGATGGAATGAAGAGGGAAGTATTTAAACAATTCCAAATTCCCGATGCCCGATGCCCAATTCCCGATGCCCAATGCCCAGTGCCCGATGCCCAATTCCCAATGCCCGATGCCCAATTCCCAATTCCCAATGCCCAATTCCCAATTGCTGAAATATGCGATTATTTAGCAGAAATTTACCTGCATTTGGGGAATGCTTTAACAGAGTATGGCGGATATGAATCAGCCGCTGCTTATTATCAAAAAGCTTTGCAAATTCAGCCCAAAAATGCAGAGCTTTACTGGCGACTGGGAAATTGCTTGGCCCAGCAGCACCGATTCGGCGCGGCAATTGTCGTTTACCGCATGGCTTTGAAAATTCAACCAGCTTTACCTCATGTTTATTTTGAGTTGGCGAAACTGCTGGAGAAACAGGGACATTGGGAACGGGCGATCGATTATTACGAACAGGTTTTAGAGTTGCAATTGCACGGGTACGGACAGCCAAAACAGTGGGGCAGACAGAGGTTTATATCTTCAGAAGACAAGTCTTTAGAACATCCGCGCGGTATTTATTTATCGAGTTGGGATTGGCTGGTTAATGCTAAATTGGATGCTGGCAATTATGTGGAAATTGTTTGGAAATCTGCAACAGAAGCCAGGGCAGAAAATATTCCGACTTCTAAATTTTCTGTTAATTCGCAGTTGGCAAATTCCGATTGTGCCGGTTTAACTTGCGGGCTGTGTTTGCACAGAATTTCTAAGTGGTTCGATCCGGTGCATTTGGGTTGGGGAGTTTGCCGTTTGTCTAACTCGCAGCCGATACCTGTGGAAACCCCAAAAACTTTTGTGGCACAGATTCCCAACGGGCGAGTTTGGATTGTGCCGCAGCAAAATTATTGGCTGATTTGCAAAGCGATTGCTGTCATTACTCCTGACAATTATTTATTGGCTGATGTGTCGAGAGATTATCCGGGTTTGTTGCCGGGATGCGAGAAGCATGATATCAGAAAACACAGCGTTTTTAAGTTAGAATCCTTTCCACCTTTAAAGCAAATTGACGGCAGGGTGGCGGTGCTTTCTGGTTTGTCGGGAAATGTCTATTTTCACTGGATGGTGGACGTTTTGCCGAGGATAGAATTGCTGCGACGCAGCGGTAGGGATTTGGCGGAAATTGATTGGTTTTTGGTGAACAGTTGTCAGCATGAATTTCAGCGCGAAAGTCTCAGGATTCTGGGAATTCCACAAGAAAAGGTTTTGGAGAGCGATCGCATTCCTCACCTGCAAGCAACAGAGTTAATTGTACCTTCTTTTGCGGGATATTTGGGCTGGCCGTCCGGATGGGCGATCGATTTTTTGAGGCGGGAGTTTCTCAAGGGAATTATACCTGGTTCAAGTTATCCAAAGCGCATTTACATCAGTCGCAGCAAAGCCAGATATCGCAGAGTTTTGAACGAGGAAGATGTGGTTGAGGTTTTGGCACAATCGGGCTTTGTTTCTATTTTACCTGAGTCGATGTCTTTGGCAGAGCAAATTGCTCATTTTTACCATGCTGAGGTGATAGTTGCTGCCCACGGAAGCGGGTTGACAAATACGATTTTTAGTAAATCTGGAACTAAAGTAATTGAGTTGGTGTCGCCTCATTATATCAGTCATTATTACTGGGGAATCAGTCAATATTTGCAGTTGGAACATTACTTTTTAGCTGGTGAGGCTTTTGAATGTTATCCTATTAGACAGTTAATGTATCAAAATTCGCTGACTGAGGATATTTTGGTGAACTTGAGTTCGCTGAAAAGGATGGTTGAAGTAGTTGGTTTGGGTTAGCTGGCGTCTGGAGTAAGTTTATTTATGCCCTCGATTGAGAAGATGGAAAAAGCAGCGGTTGATTTGAATCGGCAAGCAGAAGTTTATTTGGTTGAAGGAAGGTTGAATGAGGCAGTTGCTGCTTGCGAGTCAGCGCTGAAAATTGAACCGAATTTGGCGGTGGCTTGTCAGACTCTTGGGAAGGTAATGCAGGTTCAAGGTGAAGTCGAGCAGGCTAAACAGTGGTATGAAGCGGCACTCGATCGCAATCCGAATTTGCCGGAAGTGTATGCTAATCTAGGCAGTCTGTATTCTCAAGGAAAACAGTGGGAAAAGGCGATCGCCAGTTGTGAAAAAGCGATCGCCCTAGCACCGAATTTTGCCGCGGCTTATCGGCTGTTGGCGAAAATTTGGATGCAGTTGGATCGGCGAGCAGAGGCGGCAGACTGTTGGTATCAAGCTTTCAAGATCGAGCCGAATTGGGCAACGGCTGAGGAATACGTCACTCTGGGAAATAGTTTAGTTGAATTGGGAAAGCTCGATCGCGCTACTGAGTGTTATTCGCAGGCAATTGAACTAGACCCGCAACTGGCAACAGCTTATCACAATATGGGCGAAATGCTGGTCGCACAGAAACGGTGGGATGAGGCGATCGCCAATTACCAACAAGCCATTGCTATCAATCCAGATTCTTTTGAATCTTACCACAGCTTGGGTCAAACTTTGGCGGAGCGAGGAGAAGGCGATCGGGCAATAGCCTGTTACCAACAAAGCCTCGAAATCAATCCGAATTACGCTCGCTCTTATATGGGTTTGGGAAATCTTTTCGCGCAAAGACGCGAATTTGATGAGGCTATTCAATGTTACCGTCAGGTGCTGGAAATAGATCGTGATTCCTATTGGGCACACAATTACTTAGGGGAATCTTTAGCTCACAAACAAATGTGGCAAGAAGCTATTAGTAGCTACCGCAAAGCCATCGAACTCAGATCGGATATTCTGGTGTTTTATTCTAATTTAGGATTTGCCTTAATTCGGGAAAACTTATTGGAAGAAGCTGTTGCCACTTACCGCAGTCAAATAGAAGTAGATCCGACTAATTCTAAGCCTTACAGCGACTTGGGAAATCTTTTACCGCGATTAGGACAAGTGGAAGAAGCGATGGTTTTCCACCAAAAAGCCGCTGAATTGAGAGGTTGGCCTGAGTGTGCGGCCAAAAATTATCAATTTACCCAAGATTGGTTTACTCACAATATTCACATTTGGAAACTGCATTTGCAGCATTTAGCGGGAATCGCGGATTTTCAAGTGGTAGAAATTGGCAGCTTGCAAGGAATGTCTGCTTGCTGGTTGTTGGATAATATTTTAACTCATCCGACAGCAAATATTACTTGTATTGACTTGTATTTCCAAGAACAATTTCATGGCAATATAACAAAAACGGGTTCCGCCGACAAAGTAATTCCCTTGCAAGGTTATTCTCAGAAAGTGTTAGTAACCTTGGATTCAGAAGCTTACGATATTGCTTACATTGACGGTTGTCACAAAGCCACCAGCGCTCTGCAAGATGCGATTTTATCTTGGAGGGTGGTGAAAGTTGGGGGATTGATGATTTTTGACGATTATGAGTTTACCTATCCCGACAATCCGGAGCAAAATACTAAAATCGGGATAGATCTTTTTCTGGAAATGTTTGGAAGTCAGTTAGAAGTAGTGCACAAAGGCTATCAACTGATTGTCAAAAAAACCGGGAATCAAAGTTTGGGCGAAGAGCAAGCAGTTTTGTGTCAAGGTTGGGAAAAGTTGGGGCATATTGCAGCAGGTGGCGGTTATCTGGATGAGGCGATCGCCTGCTATCAAACTGCGATCGCAATTAAGTCGGGCAATTATCTAACTTACCACAAGTTGGGTAAATGCCTGCAAGATAAGCAGTTGTGGGAAGAAGCTGCGATCGCTTACCAACAGGCGATCGCGCTAAATCCTAATTTTAGTTGGGCTTACCACTTTTTGGGAGAAACGTTGCAGGAACTCGATCGATATGGCGAAGCCGCTGCTGCTTACCGCAAAGCTATTGAGTTAAATCCCGAGTTTTGCTGGAATTACAGCGGTTTAGGCGATATGTTGATGCAGCTTTCTGAGTGGGAGGAAGCTGCGACAACCTACCGCAAATTTATTGCACTAAATGCGGATTTTTATTGGTCTTACGAGAGGTTGGGTAAGGCGTTGATTGAACTAGAAAATTGGGAAGATGCGGCAGCAGCTTACCGCAAAGCTGTTGAATTAAATCCCGATGGTTGGCTGTACAATAGTTTGGCGGAAGTTCTAGAAAAACAACAAAATTGGCCGGAAGCTGCCGTTGCTTTTGGTCGTGCTGTTGAGCTAGAACCCGAGCACAGTTGGCTGTACAAGAAGCTGGGCGATGCTTGGCGGGAGCAAGGAGAACTGGAAAGGGCGATCGCAATTTACGAGCAAGGCATCAATCTAGATCCCAAATCATTTTGGTGTTACGAAGGATTGGGTTTGAGTTTAATGGCACAACAGCAGTGGGATAGGGCAATATCTAATTTTGTTCAAACCCTGCAAATCAAACCAGATTTGTTTGGAGTTTACTATCATCTAACATATGCTTTAGAACAAAAAGGAGAAGTGAATGAAGCCGACCTCCTCAAACTTGGCTATAATTTTTTGCCGTTAAGTTTTCTCAAAAAATACTGTGGATTTACAGATGATTTGGTGATAGCAGCAGAGTCAGATCCGAGGATTACTTGCACAGACATCTATCCTGCCAGTGAAATCAATTTATCTGACTCCAAAACAATCCACACCAACAGCAAATGCTGGAAAGATGAAAAATTTAATATCAAAAAATCTTTTGTTGCTACCATACCAAAAGGACGAGCTTGGGCAGATATTGCTACTACCGCCGCCATTACTTCAGACAATAAACTTGTTCCCGATATCTCAACGGGTTGTCCTGAATTAGTCATAACTTCCGACAAATTGCCTCTCCCCGAACACGTCGAGGGAAATGTGGCTTTTTTATCTGCTCGCTGGGGAGGCGCAGCTTATTTTCATTGGATGTTTGATGTGGTTACACGGTTCGAGCTTTTGCAGCGCTGCGGATTGATAGACACTATTGATAAGTTTGTTGTTAATGCTTGGGATTTGGCTTATGAAAAAGAAAGTTTAAATACTTTAGGAATTCCACTAGATAAAATTTTAGAAAGTCGCTACCTGCCTCACTTTACAGCGGATAAATTAATAGTTCCTTCAATTTGTGATGGTGCTTCGGGAACCTCTAAATGGAAATGCGAATATCTAAAACGAATATTTTTAAATCAAGATAATTCCCAAAATACAAAATATTCAAAACGAATTTATATCAGTCGAAATCGAGCATCCTATCGGCGAATAGTCAATGACGAAGAGGTTGTCGCCTATCTAGAAAAAATTGGGTTTCGTACAGTTAAGTTAGAAATGATGTCGGTAGCGGAACAAGCAGCCTGTTTGGCTGCGGCTGAGGTAGTTGTCGCCCCTCACGGAGGTGGATTGACTAATTTAGTTTTTTGCAGCCCAGGAACTAAAGTAATTGAGATTTTTTCTCCTATTTATGTGCCAACTTGCTTTTGGACTATTAGTAATTTGTGTGAGTTAGAACATTACTATTTAATTGCTGAATTGTTTGATGACCAAACTCATAAATATTCGGGACATAAAGATATGCGGGTGGATATGAACTCGCTAGAGAAGTTAATGAATATTGCAGGAGTTGTGCATGAATAGTCACGATTACCACAAGTTGGGCAATTCCCTGCAAGAAAGCGGTGAGTTTAATGATGCTGTTGCTGCTTACCGCAAAGCTGTTGAATTAAATCCAGATTTTTCGTGGTCTCATCACAGTTTGGGCGATGTTTTGTTAAAACTCGAATACTGGGAGGATGCTGTAGCGGCCTACAAAAAAGCTGTTGAGTTAAATCCAGATTTTTCGTGGTCTTATCACAATTTGGGCGATGCTTTACTGAAACTCGAATGCTGGGAGGATGCTGTCGCTGCTTACCGCTGCGAGATTGCACTCAACTCAGATTTTCCTTGGTCTTTTTACAATTTAGCCGAGGCTTTAACTAAACTCAAACAGTGGGATGATGCTATTGTCGCCTATTTAAAAGCTATTCATATTGACGGAGATTTGCCGGGAATTTACGAGAAGTTGGGATATGCTCTCGGACAAACAATGTCTGACTCAAAGTCATTATTAGAACAATTTCAATTGCAAGTTACACCGGAAAATTTGGAGTTTTATTTACAGTTAGGAAAGAAGTTAGCACAGCGCGATCGCCCAAAAAGCGCAACAATTATTTACCAAATTATTTTGACAATTATCCCAGATTGTGCTGTATCGCCAGCAGACTTGGAGCGGTTGTTGCAGGAACAGCAAAAGTGCGTTACCGAAGCCCTCGAGTGCGATCGCGCTTTAGCCTCAGCCCGCGCCACAGTAGCCCAAAAACCGGATGATTGCTGGTCTTATTACAATTTAGGTGCGGTTTTGAGCCAGCAAAAATATGGGGAGGAAGCGGCGGCGGCATTTTTGCAAGCGATAGCAATAAATCCCGATCTTCCTTGGTGGTTTTATTACAATTTGTGGGAAGTTTTGATTGAGCAAAACAAGCTGGATCGAGTTGAGAACTTTTGCCGAGAAGTTGTTGATGCTCAACCGGAGGCTTTTTGGCCTTATTTAAATTTGGGAGAAGTTTTGACTAGGCAAGGCAAAATTGCCGACGCAATTAGCTGTTATCAAACTGTTAGTTACAAACAAAGTTTTGCATCTATTCTTAGTAAGAGAACAGGCAAGATGTCTGTTGCACAAAATATGGAGACAGGCAAGATGCCTGTGCCACAAAATACAGAGACAAGCAATATGTCTGTTCCACAAAATAGGAACTTAAAACCAGTCAAATGTGCTAAGTTTATAATTATTGGCTCTCAGCGGTGCGGCACGACTTCTCTGTACACTTATTTAGCTGAACACCCGCAAATTTTGAGTCCGATTAAAAAGGAGATGGATTTTTTCTCCTGGCACTTTCACAGAGGGATTGATTGGTATTGGGCCCATTTTCCCCCAATCCCACAGGGAGGGGAATTTATCACGGGTGAGGCAAGTCCGAGCTATTTTGATTTTCGGGAAGCGCCGGAACGTCTCTACAGCGCGTGTCCAGAGTCGAAGCTGATTGTGCTGTTGCGAAATCCGGTCGATCGCGCGATTTCTCATTTTTACCGCTTAAAGGGCTTAAACTGGGAAGGGCGATCGCTCGATCGGGCAATTAGCGACGAAATCGAACGGCTGAATCAAAACCCAGAATACATCATCGGTGAGGAGCCTGGGAATTACTTAGCTCGCGGTAGGTATATAGAATTTATTAAAAACTGGCTGGCTTTCTTTCCCCGAGAACAGTTGTTAATTTTGAAAAGCGAAGATTTGTATGCAGGTGCGGCGACAACTGTCAATCATGTTTTAGCCTTTTTAGAGTTGCCGGAATATCAATTATCTGAATACCAAAATGCTAATCCTGGTTCTTATCAGCGGGTAAATGAGTCAGTCCGCGAACTGTTGAGCGATTATTTTAAACCTTACAATCACGAATTAGAAGAGTTTTTGGGTAGAAAGTTTGATTGGGAATAAGATAGCGGTTCTCATAAAGATGAGGTATGTTGTTGGGCTTCAGCCCTCTTAGTTTGATTTGTAGTAGGGTGCGTCAGCCACTTCTGGCTCTTCACCAGAAAATTCTGCTTATCGCTGACGCACCCTACAATATCTACTCGCACGGCATTAAAAGCAAAACACAGATGCACCCTTCTCTTCAGTTTGCGTCCGGCTGATATCCTTTGACAAGACGCGGTTTCAACCGCCGTCTGCTAAAATTAGAACAACTTGTAATGAGGTAATACTAATGCTGACAATCGAGCTAGATACATTACTTAAAGAACAAGCACTCCAACGCCAAGATTCTGAAGAGCGTTACATCACGGATACAGTGAACTGGGAACAATACCAGACACTGCTAAATAGAATTGGAGATACTGCGGGATATCGAGTTACTTATTTAGATGGAGTTTTAGAAATTATGTCACCTTCTCGCCGCCATGAAAATGGTAAAACTCGCATTGGAAATTTGCTGGAAATTTACTTTGTAGAAGCTGATATTGAATATTTCCCTTTTGGGTCTACAACTCTGCGAAAAGAGGAAAAAAGTAGCGGTACTGAACCGGATGAAGCTTACTGTATTGGCACAGATAAAGAATTTCCCGACTTGGTAATTGAAGTGATTGTTACCAGTGGCAGCATCGATAAACTAGAACTCTATAGAAGGTTGAATGTGCAAGAGGTTTGGTTCTGGCGAAATGAGAGATTTTCGATCTACCATTTGCGAGAAGAGATTCCGGTTGAGTTTGTGTCTAACTGCGGTTATGAATTAATTACCCAAAGCGAATTGCTACCGGAACTTGATATCGAGATGTTGGCAGAATGTGTCAAAAATCCTCATCCGCTAGCAGCAGCAAAGGCATGGAGAGAGAATTTGCGTTAGCGAAGCTTGCAGAAGCAGGATCGATGCTAAACAGCAAGTTTTAATAAATCTGCTCGCCAAGCTGTCGCCAAGACAAGGCACTGACTCTCCCACGCCCCGGAGTTTCAAGAAAAAACCAGATCCCTCTTGACAAGTCGTACTCGTTATGAGTACGGTATAGCAAGCAAGGAAATTTAACCCAAGTACCCAAGGATTCAAAATCATGCTGACGAACCACGAAGGTCAAAGAGTACCCAAAGTCACGTTTCGCACTCGCAAGGACAACGAGTGGGTGGATGTCACCACCGATGATTTGTTTGCAGGCAAAACTGTAGCAGTCTTTTCTCTACCGGGAGCATTCACTCCGACTTGTTCGTCAACGCACCTCCCTGGCTACAACGAATTGGCGAAAGTTTTCAAAGCAAATGGCGTAGATGAAATCGTTTGTATTTCCGTCAACGACACTTTTGTGATGAACGAGTGGGCAAAAGACCAAGAATCAGACAATGTGACGTTAATTCCCGACGGTAACGGTGAGTTTACCGAAGGCATGGGAATGCTGGTAGATAAAACTGATTTAGGCTTTGGGAAGCGGTCTTGGCGTTATTCGATGCTAGTCAAAGATGGCTTGGTTGAAAAAATGTTTATTGAACCGGAGGAACCGGGCGACCCTTTCAAGGTTTCCGATGCCGAGACGATGCTGCACTACATCAACTCCGCAGCAGCTAAGCCGAAGGTAGTTTCGCTGTTTACAAAAATGGGCTGTCCCTTCTGCGCCAAGGCTAAGGTAATGCTGACTGAAAAGGGCTTGGATTATGAAGAAATCGTCTTGGGCCGGGATGTCACAACCCGATCGCTCCGGGCGGTGACTGGGGCTACAACCGTGCCGCAAGTCTTTATCGACGGCAAGTTGATCGGCGGTTCCGAAGCTCTAGAGTCTTATTTGGCAACTGCTTAGTTAGGGAAAAATACTTAGGCTGCGGGTTGGCAGCGCACACCTTACTCTGTTGTGGGTGTACGCTGTCAACCTGCAACCGTCTTTAGGAATATATATCGCCATTCCCAGAGTTCGATCGCACCATTGATCCATTCTCGTGTAACAATTATTTGTGAAGTAATATTAAAAAAATCAGAAATGGGAGTGAACGATCGTGGATTTAAGCCTCGTAGCGTCAAATATCTTAAATCCACCAGTATTAGCATTTTTCATGGGAATGCTGGCGATTTTCCTAAAATCTGACTTAGAAATTCCTGCACCCATCCCGAAACTGTTTTCGCTGTACCTGCTGTTTGCGATCGGATTTAAAGGCGGCGTCGAACTGTCCCGAAGCGGAATCAACCAGCAAGTCGCCCTGACAATCTTCGCAGCGATGCTGATGTCAGCGCTAGTACCAGTTTATACTTTCTTCATACTGAAGATCAAACTCGACTCCTACAATGCCGCAGCGATCGCAGCCACCTACGGTTCCATCAGCGCCGTCACCTTTATCACCGCAACTTCGTTCCTAAAAGAATTAGGAATCGACTTTGATGGTTACATGGTAGCAGCGCTAGCATTAATGGAATCCCCTGCAATTATCGTCGGTCTAATTCTGGTAAGTGTCTTCGGTGGAGAGGAAGGAAAACGCGAAATAGTTTGGTCAGAAGTGCTGCAAGAAGCCTTCCTCAACAGTTCAGTTTTTCTGCTAGTCGGCAGCCTCATTATGGGCATTCTGACAGGAGAACACGGTTGGGAAGTTATGAGTCCGTTTACTCAAGATTTGTTTTACGGCGTTCTGACTTTTTTCTTGCTAGACATGGGTCTGGTTGCTGCTAGCAGAATTAAAGATTTGCAAGAAACAGGAATTTTCCTGATCGCCTTTGCAATCCTAATTCCCATAGTTAATGCAGCAGTTGGTTTACTGATAGCAAAATTAATCGGAATGCCGCAGGGAGATAGCCTGTTATTTTCGGTATTGTGTGCGAGTGCTTCTTACATCGCAGTACCAGCAGCAATGCGGCTGACAGTTCCCGAAGCTAACCCCAGCCTTTACATTTCAACAGCCTTAGCAGTGACGTTTCCGTTTAACATCGTTGTAGGCATTCCCATGTATTTATACGCAATCAATATGTTTTGGATGTGAACTTATGGACGCAGTTAAAAGGATAGAAATTTTTGCGAACTCGGTGGAGCTCCCAAAGATTTTAGACGGTTTAGACAAAGCTGGCGTCCCTGGTTATTCGGTGATTCGCGGTGTCGCCGGCAAAACCACTAGGGGACGCAAATCGGACGATTTAGCAATGAGTATGCTGGATAATATTTATGTGCTGGCTTTCTGCGAACCCGATAAAATATCGGCAGTTGCAGAAAATATTAGACCGGTGCTAAATAAGTTTGGCGGGGCGTGTTTTATTTCGGATGCAGTAGAATTGCTCACTACTAAGTGCGTCGGGTAGTCTGTTGATAGTTGACAGTTGACAGTTGACAGTAGTCAGTAGTCATTAGTCATTAGTCATTAGTCAGTAGTTACTGATTATTGGCAGATATAGTCTTTGTCAGAAAGATTCGCGGACGTTGTTGGGCTTTAGCCCTCTAGTTTAAGGATTTATACGAGCTGTCAGGCATACCTCATCTTTTTAGGAAAGGCTATATAACAATTACCAACAGTCAACTGCCATTAGAAACCCGGTTTATTTGATAAATCGGGTTTCTGAATATCTAGCCATTTCACATTATGAAAATCAGCCATTGCTCCTGCATAAAGCAGATTGAGCTTTTACATAAGTTTTTTTTAATTAATTTAGAGTAATTTAATCAACGATAATGTGAGAAAAATCTGTGTTGATTATAGCAATTTTACAATTTTAAAATCATCAGCCATCATTAGCCAGCGGTCATTTCAGGATTAATTGCCCTTCGCTGCCCGCACCTAATTCAGAATTCTTAAGATATAGAAAAGAATCAGTTGCCCAAATCCGTTAGCGTGGTAAATTCTAAGCCACAACAGGCGATACTCTTCGTTGGCGTAGCCCCCGTAGGGGCGGGCTTCGCTAACGCGCGATCGACTAACGATATTTTCAATAGGAGTTTAAACATGGCTGCATTAAAAGTCGGCATCAACGGATTTGGTCGCATCGGACGGCTAGTCATGCGTGCCGGCATCAAAAACCCGAACATCGAATTTGTCGGTATTAACGACTTAGTTTCGCCAGAAAACCTAGCTTATCTTTTCAAATACGACTCTACCCACGGTATTTATGACGGCGAAGTTGAAGGGAAACCAGACGGGATTGTCGTTGACGGACATTTTATTCCCTGCACTTCGATTAGAAATCCGACTGAGTTGCCGTGGGGTAAAGCGGGTGCGGATTATGTTGTAGAATCTACCGGATTGTTTACTGATTTTGACGGCGGTTCAAAACATTTGACGGCGGGAGCAAAACGAGTAATACTTTCCGCACCGACTAAAGATCCAGAAAAAGTTCCAACTTTTCTAGTAGGCGTCAACCACCACAAATTTGACCCGACAAAAGATACTGTTGTTTCTAATGCTAGCTGCACTACTAATTGTCTAGCACCAATTGCCAAAGTTATCAACGATCATTTTGGTTTGGAAGAAGGTTTGATGACGACTGTTCACGCGATGACTTCTACTCAGCCAACTGTAGACGGGCCCAGCCAAAAAGATTGGCGGGGAGGACGCGGTGCGGCTCAAAATATTATTCCTTCTTCGACTGGTGCAGCGAAAGCTGTTAGTTTGGTGTTGCCGGAATTGAAAGGAAAATTGACTGGTATGGCTTTGCGGGTGCCGACTCCTGATGTGTCTGTGGTTGACCTTACTTTCAAAACGGGGAAGGAAACTAGCTATAAAGAAATTTGTGAAGCTATGAAGAAAGCTTCTGAGGGCGAACTGAAAGGTATTCTTGGATATACTGAGGATGCGGTGGTTTCGACAGATTTTCAGGGCGATGCCCGATCGAGCATTTTTGACGCAGGTGCGGGTATTGAACTGAATTCTAAGTTTTTTAAGGTCGTTTCCTGGTATGACAACGAGTGGGGTTATTCTAACCGCGTCATTGATTTGATGATCTCGATGGCCGAGAAGGACGGACTTTTGAGTAAGTAGTATTGTAGGGTGGTTCGGCGGGGCGATCGAATGCGAACACCAATAAATCCAGATTTTGCCGCGCCGAACCTACCATTTGGGTAGACCGCCATAGGTTAACTATTCGCCGGGAAGTCCCCCGCTATAACTGTACCCGGTGCGGGCGGTGGGATGAAAGGCACCGGAATTGTCGCTGTCGGAATTTCCAAATCTTCCCGATCTCGTTACTGCTTTGTGTATAATGCAGTAAGGAGGTATTAAGATGTTGCACAAAGCGGTCAAAGTTCGACTTTATCCAACGCCGGAACAACAGGTGCTGCTATCTCAGCACTTTGGTTGTGCTAGATGGTGGTGGAATTACGCTTTGAATAAATCGATCGAGACTTACAAAGAAACCGGGAAAAGCCTCGGTCAATCAGCACTTAACGCCTTTTTACCCGAACTCAAAAAAGCAGAAGAAACTTTATGGTTGTCTGAATGTTACAGCCAAGTTTTGCAATCAACGACGCTCAATCTAACAACAGCCTATAAAAACTTTTTTGCAGGACGTGCTAGATTCCCCCGTTACAAATCAAAACATGGCAAGCAGTCAATCCAGTACCCTCAAAACGTGAAAGTATTTGAGGGGCTTGTTCAATTTCCTGGCAAAGTCGGCAAAATCAAAGCTAAGCTGCATAGGAATATTGAAGGAACAATTAAAACTGTAACGGTCAGTTTAGAGCCATCAGGAAAATACTTTGCATCAATATTGACCGAGGCTGAGGGTGAAAACCCAACAGTTTCAACTGAGGGTAAAATAATTGGAGTTGACTTAGGATTGGCTCATTTTGCGATCGCGAGTGATGGCACTAAAGTCTCTAAATATAGCAATCCTAAGCACTTAGCTAAACACGAAAAAAATCTCAAACGCAAGCAACAGAAGCTAGCTAAAAAGCAGAAAGGAAGTAAGTCAAGAAACAAAGCCAAAAAGACTGTAGCTAAAGTGTACGATCGGGTAACTAAATCCCGTCAGGATTTTCTGCATAAGTTATCAAGAAAACTCGTCAACGAAAACCAAGTTGTTGTTGTAGAAAATCTTAATGTCAAAGGCATGGTACGCAACCACAATTTAGCTAAAGCAATATCTGATGCTGGATGGGGAACTTTTACTAATTTATTAGCTTACAAGCTAGAGAAAAAAGGTGGGAAGTTAGTAGAAATTGACCGATGGTTCCCCAGTTCTAAACTTTGCTCTAACTGCTATTACCAAATCGATAAGTTACCACTCGATGTTAGAGAGTGGATTTGTCCTAATTGCGGCACTCGTCACGATCGCGATGGTAATGCAGCAACAAATATCAGGGCGGAAGGTATCAGAATGCTACAAACGGATGGAACAGCCGTTTCTGCTAAGGGAGGGGAAGTAAGACCAACGAAAGGACGCAAGTCGGTTCTGAGGCATTCCCCCGTGATGTTAGAAGCCTGCACTATAATCGCTTCGATTTAGTGCGGGTAGTTCACATTGTTGTTATTGTCGATCGCACTCCAAGTCGAATTATGTCTGAATTGCCACCGCTGAACAACGAAACTATTTGGGCCATCCTCAACGAAGAAATGGACGATGCTGCTGTCAACAAATTAGTTTGGCTGTATCTGGGCTACCGCCTCGATGCGGAGACTGGTAAGTGGAACAGCGATAATGTTGCTAGCGAGTGGCGCGAAGATTATCCAGAACCGCCGGATTTTATTGATTCTAGGCCCGCGACAGTGAAATTGACGCGATCGACTCTTCCTGAAAACAAGCAGTTGCTAAAGGAAAAATTGGGATTTAAGGGCTATAAAATCGGGGAATTCGGGCCGAGACAGACTCGCAGGGCGACGATGGCTAATTGGTTGATGGGTTTTATGGAGGCTGGGGCTTCATTCAGTTGACAGTTGACAGTTGACAGTTGACAGTTAACCAGGGCTGTTTCATTCTCTTGTAGGGGCGGTGCCCCCGTGCCCGCCCTCCGAGTTGGTAGAGGGGGTAGGCACGCACCATCCACTACCCCTACAAAATCGCGATCGTCCTGAGAATGAAATAGCCCTGGACAGTTGACAGTTGACAGCACTTGACATGGAAGTCCGAGGATTGGAGTAATGAATCGTCTTCTTTTAATTTTTCCCCGATCGGGCTTGGGGCTTTAAACCAATTCTTTCTGGTAAGAAAGTATCGAATATTAGGGATTGAAACATTGATCAAAGTCTTGCTCTGTTTCTATTTTTATCTGCCGTTAATTAACAAAAATTAAAGATTTTTAGCGTCAGAATAAAGTAAAGTCCGATCGCCCACACCAACATTATCGCCAGCACACCTGACATCCGGCGGTTGGGTGCACTATTCTAGAGTCTGCACAGAATCATTGTGACGAAAAATTCATGAAAACAACTACCATATCTCGCTTAACCAGCATTTCCCTAGCTACCCTAATGCTAGTCGGCGTTTCAGTAAATGCGATCGCCACACCAGACACCATCAAACCCGCAACCCAACTAGCCCAAGCTACCGCCAAAAAGCGCCTAGTAGTCATGGATTTCGACTACGGCACCACCAACAGCTATTACAGTTCCTACAGAGGAGTCGGCGCAGCTAAAGGCATCAGCGAAATGCTAATCAACGAGCTTGTCAACAACGGCACTTACACAGTAGTCGATCGCAGCAAACTCGAACAAGTCCTCAAACAAGAAAATCGTAGCGGTTCAATGGATGCCGGTACCGCAGCCGAAATTGGCAAAAAACTAGGAGTTGACGCCGTACTTATCGGCACTATTACCAAGTTTAATATCGACAGACAATCCGGCGGCGGCAGTTTCATGGGTATCGGTGGCGGTTCCCAAAAAACTAAAGCTACCGTGCAAATAGACGTGCGGTTAATCGGAACAGCTTCCGGAGACATTCTTGCCACCGCCAAAGCAGTAGGAGAAGCAGATAAAAGCGATTCGAGTTTTTCTGTCAGAGGCATTGGTGGCAATTCCGGCAGTAGCAATGAAGATGGACTTTTGAGCGCAGCAGTTGACAAAGCCGTAGCCCAAATGGTCACTAAACTTGCAGAAGTCTCTAAGAAATTAGGCTAATAAGTTTCCAACTATTTTAGATTTTAGATTTAATTATGCCAAATCTAAAATCTAAAATCTAAAATTTTAATATCGTGTCCGTTCTATTGCCTGTTAAAAAGCAATACCGTTTACTGGTATACAGTCCTGGGGGTAAACTGCTATGAAAAATAGATACGGAGATTGCTTCGTTCCTCGCAATGACAATTTTAAGTAAACCGTATTGTGTTAAAAAGTTCTTTCCCTCGTTGAGGGCGTTTTATAGAGATTGTGAATATCAATCAAAAATTGTTACTGAAATCCGCCCGACTCATTTAATATTTATTGGTAACTGCATCAAATCTGGCCGACATAGCTGTTCTCATTCTCGATTGAGCTATAGCATTTATCAGAAAGATGAGGTATGACTTTAAAAGGAGTTTTTGATGCGACCTCGCTTACTATATAACACAAGAGGGCTGAAGCCCAACAACGTACCTCACCTATCTGAGAAGGGCTATATGACAGTCTTTTAGGGGGGAAATAAAACCAAATTATCCACTGTTTGAATCCTCTTCCTTTTAGGGAAAGGTAGCCCGCAAACGGTCAATTTTCAACTGTCAACTGAAAACCAAGCCTTAATAGTTTAATTAGTTTTGGGGTTTGAGTCAGAAACAACAACGCATTTCCCCTGTTGATTCGGGTCGGGACTCGGATTAGTTGCTACCTTAGAAATAGCATCTTGTTCTTGAATCCATCCGATATCCCCTGCTTGCAATTTGGCGCTTTCTACTCCCACTGTTGGTTTAACGGTGGGAGAGGGCGAGGCAGTTGCGGATGCCGGAGATGGAGAGGAATTTGCCGAGGCCGGAGATGGTGAAGCAGTTGCGGATGCCGGAGATGGTGAAGGATTTGCGGATGCCGGAGAGGGCGAAGGATTTGCGGATGCCGGAGAGGGCGAGGCAGTTGCGGATGCCGGAGATGGACTGACTGCTGGTGTTGAAACAGTAGAAAAATCCTTATTTAAGTTGGGCTTGGGAGAGTTCGATCGCCCTATTTCAGGAGTCGAACAAACTTTCAATTCCAGCCAGTTGCCTTGAGGCGTAAGCTGTTTGTTTGTTACCTGCAAAATGCTGCCGGCGGGGACTGTTCCCTTAACGGGCGACTCACCGATGGCGACTCGCAAATCCAGGCGATCGCCCAATGGGTCTAATTCCCCTGTCGCAGAACTTTTAATCTCTATAAAAGTCCCTTTTTCTAAAGATTTGCTCCCAGTAGGTACAGATTCTACTGTTTTCCCCGGCCCGTTTATAGGATTAGTTAAATGGCGTTTCCCAAAAAGCGACTCCCCGGCAGTATCGATCGCCCGACCCACCGGAGGAATGAAAAAATAAGCAAATACACCCCCCAAACCCAACAAAAATACTATTTTCACCAGCAGCGTAAATAGACTTTTGCCTTTTTCCGGCGATCGTACTAACTGCGTTTTCACTTGAGAATTCGTATCGCTAAGGCTGGGGCTTTCCGTCAAATCGGTTGGCATATCCTCGCTGTCAGCAATTAGTTCCATCGGCACTTCTAAAGGTGCGACAGACAATTCTGTCAAAGTATTGCTTTCTTCCCTTAAATGTGCTTGACAGTGAATCAAAGCTACAGTGACATTATCGTGACCGTTTCTAGTATTAGCAATCTCGATCAGTCGATCGCGCGCCTTCGCCACAGTAATGCTACCGTCGAGAATCGGCAAAATCTCATCTTCCCAACATTGCTCAACTCGGTCTTTATCGCTCAAACCGTCGGAACACAGCAACAAAACGCAATCCTCATCCACCGGAAAACGTTGCACCGTCGGGTGCAGAGTGTTGGAAGAAGTAATGCCCAAAGCTTGAATCAGAGCTCCGGCGGCCACTTGTTCCAAAGCATCCCGATAGAGGGAGTAGCCCAAACGCACCTCGCGGCAAGCCACATCGTCATCGAGAGTAATTTGATAGCAGCCGGTGCGGGTAATCCAGTAGGCTCGACTGTCTCCCACGTGGGCGACATAGAGCTCGTGAATGTGCGCTAAAGCCATCACCAGGGTAGTACCCATGCGCTGGCGACCTTGGCGGTGTTCCGTGTCGTTGCGACCGGCTATTTTGTCGTTAGCAGCACAAGCTGCCCGTTCCAACTTGGAAGTCAGGCTCAGCGGATCCCAATTAGCTTGATGCAGGGGCATTTGCAGCAACTTGTCCCGCAGCACAGTAATCGCCAATTCCGAAGCGACTTCGCCGCCGTCTTGTCCGCCGATACCGTCACAGACGATCGCACAAGCTTCCGATCCCGGAATTCCCGAAAACACCGTACCATCGGGCGGATAGCAAGCATCTTCGTTGTGAGCCCGCGCTCTACCGACATCCGTGCCCGTGGCAATTTCCACAGTCCGATCGTAAAATCGGCCGCATTTTGCCAGAGCTTTATCCAATTGGCTCATCAGTTGTTCGCCGTGGCGCACTTGACCGGCGACCATTTGCTGGCAAAGCTGTCGCAAAAAATTGGCGATTGCTGGGTGAGCATCATCGATCCACTGCTGCCACAATTTGCCCAATTGCGACAAACTAGGCGGTTTGCGATCGGGCTGCAATTCCAGAAACCGAACTAATTGCCCTTCCACCCGCAGCAGTTCCGGAGTCAGCAGCGTCGCAGCCACGCCCTGAGCGATAAACGGCTGCCAAACTTTGGCAATTTGCCACAGCCAATTTAGCTGTCGCATGGCGGCGGCCCCTTTCCAGGTGTCCGCCAATTCCGGCATTAATGATTCCGTCACCTTTAAAATAGGTGAGTTTTCCAGCAGCCAGATATCTCCCGAGAGCTTGCTGATCCGGGACGATACCAGTCCGTATACTTGAGGTACGTGCAACTGATAGGCAAACAGTCTCAGATAAGGAGCGATCGAACTCGGAATCTCTTCGGGCATTTCGGGCAACTGTTCCGGTTGAGTATCGACAAGAAGTCGATCGCGCTTGACCAAATAGCGACCCGCGATCAGATCGCCCGGCTTACACGCTTTGATCCCTTCACCTACAGCCCACAAATAGTGTTTTGGCACAGAGTTTTGCATAAGGGTTCCTGACGCCTTTGGGCCCAGTGCTGATCTGAACTATTCTAGCGCTTGAACCTCGATGGGTTGATACGTGGCGATTGTTTTACACCCCCGCTTTCTCAGCACGCGGGGATTTTCAAGACTTTACAGTGCTAATTTCCTGATTTTTCAGGTTCCTAGGCTCACCAAGCTAGCACTTTTCGGTGCTCTGTTATTTCTCCCGATAATGTTTTAGGCGTGAGTTTCCCCCAGTCCAGCAGTTGGTTTTAATGTCTTGTACTGACAAAAACAGTCTACCATTTTGTGGGCGCCCGCATAAATCTGGCGATCGGCTTTCATAGCTTGACCCGGGCGCGACGGAACCGAAGTCAGGAAGCTGGAGGGATCGATGTTTTTACCATATTCCCGATCGTGCCAATTTCCTAAGCAATCGCGACTTTGAGCGGGAATAGAGACTTTAACTAACTGTAATGCTAGGATGCAGGTACGTAGAAGTCCCCTGAGCCAGCAGGTATAAATAAGTATCAATTCTCACTTTGGTCGCGCAGGGCGATCGGTGCCTAGTGCCTGAGTTTCGCCACTCTAGTTAAATTTAACCTTACCCGCATACCGATGCCAGCCCCCGACAGGAGTCGCAAGCAGCACAAAAAATTAGATATTAGTTCAAGCCCCCAGATTCATCTGTGGTATCAATCTAAAATCTAAAATCTAAAATCTAAAATCTAAAATTTAAAATCGATCGGCCTCTGCAAGCAGTTAAGTATATAACCATGCCCGTACAAGAGCCCAGTACCATTCCCGAGAATTTGCCCGAGCCAAAGCTGCTCCCTCCCGTCGAGGTAGACGAAATGCTGACTAAGATTAAGCATTCCCACGGTTTTTATTACCAAGTGATGAATCTTGAGGTGTGGGCGCTGGTGGAAACCTTGGATGGGCTATTTCCGGGCGCTTGGGGTCAGTTTATGACCAACCGCCAAGTTGCGGTAAAACAGTTTTTGCACCGCGATCCCAATTGTGCGGTAACTCCCAATAATAGCGGGAAAGACGCAGAAACGGCGGGGAGCGAGGAAGATTGATCGAGCAAGTTCGGCAATGGATTTTGTAGCGGATGTAACGGATGTAACGGATAGGAAAAAGGACGTTCGGCCTTACTCGCAATGTGCGGGATGTAACGGATAGGAAGAAGTAAGAAGGAAGAGGGAAGATTTTCTTAATCTCCCCCTCTCCCTCTCTCCCTCTCCCCTTAGAGGTGAACTTTGGCATCAACTTGAGGAAGTCCCATGCTGTAGTTGACAGCGCGGCTGTTGAGGTTGTAGCTGATTTGGCCTTTTTGTAAGAGCGATCGCACCAAGTGTTCCAATTCCGAACCAATGCGGCGGAGGTTGTATTCAGTCAAGTCTTCGCCTTCGTAGGAGTCTACGAGTTGGTCGAATTTGGCATATACCTGTTTGACTGACTCGTCGTTCCAGTTGAGTTCGTTATCAGGGTCAATGTCGATCGTCAAAAGGTCGTTGCTGGGTACGAGTTCGTTGTCTTCGAGGATGGCGGTGTATATGCGAATATGGCGGGTTGTGGACTTGAGCTGCATGAGTTCTTATTTGTAAAGATTTTTTCCTGAACCTATTGTAATGGGTCAAAGACCGTTGCAGGACTAAAAACGAAGGCTTTCGCAAGCTACAATAGTTCCGAATTGGGATAGGAGGACAAGGTGGAAGGCAAAAGATTTATTCACTCCCTGCAACTGCAAAACTTCCTTTCCTATGGAAGTGAGGCGGAAACAATTGAATTGCAACCATTAAACGTGTTGATTGGTACTAACGCATCGGGCAAGTCTAACTTGATCGAAGCGATGGGAGTGTTGAAGGCCACACCTACAGACTTACTTGTTCCGATTCGTCAAGGAGGTGGTATCAGCGATTTTCTGTGGAAAGGTGAAAAAGGTACTCCCACAGCAAAAATTGAGGCTATTTTAGATTACCCAGAACGAGCGATGCCACTGCGCTATCAGATTAGTTTTACCACAGCCGGTCAGAGACTTGAGGTAGTGGACGAAGCTATAGAAGATATGAAACCGCGCGATAGTTCAGAAAGCGAGCCATTTTTTTATTACCGTCATAATAATTGGGGGCGCCCAGTTATCAACGTTACAGAGGACAATGAGCAAACAAGAAAGCTGCGGACTCTGCGGCGAGAAGATATCATTCCCGATCAATCTATCTTATCTCAAAGAAAAGATCCAGAACAATATCCAGAACTATCATATCTGGGAAATAAATTTGCAGATATTGGTTTATATCGTAACTGGCAGACAGGGAGAGATTCAGTATCGAGAAAGGCTCAGCAAACTGACTTGCCAGAACATCCACTTTTAGAAGATGGTGGTAATTTAGGACTGGTTTTAAACAACTTACAGTATCAATTAGGAAGCAGGGAGATTATTGAAAAATTAAAACTGTTTTACGATGCAGCCGAAGAACTGAGCATCAAGATTTATGGCGGTACTGTCCAGATATTTATCCGCGAAACAGGATTAATTCAGCCAATTCCCGCAACTCGTTTATCAGACGGTACGCTGCGTTATTTATTCTTAATAGCTTTACTCCTAGATCCAACTCCTGGGCCACTTATTTGTATAGAAGAACCGGAGATTGGCTTGCATCCCGACATTCTGCCTGCGATTGCTGAAATGCTAATCGAAGCCTCACAGCGCACGCAATTGATTGTCACAACTCATTCGGATGCTTTGGTGTCGGCGCTGAGTCCTGAGTCTGTCTTAATATGCGATCGGGATGATAGAGGAAGTCACCTGAACCGTCTCGATCCAGAACGACTAAAAAAATGGCTTGAAAATTACACTTTGGGAGACCTCTGGCGGATGGGAGAAATCGGGGGAAACCGATGGTAAAGGAGGTTCGCATTTACATCGAAGGCGGTGGCGATGGCAAGAATACAAAGCAATTGCTCCGAGGAGGATTTAGCAGTTTTTTCAAAGAACTTGTGCAGGTGGCCCGCAGCAAGCAAATCAAGTGGAATATCACTGTTTGCGGTTCTCGGAATAATGCTTTCAGGGATTTCAAGAATGCCTTGGCAGATCACCCAAATGCCTTTATCATCCTTCTAGTTGACTCAGAAGCACCTGTAAAGCAGCCGCCTTGGGAGCATTTGAAATTGAGGGATAATTGGGATTCGCCTGGGGTGGATGACACTCATTGCTATCTCATGGTTCAAGCGATGGAAGCTTGGTTCATGGCCGATATTGATACTTTAAAAAGATTTTACGGGCAGGGATTTAAAGAAAATGCGATTCCTAAAAATAGGAATGTAGAGATGATTGAAAAGGATTTGTTAGAACCAAGTCTGAAAGCAGCTAGCCGCGACACCAAATCGAAAGGCGAATATCAAAAGATACAGCACGCTTCCAAGCTGTTAGAAATGTTGAATGTTGACAAGGTTCGCAAAGCTTCTTCAGAGTGCGATCGTATTTTTACAAGTCTCACCGAACTCATGGAACAAGCCAAATGAACAAGTATATCTAAGTAATAGAAGGACTAAAGTCCTTAGTACAAACAGGCTCGTAGTGAGGACTTTAGTCCTTCTTCTTCTAAGGACTAAAGTCCTTAGTACAAACATTAATTTATTTGTGAGTTGTGCCGTCTGGCATAATTGCGCCTGTGAGTGTTGCTCCAGCCAGATTTGCTCCAACCAGTTTAGCTTCCTTCAGGTTAGTTTTCTCTAAATTTGCATTGCTCAAATTTGCCCCGCACAAGTTTGCAGAAGTTAAGTCTGCTTCACTTAAGTTTGCTCCATGTAGGTTAACACCAGAGAGATTAAACCCACTCAAGTTTTGCCCGATCAGATTAACACTTTGTAAGTTTACCCCAATCAAATTTACCCCTGTGAGATTAGCACCATCCAAGTTAGCGCCTATACAGCAGGCACCACTTAAGTTAACCCCACTTAAATTGACGCCACTGAGATTTGCATAACTTAGATTGATTTTACTTACCTTCGATTGACTTAAATCGGCTCCTGTCAAGTTAGCACTACTTAGACTTGCCTGCACTAGGTTGGCTTTACTCAGGTTTGCTGTAGTCAGATTTGCGCTATCTAACTTTGCTTCGCTTAAGTTGGCTTGACTAAAATTTGCCTGAATTAGTCTTGCAGAATACAATATTATCTTGGTTAAGTTAGCTCCACTGAAGTTAACTTCAATCAAATCAGCACTATGCAAGTTTGTTGAGTTCAAATTTGCGCCTTGCAAGTTGGCTCCAATCAAATTTACCCTAGTCAAGTTGGCATTTGCTAGATTGGCTCCGATCAGGTTTGCTTGACTTAGACTGACATTAGAGTCGAGAGTTTTTCCACTTAAATCTACTCCCGCTAAGTTAATCCCTGTAAAATCTCGCTCCCCCTCTTCATACCGTTTCCAAAATTCCTCAGCAGTGATAGCTGCTTCCAGATTTTCTAGTGCAGAATCATCTATTTTTTCCTCTTCCTCAGATTCCACAGTCTCAGCATTCACTGGAGTAGCAGCCGGCTGTTCTACCGATTCGCTAGATGCTGGAATCGGTGTCTCCTCGATCGCCTCTTCTCGCAATAACCGATCCACGCGATCGCTAAAAAGCCTCAAAATCTCAGCATCATCAAGCTTCTGAGCCACATCCTCGGTACTTTTCACCTTATTCTCAACATAATACTTGTCCACAAAACTTTGCAATCCAGCATTATATCCTTGTCCTACAGCCTGAAATCTCCATTCGCCATTCTTTCTGTACAAACGTCCAAACTCTAAAGCCGTTTCTTGCGAAAAAACCTCTGTTAAATTATACCGAACCAGTTCGCTACCACTCTTGAGATTGTAAAGCCGGATAAACGAATTTCTGACTTGACTAAAATTTTGATTGTTTGCCTGTGCCTCGTGAATAGTCACAACAAACACAATTTCCTCAACATCAGCATCGATCAGACTCAAATCCACAAAAACTGTCTCGTCATCTCCCTCAACTTGTCCATTCCTGCTGTCTCCAGAATGCCGCACCGCACCGTCCGGCGATGTCAGATTGTTGTAAAATACAAAATACTTTTCATCGGGAATTCGACCGTCAGCGCCTAACATAAAAACAGATGCGTCAATGTCGCAGTTTTGTGCTGTCTGGCTGACTTGCCACCCCAGGGCGATCGCAATTTTATAGAAATCAGGAGCTTCCTTAGAAAGATTAAATCTTTCACCCTTCGTTAATTCGATAGTCATCTTCAATAATTACCTGATATTTGAAATTAGCGCCTTAAATATTTTAAGCTATTAGTTAAAGAGGATACAACAATGTTGTGTCCCTACCCAGCCTACAATCCAGATTATTTATGTTAAACCGGAAACAAATTGCATTTTATCTAGAAGATATTGAAACACCCACAGGGAGAACCGTTAGTTTAATTATTACCGGACTAATTCTCCTCTCTTCCGCCAGCTTTATCGCCGAAACTTATCCGATTTCCCAATCCGTTAGAATCAAATTACAAACTCTCGACACCGCCCTTTTAGTTGTTTTTGCTATCGAGTATTTACTGAGGCTTTGGTGCGCTGACTATAAAATTAAGTTTATTTTTAGTTTTTTCTCTATCGTCGATTTGCTGGTGATTTTACCATTCTTTTTGGGATTTGTCAATGTCAGTTTTATTCGGATTTTTCGCTGGTTTAGAATTCTCAGACTCATCCGCTTTTTGGAATTGAAAAATTCAGTGCTTCGCATCAGCAGCGAAGATGGAGTGATTTTTTCCAGAATTCTGTTTACTTTGCTGGCGATAATTTTTGTTTATTCTGGTTTGATTTATCAAGTTGAACATCCCGAAAATCCTGAAGGTTTTGGGACTTTTTTGGATGCTGTTTACTTCTCGGTTGTCACGATGACTACGGTGGGATTTGGCGATGTTACTCCGATTTCGGAATCAGGTCGTTTTCTGACTATTTTGATGATTTTGACTGGAATTGCTCTGATTCCTTGGCAATTGGGGGATTTGATCAAGCAGTTAGTTAAAAGTGCTAATCAGGTAGAAACTGTTTGTACGGGTTGCGGTTTGTCTGTACATGATGCTAATGCTAAATTCTGTAAAATATGCGGCACTCAGTTAGATAATGGTAAGAGGTAATTGGGCATTGGGCATTGGGCATTGGGCATTGGGCATTGGGCATTGGGCATTGGGCATTGGGCATTGGTTATTAGAATTAACCAATAACTAATAACTAATAACTAATAACCAATAACCAATAACCAATAACTAATAAGCAATGACTTCTTTAAGCCAAGGGTAACAAGATTTCAAATTCGGTACCGATGCCTAATTGCGATCGCATTCTGAAGGCCCCGCCGTGTTTGCCGGTCACGATTTGATAGCTAACGGCTAAGCTGGTTTCTTTGAGGGCACGTTTTTCGGTAGAGAATGATTCTAAGATTTTATTGTACTTGTTAGGTGACATTCCTGGGCCGTTATCTGCTATGCGAATCGAAACCCAGCGAACGTGTAGTTTATCCAAATCGCTCGCAGGTTCGGGACAGCAGACTTGAGTTGTGATTTCAATTTGAGGCTGGCGCTCGAAGTCTTTTATTACTCCACCTTTGAACTCTTTTGCCAATTCTTGACCGACTGCTTCGTTAATTAATGTATTAATAGAATTGGTCAAGATATTCATAAATACTTGGTTTAGCTGTCCTGCATAGCACGGAACTGGCGGCAGGTAGCCGTAGTTTTTGACTACTCTGATTTCCCCGCTCAAACGACTTTTGAGCAGCAAAAGTATGCTATAGCCTTTCTCAAAAAGATGAGGTATGCCTGACAGCTTGTATAACCGCTTAAACTAAGGGGGCTGAAGCCCAACAACGTCCGCGAATCTTTCTGAGAACCGCTATATCTATGTTGGCGTGCAAGTCGGCTGGTTTGGGATACACATCGTCGATGTGGCAAAAGTTTTGCAAACTGCTTGCTAATTTGCTCAAACGTTCGGCTCCGGCTTTGATGCTGGTAACTGTTCGGAGGAAATCGTTTTGCAAAAAGTCGTAGTCTATATCTTCTTTTAGCTGTGCTATTTCTGGCGGGGGATTGGTACAGTGTGCGTCGTAAACTGAGAGCAACTGCATTAAGTTTTTGCTGTATTCGCTGACGTAGGTTAAATTGCCCCAAATGAAGCCTACCGGATCTAAAATTTCGTGGGCTACTCCGGTGACTAAACGGCCTAAGCTAGCCATTTTTTCGCTTTGAATCATTTGAGTTTGGGCTCTTTCGTAGCGGACTTGAGTTTCTATGCCGCGAATTTGCCAGTAGGCGATGTTTAGTGCTTGAAATACTCACGCCCGCTAAAGCCACAGTGATTCTTGACGCTTCACAGGGTGATGCTACCTTTCGTAGTCTTACTCTCCCTCTGCGTCCGTTTAGAGTCGTGGCGATTCCCCATCCCGACTTTTTCTATATTTCTAGCAGCATTTTCAATTAAAGTCAGCGACTCCCTCACGAGAGTCGCTGCTCTCCAAAACCGTGCTTGATAGTTTCCCATCACACGGCTCCTCAGTGATACGGTGTTTGTCATACATACCTCATTACCAATGTGTCTTCATCCCAGAACCATCTCCAGGTAGAAAGTTGTTTAGGCTTGACACTATTGCAGTCAGATTGATTGCCGTATTTATCATCACTGGCAGTTTTTGTATCGTGACAATGACGATGGAGTAATTGCCAATTTTTGTATTCATCCTTTCCACCATTAGATTTAGGGATGATATGGTCTAGCTCCATTACATCTCCATCTTTAAAGTATTGTCCGCAGTGGGCGCATTTCCCTTTTTGCTGTTTGAGCAACGATGCTGTTCGCTTTGGCATCTGGGGATTTTTACCCATTCTTGAACTCCAATAAACCAGGTTGCCGTCGTATGGTGACGCATCGCCTTTAACTTTCACATAGTCTTTGATTGGGGTGGAACTATGTTTGAGTAACCGGATGGGATTTTTCCCATCCCTGGTTGCGAAGACCCAGTTATCACCGCCGATTGATTTCCAGTATTTTTTGGCTATCCACTTTTTGCCTTTATTTCTATGGCGGTGTTTTGCCCAAGATTCAAGTAAGGTGTAAATCTGGGCATCCATTTTTGAGAATGCCTTTTTACTACAAACCGTTGAATAGTAATTTGCCCAGCCTCGAATGATAGGATTTAATTTCTCTATCAACCTCTTCTGTGAGGTGCCTTTGTGGGTTTTAACTACTTCCTTGATATGGTTGTAGCGTAGTTTACACTTGGATTTGCTTGGGGTGATGATGGTTTTGAAGCCTAGGGGTATTCCATTTGAGTCTTTCCCAGTTATATACTTACCAACTAGGAATTGTTGAACGTGAAATCCCAGAAAGTCAAATCCTGGTGTTTGATTCTCATGTTCTTCAAGAGTATGCACTAATCGGGTTTTATTTGGCTTCAATTCCAAACCCATGTCTTTTAACCATTCAGAGATTATCTCCTTGCATCCAGATACGACGGTTAAGTCTTTGTGGAGAACTACAAAGTCGTCGGCATAGCGTATGATTGAGACTGAATTACGTTTGTCCCTTGAAGGAAGTTGATATTTTCCATCTGACCTTTTAAGGTCGCAGGTTTCCACGTAGTCTTTAATCCGCCATTCCATCCCGTGGAGGGCAATATTAGCCAGTAGTGGGGAGATGACACCTCCCTGTGGCGTACCCTCAGATGTTTCAAAGTGCTGCCTATTGTCCATCACCCCCGCTTTTAACCAGGCTCGAATTTGTCGGCGAATGGTGGGGGATGTATTGAGTTTTCTGAGCAGCGCTTCATGGTTAATGCGGTCGAAGCATTTAGCAATATCTGCATCAAGCACGTATTTCGGCTTTTTGTTAATTGCCATAAAAATTGCTTCAATCGCGTCGTGGCATGAGCGTCCTGGTCTGAACCCATATGAGTTAGGTTCAAAACGCGCTTCCCATTCAGGTTCTAGGGCCTGTTTAACAAGCGCCTGCAATTGCGCGGTCATTCATGGTAGGTATTCCTAAAGGTCTTTTTTCCTCGATTCCAGGTTTGGGAATCCATACTCGCCTGGTTGGTTTGACCTTAGAACCCAGAGTTAGGTTGTTTATCAGGTGTAGACGTTGCTTTGGGGTTAGTGATTTGACGCCATCCACACCAGCCGTCTTTTTCCCTTGGTTATCCTGGGTTACTCTACGCACCGCGATAGCTTTTGCAGCCCACGATTTCATCAACAACTTTTGGAGTCTGCGAACTAACTTGACATCTCCACGACTAGAGGCTTGATAAATCCGTTTTTGTAGTTTGAACACTTCCCGCTCTAGCTTACGCCAGGGGAGTTGGTTCCATTCATACATCGGTTTTGCCGTGTTCATGACTTATTGACTACTACTGTTGGCTTTACCTTCGGTATCACCGTGAGTCTGTTGGCATATCCTTGAAATTACTCAAGGCATTCGCTTCTGACTCAATCTTTCCAATCCGCAGCATCCGGTTAGCACCTACTCTCTTGATTCGACTTTCAACAGAGAGCATACGGGTGGTTACTTCGTTCCTAATATTCATTGGTTGTACCTTTCAGAATGATGCTCTTCACCAGGTTTACGGGAAGCGCTAATCACTTAGTTGAGACACTATTGATTCCCTGACCTTGCCTTTTTACGACTCCCAGCGTATCAGACCTTATTTCGCTGGTTACAAGTATTGATGAGTCAACGCATCTTCACTTTCGTTATTCATGGGTACTTGCTTGACGGGTGTCGGGTAAGGCTCCCTACAGTGCCGTCTTTCTTCCCCGCTTGAAGGATTGATGGCTAGTCGCTACCTTCGGGGAAGTGCTTTCACTCCTGCGCTTGGAGGGTGGGAGTTGAGGGTTCTAGGATACTAATTCTCACCCACATGGATATTAAGTTGTCATCTGTAAGGGATTTAAGTGCGAACTCAACCTGATTAGTTACCCTACAGATGCCTGGAATCCCCCCATTGCTGGGTTTCTCCAGAACGAATCGCACTCTCTGTCTTGAACATTGCCGCAACTTAGACAAAGCACTGAACGAATAGACAAATCGATTTTGCCCCATTTAAACCACAGTCTGAGCAAACTTGGCTAGTAGGTTCCCATCTACTAATTACTTTAAATTCTCTGCCAAACTTCTTCGACTTGGCTTCACAGAGAGTCCTAAATTCTCTCCATCCTTGTTGACTAATTGCCCTTGAAAGCTTCCGATTCTTTACCATTTCCGACACGTTTAAATATTCCAAAATAATCACTTGGTTTTCGTTGACTATTTTGGTTGATAGTTTGTGCAGGAAGTCTTTACGGGTGTCGGCAATTCTATTATGAAATTTAGCAATTCTGATTCGAGTTACATTTCTTCTTTTTGAATCCTTTGGCTGACGAGCTAACTTGCGTTGCAGTTTGCGGACTTTGCGGTCTAACTTTTTATAGCTAGGACTTTCAGCTTTCTCCCCATTGCTCATTACTCCAAAGGTTTTAATTCCTAAATCAATCCCGATACTTGGATACAATGCCTCGGTTTGAATTGGCTGAATCTCTACTACAAAACTCAGAAAGTACCGATTAGTACAGTCCTTGATTACCGTAACGGAGCTAGGGCTTGATGGCAACTCTTGCGACCAAACTGGCTTGACAATTCCAATTTTGGCTAAATAGACACCACCGTTCTCCTTTATAGAGAAACCACGAAGAGTAAATCTTGCAGACTGACTATTAGTCCTCTTTTTGAATTTAGGATACCCAACTTTACGCCCCTTTCTTTTCCCTTTACAGGAGTCGAAAAAGTTCTTAAAAGCTGTCTCCAAATCCGCTACAGATTGCTGTAAAGGAACTACCGAGACTTCACTCAACCAAGCTCTTTCTTCAGCTTGCTTGGCTTGAGTAATCACTATTTTCTGGAGTTCGGAAGATTTAGGCTTTCTCTCTGATTGCTTGCAAAGTGCAAGAGCATCGTTCCAGGCTACTCGAACACAACCAAACAATTGAGCCAAGCTCTGTCGTTGTTGGTTGGCTGGATATATTCTGTACTGATACCTTGCTTTCATTATTCCTTGCTATTTGATTTACTCTATCGTACCACACCTTCCTAATAGAATCACCAAAGTTTAGAGAATTAAAGCCGTCAAGCGAAGGACGGGGCTTCAGACCCAGTTCTTTGGTGAGGATCTAAGAGCCGGTAAGATTGGGAGTCGATTTGGACTACGATTGGTTCTGACTGCAATTCGGGCGATCGACGCAGAGCTTGTTGAGCGGCTGCCAAAATGGTTGTACTCTCTGCAAGCAATAATATTTCGACGCGAGCGTAACTGTAGATAACCTTCAGCGGTAAGTGCAAAAATAGCTCGGGGCCTTGGGGTTTGAGCAAATATTCCAGCAGTTGTCTGCGGGATATCATCCCGACCAATTTTCCTGCTTCTATTAATACGGCTCCCGGGATTGGGCGATTCTGTTCAAAGATTTCGGCAACTACTAGGGCCAAGCAGCTCGATTTAACCTGAAATTGATACAGGGGCAAATCTTGGAGGGTAGACTCTAGGGAAAGATCTTGATGGCTGCCTTCGGAGAGTGAAGGGCCGAGGAGTTTGGGACTTAATGTATTTGCCACTGGAACTTTTAGTTGCCGAAACACGCTGGGAAAATAAAATGAGAACTTAACTACTAAGCTAGCCGATCGCGCTTAACTTGGATGGCCGAACCTGAAGGCTGTTCTTGAGTTAATCATGTTTTGCCAACGATCGGCAGGAGTATTTCAAATTCGGTGTGCTGGCCGGGCTGCGATCGCAATTTTAGTTTGCCGCCATGCTTTTCTGTGATGATTTGATGGCTGATTGCCAGGCCCATACCGCTGCCTTTGCCTGCTGGTTTAGTGGTAAAAAATGTGTCAAATATGTGCTGCTGATTTTCTGGGGTAACGCCGGGCCCGTTATCGGCGATCGCAATGGCGGCCCACTTGCCCTCTGCGGTTTCTACCACTTTAGTCGTAATTTGGATTTGGGGCTGCCAGTTGTCCGCGCACTCTGTATCTAGTTCGCGATCGGCTGCATACTCTGTCAGGGCGTCTAGAGCGTTAACTAACAAATTCAACAATACCTGACTCAATTGACCCGAGTAACCGTTAACTAGCGGCAGTTCGCCGTATTTTCTTACCACTTCTATGCCATTTTTAAAGCGGTTTTTCAGGATTAACATTGTAATCTCCACGCATTCGTGAATGTCTATATCCACGGGCTTTGTCTCATCCATGTGAGAGAAGTGGTGCAAACCGTTGACTATTTTTAGTAATTGTGAGGCTCCCCACTTCGTGCCTTCTAAGGTGACTGGCAAATCTTCTTGTAAAAAATCAAATTCTATTTCTTCTTTGATGGCATCAATTCGGGGACACGGTTCCGGATATTCTGCTTCATAAACCGACATTAGCTGAAGCAAATTTTCAAAATAGGACAGCAGAAAAGTCAAATTTCCCCAAATACAGTTCAGCGGATTTCTAATTTCGTGGGCTACACCTGCTACAATCCTCCCCAGACTCGCCATCTTTTCGGTTTGGATAAGTTTGGCTTGGGTTTGTTCGTGGAGCAATTTATTTGTCAATTGATGAATTATTGATTGAGCAACCATTAATTGGTGTACGTCTAACAGTCTGTAGGTATGGGGTGCAACTTCGACTACTACAGGTTCGTAAACTAATTCTGCTGGTCTGTAAAGCGATTCCTGGGCGGCTTCTACTATTAATTTACTGCTAGGAAGCACCAGTAGCTCTTGCCTAGAAAATCTGTACAATACCTCTATCGGTCGCTTGAAAAACATTTCTAACCCGTAGCGACGGTTAACTTTTTCAAAAAATTGACGCCTGGATATGATGCCGACAAAAGTACCCATATTTGTCAACATGACGCCTGGAAGCATGGAATTTTCTTCAAAAGCCTGGGCTACTTCTTTTGCCTGTTGAGTTAATTCTATTTGGCAGTTGTAGAGAGGCAAGTCCAGGAGAGTTGATTCTAAGGAGATGTTCCAAGTACAAATTGCAGGTATGTGTAACACTGATAACTCCGAGCTAATCTGATGCACAGCCAACATAGATGAAACTCCTGTTAAATTTTGTATGATGGATAACTTTAGTTGCTATTTATTGGTAACTGGTAATTGGTGGTGGGTAATTATTAATTTAAAAAATTACAGCAGCACCGGATGGGAAAACTCGATCGCCCTGGCATTGTCTGGTATAGCAATCCTAAATCATTTGCATAATTTTTGTAGGGGATCTTTAAGATCCCGGTTGCCCGATAGATAGGGGGTAGGCACGCACCATCCACTACCCCTACAAATTTATCTGAATCATTTAGGATTGCTATAAAGATTTGGTTTCTGAATCAATGTTAAACGATCGAAGCTTTTGTGGAACTTACGGAGCTTTGTTATTAACTTTTTACCATGATATACCATGCGATCGCCTGTTTTCGGAAATCTTAAAAAATCATTAAGGCACTTTGGTTATGCGTTATACCATTTTTGGGTGATGGTAGGGAATTGGAGAACAGCGATAGCGGGCAATTGGTGAATATACGGGGATGGATCGAGGGATATAGGGGGCGGATGGCGATCGTCCAATCCGCGCCTTAAGGGTCAAGACTGGGGCGGAGGCAAAAATCGGAAGAAGCAAGAAGCAAGAAGCAATCGAATGCAAGGGTTTCAGGAATTAAGAAAGTCCTAACCGTCGGGCGTTGCTGCCCTACCACTCTAAATAAATGGAACTTTAGGGAACTTCCCAACTCCGACTGCCGTCTTACAAGGCTCTGTTTTTTGCAATCTGCAATCTGCAATCTGCAATCTCAAATCTCAAATCTCAAATCTCAAATCCTCTCAGGGTTCCACCTCGGGCCAGAGGCGTTCTAGCTGATAGCGCCAAGTGGCGAGAGTCTGTTCGCGAGACTCTCGCCCGAGTTCCATTTCGCCCATCAATCCCTCTGCGTAAAAACGATCTAAAGTTTGAAGGGTCGTTTCTATGGATTGTCCCTGCATCTTGGCTGCTTTGATGATTTGACGGATGCGGCTTTCGATTAAACCGCCGAAAAAGTCGGACAAACCTTGTTCTTGCAAAGCTAGCAGTCTGGTGATGGCGGCCGAGAAATCGGCGGCGGCGAGTGTAGCGCAACTGTGCTGAAACACTCCCCACAAAACGTTTTGATGTATGGCGTAGCGAGTTTCGAGGGTGGTGTCAAAGTTAGCTTCTAGCAGTTTCTCGAAAAAAGGTTGAGCTTCTTGAGCATCGGCGATGGGTAGCAAAGTCCGCAACCAAGTTCCGTCTTCTGAAAGCAGGACTAAGAGGCGAAATTTAGGGGTTTGGACTTGCCAAGAAGTGGCAGCAGGCGTCTCAACATTTTCGCCAAATAAGTCTTTAAGGGTATTACTAATTTCTTCGGGAGTCATGGTAATTTTAGATTTTAGCTTTGAGGTTTGAGATTTGAGATGGCAGGCTAGGGATTGGGTTTCTAAGTTTTTGCGATCGATTTAGTATGGCTCAATCTAAAATATAAAATCCACCATCTTAGGACTGACGCTTGTGGATTTAAAATATTATGACTGACGCTCAAAAACCAGGTTTCTAGGACAATAAGAGGTTTGGCAAGGAAAAATCTACGCAGCAACGAGGTTTCTGAGAATTAGTGCGTGCTGTCCGAACTATTGTAAATCTAAGATCTAAAATTGATTTACGGGAGCCAGCGGGGGTGATAGCCGGCAAAGGGCAGTTCTTCTGGCTGTACTTTTGCGGGAGAGTTGTCTGCGGGTATTTCTAATAAGGGTAGCAGCCAGAGGCGGCTGGTGGCGATCGACTGTCCGCTATCGTTGCGGGGAGTGTCTGCTGCTGTGGGTTTTGCTGTTGTGACTGATTGGTCGAAAATTAATGCCAGCCCGTCGGGAGATAAACTGATTTGGGTATCTAATTGGTTGGGCAAAACTAGCAGCGGTTTGATGGTTCCTACCAAACGAGTGCCCTCTTTTTTGAGGTCGATGGCGGCGATGAAAGGCTGTTCTTTGTAGCTTGCGGTTTTGAGGCGTTCGGCTAGCAAGCAGTAGAGACGCTGGAATTGGTTGTCTTTGTCTTTGCGCGGATCGAAATAAACGGCGATGATGCTACCGGGAATCCGCAGTATTTCTTGTTCTGCGCCTTGGTTGTCTAAAATAAAGAGCGATCGAGTGTAGTCGCTGTTGTATTTAACGTAGGCGGCGGCGGAGTTGTCGCGGGCCATCCCCAATACTTGTTCGTATTTTGGCAAAAATTCTACTGGATCTGCTTCTGGTTTGAGGGGGACGATCGCCAATCCTTGTTTTTGAGATATTACCATCGATTTGCTGTCGGGGCGAATCATAAAATCTCCGCCTTGTTGGTTCTCCAAGGGTTTGGGCGCGACTTTTTCTTCCAAAATCCAAGGACTGAAATCGCCGGGATTGCGGCGGTTGACGCGCTGGATAATGATGATTTTTCCGTCGGCTGAGAGGTCGAATTTGAGGTTTTGGTAGTCTTTGGAGTCTAAGAGTTTGTCGATTCTACCTGCTGGTTGTGCTGGTTGGGGATCTTCTCCGGGGGATTGGGGATTGAGGCCGGTGGTGACTGTAAATAGTTCTTGATTTAGGGTGCCGCCTGTACGGGCGATCGATCGATCTGTGGCGGAGAATAAAATGCGATCGCTGTCGGGATACGGTTTAAAATCGGTGACAACTAAATCTTTGGGAGTCAGCGGTATCGGTTTCGAGTCGCTGCTGGTGAGATTGACTAGCATTAATCTGCTTTCTGTTTCGCCTTCAACGCCGATGTAAACAAAAGCTCGATCGCGGCTGCGGAAGGAACTGCTAAACGGTTGAATTTGCGTTCCTTTGTATTGGTTGTTTTCTCCAAAATACTTGTCGGTGGCGCCCGCGAGTTTTAAGGTGTAGGTAACGCCGTAGGGTGCTGGATCTTTGAGGGTGTAGGCCATGCGCCTGCCGGCCCAACTGAATTTACCTGGGAGGGGCGGTTCTAGCTTTAAGTTTTCCTCGACGGTGGAGTGGTTCATCGGCCGAAAGAAGTTGAGAATAAAGCCGGTATCTGCGGCGCCGATTTGTTTGTTCTCCCAAGTGAAGTCTCGCACTCTGGGCGCTGTGCGATCGCCACTCAGTAGCAGCAGTCCCATTAAGACGCTCAGCAGTAGGATGAGGAAAATCGCTACCCGGTCGATCGGCTGTTTGAATTGCCCAATAGCGAAGGTTGAAGGATTAATTTTTTTGTTAAAAATACTCACAAATCTTTCTCTCCTCTTCCTGCTGAAAATTAACTGCCAATTTTTCCCTATTAAATTTTACAGTCCAGGACGCACTCCCGACTCTTAGAAACCTATTTTTTTAGCAATATAAATGGCTGCTACCTCTTTTTTGGTCAAAAAACTGGTTTTTGAAATTTGTCGTGCGTCCATAACTCAATTAAACTTACCTCCTGAGAAGTGACTTAAATATCAATACACTTGGCTTATGGATATTCAACGAATTGCTTCTCAGGATTTTATGGGAAATACATACATATTTTAGAGGTCAGAATATTGCGCTCTGAACTGTACTGACAAATATGTCATGAGTCCGTCTTATATCTTCAGGTGAAATGCGATCTATCGGTAGTCCGCCACCCAGAGACTTTCTCACAAAAAGTATGATTGCTAGTGTCCCTAAAAACATTGCTGTCAACTTCATGTCCTCCCAAAAACAAGTTAGCCCTTCTTTCCTAAGACCGTAGGTAACTACTAAATAAGTAGGAATGTCACCGACAGCTACAGCAATCACAGCACCTAAATTACCCATAAAATGATATCCTACTGGGATGCCGATAGCGATACTCAAGAAAGTGGCCAGATTGCCCATAGCTGCGTACTGAGATTTCCCGATCGCTAACAAACAAGAACCCATCAAATTGTGGATAGTCGTGTGCCAAATACCTAAAGCCAAGATTGGCATCATCCAAGATGCTGCCATATACTCTTTCCTGTACAGACTTACAATTATCTGATCTCCAAAGCTGACAAAAATTGCTAAGCCTAGGGCTAAAGGGATCAGAATCAAGTTGCGGTTTTTGAGAATTTTGGCGCGCAATTCTTCGCGAGGCAAGTCTGCTAGCATCGAAATAGAAGGAAAAATTACCCTGCCTGCGAGGGCGACCATTACTTGACGAGGCATATCGCCGAGGGTAAAAGCAATGCCGTAAATGCCCAACATTGTTAAACTAAATATTTTTCCGAGAACTAGGCGATCGGCTTGGGAACACAGAAAATATAAAATTGTAGACAAAAATATCCATTTTCCATACGAAAATATTTCTTTAACTGCCTCTCGATCCCAAGCAAAACGGTTTGAATGACCGCGAATCAAAAAATGGCTCCATACTAATTCCACTATAGAGCTTGTCAAACCCCCTGCGAGGATAGCCCAGATACTGCGATCGAACCATGCCCAAACAATCATGACTGTAGTAGAAATGACCTGTATGGTCAATTCAAATATTACTACGTTCTTAACTGTCATTTTGCGTTCGAGAATGGATACGGAAGTAGATTTAAATCCTCCTATGAGAGTACTTATACTTATGATCGGAATCAACCACAGGAGACGGGGTTCTCGATAAAAAGTAGCGATTGGCCAGGTGATTAAAATTAAACAAAACCAAATAAAAACACTGCGAATAACTTGCATTGTCCAAGCGGTGTTGAGAAATTCTGGCTCTTCTCCACGCTTGTTTTGGATGATACTTGGGCCAAGACCAATGTCTGTAAATAGGTGGACACCTGCTATAAAAACGTAGGCTAGACCCATTAGACCAAATAGTTCTGGCAACAGCAGGCGCGTCAGGATTAGGTTGCTGCCGAATCGGATAATTTGACTGCTTCCATAGCTGGCGATCGTCCAGAAAGCACCTTTAATCGCTAATTTTTTTTCAGATGACATATAGGGAGAACTTATTTTCTAATTACGAGTCTAGTTGCTGAATTTCCTGTTGGCAACTCATACAGGATGCTGCTGCTACTTTTATAGCTGACTTTACCTTGTGTTAATTGCCCTACGGAGGAGGGGCTCTTTTGGCCCATCCCACAATCTCAAATACTACAGATTTCAAGTCGCGAGATTACACTGGCTGATTGGCGGGATGCCCATCTCGCGATCGCCAAGGTAAAATTTAATCTCCAACTTGCTGGCTGTCTAATAATCATAAGGGTTTTTAGGCTCGGGAATAGGTCGGAGGGAGGATGCTTGAATAATTAATTTGCGCTTGCCTTGCAGTTCTTCTACGATCGTCTCTCCTTCTATTTCTAGCCAACTGTCTGGGGCGAAGGCGGTGCGACTTTGACCGATCGCTAATTTGACAGGCAACCCGATCGGATAGGCGTCCGCCGCACAGCAGGTAATGATAAAACGCCCGATCCACATATATTGTTCTGCTACGTTGGGCGGGTGAATCACAAATCCTTGTACCTTGACTTTTTGACCTCTATATGTATCGGGTTCTGGATTGAAATTTAACAGCCGCACCCATTCGATGAGCGATCGCCTTTCGGGTTTTGTAGTATTGCGAAATTCTTGGGGTTGCAGTCTGGTGATGGGCACGGATTCGGTGAGGCCTCGTTCGAGTGCTGTCTGGCTGGTAAATGTGCGTGGCGTTACCGCTAAACCGATCAATGCGACGCTCAACATTAAGGTGCTGCCGATACTGGGGGGAAATAAAGTAATGTGTTCAACTTCTGTACTTCTGGCAGATTTTTTGGTTGAGGATGTCCGGGATTGCTTGTTGGCGCGATCGACTTTGATGATTTCCCAAGTTTTTAAACCGCCAATAATCATTAAGCTGATTCCGGCTGCTAGAGTCAATCCAAAGTAATTCGGGTGAATCAGAATGCTTAATTTCCCGGTGATCCAATATTTGAGGAGCAATATTCCCCACGCTAAGATAGCTAGGGCGTCCAGCCACGGGCTAATTTTCTTTAAATTCATTTTTAGTCATTGGTCATGGGGCATTGGGCGAAGCGAAGCGGAGGGATGGGGCATGGGGCATGGGGCATGGGGCATGGGGCATGGGGCATTGGCCAAACAGGGCATTGGCCAAACAGGGCATTGGGCATTGGTCAGTTGCTAGTTGTTAGTTGGTAGTTGGTAGGGGCGGTGCCCCCGTGCCCGCCCTCTTAGTGGTTAGTTGTCAGTAGTGCTGTCCCTGCGATCTCACGTTATTAGTCAGGGGAAATTAGTCAGGGGAAATTGGAAATTGGGAATCTATTGTTAGGCGTCCGGGCTAATTTATTAACCTAGATACAAATTGACAGCGAGGGTCATTAAAAAGGTTAACTGAGCGGCCAAAACCATTAAGTAAATTACAGAGCGACTTTTAAAAATAGACAGCATTAAACCGATGCCTTTGAGGTCAATCATCGGGCCAAAAACGAGAAATGCTAACAGCGAACCGCTGGTAAATGTGGAAGCAAAAGAAAGGGCAAAAAAAGCATCTACCGTAGAACAAATCGATACGACTGCGGCTAATAGCAGCATGGCCAGAATCGAGGAAACGGGGCCTTGGCCGAGGTTGAGAATTAGTTCGCGGGGTGCGCCAACTTGAATGATGGCGGCGATCGCACTTCCGACAACCAACACTCCTCCCAATTCCCGCAACTCCTGTACCATAGTATCTAAAAGCAGGCGCAGACGCTCTTTAGAAACGGGGTGGAACATGGAGGAACGTTTCGAGGTTTTTTCTGTTTTGCCTGTTTTTAAGGGCTGTCGCTGGTCTTGTAGCAAAGATTCGATCGGCACTGCACCGCCCTGACCGAGCATAAAAGTTCCCGACTGCAACAGTAGCGGAGTTTCGGCTGGGGCGAGTTCTGTTTCGGAAAACTCGGGTTTTGGAAGGGGAATCGCCCGGGCTACAGAGGGGTGTAACAGAGGCCGCAAGTCTGTTTGGACGCTGAACACCCAGCCGATAATTGTGGCTATCAACAGAGAAAAGACTACCCGCAAAACTACAATTTCTGGCTGATCGCGAAAAGCCGTCCAAGTCGCCCAAATTACCACGGGATTGATGGTAGGCGCCGCGAGTAAAAAGCCGATCGCGGCTGGTGCGGGGACTCCCTGCATTAGCAACCTGCGGGCTACGGGGACGTTACCGCACTCGCACACAGGAAACAAAAAGCCGATCGAACTACCCATCAAAGCCGCCAGCAGCGGGTTTCGCGGGATGCGGGATACGAGTTTGCGTTCGTCTACAAAACCCAGCAGCAAACCTGAGAATAAAACTCCCAGCAGCAGAAAAGGTATTGCTTCTACTAATAAGCTGAGAAAAAGGGTAAAAGCATTGTTTAACTGATTCGTGAGGGCTGGTTGCATCAATCACTTACTGGTAAATTTGTATCTAGTTGCACGTCTTCGGCAGATCCCCTGTCGATCATACCTGCTTCACAGCCCTAAGTTAAGATTCAGTTGAAACTTTTTGCTAAGATCGTCAATGTTATCTGTCAACTGTCAACTGTCAACTGTCAACTGTCAACTGTCAACTGAATGAGTGCGGTGCCTTGTCGGGCGATCGCACAATTATAGTTTTCCTCTATCGTTAATTAATTATGATTTTCAGTAGACAAGATTGCCAAAATATTTTTGCGGTGTTGTTTGCATCAATTCTTGTTCCCTGTTCCCTGTTCCCTGTTCCCTGTTCCCTATTCCCGACTTTTGCAAGAAGTCTAGTAATATAGGGCTTGCTGAAAAAGTGTACGTAGTGGAAAAACGAGGCTACACAGCTTAAAAAATAGTAGGTTTATTGCTTGCATTCCCAAATTTATCCAGAAACTAAGAATGAAAGTGCAAGGGTTTTGAGCCTGTATAATTCTATAACTTGAACTCCTGTAGAGCCTAGAAAGCTTTAACCCTTTATCTGGCAAGCTTTCTACTTTTATTCAGCGAGCGCTAATATCGCAATCCCTAAATGATTCATAAAGATTTGTAGGGGTGGTACCCCGTGCCTACGCCCTATCTATGCGGGCAACCGGGAGCTTTAAATGATGCGAGGATTGCTAGAGCGGGTTACTGTTAACAACAGGTTAAGATTTCAACCCAAGGTTAATTAATAGTTAAATACTCCGACCAAGCGTCAATATTCCTAAAGTCAATATAAAATAAAGTCAGGCATAATTGCCAGGGCGCATCTATCTCGGTCATACTCGAACTTGCCTAATACTTAAAGTGGTAAAATCTCATTTGCCACCCTAAGTTTTTTATGTAATTGAAAATTCCGTTTACCAGAAGAATGTCGGCGAAAGCACTCAGCTACTCATCGACTGAGCTTTGCTGGCTAAATATCTGTTGGCAAATAGAACCCCAAAAAAGCGTACTGATGAATTTATGTTAAATACCTCGTGCATAGAAAGACCAGCCCCACCCCTCTCCCAGGCTGACTTAGGAGAACTTTCTTTAGACTCTACTCTCGTGGAATTGTCGCTTTACGCTTTTAACGTAGAAGCTACGGATTTGGGAATACAAATTTCCCAGATGTTAGAAGCTAATCCGCTATTACCGGGAGTCATTTTAACCGATCGAGGTGAATTTGCGGGGATGATTTCCCGGCGGAGATTTTTAGAATTTCTCAGCCGTCCTTTTGGGCGAGAATTATTTTTAAAGCGGCCTGTGAGGGCTTTGTACCGCTTTGCCCAAACTGAGACTTTAATTTTCCCCAGCAATACTTTAATCGTGGATGCAGCCCGGAAGTCGCTGCTGCGATCGAAAGAACTGCTTTATGAACCGATTGTCGTTCAAGTGTCGCCTCAAAATTATAGTTTGGTAGACGTACACGAACTGCTAGTAGCCCAATCTAATATTCACGAACTAGCAACAAAATTACTGAGACAGCAAACTCAATCTCAACTAATTCAAACCGAAAAACTAGCCAGTTTGGGGCAGATGGTTGCTGGAGTTGCCCACGAAATTAGAAACCCCGTCACCTGCATCAGCGGAAATCTCGGTTTTTTATCAAACTACTCAAAAGACATCTTGCAATTGCTGACTGCTTACGAACAAATTGTCGGCCCTAGCGCACAAATTGACGAACTCAAAGAAGACATAGAATTTGATTTTTTACAAGAAGATTGGGCGGAAATACTCAAAAGTATGAAGGTTTCATCCGAGAGACTGACGGAACTTGTCACCAGCCTGCACACCTTCTCTCACATGGACGAAACCCACTTGAAAGAATCTAATATCCACGAGTGTATTGACAGTACGCTACTAATTATGAAAAACCGTCTCAAATACGGTTTTAAGGTAGTTAAAACCTATGGAAATTTACCTTTGGTGAAGTGTTATTCTGGTCAGTTGAGCCAGGTATTTATGAATATTGTCAGCAATGCGATGGACGCCTTGGAAGATCTAAAAGGAACAAAAGGTTTTGTGCCTGCGATTACTATTCAAACTGAGGTAATAAACAGTGCTGACGGAGACTGCGTAAGTTCAGAATTAATCCAAAATTATGTTTTGGGCGATGGCGTCGGGCCCCGCAAGCTACGACAAAATGCAAAATTGCTATCGTCCGCCAGCCCAAATGGAGACTTCAGCCCAGAAGCAGCGGGAAAAAATCCCAATAATGCTTGGATAGCGATCAGAATTGCCGATAACGGGCCGGGAATTGCGCCCGAAATTCAGCGGCGGATTTTTGAGACATTTTTCACTACTAAACCAGCGGGGAAAGGTACTGGTTTGGGGTTGGCAATTACTCATCAAATTGTTACGGAGAAGCATAAAGGTAAGTTGAATTTGCATTCAACGCCCGGTACTGGTACGGAATTTGAGATCTTGTTGCCATTAATTTAAATAAGGTACGTTGTTGCGCTTCAGCGCTCTTGTGATACCGGAAAGAGCGCTGAAGCGCAACTACGTACCTAAAAAGAATAAATGGTATGTTGTTGCGCTTCAGCGCTCTTTCATATAGAGCGCTGAAGCGCAACAACGTACCTTCTTCGAGCAATTAAGGTCGAAGCTGAACAGGCATTACTAAGAATGTGGCATTGACTCCGCCCAAAGGCTGAAAAATTACAGGGGCAAGAGCACCATTTAATTGCAGTTGAATTTCGGGAGATTGAGCCGTTTTCAAAATGTCAACTAAGTATTTCACGTTGAAAGCAATATCTATGCTTTCTCCCGAAATCTGTGCCGGCATTGACTCTTTACCGCAGCCGACATCTTTGGCGTCTACTGACAAAGTGATTTCCTGATTTTCCTCGTCGATGCTACATTTGAGGATATTATTTTTTTGGTCGGCAAACACTGCAATTCTTTCGACTGCTGCTAAGAGCGATCGCCGCTCAAGAGTAATTTGCCGCTCAAAAGAGGGCGGAATCAACTGTCGGTAGGCGGGATATTGCCCTTCCAAGGTGCGGGTTGTCAGGCGCTGCTCGGCCCATTCAAACACTACTTGACCGTGTTCAAAATGTAGGGTGACTGGTTCAGTCCACTGTCGCATCACCAGCATTCTTTCTACTTCCCGCAATGCTTTAGCGGGTACAGTCACCTCAAATTCTTCTTCGGTTTCTTCACCTTCTGCTTTTTCGTTGGCAGTTTGAACTACTGCCAATCTGTGGCCGTCTGTAGCTGCAAATTCTAAGCAATCTTTCAGTACCTTTAAATGCACGCCTGCCAGTACCTGTTTTGCTTCGTCGGGGCTAGTAGCAAATAAAGTTCCTTTGAGTCCTTCTATCAAGGCTTCGGGCGGCAATTTCAGGATTGTTCCTGCTTCGATTGCGGGCAATTCTGGGAATTCTTCGGGGCCCATGCCTCTGACTTGATAGCTGCCAGAACTGCAAGTGAGACAAGCGACGGTATCTCCGGCTTCGTCTTCTAAAGTAATCTCTCCATTTGGGAGTCTGGAAACTATATCGTTGAGCAATTTCGCGGGTATGGTAAAACTACCGCCGCCAGTCACTTCTGCTGCAAAGCTGGTGCGAATACCCAAACTGAGATCGAAAGCTGTTAAGCTAACCCGCTGATTTTCCTCATCCGCTACTAAGAGCACGTTGGCTAGTACGGGATGTGTCGGGCGGGAGGGAACGGCCCGACTTACCAACGAGAGGTTGGCGTTGAGGTCACTTTGGGTGCAAACCAATTTCATGAGATGAAGGTTAATTAACCGGATTTGAGATAGAAACAAATCGTATCACAGAAAGTAGGTGGCTCGGTTTTTCTGTGTGTAGGTGTACACACAGCACCAGATTCATTTTTAATTTGTTGAATTATTTTTCTGGGGTTCGCTCTGTGCAAACTGTGGAAAACAAAATTAAATGCTTGTCTGAAAAGGCTTGTAGTTGCTTTTTGCCTGTGGAAAACTTGTGGAAAAGCTGGAAAAAGTCGATCGCCCGCCCCTCGATCCTCAAAAACTTTTTTCAGCCAGAGAGTTAAGGATGTTTAGGGTGTCGATGATATCGAAGAATGTCCAGGTTAAAAGCATCCGTGATATTTTCCACAAACTTACGGTGATTTGTCCACAGGTTTTTCCACAGCTAATCTCAAATCCGATGCCACCGGATTTGAGATTACCCACAGTCAGGACACGACGGTGTAGCGTTTCCCTACAATTGGCGATCGTTACATTCGAGCAAGACAAGCTGAAGTGCATTTAAATTGTATAGTCAAGTTTAAAAAAAGTTCTGTGGGGTGGGCCAGAAAGCCCGCCCGAAAAATACAATTTAGATGCGAAACAGCTTATTCAGCCGAGATATATTTGAAATTGAAGCAACGCCTGATATTACAGTCGCCAAACCTCGATATCATAGAATCTGTTTAACAAAAAAGTCGCCTCCCTACTTAAGCATCCAGCTAATTCTAGTGAGGACATCATTGTTTACCATCAATGCCTCAAACCTTTAAGTATATTGAATGCTTGATGAATTTCAGATTCTGTAACTGCGCCATATCCAAGCACCAAATAACAATTTGCCTCTTTTGTATCAGGCTCAAAATAAGCTGCCCCTGAGCACAAACCCACTCCTCGTTCTGCTGCGAGATCCACAATCTCGTCTGCGGGCTGATTAGGTGGAAGCTTAATCCAAAACTGCATACCACCACCAGGGAGTTGCCAACTCCACTCTGGAAACAACTCTCGTAAATACGTAGCGATCGAGTCTCGTTTCTGACGATAATGAATTCGCATCCGTCGCAGGTGACGTTCCACTGCTCCAGATTCTAACAGTTTCGCGACCCAACGTTGCAAGACTAAACTCGTCCCACCATCCAACTGCCACCGAATATCAACTAGGCGCCGAATAATTTCTGGATGAGCCACAATATACCCTAGTCGTAAACTATTAAACAATAGCTTGGAAAAAGTGCCCATGTAAACGACTCGTCCTCCAAAATCTCCAGCTTTTAATGCAGGTAATGGATGCCGATCGTAATAAAACTCACTATCGTAATCATCTTCAACGATCAGGGCATCCTGTACTTCAGCTAGTTGCAACAAAGCCGATCGACGACTGGGCGACAGAGTTACACCTTGAGGAAAATGATGTTCGGGCATCACGTAGTGGATTCGAGCAGAATAGGCATCCTCAGTTAAGCGAACTCCTTCCGAATCTACGGGACAAGCAATTCCTTTCATACCTCGCGTGATGAAATTTTGAGGAATAGTTAGATAACCGGGAGTCCCATAGCTAATGCTGCCACCATAAGGCGCAACCAAGATACTCAAGAGAGAAGAGGAATGCTGCGATCCATGAGTAATTAAAACTTGATTCGGTTCAGCTTGAATACCTCGCGTTGGTAGAACCTTTTGACAGAGTGCCTGAATGAGTTCTAAATCTCCATTATCTTTCTTGTAATGACTCAATTCAGGAATAGCTTGGCGAATCATCTGATTCAATGTTTGCTGCATAGTCTTGAGTGGTAGGCGATCGACTTGAGCAAGGCTTGGTGTGAAGCAAATTTTGTCTGTATCGCGATCGACTGCTTGAAAGGTATAGGAGGCTTCAGTTAATAACCACTTCGGAAATCCCTGTGTGTTGCGAATCTTGTCTTCTGGTTGTAAGACTGGAATTTGAGTAACGACAGTACCATGTCCTACTTTGCCTGTGCAGTACCCTTGTGCACACAGTTCTTCATACGCTAGAACAACTGTTCGACGAGCAATTCCCAATTCGATCGCCAATTGACGACTGGGAGGTAGCGGTGTATTAGCAGTTAGTGTACCAGAGGCGATCGCATTGCGGATCTGCTCCAATATTTGTAGGTAATACGGAAGATGTTTAGAGGTCTTATCTAAATCGATATGCAGCATATTGGTACATAAAAATAGCCACTAATTAGATCGTGACATTAGACCAATTAATCTAGCACAGAGTTCCCTGGACGGAGGAAATTAATAATTCGCGCCTCCATATGAGTTTAATCAGCTTTATTGTGGAACTGATCGGAGAGCCAGTTCTTGATAATGATCTGGTGCATCTGGTATTTTTTAATGGCGAAGCATTCCGACAGATAATTTATTAGTGATAACCAGAGATTGGTAGTAATAAATATGTAGTGATTAGATTTTATTAGCTCAAAATATAGTTGTAATGATGGATGAAATACCAAATATCACTAATATGGTTTTCTAAATTTTTAGAAAATGAAAGAGTCTTTCTTACTAAACGAGAAACACGTTGGCGCAAAGTATTATTAAATCTTTAAATGTGATTAGTTTTTCCACTGTCTTTACCAACTGGCTGATGGCGTTTGCTTGGAAAAATACAAGCATATGCGCCCCAAAAATCCGTATAGCAAACAGCACATTGTCGATATACAGGAGGTAGAGAATTCCATAAGTGTTGGTAGATATCAAGGATGGAAGTAATAGTCACTTATGATAGCCTAAGTGTAACTAAATCTACATTCGAGCGCGCAAAAAAATATTAAAGTCACAAAAATTGATTGTGTGAGTTATAAAAATATCCTATGAATTCAATTACAGTAATTAAAATTCACTACATATTTATTACTACCATATGGTTTAATCCTCTAAATTCACCTATTCATTTTCACCAATCAACCGAGGTTTAGAATCGGGATTGATGCCTCGATTGGCTCGATTTGCTAAGGTGTGTTGCCAGTTGGGAGCCAGCAGTGGACATATAGCTAGGGAGGCGGCCAGTTCGCGATCTTTGATCTGTTGATGCATGATTTCATTAGCACGGGCGATCGTCCATTGTGGATAAGGGCGATCGACTAAAGTGACAACTTGGTTTGGTGCTACATATCCTTCTTGTAAAACCCGAAAATACCAGCCAGTCCGACCGTTTTGTTGCACCTGCAACGCGAGATCTTTGATGCGCCATCGTCGCGACAATTTCCAGCATGGCTGACGGGGTTGGGAAACTTGAACTAAAGCATCACCAATTTCATAGGTATCACCAATGCAGACTGACGACTCTGTTTGTCCAACGATTGTGAAGTTTTCTCCAAATGCTCCATAGCCTAACTCTGGAAGCATTAATTGCCGTTGCCATTCGCGATAATGTTCAGTCGCGTAGGCAAGTACGGCTTTTTCAGATCCGCCATGATGGAGTAAATCTGCTTGTCCATCACCATCTAAATTCGTTTTCCCTAGCCATACAGAGCGATCGATCGGCTCTTTAAAAAATCCAGTAAACCAAGGACGATCCATTGGATTAAGAGCGCTTTCTGTCCCTAGGTTTCTAGGCAAACCCACTTGAATTGAAACTAAATAGGGCGTATCTATCAAACTCATAAGAAAAATTTGTGCAATGGATGCCATCATACCTAAGTAATGGACTTATGTAATGAGCCAATCTTGGATATTTTTTGTGTACCAATTTGCCACAAAGGGCAAAAGTACAGTTCGGACTACTTAATAAATCTCGAACTTTCAACGAAACTTTTAGGACTAAGGGTAAGCATCCTATGGATAGTAACCACTAGAGGGTTTGCCCATACAAAGCACCATATATTTGGGCGTTGTGTTGATACTAGGATTGGTATCGCTAGATTTTTAGTATCCTTTTTCGTTAGAAATCATACAAGACGAAATATTCCAGCAATGGTACACTCAAAATATCTTTAATTGGAGCATTAGTTAGCTCCAATGACGCCACATCATATATAGTAGTAAATGTTTGTTACTAATGAAACGGAGTTGATTAGGAATTGTAAACATTGATTGTCTGTAACGTTGTTTCCCTTAATGTCAAGGAACTTTTTCATGATGACAGTGAACAAGCTAGGTGCATCTATCTTTCAGGAAAACTACAAAAGCCCTTTGGGCCGATGGAATGAATCAAGTTGGATACGGAACAAACCTCTTCGGGAAGGTAACATTGAAGGTTTACCCTTTTCTCCCGATCTCGTCCCGTTAGCCGATCATCCTGCCATTGCGTCAGATTCAACTCATCGGGTAACGGTTCTAGCTTATCGACTCCTTGCCCATTTACAATTCACAACTTTGTTGGAATTGAGTCATGTCAATCCTGTTTGCAGCAGTCTGGCTCAAGGAAATGCACCCATTTTTTTAAGCACGCTTCAGCGCAATGATGCTCTGCGAATTTATTGCGATGAAGGAGGACACGCTCTCTTTGTTGAATTATTTTCAACTCAGGTGGAGGAGGCATTCGGACTCGATCGATCGGTTATTGGTCGTCCACACTTCGATCGCATCATCGAGAAAATTATTGCTGAACATCAAACTCGGCTGTCGCCCCATCTCATTCAACTGTTTTTTGTCACAATCTCAGAAACTCTGGTGACAAAGGTTCTTAACAATGTTCCCCACGATCCTCAAGTCTCTCCTATTGTCCGTGCGGTTATCGGCGATCATGCGGCTGACGAAGCGTTGCACAGCGTTTATTTTCGTGGCTTGTTCCCCGTCCTTTGGCAAAGCCTTGCATCCTATGAGCAAGAGGAAATGGGACAATTACTGCCACAACTGGTATGGGCATTTCTGGCTCCCGATCGCCAACTCGAATACAGTATTCTGAGGCGCTTAGGCTTTAATGCAAAGGATTCGGAAGGAATTCTAGAAGAGGTTTACGTACCCAGCCAAATTGCTAAATTTGTTCAACAAGCTGCCAATCCAACCTTAAAAATGTTTGCCGCCGCTGGAGTGTTGGACGATCGTACAATTGAGCAAGTTTTCGCAGATTACGAATTGATTTAAGGATGACTACTTTGAAACACGCCACTGTCATTAGACATATTGCCTTTGAGGATCTGGGAAGTTTAGCTGAAGTATTGAATCAGCAAAACTACACAGTCAGATATTTAGAAGCTGGATTGGATGATTTGACTCAGATCGATCGCAACACAAGTCTGCTGATAATTCTGGGAGGCCCAATTGGAGCTTACGATGAGCAGGATTATCCGTTTCTAATTGATGAGTTACGTCTATTAGAATATCGTCTGGCTAACGATTTGCCTACGCTAGGAATTTGCTTAGGAGCACAGTTGATGGCTCGTGCTTTAGGAGCGAAGGTTTATCCTGGAGCGCAAAAAGAGATTGGATGGTCTCCTCTAAACTTGAGTCTAGCAGGTCAGCAAACACCACTCGCTCACTTAGCAGGAGATAAAATAGCCGTTCTCCACTGGCATGGAGATACCTTCGATCTGCCTACTGATAGCACTCATTTAGCGGCTAGCGCGATCTATCAAAACCAAGCTTTTTCATGGAAAAAAGGAGGATTGGCGTTGCAGTTTCATCCAGAAGTCACAGCTCAAGGATTAGAACGGTGGTTCATTGGTCATGCGTGTGAAATTGGAGCAACGCCCGATCTCACAGTCGCTAAACTTCGAGAGGATACGATTCGTTATGCTGGACATTTATCAGTTCAAGCAGCAAAGTTCTGGGAAGATTGGTTAGCGTCTTTACCGCAGGCTGTAAAATTGTAATAATAGAACAGCCTTGGGTGCATCTCTACTTTGCAAGGGCGAAGCATTCCGGCACACAATTTATTAGTGAGAATCAGAGATTTACTGCCGGAATGCTTCGCCCCTACGAGTATATAGCCTTTCTCAAAAAGATGAGGTATAACTGACAGCTTATATAACCAATTAAACCAAGAGGGCCCAAGCCCAACAACGTCCGCGAATCTTTCTGAGAACCGCTATATTTGCACTCATTGAGATGCATTCGTCCGAATCCTGTCATGGCTTCTTTCTTTCTTTCTTTCTTCTTCTTAACTTTTGCGGCTGACAGCGTTAATTCGATCGCTCAATTGACGCAAAGTTTGGGCTAAAGTCGGATCGGTATTCCGCAACTGAGCAATTTTGTCGCAACTGTAAAGCACTGTCGTGTGATCCTTGCCGCCGAAAACTTCGCCAACCTTCGGCAAACTTAAATCGGTATGCTGCCGAATTAAATACATCCCGATTTGACGGGCAAAGCTAATTTCTCGCCTGCGGGAAACACCTTTCAAGTCTTCCACAGAAACATCAAACACCTCAGCCACAACTGCAATGACTGCATCGGGTGTCGCCTCTACGGTTTCAGTTTGCGGGTTCAAAATCGGAGTGATATTCTCCACAGTCATCGGCAAACCGGTAATAGAAAGATATGCTACGGCTCGAATTAAAGCACCTTCTAATTCCCGCACGTTGGAAGTGTAACTAGAAGCAATATATTCTATGACATCTCGCGGCAGCCTCATGTTTTCATATTCGGCTTTTTTCTGCAAAATTGCCATGCGTGTTTCCAAGTCTGGCAATTGAATATCGGCAATTAATCCCATCGAAAATCTGGAACACAAGCGCTCTTGCAGGCGGGGAATCTGCTGCGGCGGGCGATCGGAAGCTAAAACCACTTGATTCCCGGCTTCGTGCAATGTATTAAAAGTGTGGAAAAACTCTTCTTGGGTGTATTCTTTGCCTTCTATAAATTGGATGTCATCTATTAATAAAACATCGGCTGCGCGATAGTGATCGCGGAAAGTTTGCATACTATCTTTGCGAATGGCTGCGATTAAATCGTTGGTGAATTTTTCAGTTGAAACGTAAAAAACTTTGGCGCTGGGGTCGATTTCTAAGCGATAATGACCGATCGCCTGCATTAAGTGAGTTTTGCCCAAACCAACGCCGCCGCACAAAAATAGGGGATTGAATTCTCGGCCCGGAGACTCGGCTACTGCAAGGGAGGCTGCGTGGGCCATGCGGTTGTTGGAACCGACGACAAAGCGGGAAAATACGTATTTGGGGTTTAAATGGGCAGGTTTAGGGGGGTGTAGCGAGTGGCTTTCGGGGCTATCGGCGATCGGCGAAAAGGGCCAAATCATGGCGGAGTCGTTGCTGCCACCTGTTTCGGTACCACCGGCAATTGTCAAGTAGATTTCTACGGGATAGCCGAGAATTTCTTCAACTGCGTCGGCGATGGTTTTGACGTAGTATTTTTGCAACCAATTGCGAGCAAAGGGGTTGGGGGTGCTGACGATCAAACAGTTATTTTCGAGTTGTTCGGCCGTGGCAGTTTTGATCCACGTCTCAAAGCTAGGTCTGCTAAGTTGTACCTGGAGACGTTCAAGTATCTGATTCCACAGACTTTCGAGCGTAATGTCCACTGCTTTCCTCTGCCGATCGGCATTCAAGAGATTCTCTAGTCCAGACATTTCAGTTTAGTCGAGTTCGTGGTTGGGAAGCTAGACCGACAGTTGACAGTTGACAGTTGACAGTTGACAGTTGACAGTTCGTTGTAGGGGCAGTGGATGGTGCGGGCCTGCCCTCTTAGCTGACAGTTGACCTGTGACAGCTCTCAATCGAAAATCCAAAATGAGAAGCCGAATGTTACAGTTTATAAAAGTCTACCGATCGCCCAAAAATTTTGTTTGTGGCTCTGTGGATATAGCAGGTATCAAAGAGCTGCTAGGCAAGTATTTAAATTTGGCCCGAAAGCCTTAAAACGTAGCGATGAAGAGTTCTACTGGCAAATTTTGGAAGCAACCGGCAATTTACATATTGCTGCTGGTAACGGGAGCCGCAGCCGCCATGTTGGGCGATCGACTATCAGTTTCTCAATTGCGTGCAAATTCGGGGGATGCGGGACAAACAACCCTGCAACCGAGATTGCAAGTGCCTGCTAGTACGAAGCCTCAAGCTAGCAAAGTCTTGCCGTCTGTTCCCTTGTCGGGGGATGCGGCTAATGTGAATTTTATTGTGGCTGCGGTGGCCAAAGTGGGCCCGGCTGTGGTGCGGATCGATGCTTCGCGCAAGGTGAAACCAGGAAATAGAGGGATTTCGCCGGAGGATTTTTTTGGCGGACAACCAAATTCGGGCGGGCGGGGCGGAATCGAACGGGGTACTGGTTCTGGTTTTGCGATCGGGACTGACGGCGTGATTCTCACTAACGCTCACGTTGTGGAGGGCGCAGATACAGTAAATGTCACCCTCAAGGACGGCCGCAGCTATCAGGGGCGGGTGTTGGGGGCGGATAAGGTGACGGATGTTGCTGTGGTGAAGATTGAGGCGAATGATGTGCCTGTGGTGACGATCGGCAATTCTGATAAGCTGCTGTCTGGGGAATGGGCGATCGCGATCGGCAATCCTTTGGGTTTGGACAATTCGGTGACAGCCGGGATAATTAGCGCTACAGGGCGATCGAGTACCGAGGTGGGCGTACCCGACAAGCGCATTGGTTTTATTCAAACAGACGCTGCAATCAATCCGGGGAATTCCGGCGGCCCGCTGCTGAATGCTTCGGGGGAAGTTATCGGGATGAATACGGCGATTATTCAAGGTGCTCAAGGATTGGGGTTTGCGATTCCGATTCAGGCGGCGCAAGAGGTGGCGAAGGAACTGATTTCGACGGGGAAAGTCGAACACGCTTATTTAGGCATTGAAATGGCGACACTGACTCCAGAGGTGAAGCAGCAAATTAACAGCAATGCTAACAGCAATCTGCGAGTTGCAGTCGATCGGGGTGTGGCGATTGTGAGTGTGGTTCCTAACTCTCCCGCAGCCGCCGCAGGTTTGCGGGCTGGAGATGTGATTCAAAAGATTAACAATCAGCCGATTATTCAGTCGGAAGCTGTTCAGGAGTTCGTGCAAAATGCGAAAGTTGGCGGCAATTTGCAAGTGGAAATCAACCGCAACGGGCAAATAGTTAATTTGAGTGTTAAGCCGGGGAGTTTACCTGTTCAAAAAGTTCAGTAAATTGTTGACAGTCAACAGTTAAATTAACCAACCGTTCCAAGTAAGGACTTAAGTCCTTCTTTATAAGGTTCGTAGTAAGGACTTAAGTCCTTCTTTGATAAGGTTCGTAGTAAGGACTTAAGTCCTTCTTTATAAGGTTCGTAGTAAGGACTTAAGTCCTTCTTTATAAGGTTCGTAGTAAGGACTTAAGTCCTTCTTTGATAAGGTTCGTAGTAAGGACTTAAGTCCTTCTTTGTAAGGTTCGTAGTAAGGACTTAAGTCCTTCTTTGTAAGGTTCGTAGTAAGGACTTAAGTCCTTCTTTGTAAGGTTCGTAGTAAGGACTTAAGTCCTTCTTTGTATGTAAAATTCTGCTGAGGACTGAAGTCCTCACTACAAACAAATAACCAATTAATATGTCAGAAATATTGCAAATTTCACAATTAGGAAATCCCGTACTGCGGCAACCGTCGCAAGTTGTCGAAAACGTGAAGGACGATCGCATTCAACAGCTAATCGACAACCTAATTGCTACCGTCCAACACGCGCACGGAGTCGGGATTGCCGCCCCTCAAGCTGCGATGTGCGATCGGCTGTTTATCGTCGCATCCCGTCCCAACCTGCGGTATCCCCAAGCGCCGCACATGGAACCGACAGCGATGATCAATCCCCGGATTGTCGCTGCATCGACAGAAAAAGTTAAAGACTGGGAAGGCTGTTTGAGTATTCCGGGGATACGGGGGTTAGTGCCGAGAAGCAGGGCGATCGAAATTGAATACACTTGTAGAGACGGCAAACTTCACAAACAAGAATTAACTGATTTTGTAGCTCGGATTTTTCAGCACGAACACGACCATTTAGATGGCATCGTGTTTTTAGACAGGGTGGAAAGTATGCAAGAACTAATGACTGAAGATGAGTACCAAAAGCAAATTATCAACCTACTTTAGCAGTCTTTATTCACAAAGGTTTACGTTTTAAAATCATGAATAGCAATCAACAACCTGCAAATCATCAGCCACAAATTATTTTAATTACTGGCAATATGGCTGCTGGAAAATCAAGTGTTGCCCAATCACTTGCCGAAAGGTTTCCCAAAAGTATTCACCTGCGCGGGGATATCTTTCGTCGCCTAATTGTGAATGGGCAGGCCCAAATGACGTTAAATTTGTCAGCAGAGGCATATCAGCAACTTCAATTGCGCTATCACCTGGCAGCAATGGCAGCGCGACAATATCTCCAGGCTGGCTTTACCGTTGTCTATCAAGACATTATCATTGGTTCGGCACTAGCTGAGGTAATTGCCTCGTTTCATGATGTGCCGTTGCGCGCGATCGTCCTGTGTCCCTCGGCAGAGGTTGTAGCGGCACGGGATGCAGCACGATCGAAGACTGGATATGCCAACGAAACCATGGTTTATGAATTCGATCGCATCCTCCGCACCGAAACCCCTCATCTCGGTTATTGGCTGGATTCAACCCATCTCACGGTTCCAGAAACGGTCGATCGGATTTTGGCACATTTACAAGATGAATCCGTGAATTGACATCGCCATGTGCCGATCGCTCCTAAATCAATCGTTCAAACAGAAGACATATGATACTTGACATTTAAAATTTGGCGTATAATTGTTAAATAATATCAAAGATGTTGCGAACAGGAGAGCAAATGTCTATCAATTTGGATAAAGGCGGGAGAATCAATCTTTCTAAAGACTGTAGTTTAGACTAAAAAATGAGCGCAGCTAAAAGTAGCCACCTTTGAATCTCAGGCAAGCTGTTGCTCAAAAATTCAAAAAGTAGAAGATTAAATAGCTAATCTTGAAGACTTTTTGCGCCGA
>NZ_JAAFKG010000048.1 GCF_013299185.1 Microcoleus sp. bin48.metabat.b7b8b9.023 | reverse complement strand
CACTCGAAGCATTTCGGACAGCCATATCTTTTAGGTTCATAAAATGGTTGAACCAAAATTGGGACGTATTCTCCGCTTATAAAGCCAGTTTAGGCTTTGTTTGGGCTTAAAATTTGTTTAAGTCCCGTTAAGAGAAGGTAGAAGATTGATTATTTCATTTCTACTTAATCCTTTCCCTGTTTGCTTATAGGTTTCAGACGTTAGATTGAGCGTGTAGTTGTAAAACCATCTTGCACAGCCAAACGACTTCGCAAGCAAAATGGATTGCTCACTGGTCGGATATATTCTGTACTTGAAGGCTTTTAGCATTTTGCTTACCAAACTACTAATACTATGGTAACATAGAAAAAAATTAAATACAAAGCTGTCTTAAAAGACGGGGTTTTAAACCCATTCTTCTGATAAAATCCGACTTGACGCTGTGTAGAGCCTTCCAAGCGTATCAGCCGATCGACCTCAAAGCAAAATGTCAAGACCAAATTTGGGTAATTGCCCAGCTCCAGACGAAGAGAAAAGTTGAGAGGAAATTAATGAAAAAAGTAGTAGAAGTATTAGCAAATCGGGAAGAACTCATAGAGCGATCGCTCGCGGTTGTCCTATCCAAAATCCCAGCAGCGATCGCAGAACGTGGAATTTGCACGATCGCCTTGGCCGGTGGCAGCACACCAGAACCGCTCTACAGAGCGATCGCCACCCAAGACCTGCCTTGGGACAAAATTCACGTTTTCTGGGGCGACGAACGCTACGTTGCGCCAGATCACCCGGACAGCAATCAAAAAATGGCGCGCCTCGCTTGGCTCGATCGAGTAAACATCCCCGCCAGCAACATCCACCCCATGCCCACAGGCGCGGCTGACCCAGCAGCCGACGCCTCGACACACCAAACCGAATTGCAGCAATTCTTCAAAATATCCGACGGCGAGTTCCCCGCTTTCGACATCATCCTATTGGGCATAGGAGACGACGCCCACACAGCCTCTCTATTCCCCGGCACACCAGCCTTACAAGTCCGTGACTCCCTAATAACCGTCGGCAACAAAGACGGTCAACCCCGCATCACCTTTACATTCCCCTTAATCAACCGCGCCCGGTGCGTCATCTTCATGGTGGCAGGAGCCAGCAAACAACCCGCCCTCAGTCAAATTTTTGCCCCCGCAGCCGACTCCACAATCTATCCAGCCAGACTCGTTCAACCAGAGGGCGAACTTTGGTGGCTGCTCGATGCTGCGGCAGGCGTTGCAGTAAAATAACTGAGAGAGCTGAGAGTGTCAGCACTGTCAGCAGTATCACTAACTAATTCTTTTCCTTAGTTCCGAATGTCACGGAACTATAGCCTTTCTCAAAAAGATGAGGTATAACTGACAGCTTATATAACCCTTAAACTCTTAGGGCCCAAGCCCAACAACGTCCGCGAATCTTTCTGATAACCGCTATAACTCAGTTGCTAGTATTAGCGAAGCAATATAAGAATTGTGGCGGTTAAAGTTAAAATTTGACCATATACACGACTATATTTTATGAGGCTGATTGGAAAATCTGGCCGATAGCAAGGAGAAATCGATGATTGTCTGTCCCAATTGCAATCACCAGAACCCCGACGGGGCCAGCCAGTGCGAGTCTTGTTACACGCCTTTACCCGTTACCGCCAGTTGCTCTAACTGCGGTGCAGCGGTTCAGACAGATGCAGCATTTTGCGGTCAGTGTGGCTTTAATTTGCGTCCGGGTTCCTACGTTCCAGAAGTTGAGGCGACCGTACCGTCCGCCTCGCCTGTGGGCCCCACAGTGGTATCGCCACTGGTGCCGGACTTAGGGGCAACCGAACCGCCGACGATCGCAATGGAACCTCTAGTTACCCCACATCAGGGGCCGAACTTAGAAAAAACTCCCGCCAGCATTCCGACGATTCCAGATCCCCCGCCATCGCTCTCGGTTCCTGTTACAACTGAATCGGTGGCAACAGCACCAAATACCTCTCCCCCGGTTCCCGACCCACAGCCAGCGGGTGTGGCTAAAACTCAACTGCAACAGCAGTCGGCGCGACTGATACACGTTCAGACAAATACGCCGATGGAATTGCCTCACAATCTCGCTGTGATTCACATCGGCAAGCCAAATGACTTGGTGCCCCCAGATATTGATGTTTCGGGATTTGCTAATTCTGAGATAGTTTCTCGGGTACACGCAAATCTCCGGGTGGAGGGAGATGCTTGCTACCTAGAAGATGTAGGCAGTTCTAACGGCACTTACGTCAACAATACTCCCCTGCCCAAGGGAAACCGACATCGGTTGCGACCGGGAGACCGCATCTCTCTGGGAAAAGGAGACCTGGTTACGTTTCTATTTCAAATCTCTTAGATCGAGTTTGGATTGGGCGATCGAAAGTCTAAAATCTAAAATCGCATCTTGAGGCGCTCTACCAAAACTCAATGCTGCCAATGTGATTAAGCTGACCTTGCTACATCCACTCCAGTCTATTCCCGTCCGCAGTTGGATCTTTGAAGACGAACAGGTCGTCCGGATCGGGCGATCGACGGAAAACCACGTCGTTCTTTTTAGCGCTGTGGTTTCTCGTCGCCACATCGAATTGCGACGCAGCGGCATTAATTGGGAACTGATCAATTTAGGTACCAACGGTACTTACCTCGATGGTAAGCCGATCGCTAAGGTTCCCGTTGTGGACGGTCTGATCGTTCACTTGGCTCGCTCGGGCCCGAAAATTCAAATCAACGTCGGTGGGAATCAGTCCTCAGCCCAGTTAGCACAAACTAGCGTCAAGTCAAGGGATGCTAAGGCAATTCACGCTCCCTCCGGGGGCGCACTGCTTAGCACGATTCCTATTCCCAGCCAAAAAGAAATTGGCACTTCCAGGGAAGAAGACGAGTTAACTGAGGCAGAAAATACTCCCCATTATTCGGAAGAAAAAGAAGAAGAAGAAGAATATTAAATCGACATCTTTGGACGATCGACATTTTTCTTGCAGGCGGCACTCAGGAGTTTATTTATGAGTAAATCACAACAGATTGTTAAGCGCAGCGAACTGATCAACCGCCGCACGATCGACCGCCGCACGGCGGAAGAGGTCGGCAGGGTAGATCGGCTTTGGCTCGATCCTCACTCCCAGCGGGCGATCGGCTTTACTTGCAAGTCGGGACTTTTGGGCAACAAAAAACGCTGGTTCGCTTGGGCGCAAGTTGATACGGTGGGCGAAAATGTTTTGGTGACGATTAACCCGGAACTTCCGGAATTGCATCAGCCGGAACAAGCTGTTTGTCCGATCGGCCTTGAGGTACTTACGGACGCAGGAAATAAGGCAGGTACGGTGGTTGACTACCTATTTGATGTCCGGACTGGTTCTGTTAGGGATTACCTGTTTAAATCTAGCGGCTGGCGTGGCGTTTTAGACGGGATTTACTTGTTGCCGGTGCAGGCGATTTCGACGATCGGCAGCAAGCGGGCGATCGTCTCTGAGGCTGCTGTATCCGAACCCGTGCAGTACGCGGAGGGACTGCACCATAAAGTCGGCATGGTAGCCGAGTTTTTACAGGAAGATCTTGACAGAACTCTTAAAAATGTGGCTGGCGTGAAGCGGAACGCTCAAAATCTGGCGGAAAAACTTCAAGATAAAGCTCTAGAGGTCAGGGATGTAGCTCAAGAAAAAGTCGCAGAGTTGAAGCGGCAAAAGGATGAATCTGTACCGCCCGATCCGGCCCAACCGCCAGAGTCGGATTTGCCCTGAAGTGCGGCCTTCCCGATCGAGAAAGTAGCTGCTTGCCGATCGCATTTTTGGGTGGCGGGCGCCCGAAAGGTCGATCGGTACAGAGTACGCGAAATAGATGCTTTCTGGGCGAGGAATTCTAGTGCTCAAAGCATTGTATTTTAAAGGTATCGCATCAATACGAAAAATGTTAGCAACCCTAAAAGACCTATGCTGTTTGAGAGAACCAACTCCTATTTTATCTAGAACCCGCAGCCTTAATCATTGGTTAACTTCTGTAGGGGCAAACAGCAATTCGCCGATCGTCGCAGACTGTCGCCCGATCGACAACTCGAATCAGCGGTGCAACCAGCACTCGTCTGAGTTGAATTCTCCGATCGACCTGTGGGAAAATGGTCACTCCACCGCTCGATGGGCCCAGATGGGCGATCGGCCGGGTAGCTCCATCCGAGATTCAATCGATCGAGAACTTCGCACTGCTGTCGATCGCGGCCAAGTTCACCAGATTAATACGATCGTGTTTGGTGGCGATCGAGGACAGGCAAAGTTCGCACCTGGAGTCCAAGCTCACAATCAAAAGTTTGCTCAAATGCCTCAAGCAGTCAAAAGTTCAACTTTTACGGCAAAGCGAGGGAGTAGCGGCGCGCTGACAACGCCTTTAAGCATCAACTCTTTTGCGGTTTTATCCCAAAAATTGGTTCTTGAAGCATCCCCGTTTCTGTCATGCGGCGGAGTGTCAAAACATCAGTGATTACCTTAACTTTGCTACATCCTATTCAATCTGTCCCGGTTCAAAGTTGGTGTTTTGAATCCGAATCTGTGGTTCGGATCGGTCGATCGAACGACAATGATGTAATTATTTACAGCGCTGTTGTTTCCCGCCACCACGTAGAGCTGTGGAATCATTCTTATGGCTGGGAAATTATTAATTTTGGCGCTAACGGTACTTATGTAGATGATAAACCGATCGCTCAGCTATCGGTAGCGGACGGGATGACGATTCGCTTGGGCAATTCCGGACCAAAAATCCGAATCCGGGTGGGGGCGACGAATGTGCAACCGAGCAAAATAACTCGGCCACCACAGCGCGAACTCGCCGACAAAAAAGAAGAAGTTTCACAAGACAAATCAACAGCTTGGTCTGGGCCTAGGGGAATCATGGAAGACGATGATGGAGCGCTGACTCACATCGATTTTGAGTGACCCGCTGCTATCTATGGGAGCTAGGAAATTTCAACAAAATTCAGGCTGCATTGCATTCGATCGTCTGGTCAGTTAATATAGCTTAATTTTGAAGTTCCCCATTTTCATACCCTGATTAAGCAACGTCATTCTCTAGAATCCGCTCAACCTTCAACCGATAAGATTTGAGGGATATCGCTCGATATTACTTCTGTTTCGCTGCTTGCCCAACGGCGGTAATCTAAGAGCAACTGATACATTAACCGCTGTTTGACGCCCAGCAGCACGCTCTTGAGCAAACCGTTGCCCGTTGTTTCTAAAATTGGTTTGGGTGTCAGCCAAAACGGTGGCGGTAACTCTACTTGCACCTCTAAATCTGCTTTTCCTTTCAAGTACGTTACCCCACTGCTTTGGTGTACGTAAAGCTTTCCTTTAAGATTGAGAGCAAAGCGATCGTTTATATAATCCACACCAAGAATCGAGCAGGCGACGGACTCCAAGTTGATTGTGCCCTCCGACTGCGCCCATACCCTCATGTCTACTGTGGGTTGAATGCTCAGCATCATAAATTGTAACGGTCGCATTTTCAGGCGGAAACAGTCATCGCTTAGTTGCTCTGTGCGAGTACGATCGACTAGGGCATTCACCAGTCGCCTCGGCTGGCGCAGATAATGTTGAATGGGAACCCGTTCATCTGGTACGGCGATCTCAACGGATTGCGAAGCATGAAATCGGATATACATGAGAATATGTCAATATATAGGATTCGTAAGCATATCTTATTGACACTCCTCTGCTATCAGGCGAGAGGATTCTTCGCTCACAGGGAGAAGCCTTGTAAAAGCATTGCCTTTACTTGGTCTTACTCTCCCTCCCGAAGCAGTAGCGGTATGCCCTACCGTCAAAATTCGCAAACCTTCATCTCGAATATTTTTAGCTGCGTTAATATCTCTATCGTGGTTTTCTCCACACTTAGGACATTGCCAGCTACGAATATTCAAACTCAAGCTATCTACACGATTTAAGCAGTTATTACAGGTCTTGGAGCTAGGGAAAAATCTATCTACTTCAATGTAGGTTTTTCCTGCCCACTGGGCCTTGTATTTCAACATGGTACAAAATTGCCCCCAGCCAGCATCACTAATTGATTTAGCTAGGCTGTGGTTTTTAACCATATTTCTAACTGCCAGATTTTCTACAACGATGACTTGGTTTTCGTCAACTAATTTACGACTTAGTTTGTGTAAAAAATCTTCGCGACATCGGACAATCTTAGCGTGAACTTTAGCAACTTTAACTCTAGCTTTATTGCGGTTATTAGACTCTTTTAGCTTACGGCTTAATTGCTTTTGTCTTTTAGCTAATCTTTTTTCATACTTTCGATAGTATTTGGGATTTCCATGCTTAGTTCCATTGGAAGTAATAGCGTAATGGGTTAACCCAACGTCTATCCCGATGGCTTTCCCTTCTGATGATTTTTCGGGTAACACTTTCCCGTCATCATAGAGACAAGCCGCAAAATATTCTCCCGATGGGCTAACTGAAACCGTGACCGACTTTAGACTTCCTTCTGGTTGCCTTGATACCTTACAATGAACATCGCCAATTTTGGGTAATTTCAAGGTATCGTCTTTTAACTTACATCCTTGAGGAAATCTAATCGATTGTCGATTTTGTTTCTTTTTGAAGTTTGGATACTTAGCCCTTCCTTCAAAGAAATTGAGAAAAGCACTCGAAAGATTCAAGGCGGCTTGCTGCAACACTTGTGACGGTGCTTCTGTCAGCCATTCGTACTCTTTCTTTAGGGAAGGTAAAAGGTTGATTATTTCATTCCTGCTTAACCCCTTTCCTGTTTGCTTATAGGTCTCAGAGGTTAGATTGAGAGCGTAGTTGTAAAACCATCTAGTACATCCAAACGACTTCGCAAGCAAAATTGACTGCACATTTGTCGGATAGATTTTGTACTTGAACGCTTTCAACATTTTCCTTACCAAACTACTCATAGTATGTTATCACAGAAAAACTTAAATCCAAAGCCGTCTTAAAAGACGGGGTTTTTAACCCAGTTTTCTGATAAACTATAACTTTTTTAAGGGGATATGAGTCGCGCATTAACTCGCTCACTCCCGCCATGTCATCCGAAAAATAACTGATAAAAGCTTTCGGGACTCAGGCTATTTTTTTCATCATACTTGCTGGCTGATGAGAGTAAAGCAAACATTTGTAACGCAAAATTGCCGATTATTATGAAAATTTCCATTGCACATCTCGGCCCTGTAGGTACCAATGCAGAAACAGCAGCTCAGGCTTATGTCAATTGGTTGAGCCGGGAAACTAACTCCGAATGCACGCTGTATCCTTATTCCACCATATCTCAGGCACTAGAGGCATCTGCCTCCGGGGTGGTTGATTGCTCAATTGTGCCGGTAGAAAATTCCATAGAAGGTAGCGTCACTGTCACCCTCGATACCCTGTGGCGGCTGGATGCACTGCGAATTAAACACGCCCTGGTTTTGCCGATTTCCCACGCGCTGCTGTCAAATGCTCAAAATTTTAACGAGATTCAAAAAGTTTACTCTCACCCGCAAGCCCTAGCTCAGTGTCAATTGTGGTTGGCGGAGTTTATCCCACAGGCTCAGTTGATTCCGGCTAATTCAACGACGGAAGCGTTGCACTATCTAGAAGATAGCAGTATAGCGGCAATCTCTTCGCCAAGAGCCGCCGAACTCTACAAATTGCCAGTGCTAGCGAGCCCGATTAATGATTATCCCGACAATTACACTCGATTTTGGGTACTTGGCTCCGATGCAGGAAAATTAGGAAACTTCGCAGAATCCCACGAGTCATCAATGACATCCGGCGCCACACTAGCGGCTAACTCGCACCTAGATTCAACTTCGGCGAATTGTACTCACACGTCACTAGCTTTTAGCGTACCTGCTAATATGCCTGGAACACTGGTAAAACCTTTGCAAGTATTTGCCAGTCGGGGTATTAATTTAAGTCGCATTGAATCTCGGCCGACTAAGCGATCGCTCGGAGAATATATTTTCTTTATGGACGTGGAAGCCGATGTTTGTTCTACATTAGTGCGATCGGCACTAGAAGAGTTAAAAAAACACACGGAAACTTTAAAAATCTTTGGTTGCTACACTGTACTGTCAGTAGTATGATTGTATTAATACTTAGGGGGCTAGCGAGATGAATGCTGATGAACTTCTCAAGCGATATGCAGCCGGAGAAAGAGATTTTCACGAATGCAACTTAATAGGTGCTTCCCTGTCACAAGCTTCCCTCCTTCATATTTGCCTCGCCTGTGCCAACTTAAAAGACATAATCCTAGCTGAAGCAGACCTAAGTGGGGCTAACTTAATTGGTGCAAACCTCGAAAATGCTTGTCTGCTCATGGCGGATCTGAATGGGGCAGATCTCAGGGGATCGAAGCTAACTCGTGCCAGATTAACAGGGGCAGAGCTGATTAATGCAAACCTGGCAAATGCCAACTTGGGAGACACGAAAATGATTGGTGTCAACTTAACCGGGGCAAACTTGTATAAAGCCAACCTGATGGAAGCCAACCTCATAGATGCTTGCTTGGATGAAGCCAATCTTGAAGGAGCAAATCTCAGTGAGGTAAAACTGCGGGGAGCAAGTCTCAGAAGAGCCAACTTGAGAGGAGCATTTTTGTCTGAAAGTAACCTTCAGGATGCTGATTTGAGAGAAGCTGATTTGCGCGGTGCTAATTTTAGCGGGGCATTTTTGTGCGGAGCTAACCGCGAAGGCGCTAAGTTAGATGACACGACAAATTTAAGCGGGGCGATTCAGTTTTGCATCAGACAAGTCTGAAATCAGGCAATATATCCGCACACAGTCCGACAGCTAAGGACTAAAAAATATAGTATTCATTTGGCTGAAAGTGCAGTTAATTTGCTCCTGTACCTTAGAAAAATGAACCTGCATCTTGAGTATTTCTTTCTTAGAATTAGCTTCGGCAATCTTACTTTCCAAAGCTAGTAAGTTGCGGTTGAGAGTTTCTACTCGTACAGTTTGGTCGTCTAAATCAATCTTCACTTTTGCTACCTTATCCAACTCTATTTGCTTGCGAACCCAGGCTTGTCGAACAGAGTTCTCATCGCCTTTCTGAAGAGCTAGCAAAGCTCGCTGCTGCCATTGATTGGCTTGGGATTCCGCTTGATTGTACTGCCACTGAATGCGGAGTTGGGCTGAAATCGCGCTGCCAACAGCCTGACGGAGTTCTTTGAGAGGTTCCTGAATTTCTAAAATTAATAAATCCCAAAAATTCATCAGTTCGCTGGTAAAGCCTTCGCGTTCTACAGAGGCTACTAATGCTTCTAAGAGCAGCAAATTGGGTTCCATCTGCTGCACAGTTGTCTCAAATATTAACTGTGCTTCTGATAACTGCCGATCGCCTTTTTCTGAGACTTTACTGGCTGAGTTCTTTAAGATTTTTTGAGTTCTGTCTGCCGCTGTTTCTGAATCTAAGCTTGCAGGTACGAAGGCTTGTAATTTTTCGAGGGCGATCGCGCTTAGCTTTTCTCGCAGCAAATCGCAGGCCACCCGCTGCACGGGCCCTGTTTCGCTTTGACAAATTTTGATGACTATTTTTAAGCCTGCATCGCCGTAATTCAAGGCTTCCTTTAGCGCTGCAATCCGATGTTCGCTGACTGAACTAGACAGTCGGTGTCTGACTCCTGCTAGTCCGCCGAGTACCACACCGCCCACCGGAGGCGGCATTTGACCGCCTCTAACTGCATCGTATGGTTTCGGTTGGTCGAGATTTTCTAACACAAGCACTTATAGCAGTTGACAGTTGACGGTTGACAGTTGACAGTTATAGCACTGTCGGCTGCTAACATTTCCCAGCCCTTCCCTTTGCTTTTGGGAACAACAAGTTTAAAATCGGCGTTTTTGCGATCGCACAATGTTTGGGACTCTCGCCTCGGAAAGAGTTGTTATCCGAGGCAGAACTGAGGATGCTTCAGTTCTATGAAAATTGACTACTTGAGGGTATCTTTCAGTACAGTCCTTGCGGCCAAGTGATTGCGAGTGGAAGTTAAAATTTCGGTTTCGCGTTCCAATCTCGCAGCAGTATCTTGCAATTCTAAGAGAGTTTGCTGTTCTGTCGCTGCACCGTAGAGGTAGCTGGCTACCCAGTAGGATAGTTCTGTGGGCAAACTGGGAATGTCTTCGGGTAGGTCGATCGGCTGATCCATCAATTTGCTAGACAGGCGAACTACATCTCTCAGCAGTTGTTCGACTTCTTTGCCCAAAGATCGGAGATCTTGTTGCGGCGGTTCGTCTTCAATCCATTCTACTAAACCGACTAAATAGGGTTTTTCCCGAACGGCGTCGAGGACTCGGAACCGTTGCTGTCCGAGAGTCATGATTTTCATGCGATCGTCCGGGAGGCGCTGACAGTGAATGACTTCGGCGCAACAGCCAACGGCAGAGACTTTGTTTTGGTTCGGGTCCCACATGAGCACACCGAAACGGCGATCGCCCTCCAGAATCGTGTTCATCATAATTCGATAGCGAAACTCGAAAATTTGCAGCGGCAGGGGTCTACCTGGAAATAGAACCACTTCCGGCAAGGGAAATAAGGGGAGTTCGCGAACTGCTACAGAGGAGGAGGATGCCATTGTCGCTCAAAGGTGACGGTACTTGCGCTTCTTTTTCTTACTTTAACTGATTTGAGCAATTCCGGGGCAGGAGCGATCGGCGGAAAATGCAGTGCGGGCGATCGGGCAGTTTGTAGTGCAGTTTGTAGTGCGGACTTCAGTCCGCTGAGATTTTGCAGTTTGTAGTGCAGTTTGTAGTGCGGACTTCAGTCCGCTGAAATTTTACGGACTAAAGTCCGCACTACGAACTTACCTCAAACCTAATTTACCGCGCCCAAGGTACTTGAATTTCAATACCTACTTTTTCACCAAGGTCGATCGCACTATTAGCCAAATCAACAGCACCTGCAATCCCAACTCCGATCGCGGCCGCCCCTGCTGCAATACCTTTTAAACATTTCTTTAATCTCGGTCTATCCCATTGATCTTTCTGTTTATTAACTTCAGTTTCGACATCTTGAATATCGATAATTATATCATCTCGACTATCTTCAGGAAACTGCATTGCGGTTTCGCGCATTGATGAAATTAGTTTGAAAATTTCTGCCGTATCGGCGTTATTAATTTGAATGCCGCCAGATGCTGTTTGTTGGGCGCTGTCTTTGACTTCATTGGCGATAGCTACGCTGCCGATTTGTGCGCCGGAAAAGTTGTTATTTTGAGGAGAAGTTTGAGTCATTTTTTTACCGTCGATGCTGATATTCAGCATAACATTAGTAGCAGAATCTACAGGTTCAGGTTGCTTAATTCCAGAAATTCGCTCTGTTTCTTTCCATCGTTCCAAATTATCGGGGAAATCTGCCATTAAGCGGCGCACCTGAACCATTTGATAAGATTTTTCGCATTCGACTTCGTAGCGGTGGTTTGCCAAACGGCGGCGCAGCTTTTCAAAATCGTAGAGGTGAGGGTCTTGGCTGCCTTGGCATTGGTGACAATTGCAGGGGATGAATTCTTGGTATTTTAGGCGTTTATCGTAAGTAGCATGAATTTTCCAGAGTTCGTGGCGGATGCGGTCTAAAAGAGATTTTTTATGGTTGCCGGAAACTCGAATGCGGATTTCTCGTTGGTGGTAATTTTCGATAACTTCGGCTTTGGCGTAATTGTCGGCGAGGATGACTCCATCACGCCAGACAATATCCCCCTTACCCTTTGGTAAATCGGATTGAGGGCGGTAGATTAACAAGTGCATTTCTACGATGAAGCGGGTAATAATGCCTTTGGGCATGAAGTCGTATTCGTAGCGCAAAATCAGGTTATCGGTATCGTCCCAGTCGTAGTTGGGCGTTTCGAGGGGGAGAAGTTGCGGGGCGATGTATTGTCCGGGTTTGCAGGGGATTTCGTAACACAATTTGAAGTGTTTCATCAAGTGCAGCAGTTCGTCGTGCAAGTCTTGGTATTCTCTGTCGCGCCAGATTTGCTTGAGATTTTCTCGGGTGAAATACCCGCAGTTAGCGATGATTTCTGCGTTATCTGTGACTTCTCCATTGTCGGTGACTTTTTTGTTGCCGATGAGTTTGTAAACAGCGTTGGTTGCCAATTCGGGACGCAGGATGACTATGTTTTTGAGGATGGGGTCTTTTTGGAAGTGGAGGATAATACCCAAGTCGTGGAGGTATTTACTGAGACTCAGCATGGCGGGTTTATCCAACTTTTTGAAGCCTTGGCTAACGCAGATGTTGAAAAATTCACCGACTTCGATATGAGTTTGGCGTTGGGAATAGTTTTCCAAAACATAGCGGACATTTGCCCAGCGTTTAGGGATGGGCGTACTGATGTGGTCGAGGGTGGCGATGCGGTTTTGCAGGGCCCGTTGGAGGGCTTCAAGTCCGCGATTGGTGGCGAGATTGGTAGCGAAATCTTTTTCTAGGTTGGGAAAGTCCCGCCGCTGTTGGGAGAGGTTGATTTCGCAGCGGATGTCTTGTTTTTCGTTGTGGACGAGGAAGACGGGACTGCCGTTGCTGAGGAGTTCGATGATTCTCAGCCAGTAGCAGAGGTTGGGGTTTTGGCGGCGGTTATCGACGAGGAGGACGTACAGAGAACGTTCGGTGAGGAAAAATTGGTGGGTGGCGTGGTAGATTTCCTGTCCGCCAAAGTCCCAGAGGTGAACGCGGAAAGGTTTGCCGTTGGGTTGTGGGAATTCCCAGGATAGGACATCGATGCCTTCGGTGGTGGGTTCTCGTTCTTTGAGTTGGTAGTCGGGGTTGAGGAGTTTGTTTGCTAGGGTGGTTTTGCCTGCTTCGCCTTCGCCGACAATCAAAAGTTTGGCTTCGTTGAGTTCTTCGGTAGCATTGGGATCCCGAGTTTGGAAGTAGAAATCGAGAATGGTACGCAAATCGCCTGGTTGATAGAATTTTTCGCCTAGGATTTCGGGAGGAATGGGGAGCGGATTTCCTTGCAAGTAGAGTTGTTTCAGCTTTTCCATGTCGCGAATCGCCTCTGGGATGACGGTAATCTGATTATTACTGAGGGAAAGCTGTGTCAGATTGGACAGTTGGCCGAGGGCCTCTGGGATTTGTGTTATCTGATTGTCATTGAGGTAAAGCCCTGTTAGATTGGACAGTTGCCCGATCGCCTCTGGGATGACGGTAATCTGATTATCACTGAGGTAAAGCCCTGTCAGATTGGACAGTTGGCCGATTGCCTCTGGAATTTCGGTAATCTGATTCATACTGAGATCAAGCTGTGTCAGATTTGACAGTTGGCCGATCGCCTCTAGGATAACGGTAATCTGATTCTCCAAGAGGTCAAGCAATGACAGATTCGATAGTTGGGCGATCGCATCGGGGATGGAGCTAATCTGATTCTTATAGAGGTGAAGTAGTGTCAGATTCGACAGTTGACCGAGAGCCTCTGGAATTTCCCTAATCTGGTTGATACGGAGGTCAAGCTTTGTCAGATTGAATAGTTGCCCGAGGGCCTCCGGGATGACGGTAATCTGATTGAAATTGAGGTCTAGCTGTGTCAGATTCGACAGTTGGGCGATCGCCTCTGGGATGACGGTAATCTGATTGTTACTGAGGTTAAGTTCTCTCAGATTCGACAGTTGGGCGAGATCCTCTGGTATGACGGTAATCTGATTCTTAGATAAGTTAAGTATTTTTAAATTGGTTAATTGAAGAACAACATCAGGAAACTCAGTTAGTTTATTCCCAATAAATTGGCCTTTCTCCTCATCCAACTTCCCCAAAATCAAACGCTGAAGCTGCGTGCACTTGCCAATCTCCGGCGGCAATTCCTCCAACCCCAACCCCGCCAAATCCAGTTGAGTCAATTTTTCCGCCGCCGCTATGTCAATTCGCCGGACTGCTTCTTCTCGCGTCATACCCTTTGTTTCTCGGTAGTCTTCATATTATTACGCATCACAACCACAGCAACCCGCGCACGACAATCCAAGAAACCGGGTTTTTTGGAGTTTCTACGACTGTAACGAAATATTCTCGCAAAAACCCGGTTTCTAGCCACCCGCGCGTCACATATCAAATAAATTACCGCGCGTATTCTTGAACCACAAAAACCGGATGACTCAACCCACGCTGATTCTGCTTTTTGATCCGAATTAGACGATCGCACAGCGAATCAATCTCTTGCAGATAGGAATGAAGAATAGTAACTTGTCCCAAGTAATCTCGATCGTCTTTACAGACAATAATTCCTGCGTGGCGATAACCACCACGGTGTAGCGCCACAAAATCATCGCGATTGAAGCTAATTACCGCCCGATTTTGTGCAGTCGCAAAGCGCAGAACCTCGTCATCAGGAATTCCTTGATTTGATTGATCGGCATCATAAGAAGTTAAAACATCACTGTCAAGAGTACGCAAATGCTCGACCATTGCGATCGGGAAATTTTCATTGGAATAAAGCCTTACCCTTTCAATCATCGGTTTGATGAGACATAATAATACGATCGATTTCTTCGCGGTGGCGATCGTAATAACGCCAAGCATTCTCTAGATCGCGATCGTCCAAGACTGGATAATTCCGAAGTAATTCAGCCTCATCAGCCCCCTGTTGGTGAAGTGAAACGAGCGTCCAAACAGGAATGCGGGTGTTCCGAATCCGGGCATTTCCTCCACAGACTCCAGGTGTACTCTGAATCGCCCTAGCTAAGAGTTTTTCTTGGAACAACAAACTCTCTTCATGTGTCAGGGATTCAATGACTTGAATTAAGGAGTCAACCAACTGAATGTTCATAGCTGGTAATTGAAGGAATATCGAATAGCGATCGCTTAAACTATCATAGCAAATTTCTTCAAAAAGAAAACAATCTTATCAACCATAACATTACCAGCAAAACAGCTTACAACACCTCGATCGTCTTTTCAACTTTAGAACTGGTTTCTGACTATCCTTGCGTCCAGGGATAAAAAAAAGGAACAATGTATTTTTCCATTGTTCCTTCTCTTGTTATTTCCTAATCCATCAATCTACAGCTTGACTTCAATATCTACGCCGGCTGGCAAATCCAGTTTCATCAAAGCGTCAATTGTTTTAGCCGAGGGCTGGTGAATGTCGATGATGCGGCGGTGCGTGCGGGTTTCAAAGTGTTCGCGAGAATCTTTGTCTACGTGGGGCGATCGCAGCAAGCAATAAATCCGTCGTTTTGTCGGTAGGGGAATCGGGCCGATCGCAGTGGCTGCTGTCCGATTTGCTGTATCTACAATCTTTTCGCAGGATGCGTCGAGAATTCGGCGATCGAAAGCTTTGAGGCGAATGCGAATTTTTTGTTGTTGGATAGCTGCCATTTTGGTTTCTTTAATTTTCTAGGTTCTGTTTATTTTTTGTTCTTTGTTATTTGTTCTTTGTTACTTGTTATTTGTTCTTTGTTACTTGTTCTTTGTTCTTTGTTATCGAATATTTAATCAATAACTACCAACCAATAACTACTAACCACTAACTACTAACCAATAACTACTAACCAATAACTACTAACTACTCACTAAATAGCAGAAAAGCCTATTGACTTTTGTCGGCTTTTCTGCTATCACGGCTGTTAGCGGATTCCTACTTGAGGATTTTGGAAACAACGCCGGCGCCGACGGTGCGGCCGCCTTCACGGATTGCAAAGCGCATTCCTTGTTCGATCGCGATCGGGTGAATCAGATCGACAGTCATTTTGATCCGGTCACCTGGCATCACCATTTCAGCTTCCGAACCGTCATCAGCAGTGAACTGCATGATTGTACCGGTTACGTCAGTTGTACGGACGTAGAATTGAGGACGGTAGCCAGAGAAAAATGGCGTGTGACGGCCGCCTTCTTCCTTCTTCAGAATGTAAACTTCAGATTCAAACTGAGTGTGAGGACTGATGGATTTTGGCTTGGCAATTACCATGCCTCTTTCAATATCAGCCTTCAAAATACCCCGGAGAAGTAGACCCACGTTGTCGCCGGCCAAGCCTTCATCCAAGGACTTGGTGAACATTTCCACACCAGTCACTGTAGTGCTGCGAGTGTCCTTAAGACCAATCACTTCGACTGTTTCGCCGACTTTGACACTGCCGCGCTCAATCCGACCAGTAGCCACAGTACCCCGACCAGTAATCGAGAATACGTCTTCTACAGCCATCAAGAAAGGCTTGTCAATTTCGCGTTCTGGAGTAGGGATGTAAGCATCTACTTCTTCCATCAGCTTGTAAATCTTGTCAACCCACTCATTTTCGCCCTTGACAGTCTTCGGATTAGCAAGCATTGCTTCGAGAGCTTTCAAGCCCGAACCAGTCACGATGGGGATGTCATCGCCAGGAAAATCGTAAGAGCTCAAAAGTTCGCGAACTTCCAGTTCTACCAATTCCAAAAGTTCAGCGTCATCCACCATGTCTTCTTTGTTCAAGAAGACAACCAAGCTGGGAACGCCAACTTGCTTAGCTAGCAGGATGTGTTCGCGAGTTTGAGGCATGGGGCCGTCTGCCGCTGACACTACCAGGATGCCGCCGTCCATTTGAGCAGCACCGGTGATCATGTTTTTCACATAGTCAGCGTGTCCGGGGCAATCCACGTGGGCGTAGTGACGACCTGTGGTTTCGTATTCTACGTGAGCGGTATTAATCGTAATACCCCGTGCTTTTTCTTCGGGCGCAGCGTCGATATCGGCGTAGTTCTTAGCCTTTGCTTGACCCAGTGCAGATAGAGTCATCGTAATCGCCGCGGTCAAAGTTGTTTTGCCGTGGTCAACGTGACCGATTGTGCCGATGTTTACGTGGGGTTTAGTCCGTTCAAATTTTGCGCGTGCCATTCTCGATCTGTTCCTTGTTTTTTTTAGCGATTTTAGACTTGAGATTTTAGATTCTAGATTTTGGATTCAATCCAAAATCCAAAATCTAAAACCTTAAATCATTAGTTCCCTTTGTTCTTAGCGATAATGGCTTCAGCCACATTTCGCGGCACTTCTTCGTAATGGCTGAATTCCATTGTGAAGATGCCTCGACCTTGGGTTTTTGAGCGGATGTCAGTAGCGTAACCGAACATTTCTGCTAGTGGAACTTTTACAGAAACTTTGGCAATTCCCTGATCCGTCTCTTGACCTTCGATCTGACCCCGACGCGAGTTGAGGTCTCCGATGACGTTCCCGATGTAATCTTCGGGAACTTCAACCTCTACCTTCATCATAGGCTCTAGCAGCACTGGCGACGCCTTCATCACGGCTTCTTTGATTGCCATTGAACCGGCGATCTTAAATGCCATTTCTGAAGAGTCTACATCGTGGAAAGACCCGTCTACCATAGTAGCTCTGAGGTCGATCACGGGATATCCTGCTAGAATACCTGATTCGCAGGCTTCTTTCATCCCTTGTGCTGCCGGATTGATGTACTCTTTCGGTACAGTGCCACCGACAATTTTGGAGACAAATTCAAAGCCGGTTCCCTCTTCAGCAGGTTCTAGTTCGATCACCACGTGACCGTACTGACCTTTACCGCCGCTTTGGCGGATAAATTTGCCTTCGGCGCGGACGGCTTTGCGAACGGTTTCCCGGTAGGCTACTTGCGGCTGACCGACGTTGGCTTCTACTTTGAATTCGCGCAGCATCCTGTCTACCAAAATTTCCAAGTGCAGTTCGCCCATGCCGGCGATGACTGTCTGATTGGTTTCTGGGTCAACATTGACTCGGAAGGTGGGGTCTTCTTCCGAGAGGGACTGGAGGGCTTTGGAGAGCTTCTCCATGTCTTGTTTGGTTTTGGGTTCCACCGCCACCGAAATGACCGGTTCTGGAATAAACAGGGACTCCAGAATCACTTCCGAGCCTTCTTCACAGATGGTATCGCCTGTGAAGGTGTCTTTCAGACCCAAGGCTGCTCCCAAGTCTCCGGCGCGGAGTTCTTCTACGTCTATCCGATCGTCCGCTTTGAGTACAATTAGGCGAGAAACCCGCTCTTTTTTGTCTTTGGTGGAGTTGAGGACGTAGCTACCTTTTTTGAGGACACCGGAGTAAACGCGGAGGAAGGTCAGGCGACCGTAGGGGTCTGCCATGATTTTGAATGCCAGGGCTGACAGCGGGGCGTTGTCGTCGGCAAAGCGCTCTGCTGTCTCGCCGTTGGGTAGGAGTCCTTGAATTGGGGGAACTTCCAAGGGCGACGGCAGATAGTCGATGACTGCATCCAACAACAACTGAACGCCTTTGTTTTTGAATGCCGAACCGCATAGCATGGGGACGATCGTACCTTGGACAGTACCGTGGCGCAGGGCCAAACGGATTTCGTCTTCGGTTAGTTCTACACCTTCGAGGTATTTCTCGGTAAGGGCGTCGCTGGTTTCTGCTACGGATTCGATCAGCTTCGTGCGATATTGGGCGGCCAGCTCTTTGACTTCATCGGGGATTTCTACTTCCTCGATATCAGTGCCCGTGTTGTTCTTGTAGATATAGGCTTTCATTTGCACTATGTCTACAATTCCCCGGAAGTTTTCCTCACTGCCGATCGGGATTTGGATGGGTACAGCGTTCGCTCTCATCCGATCGCAAATTTGAGCATAGACTTTGTAGAAGTTCGCGCCCATTCGATCCATTTTGTTGACAAACACGATTCGCGGTACTTTATACCGATCGGCTTGCCGCCAAACTGTTTCCGATTGTGGTTGCACTCCGCCTACCGAGCAGAATACTGCGATCACTCCGTCAAGCACTCGCATGGAACGTTCTACTTCGATAGTGAAGTCTACGTGTCCGGGAGTGTCGATGATGTTGATTTTGTGCTCTTTCCAAGTGGTGGTGATAGCGGCAGCAGTAATCGTAATTCCCCGCTCTCGCTCTTGCGCCATCGTGTCCATAATTGTTGTTCCATCGTGCACTTCACCCATTTTGTGAACCATGCCAGAATAGAACAGAATTCTTTCTGTTGTTGTTGTTTTGCCCGCGTCAATGTGGGCGGCGATGCCGATGTTGCGAGTTTTTTCTAGCGGGACGATACGTACCACAGCTACCTCCTTAATCTTGTGTTGCTGTTATAATACTATTATACTACACAGTAACCTTATTTTGCACTCCCAATCGACTTACAACATAAGTTTATTGAGCTTATTGTTACATTTTAATATTGTTTGCAACATTTGTTTACAAAAATATTAAGGATGCGACATGGAGGATTCAGAGACAGGGTGAATTTTTACTTTGGGAGTTTTGAGTTTGCTTCACGAATGGCCGGCAGCATTGTCCCTGGAGAAGCAATCTCAATACTCAAAATTTACACTTTTTAATTGATCGCCCGATGCTTTTATGCTGCGCGATCGACCTTTTCTCCATGCCCTAGTTGGCAATTAGTAACGGTAGTGAGCAAAAGCCTTGTTAGCTTCTGCCATACGGTGTGTTTCTTCGCGCTTGCGAATTGCACTGCCGGTTTCGTTAGCTGCATCCATCAGTTCGTTAGCCAGCTTGGCAGCCATCGAGCGGCCTGTGCGGGCGCGGGCAAATCTGATCAGCCAACGGAGGGCGAGGGTAGTTCCGCGATCGGAACGTACTTCCATCGGCACTTGGTATGTAGCGCCACCTACCCGGCGGGCTTTGACTTCTACCAGGGGTGTAGCGTTTTTGACTGCTTTTTCAAACAAGTCTAACGGTTCGGCTCCTGTGCGTTCCTGGATGGTTTTGAGGGCGTCGTAGACTATGCTGGAGGCCACGGATTTTTTGCCGTGCTGCATGATCCGTCTCACCATCATGCTTACCAACCGGCTGTTGTAGGTTGGATCTGGCGGAACTGGACGTTTTTGAATAACTGTGCGGCGAGACATAGTTCTATTTGCGATTTTTGATTTTGATTGATTGAATTTGGAGTTTCTAGCTCAAATCTCGATCGACGATCGAAACTTATTTTTGCTTTTTAACTCTGGCGATCGGGCGAAATCCGCGTTATTTTTTCTCTTTAGGACGCTTGGCCCCGTACTTGGAACGACCTTGCTTGCGGTCTTTCACTCCGGCGGTGTCTAATGTACCGCGAATGATGTGGTATCTAACTCCGGGTAAATCTTTTACCCTACCGCCCCGGATCATTACTACCGAGTGTTCTTGCAAGTTGTGACCGATCCCGGGGATGTAGGCTGTCACTTCAAAACCAGAAGTCAGCCGTACCCGAGCCACTTTCCGCAGCGCCGAGTTGGGTTTTTTCGGGGTGGTCGTGTACACTCTGGTGCAAACTCCGCGGCGCTGGGGGCAACTCTTGAGAGCTGGCGATTTGGTTTTTTTCTGCGTTTGTTCCCGTGCTGAACGGATGAGTTGCTGAATAGTGGGCATGAGTTACGGCATTTCTAGCTTTTTGCTGAATATAGTGATTTGGCGGCATCCGCACTGAAAGTCCCTTCCCCTGTGGGGGGACGGGATAAATGAAAATAATTATGGGTAAGTGAGGATACCAGACTCTATATAGTACACGACTCGAGTTTTTTTGGCAAGAAATTTCCACGGCGGGCGAACTTTCTTGCTTGTTTGCTGGAAGTTGGGATGCGGCGATCGCCCGTCGTACCAATACATATGTGGCATTATATATTGAAGCCCAACTTTGAAGAGGGTCACAGCAGTGGTGCAAAATCGATCGCGATCGAAATATCGAACCACCATTTTTCCGAGACGCCCATCAACTCTACCGTGCGATCGCATCACAGCCGCTCGCATCACAGCCTCAGAGAGATCGACATCACATAAAGTTATATAAAATTACCTGATAATAAGCAATATACATTTAGTTGAGCGCAGATGAAAACCAAAACTTATATTCCTGAAAGTACAATTTCCGAACTTTACTTGAATATTTGGAAATCCGGTAAGATAGATCGGACGGTGTTCCACCAAATTCAATACGAAATTAATTCTGAAACTTTAAAAAGTTCAGACGAGCTAAAAATTGTTAGCAGACTGCTCTATGCAGTCCGACGGGGATGGCTTTTAGTCATGGACTAAGTGGCGTTTGGAGTGTTGATATTACCTCCAAAGGCAAGCGCCAACAACGCAGGTGAGTGAGTTTTGAGTTTTGAGTTAAAATCTCATCCATAAAATCATATATAAATTATATTATATAGAAGAGACTCAAATAAGACTCATCACACTTGACAGGCAATATTAAAGGAAAAGGACAGGGTATGTTTAATTCTACAGAACTGCTGATCGAGGCTTTCATCAAACAACTAGAGAACGGATACAGCCGCACTTACGGAGGCTACAAATCCGACTATGCCGACATTATTGCCTGGGTGGGGGCAATGGCGTTAGAAAACATTGCCAGCAGCGACGCTCTTTATCACAATACAGAACACGCCATTTGTATTACCTTGGTCGGTCAAGAAATTTTGCGGGGAAAACACATTCGCAAGGGCGGAGTCTCCTGTGAAAATTGGCTGCACTTCATCATTTCTTTGCTGTGCCAAGATATCGGATATGTCAAAGGAGTTTGCCGAGAAGACCAAGCATCAGCAGGATTGTATGCTACCGGAAAAGATGGCATGAGAATTGCACTTGCTCCTGGTGCAACAGCGGCTAGTTTATCTCCTTATCGAGTTGACAGAGCAAAACTATTCATTGACGAGCGCTTCGGCAACCACAAGCTAATTAATGCTGAGATAATTAAGCAGAACATAGAACAGACTCGTTTCTCGGTGCTTGACGGCAACATTGACGAAGATGCAGGTAATTATTCTAGTTTAGTTCGCGGTGCTGACTTAATAGGTCAGCTCAGCAACCCACAATATTTACAGAAAATTGGCGCGCTGTTTTACGAGTTGGAAGAAAGCGGTGCTACTAAAGTTTTGGGATACCGACATCCGGGCGACTTGCTGCAAAGCTACTCTAAGTTTTACTGGAGTGGAATTTATCCTCATATCAGCGAATCTCTCGGTTATTTGCAGTTGACGCAGGAAGGCAAACAGATTGTTGCTAGTTTGTACGCTAACGTATTTCGGATGGAACACCAACGTTTCGATTCAGAGGTTGCTTGAGTACAACTTAATTCATTAGTGACTTGGCAGTTGGCAGTAGTCATGAGTATTCGTAGGGTGTGTCGCTTGCGAACAATCCGTAAATTTAACCTATAATCTCATAGCGACGCACCTTGCACATTAGGTGGACGAAACAAACCCAGCAAATCTCTTGTTGATTTTTTTCAAAACGGTATAACTAACAAGAAATTATCAATTATCAATGACCAATAACCAATTCCCGTGGTTTATTTCATCCAACTTAACTAACCTTATCCTCAAGTTCTGAATGATATCTCGGACACGACCAATTGCTCGGCAACAAAGAAGGCCATCCCTCCCGCAAGGCTTCCAAACAAACAGCACGCACAGTTAATTGACAGTCTAGCAGTTCTACACCAGCTTTTTCAACTTGTTTCTTACCAATCTTTAAAATCGATTCATCGCTAAACTCAAAAGTCTTGTGACACTGAATGCAAACCAGGTGATGGTGGTGGTGCAATTCAGGCAAATTTAGTTCGTAGTGTTTGTGTCCTTCTGCTAATTCTAGTTCGCGCAAAATTCCAATTCTGGCTAATAAATGCAGTGTTCTATAAACAGTAGATAAGCCAATTCCTTCTCCTTGATTCTGTAAAGTTTTATATAACTCTTCGGCACTCAAATGATTGCCTTGCCGCAGATTTTGAAAGACGCTCAAAATAGTTTCTCGCTGGGGTGTCAAGCGGCAACCCCTCTGGTTTAGTTCGAGTTTAAGTGAGTTAGGACTGTATAAATTCATATTTGTGAAGGAAGAAGTTCGGCAACGGATTCTGTAATGGATTTAACGGATGTCAGGAAGTTCGGCAATGGATTCTGTAACGGATTTAACGGATGTTAGGAAGAAAGAATTTCGGCAGATGTAATTGGAGAATTAGTTGTCGGTATTTCTGTATAAGCTTTGTGAAGTCTGGAGCAATGTCGCTGACAGGAATTGGCAAAACAAGTTTTCGGTTCAAAGTCAGTACAGCCGATGGCATCTTCAGTACAGGCAACAGACGGCCGCACGGTACACTTGAGACGGTAGTCATTAGTAAAAAACTCGCAATCCGAACACGGAATTTGATGCAGTCGCCGAATTTGGTGGAATCCTTCTCGCAGCGCTACCGAAATACTGCACAAAAACAGAACCATCACAGTCCCGATACAGAAACAGCAAATAAAAACAGTCATAGGGTGATTTTCTCAACAGTACATACAAATCCAGAAATGAGCCAATTTAAGCAAGAAACAAAGTTCTAATTTCTTGCTTAAATTGGATTCAGATTCTATTTTGAACTCAGTTCACAACTCCTCGGAAAATTGCATCAATGCCAGCAAAATTATCTAGCAGCAAATAAGCAAGGAAAGCTCCGCTCGTACCTCCGAGCAAAAAACCGCCCCGGAATAAACTCCAATCTTCCGAGGTTTTGTGCCAGTAAAGAACTTTACCTGCTTCGATGTTCCGATTCTCGTAAATCGAGAGGCCCATTGCCAAAATCAAGACTAATGCCAGAGTTGCCAGCAATGCTGCCAGAGGTGCTAAACCTTTTTCTTGCAAAGGCAGCAATACTGCAAAAGCTCCTACCAGGAAATAGCCGTGAGCCAAGCTAACTTCTAATCCCCTAACTATGGGAGACAATCCCTTGCGGTAAATCGGCAAATTCCGCAAAAAAGTTACAGTCGTGTCAGAAAAACTTACGGTTGTCGTTGCACTTGCAACTGGAACCATAGCAGGAGTTGCCGTTACAAATTCGCCCGATCGAAAATCAAACCCCGCCGCTTTTGTACGAACGCGCAGGGCGTGCCAAATATGACCGGAAAGCGCCAAAATCGCTAACACAAAGTGGCTTGTTGCCAGCCAAGTCCGCGAAGAAACTAGTGTGGCTTCCGGGCCGGTTAAACCCACAGGGCCGTAGAAAATCTCTGGATAAACAGTGTCGTTTACTGTCACAAAGTAGGCAGTCAAAAAGCCCATGTAAGCCAAAGCGCCCAAACTGTAAGAAAGGTAAGCTTCTCCCGACCAAAACAACACTCGCTTGGCCCAAGCAAAAGGCTTGGTGAAGATATGCCAGAAACCGCCAATGATGCACAGCAAGCCAACATAAATGTGACCGCCGACAACATCTTCTAAGTTGTCAACTGCTGCCATTCCTTCCGGGCCGTGTACGGGCAAGAGATAGCTAAAGATGCGGGCGGGATTGAGGGTTGGTTCGCTAATTATCCGTACATCCGCGACGTGGGGATCGTAAAGACCTCCCCAAAATAAAGCTTTTGCGACTAGCAGCCAAGCACCAGCACCTAATAGTAATAGGTGAATGCCGATGATGCTGGTCATCTTATCTTTGTCTTCCCAGTCGTAGCCGAAGGAACCAAAGAAAGTGTTGTTTTGTGGCAATACTTTCGGGCCGAGCAAGGAATGGTAAAGGCCGCCGGCACCAAGAACTGCGGAGCTAATTAAATGCACAACTCCGATCGCAAAATAGGGATAGGTATCAACAATTTGACCGCCTTTTCCTACTCCCAAACCCAAAGTTGCCAAATGCGGCAGTAGGATTAAACCTTGGTCGTACATAGGCTGCTGCGGGTTGAAATTGGAAATTTCAAACAGGGTCATCGCCCCGGCCCAGAGTACAATCAAACCTGCGTGAGCGACGTGAGCTCCTAAAATACGTCCTGAAAATTCTGTGAAACGGGCGTTACCAGCCCACCAGCCGTACTCGCTTTCTGGCTTTTCCGGCTCTAGTTGTAAATTCGGTTCAGCTATTGCTTGCATTTTCGCTTTCCTCTAATTTCGGTGAATTGGAGTTGCCCAAAAAACCCGGTTTCTCGCAAAAGTTGTCGCTTTTTTCGAGAAATGTTGGTGCAGAAACCGGGTTTTTGACCCCCGCGCGTAAATTCTGATTAACTGGCCGCATTCGCTGCAACTTGGTTCGCGACTTCGCCTTTGCGGAAGTCAAATCCTGCTGATCGTAAAGCGTGCCAAATATGTCCTTGCAAAAAGAAGAAGGCTAACCAGAAGTGGGAATTTGCCAGCCAAGCGCGAGAAGTCAAAACTTCTCCGCTATCGAAATAGGGATATTGCTGGATGCCAATTTTTAAAGCTGGGCCGAAGAATTCAACTGGGTAAACCAGGGTATTGACTGAAACAAAGTAGGCGGCAATGAAGCCCATTAAAGCTAAAGCGCCGAGACTGTAAGAGAGATAAGCTTCTCCTGACCAGACGAACAGGTTTTCTGTCCAGGCAAAAGGCTTGGTGCGAATGTGCCACAACCCGCCGACTATGCAGAGAATTCCTACCCAGATATGGCCGCCGACAACATCTTCGAGGTTGTTAACAGAGGCAATCCAGTTTTTGCCGCCTGCACCGAACAGGTAGCCAAAAATCACAGTCGGGTTGAAAGTCGGTTCCGAAATAACGCGCACTTGCCCGATCGTGGTATCATACAAACCACCGAAATACATTGCTTTGGCCACCAACAAGAAGGCTCCAATACCTAACAAAACTAGGTGGATGCCTAAGATGGTGGTCATTTTGTCTTTGTCTTCCCATCTGTAGCCGAAGAAAGGAGTTTTTTCTTCGAGGGTGGCTGGCCCTTTGAGGGAGTGGAAGATGCCGCCGAAGCCGAGAAAGGCTGAGCTGATGAGGTGTACGACACCAATTTGAAAGTACGGATAAGTATCGACAATTTTGCCTCCGGCTCCGACACCTAAGCCGAGTCTGGCTAGGTTTGGTAGCAGAATCAAGCCTTGTTCGTACATGGGTAATTCTGGGTTGAATCGCGAAAGCTCAAACAGGCTATAGGCTCCCGCCCAGAGGACGATGAGGCCGGCTTGGGCGACGTGAGCGCCCAGCAAGCGACCGGAAAGGTTGATTAAGCGGGCGTTGCCGGCCCACCAGGGAAAGGTTTCTCCTTCGGCTGGGAAGGATTTTTTGGCCATGCTTGTCACGGCGAGTTACCTCTTGAGAACAGTGTCAATTGAGTCTTAAGCTTGTGGAGCTTATTGATATAGATAATCAACAATTTTGCTGGCTGAGTCAAGTCTTTTTGATAAAGTTTTTCATTAAGTTTGGTTTAGATATGTAACAAGGCTGCGGAAAAGACTGTTTTATAAGGGTTTCATGGAGTCGGAGGGATCGATAACCAGAGTTTTTCTGATTGGTATGGATTTAGCGATCGTGAAATATATCTAGATTTATTGATAAAGAATTTTACTAAGGTGTTGCAATTGACCAAAAACCTCCAGGGTACAAAGCCCTCGGTACAGGCATAGGGCTGTTTCATTCTTTGTAGGGGCAATCCCCCCGTGGTTGCCCTCGTGGGCGGGGGGTAGGCACGGGGCACTACCCTACAAAATTCTGGTTTTCCTGAGAATCAAACAGCCCAGCCGATACAAGTTCTTCCCTCTTTCCTCTTGCCTCTTCCTTCTTCCTTCTTCTTTCTTCCTTCCTTTCAAATCAAAAGCCTGAGAACACTTGCTCTCAGGCTTTTTTAGCTAGATTTTTAATTGCTCGTCGCATCTGGGGCGCTAGCTCAAGCAGAGGATTTGCTTTCCTCGGCGACTTGCTCGTTGCTCGGCAATTCCAGACAATAACCCGCGCCGTATACGGTTTTGATGTACCGAGGATGGCGGGGATCTGGTTCCATCTTGGTTCTCAGATGTCTGATGTGTACGCGAATTGTTTCGATGTCGTCGTCGGGGTCGTAGCCCCAGACTTCTTTGAGAATTTCGCTGGGAGAGACTGTCTGACCGTGGCGCTGGAGCAAGCAGTGCAGCAACTCGAACTCTAGGTGAGTCAGTTTGACGGTATTAACGTACCAAACAGCTTCAAACCTTTCGGGGACAAGAGTTAGCGGGCCGTAATTCAGGATTTCTGAGTGTTTGGCAGCTTGGGGGATGCGGTCTGTGCGCCTCAGCAAGGCTCGCACTCGCGCCAGCATTTCTTCTAGTTCAAAGGGTTTGGTCAGGTAATCGTCGGCGCCGGAGTTGAAGCCTTCTACTTTATCTTGAGTTTGACTTAAGGCTGTCAACATCAAGACGGGTATGTCGGCTGTGCGATCGTCACGCCGCAATCGCTGACACACTGTGAATCCGTCTACTCTAGGCAGCATCAGGTCTAGCATGATCAGGTCGGGGAGCATTTGTATTGCTAGTGCCTGACCTTTGATGCCGTCTTCTGCCTGGGTGACTTCGTAGCCAGCCATTTCTAGGTTGACGGCTACGAGTTCGGCGATCGCCGCGTCATCATCAATAACAAGTATCCGAGGCATCATCATTTATCTCACCGCTAACCAGATGGCGGAGGCTACAGCCTTCTGGGGGTTCCAGGTAACTTTAAGGAGCAATTTTTTAATTTTAAGCTGCATTAAGGATTATAAGGTTCATTAAGAACTTTTAGGGTTCTGTAAATATTCTTGTACTAATTATAAGCCCTCTTGAGCGCATATCAGAAAACTGTTCGCCAAAAATCTTCCTGGGAGTCGATTTTTTGCCGACAAGAACAGTTTCCGGTTTATTCTGGGTTTGCCTGGGACTTCAGGCAATGGCGCTAAGGGTAAGCTGCTGCGGGTGTCAGAGATTGTCTGTGGCGATCGACCCATATAGGGGAATTCGGATAGAGGATTTGGCGACTCGATAACGGGTCATTGAAATATACTGCTTAAATGCTGTAACACTTAAGCCCGGTTTTTGAGACATCTGTTAACCGCTCGTTGTTAACTTTTAAAATTTTGTTAGGTTTAGTTAAAAAATTTTCTTTTTTTTGAAGATTGCCACTTGCTTTTTGTCGCTATTGACGGTATTATTAAATAATAGAAATATAAGTATTTATCCAAAAAATAAACTATATTGCCATTATTAAATAGTATCATACATAATTCAAATAATCAATCCCCGAACCTGAAAATTGGAGGGGATTTTTTGATGGGAATTTTTTACCAGAAATAATTGGTTGAAAGCCTCTCGGTTTGGCGTATAAATTAAAATCAGACGATTCATTACTCCCCTACTCGGACTTCCAGGTAGAGGTTGCCCTCAAGCGGTCAACTGTCAACTGTCAATTGTCAACTGTCAACTGAATGAACATCGCCCTTGGAGCAGCCAAGCAAAGGATAAAAACTGCTAGCAAGGCTAAGGCTACTGAGGGCGAGCAGGCTGAGTATTTTTGGTAGGAAGAGTCGCTTGAGGGGTTAATTTTTGGAAGTAAAGACCGCCGACTGTTAGTAAGAATATTGTATAACCAACAGCTTGCAAAAGATAGATTCGATCGCGGTATCCAAAGAGCGCTTTGAGAATCACTCCCGGAAATTGTCGATCGGGCAAAACTCCGGCTGCATTCCACAGCATCGGGCCTAAAATACAGGAGTGGATTGGTGCCGTGCGATCGTAAAAAACACAAATTGCTGCATACTGGCTATCCGTCTGGGACAAAATGGCAGCGGAGGCGTCAAAATGTTTGAGTGCAGAGACTGCTAAACCGGCGACGATTAGCAATAATAAGATTCCCATAAATTTGAAAAACTGGCGGATATCTATTTTGACACCCCATTTAAAAATTAGGGAACCAATGATTGCAGCCCCAAGCAAACCGCCCACAGCACCTAAAGCTGGAGTTAAACCTTGTTGAAATTGAGCGCTGATAAATATAACTGTTTCAAAACCTTCGCGAAGTACGGCGATAAAAATTAAGCCGAATACGCCCCAGCCAGCATTCGTGTTTGATTTTAAAGCTGCGGTAAGTGCGCCTTCAACTTCGGCTTTGAGAAAGCGGGCTTGCTGAGTCATCCAAATTAGCATCCAGCTTAGCATGGCGATCGCAAAAATTCCCAATACGCCTTCTAATAGCTGTTTAATTACGGGTGCATAAGGCTGATTTGATGTTGATAGTGCTGCGAGCAATCCATTGAATAAAACACCGACAAAACCGCTAGCAGCAATGCCTGCTGCGATACCTGCATAAACCCAAGAATTGAGGTGAGTTTGGTCGGCTTTTTTCAAGCAAGCTAGGACAATTCCGACGACTAAGGCGGCTTCTACGCCTTCACGGAGAGTAATTACAAAGGTTGGGATGGCTTCAGTAAAGTTCATTATATGGTTATTGGTTATTGGTTATTAGTTATTGGTTATTAGTTATTGGTTATTAGTTATTGGTTATTAGTTATTTGCAGTACCGTGAGCGGAGTCGAAGGGTTATTGGTGATTAGTCAAATAGTCATAGGTTATTCAGAAGCTGCTATCTATCGCAATCAATAACAACTAACAATCAATAGTCCGGACAGTTTTCAATGACCAAGGGTAGAATGGGGGTTCTGGGCTCCAGCCTCTGTGAAATATTAACGGTAGAATGAGGCTTTGGGTCGCTGCTCAAAAAACAGTCCGGGGTATTGAACAATAGCAAGGTGCGTCGCTCCGAGATCATCTATTTTTTTAAGGGATTCAAGGTAGCCACGCACCCTACCCTTAATGACTAATGACTAATGACTAATGACTAAATCAACTATAATCCCGCAGCATTTTTTTTAGTTCCACTTGGTGCAATTCTTCTTGTCCAATTAGGGTGCGGGCGTATTCTTCGAGATAAACGCTGGAGTCTGTGACGACTTCAAGTAAGGATTTATACTTTTTGAGCGCTTTTTTCTCGTGATTTAAACTTTCTTCCAACAAGTCTTTGATGGAGTGTTTGTATGTTTCTTCGATGGGGGCAATTTTTTGGCTGGGATGTCCGTCTAAACCTGTTAAAATTTCTCCGGCTTGTTGGGCGTGGAGTAGGGATTCGGTTGCTTGTGCTTGAAAAAACTGCACGATGGGAATTCGGTTTGGCCCTGTCACCATGAGTGCATAGTGGGTGTAGCGCACTACTCCTGCTAGTTCCCATTCCATGATGGTGCATAGCAGTTCTTGGGTTTTTTTCTCGTCAAGTTCTTTCATTTGTTGTCTGAGAGGTAGAATGCTTAACAGGGTGGTGTTTATAATATCACATTTTAGTTAACAAGCAAAAGTAAGGTGCAAATTATGCACCTTACGGGATGGATGTTGTATCTGAGTTAGGGGTTAACTTCTAAGGTTCCAGTAGGTGCAAATACTACTGTCAATTTAGCTACGGGTATTGCACTGCTGCTGGTAGTTTGGGCAGATTTGAGCAGATTTGGCAGGGGGGTTTCTTGGGTGTAATCCTTGGCTGGTTGGTTGAGGGGCTCGAAGTTGCCGATCGCCCCGTCTTGACTTGCAGTGACTCGATAGACTAGATTTTGAGTGAATGTGGGGTTAGCTTGCCAAGTCTGATTGATGCGATCGTACACTTTTAGAGCTAACTCATCTAGTTTGGTGCGATCGGTAATTTCCGCTGTCTGATTAGTGACCTCAACCGCCTGAACTTCCTGCTTGCCCGCTGACACAGGCAATGCTTGGACAGTCTTATCTGTAGGGCTACTTGCAATAGCCGTTTCAGGAGACTTATTTGTGAAAGGTGCAATTTCAGGAGACTTTTCAGGCAGTTTTTTTGTGCTATCAACCACTAAAGCCGAAGGTGCTGGGCTACTGGCAATAGCTGGTTCCGCTACCTTAGCAACAATGCTAGCATCTGCCACCTTCTTCGCGGGTTCTTTGCCCTCAATTGTCAAAGATTTGACATAAATACCGCGAAACTTTTCCATTTGGGTGACGCGCCACATAGCAATGGGATAAGTCACGCATACAAGAGTAAAAAGTCCTACACCAACCCAAACGAATTTGTGCATCTCCCTCGCCGGGAGTGGCTTACTTTTTGTTTCCATCATCAAACCTCGTATTACTTAAGTTAACGGCAAATAGGGGAACAAAGGATGCCAAGACATAGCTGTGGAAGCCATTAACAAAGCAAACATCCAGAAAAATATGGTGCGACTTTTAACACTTTTATTCTTCCAAATTGCATACAGTATTGGCCAACTGACTAGCCAACCGATAAGCAACATAGTTTCCTTACCGGTATAGCTGCCGATATTGCCCCACATTTCGTTACCAGTCTTGCTTCCGGGAATCCAAGTGCCGAGATTCCAAAGCATTTCGTTTATCTCTTTGGATGTGTCCCCTAAGTGGTGACTCACCATCATTGTGAAACAACCAATGCCAGCACTAATTAATGCAGCAGCAGCCGGGCCAGAATTACTCGGCGGAGTTGCTGCTCCCTCAGCTAATCCTTGTGGAAATTCTTTGAGATTGCTCCAGATTTTGCCGTAAATAGGTTCATTGGTCGCTGATTTGTCGCGGGATAACTGTCGAGTCATTTCAGGATTTCCTAGATTGAGTTGTTAGTTGCTAGTCATTAGTTAATCTAAAAACTAACTAAAGAGCGTGAATTTTAGCAACACCAAGTCCGGTAACCATGCCGCCCATTGCAAAAAACATGATTCCCATCAAAGCTACAGAAGTAGCTGCTAAAACGGGGCGATTTTTTTTCTCTAAAATTGAGTCGCCGTAGTACCACAAAATCCAGGTGCAAGCTGCTGCTAATGGCAAAGTAAATAGCACGGTAAATTCGTGGTATTCCATCAAAACATACTGGACTAAAGGCGAGTTTGATTTCAGCCAAGCGCGAGCTCCACCGAAATCTGCACCTGCTCGATAGCGCATATATGATAAGTTGCCGGTAGCAATGGCTAAAAAACTCAAAAGAGTTGACCAAAAGGCTAATGTACGCATTTGTGGCAAGATTTTACCGACTCCCCGTAGCAAGGGAAATGCTAAGTGTCCGGTATAAGCCATGACTACTAATGCCAACATTGAACCCATGCCGTGAATGGTTCCCATCCATCGCTGCCAAGGGCTGGGATGGAGTACGTTAACGAAAGGCATAAACAGAAATAAACCAGCGGATAAAATGCTCAGCCCGTAGACAGAAACTTGAGCAATATCTAATTGTCTGGGAAATTCAGATGGAACTAAATCGGTAGTTGATTTTTCGATTGAATTTTGCACCGCTATCGGGCCTCATTGAGTTTGGATTGTTCGGGAACGTATTTGAGAATAGTTGCATTAGTATTTTGAGTTTCTTGAGAATACAAGCCGTGCGGAGGAGTCGATCGCACATTCACGCGATCGATCGCCTTAAAATACTGCTAAAAGGACATTAACTAGCAATAGAATCCGGCTTTTTAGTTTTTAGAGCACCCAAAACTTTTAGTTTTACTAGCTAATGAGCATTTTTGCTGCTTCTTTTAAAAAGCTAGTAATGCAACTTATTCTCAAAAACAGATAATAAAACCAATTATTGACTTTCAGTCTTTTGTTAATTTTATTTTAAGATTTATATAAAAGCCTTACTGTTCAGGGATTTTACTACCCAGTCGATCGAGAATTATTGATAATAGTTATCAAAAAGCCGATAATACGTGGCTTCTGAAACCAAAATCGGCAAAAATCCCCCCAGAGGGGATTGTAAAGTTTTGTAAAAAAGAGTTGACTAAAAGGTTGAGAGTTCTCATGTTTTGGAGATATCGATGCACATACCTGATGGTTTTCTTTCACCGCCCGTAGCAATTGCCACGGGCATAGCAAGCGCAGCAGTTATTGCAGTTGCCCTAAATCGAACCCGCGCCAGTCTTGGGTTGCGACAAGCTCCAGTCATGGGTTTAACCACGGCTTTTGTGTTTGCCGCCCAGATGATTAACTTTCCTGTAGCAGGTGGCACCAGCGGGCACTTGTTGGGAGGCGCGCTAGCTTCCGTGGTTTTGGGTAGCCCTTGGGCGGCAACTCTGGCGATGAGTACGGTTTTTATAATTCAGAGCGTCTTGTTTGCGGATGGGGGCATCACCGCACTGGGAGCGAATATTTTTAATATGGGGCTAGTCGGAATTTGGGTGGGTTGGTGGCTGTTGCAGCCATTGCAGCAACTATTGGGAGGTTCCAGAAATCGCTTGCCGCTAGCTGCGGGGATTGCGGCCGCTCTCAGTGTTGTGTCCGCTTCGATTTGTGTGGCTATTGAATTGGCAATTTCTGGTACAGTACCGCTGAATATCGCATTGCCAGCAATGGTAGGCATACATATTTTAATTGGCATTGGTGAAGGGCTAATTACAGGCGGCGTTTTAACTTATCTCGTGAAAGTACGGCCGGATTTGTTACCAGGAGAACAGCCACAATTACAGAAATGGCTAGTGCCAGTAATTGGAGTTTTATTAATTAGTGGCGTGCTTTCTCTGTTCGCTTCAAGTTGGCCTGATGGGTTAGAAGCGGTAGCAGAACAATACGGTTTTAAAGATAAAGAAGCTGTGGCGATTGAGATTCCAACTCCTCTAGCTGGTTACGGTGTTAAAGGATTAGAAGAACAACCAATAGGTACTAGCATTGCTGGAGTTTTAGGCTCTGCTATTTGTTTCGGTACGGCTTTTGGGATTGCTCAGTTGGTGAAATCTAAAGATGCTTAAATTATCAATACCTTTTCGATTGCGACTGTCTCTCACGATTGTGATTGGGATTGGTTTTATGAAAATGGGTGCTTGGCTGTGGCTGGGCATCTATGGGGCGATCGCACTTTTTTGGTCACTTTGGCTGAAAGCACCGCTGCGAACCCTGCTGCAACTATTAGGAGCAGAATTAATTTTCCTCTCCTTATTAGTGCTACCCCAAGGTTGGGAACGAGCGAGTTTTCTGTTGCTGCGTTCCCTCATTTGCCTGCTAATTATGAACAGTTTTCTGCTAACTTTGCCGCCCCACAGTTTCGGAATTGCCCTGAAAGGATTGCCCCTACCAGCAGGCTTACAAGAGATTGTGCTTTTAGCTGGACAATACTTAGAAATATTGCTCGCAGAAGTCAACCGGATGAAACGATCCGCTCAACTGCGAGGTTTGTCGGGTAGCGTAGGATGGCTGAGATACGCCAGTGCTTCAATGATAGGAGCTCTTTATTTGCGAAGTCTCGATCGCGCCGAGAGAGTCCACGCAGCCATGCTAATTCGCGGCTACAAAGGAACTTTACCCACCGAGTCAAAATCAACATCAAAAGAGCGATTCTGGCTCACAGTCACGATTTTAACCGCAGTCGGATTAACAATAGCTTCTTATGGGAATTGGGCATAGGGCATTGGGAATTGATTAATTCGTGCATCTATATTTTAACTTTTTACCTTTTACCTTCTCAATTCCTCTCTCTGCGCTCTCTGCGCCCTCTGCGGTTAAAAACTCTTAATCCGAAAATCGAGGTAAACAAAAATTGACTAATCTCAAAATGACGCCAACAATCGAAGTGCAAGACTTAGTATTCGGATATCCGCAGCAAAAACCTGTATTGCAAGGAATTTCCTTCACCTTACAACCGGGAGAAAGAGTTGCTCTACTTGGTTTAACAGGTGCTGGCAAAAGCACTTTACTGGAAAATTTAATCGGCTTGAAAATGCCTCAATCTGGCGAGGTTAGAGTGCAGGGAATTAAGCTAGAACAGGCAACTTTATCGGAAGCGCGGAGGCAGATTGGGTTTTGCTTTCAAGATGCTAACGATCAGCTATTTATGCCAACTATTTTAGAGGATGTGATGTTCGGGCCGCGCAATTATGGGGTATCTTTGGAGATGGCGCGCGATCGGGCTTTAAGCTTATTAGACGAATTCCGTTTGGTAGAATTTGCTAACCGTTCGGCCCACGAGCTTTCTGGGGGTCAAAGAAGGTTAGCAGCATTAGCGGCTATTTTAGCATTAGAGCCGGCAATTTTAATTTTAGACGAGCCAACAAATGGACTAGATCCATCGTGGCGTAGGCATTTGGCTAAGGTTTTGTCGCAATTGCCGATCGAGGTAATTTTGATCGCTTCCCACGATTTGAACTGGATTGGGAAAACGACTCAAAGGGCGTTAATCTTGGCTGATGGTCAGATTCGGGTGGATGAACAAACTCAAGAATTGCTCAAAGATCGATCGACTCTTGAATATTACAATTTACCGCCAGATTGGTAATTAGTCATTGGTTCGTAGTGAGGACTTCAGTCCTTCAGGAATGCGGACTAAAGTCCTCACTACGAACCTGTAATCGATAGATAATATTTAGCTTCGATTAAAGCTGGAATTTGCGAACAGTTTCGTTGTACAGATGAATAGCTAAATCCCGAAGAACTTCTTCATTCTCAATATGACTTCCTAGCTTCTGTTTCGCTGAGTTGATGCACATTTGCATTAAGTCGGCGGAACTTTCGACGTAAAGCGCGATCGCCCTTTGCTGTTGTTCAAAACCAATCTCGACTTCTCCGAGCATTTGTACCGATTGACAATTAGCAGATTGGTCTAAATTTGCCCCAATTCTTTCCTGTTTTCTCCTTTGCACTTCCTCGGAAAAACCAGAAGCAATTATCCCAGCCGGCAGTGCAAAAATTCCTATACCTAAAAATGCTAACATTGCTCCTAACAATTTACCTAAAGGAGTGATAGGATAAATATCGCCGTAGCCGACAGTCGTCAATGTCACAACTCCCCACCACATTGAATCGAGGATACTTCCAAAAGCTTTTGGATGCGCTTCGTATTCAACAAAATACATGACGCTAGATGCAAATATTAACAGAATGAAAACGGCAAATGCAGTGGCGATTAACTCCTCTTTTTTTGCATACAATACTGCTCCTAGAGTTCTTACAGACTCTGAATAACGGCTCATTTTTAGCAAGCGCAACAAACGGAGGAGTCGAATTAAATTAACGAAGCTTAAATTCGGAAACAATAGCAAGGCGTAAAATGGCAAAATTGAGATTAAATCGATTATGCTTAGCGGTGTCAGACTGTATCTAAATCTTCCCCAAAGTGGGTGGCTGTATCTGCGATCTACTGTACATACCCACAACCTCAAAACATATTCTATTGTAAACACTAAGGATGAAATAATTTCGATGTGTTCCAACAATACTTTGTGTTCGTGCAACAAGTGAGGCGAAGTAGAAGCAATAAAAGCTGCGACGTTGATCAAAATCAAACAGGTGATAAAAATGTCATCTGCTAAGCTGTAGAAATTGCTGCTTTCTGAGGATTCTAAGATTTCATGAATTATTGTTTTGAGTTGTTTTCGCATCTGAGTTTCTCCTAAATAATTAGTAAGTGAAGGCTCGTGCTTTACTATAGTTTAAGCAGTTTTTTTTCTAACGTCACCAGGATTTGCGATCGGGCTAAAAATCGGGTTGCTTCAGAAATGCTATCGTCACGAAACCCCATATTTCTCAGGGAAGCCAAGTTTTTTGAGGGAATGGGGTGGTGGTAAGGAAAGAGAGTTAATCTGGAAGGAATCGCCAACTATTACTGGATTTGCAGGCAAAAATCATGAAGGTAGCCGTATTCAGCACCAAATCCTACGATCGCACTTTTCTGACAGCAGCCAACGCCGACAAACACGAGTTGGTGTTTTTTGAACCGCGCCTGAACTTGGAAACTAGCGTTCTGACTGCTGGATTTCCGGCAGTCTGCGCCTTCGTTAACGACTCTTTGGACGCAAAAACGCTCCGGGCGATCGCCCAAAATGGCGTTCGGTTGTTGGCTTTGCGATCGGCCGGATTCAATCACGTCGATTTAGCAGCAGCCCGCGATTTAGGCTTAACTCTTGTCCGAGTTCCCGCTTATTCTCCCTACGCCGTCGCCGAACACGCAGTCGCAATGATTTTGTCCCTCAACCGCAAAATCCACCGGGCCTACAACCGAGTCCGCGAAGGCAATTTTGCCCTAGACGGCTTGTTGGGATTTGACCTCCACGGTAAAACGGTGGGAATCGTCGGAACTGGCAAAATAGGCGCGCTAACTGCCAAAATTCTGCACGGATTCGGCTGTCGCTTGCTGGGATACGATGTTTCCCCAAACCCTGATTGCTTAGCCTTGGGGATGGAATACGTGGCGCTGGCCCAACTGTTCGCCAACTCTGATATTGTCAGCCTCCACTGTCCGCTGATACCAGAAACTTATCATTTAATCGGTGCAGAGGCGATCGGGCAAATGAAACCGGGGATGATGTTGATCAATACCAGTCGCGGTCAGTTGATCGACACTAAAGCTGTTACCAAAGGACTGAAGTCTGGTAGAATTGGCTACCTCGGCTTAGATGTTTACGAACAAGAGACGGATCTGTTTTTTGAGGATTTGTCAAATCAGGTGATTCAAGACGACGTATTTCAGCGCTTGCTGACTTTCCCCAACGTCCTGATTACCGGACATCAAGCTTTTTTCACCGAGGAAGCGTTGCAAAATATCGCTGAAACCACGATCGGCAATATCACCGATTTTGAACAAGGACGCACTTGTGCCAATCAAATCGACCTCAGGGAAGTCAAAAAATGAGTCAAAAGAGCGATTTGTCAACAGTGGCAATTGTTTAGAATCAACACATATCGTTATTTTTGCTTGCAATTGGTGAAGCTCTGCCTTAATCTCATCAATTAGCCCCAGTAGCATTAATGCTGTGCTAATTGCCGGATAATCATACTGGCAGTAACTCAAAGCGTGCAATTTTACTTGACAACGGAGGAACTATCCCATGACCCAAGCTAACTTTTCTGACGACACGCAAACTATCACTGAAGTTGTGACAGTAGACCTAGTGAGTGACCAGCCGGGGGTCATTACTACAATGACCTCAGAAACTCCAGGGAGCCACTCCCAAGATATTAAAGATCAAATTCTCACAATTTTGTCCGAGCTTCCAGCTTATCTCTCAACCTTTTTTGTTGAATATCAAAAACCTCTGGTAACTATTGGTTTAATCCTGGCAGGCGCTATTAGTATTAAGGTAACGCTGGGAGTTTTAGATGCTCTTAATGATGTCCCTTTGGTAGCTCCCTTTTTTGAGTTGATTGGTATCGGATATACGGGTTGGTTTGTCTACCGCTATTTGCTCAATGCTACTAGCCGCAAAGAGTTGTTAACGGAAATTGATTCTTTAAAAGAACAAGTTGTCGGTCGAGATTCTTAGACGAAGTCATCAGTCATTAGTCATCAGTGCATTAGTCAGTGGTTATTTGTGAGGGTATACCAATAACCGATAACAAGTAACCAGCAACCAATGCCCAATCCCTCCGCTACGCTCCGCCCAATGCCCAATGCCCACTATCAATTAGGATGGCAAACTTGTTGCAAAGTGGCGGTAAAGTCAGGGTAGGAAATGGCAGCGGCTTCGGCCCGGTGAATGTTAGTAACGCCTGTGGCGCTGAGGGCTGCGATCGCCAAACTCATCGCTATTCTGTGATCGGTGTAGCTGTCAACATCCGCGCCAGTTAACGGAGTTCCCCCGGTAATTTCCAAACCGTCTGGTAACTCGGTAATTTTGGCTCCCATGCGGTTGAGTTCCGCAGCAGTCACGGCCAGCCGATCGCTCTCTTTGACTCGCAACTCGGCCGCATCTCGAATGATGGTAGTACCCGACGCAAAGGCTGCGGCTACTGCCAAAATCGGGATTTCGTCAATCAGTCGGGGAATTAAGTCGCCAGCAATGGTGCATCCCCGCAACTGTGGGGAAAAGCGAACCAAGATATCTGCTACCGGTTCCCCCGCAGCATCTCGCTGATTTTGCAGTTCAATGTCGGCGCCCATCATTTCCAAAGCTTCCAAAATACCTGTACGAGTTGGGTTGACGCCGACGTTTTCGACTACGAGTTCGGAACCTGGGACGATCGCCCCAGCAACTAGCCAAAATGCCGCCGAACTAATATCTCCCGGTACAATTACATTCTGTCCTTGCAGTTGCGCTCCGCCACTGACTGTCACGCTACAAGTTTCTGGATCGACGGTTAATTTAGCTCCAAACGCCCGCAGCATCCGCTCGCTGTGATCCCGCGAAAGAGAGGGTTCTGTGACTGTAGTATCTCCATGGGCCATCAAACCGGCTAGCAAAATGCAGGATTTAACTTGAGCTGAGGCGATCGGAGAATGGTAGTGAATCCCCTTTAATTGCTGTCCGAGTATCCCTAAAGGAGCTAAAGAATTGCTCTTTCTACCCCAAATTTGCGCGCCCATTTGTTGCAGCGGCTTAATTACCCGTGACATGGGGCGCGATCGCAAAGAACTGTCACCCGTTACCGCATAAAAATGCCCCGGATGAGAGGCTAAAATTCCCAACATCAACCGCATCGTCGTGCCGGAATTACCCGCGTCCAAGACTTCCAGAGGCTCCTGTAACTCACCAATTCCAACGCCCCGGACAGTTACCCGTTCCTCGTTGAGTTCCGAAACGGAGGCTCCCAGAAGGGAGAAACATTTAGCAGTGCTGCGGGGGTCTTCTCCTAGCAGCAGTCCCTCAATTGTAGTTTCACCGCGGGCGATCGCACCCAACATCAAAGCGCGGTGAGAAATCGACTTATCGCCCGGAACTCGAATTCTGCCTCGCAGCGACAAGCCCGAGGCAGGTTTTTGAATGCTTAAAGTTTGACTTTCGCTCTGGGGCGAAGTAGTTATAATGGCAGCTTGCATGAGATAGACTAGGATGGGACGGCGTTAGCTATCCTAACCTTTTCCCAGTCCTAAGTCATACCATTTTAGATTTTAGATTTTAAATTTTAGATTGGGGAATGACAGACTGCATAAGGGTTGGGAGCAGGTGGATACAGTTCCATTATTTGCTAAAACTGCGATCGGCTACAGGGGAGAGGAGATACCACTGCATGGATTTTACCTTGATTTCACAATTACAGTCCGTATATCTGCTGAGATTTCAGGTTCAGCTCTGAGTTATCGATCGGATAATTGACTTTGGACTGAAAAAATTTATATTTCTGACTGCGAGTTGTAGATTTTGTATGTTTTTTAATCAAAAGTTCCGGAATTTGGAGCCGAGAAAATCTAGAATCTAAAATCAAAACTCTAAAATCTCAAATCTCAAACTGCCCGAACCACAATAACTCGTACACTTTTATTTATGCTGACGCACCATCGCAAGCCCGTAAGTTTATCGCTGGTATCCACAGATTTACCTTTGTGGTCAGTTGTTGAAACCGCTGGTACCCTGTATCAAAAAGACCGCGATCGCTTTCACTTGTTGTTGCACGAACCAGCAATACTCGATCGCCAAGTTGCCGACGAATCCGACGACTCTGCCGAGCAAGTCGCTATATTGCCCACAACTACAAAACCCCGGTTGCTGTGGCTGGAAGTTTCGCCCTATCGAGTGATTATGACGATGCAAGGAAACGGCAAGTACAGTTACCGCCACTGCTGGGAACGCGGAATGTACGGCTTGAGCCGTTATTGGCTTCAGGGCGAATCGCTGGCGACTCCCGAACAGTTGCGCCTCCGAAACTTCACCCGCAACTTGACCCTGACAGGAAAGCCGGAACCGGAACACCTGCGGTTAGAATATGAGTTGTGGTCGGAAAAAGTACAACTCGGTTCCTATATTTTGAATCTAGAAATTCATCATTGAATTTGGTCATTGGTCATTGGTCATTGGTCATTGGTCATTGGTTGTGATGTAGGCGATCGCCAAAAACAATAACATCTTGCTGGATATTATAATTGATTTTCTGGTTGTTTTTGTAATTACCTATTTAGCGATCGCTCTTACAATAATTAATCAGTTTGGCAGTCAAAACATCTTGACTTTTGGCTGCTTGATTTGCCCGCTGTCCGGCTTGGATAATATCTGCTTGAGCTGTTTTGATTTGCTCTCGACCTTCTATACTTGTAGAAGCCCGATTTCCTGCCTCAAGAGCTTTACCTATATCGCCGAGTCCTTGACCCATGTCCCGGAAATATTTAACCGACGGCCCCTGAATTTCTTTGAGGGTTGCATCTGTGATTCGCAAAGCTTCAATTTCTTTAGCTGTCTGGTTCAAATCTTTAGCTAAGTTCTTGCTCGTTGCAGCATCGTAGGTGCCGTTCTTAAAATTGATGAGAGCGCTGCCTTTGGTGACAATTGCAATAAGTTTGGTACACTGGACAGTTCGGTTATCGCCGCTGCAACTAATCGTCAGCGTACAGCAAGCAAAAACTACGAACAGGATGGCAATCTGTTTGCGAAAAAAGTACATGAATCCTCGGTTGCAAAAAGTAAATTATAGGATGTTGTAGTAGAGTGTTTCAGTCGATTTTCCATTTTTAGATTTGAGATTTACTCCTCGATCTGAATCTGGGGGCTTTAACTGGGGTCTAAAATTGGAAGCAATCCCTTGACAGGAGTACGTCGGACGGTATCCGTTTTTTGGCAAGGGCGATCGAGATATCCAGTGTCAAAACACTCCTGCGGCTTTCAGACACGCTCTGCTAAACTAAACTACGTAGCCGTTTAGGAACTATGGTCAAAAACAGCAATAACCAACAGAAGGGCAGCATTTGGGGATATCTTACCCTGCTTTTGCCTATTTGCTTGACGGCGGTTGCCAGTTTCGAGTCGGGAACGATGTTTTGGGCGATCGCCACCACAGCGGGCATTGCTTGGGCTTACAAGCTTTACCAGCAGCAGCAAAAACACAGACTCGCTCATTTAGACTCGGTTTTCTACAGGTTGATCAAGGAAAATCAAGGGCGAGTTACGGCCTTGGATTTGGCGATGAATGCGAAACTCCCCGGAGACAAGGTTCAAGAATATCTCGACGAACGGGCTCTTGAGTTTGCCGCCGATTTTCAAGTAACCGAAGAAGGCGGAATTTTGTATTATTTTCAAATAGCTCCAACTGTCACTCAAAGCGAAATACCTAATGCAACAGTAGCTGTTCAAGAGCCTCCCACAAATCGGGAAAAAGCACAAGATAAAAAACCAAATTTATTTCCGATTGCTCAAACCAAGACTCCTCAAAAGCCCAAAATCTCTTTTACCCAAACGGAACTTTCCCGCAGGTTCAAGGTTCATGCAAGTACGATCGGCAAATGGAAAGTTAAGCCAGAGTTTGCTCAGTGGAGTAGCGAAAAAGACCCGGAGGCGATCGCCTGGGAATATTCTACAGACAACAAGCGATTTTATCCCAAAGATTGAGAAGAAGGTAGAAGGAAGAAGGTAGAGGGAAGAAGGTAGAGGGAAGAAGGTAGAGGGAAGAAGGTAGAATACACCAAGAAAAAAGGTTTGTAGTGAGGACTTCAGTCCTTTCTTGGATGAGGACTGAAGTCCTCACTACGAACCTATTTAATTGTTGTGGTCACCGCAGACATGATATAAAATCGTGTTTAATAGAGTTTGCCCGATAAATATTCGGTAAATTCGATCGCCATATCTGTTGATTTTTTCTCCTATGTCCACACCAAACTTGCGAGTAGTCGCACGCCTCGTAGCCTTTCCCGACAAAGTAGCAGAACTTAAATCTCTACTGCTGAGCATTATGGAGCCAACTCGGCAAGAAGAAGGCTGCATCAAATACGAACTTCTCCAAAATAAAGTTGATCCTACAGATTTTACCTTCGTTGAAGAGTGGGAAAGTGCAGCTTTGCTCGAACAGCATCTCGCTTCTACTCACATTCAAGCCGCAGTCAAGAAATTAGACGGTTTAGCAGTTGCACCTCCAGATATTCGCCGCTATGAATTGCTAGCTTAATTGGTTTTTAGGTTGAGTTAAATTAATGTCTGCGGTGGTTTTATTGTTATCATGGAAACAGGTACGTAGTTGGGCTTTAGCCCTCTTTCATAATATTAGGAAAGAGCGCTGAAGCGCAACTACATACCTTGATTAAAGAGAAATAGGTACGTTGTTGGACTTTAGCCCTCTTTCCTAATATTATAAAGAGCGCTGAAGCGCAACTACATACCTTAAGCATGACAATCAAACTAGCCTGCATAACCTTAATAAAGGTGGAAGAAGATCTCAAGTTAAAATTGTAGCAATTTCCGAGATTTTTATGATAGTAGCAACAGTCAAACAGTTATTTACTTATCCAATTAAAGGACTAACACCGCAAGCAATGTCGGAGTTTGCTTTAACGAAAGGACACGGTATTAAGGGCGATCGCGCTTTTGCGCTGCTATTTACAGATTATCTTGAAGGTGCAAAGATGCCCGCCGATAGCGCGTCTTGGATTAGCAAAAAATATTTGGCGGTTCAAAACGATTGGCCTCTGCTAGCAGCTTTGGAATGCCATTATCAACCGGAAACGGCTGTTTTAACAGTCAAGCGTCAAGGAGTTGCAGTATTATCGGCAGAAACGAACACAGCAGCGGGGCGCGATCGCATCAGCACTTTTTTTACCGACTATCTGGCGGCGATTCAACCAACAAAAGAAGCGAGACACCCGCAGCTTGCACCTTTGCGGTTAATCGGTAACAGTAGTGGGGAAACTCGTTATCCCGATCGAGAACCGGTACATATTTCTCTTCTCAGTCAAGCTACACTCGATCGATTAACCGAAGTCGCCCAGCAAAATATAGATGTAGGCAGATTTCGCCCAAACGTTGTGCTAGAGGGCATTTCAGCTTGGTCGGAATTTGAGTTAATCGGAAAAAAGTTTCAATTAGGTGCGGCACGGATCGAAGTTACAGCACGAATTGGTCGCTGTGTCAACGTAGAAGTAAATCCACAAACGGGCGATCGAGATATAGCCCTACTCAGTTTACTGCAACAAGAATTCGGTCACGCACAAACAGGAGTTTTAGCCAAAATCCTCAACAGCGGTACAGTTAGCATCGGCGATAAATTGAATTCCTAGAAAACCGGGCGGTTGAAACCGCGTCTATACAGACAAAACCCGCCTCCGCGGGTTGAAGAAAACGGGGTGGCTTCAACCGTCGTTTGATCTTCTCTTCATTCCGCGGAGGCGGAATTCGTTTGTGTAGGTGCGGTTTCAACCGCCGTCTACAACTTCCTCCGAAATCCGCACCTTATTACCAATCAACTTCAGAAAACTCACTCCAAAATGTTGAATTTCCAAAAAATTAGCATAAGCAGGAGTTGACTTATAAACTCTAAAAGTCCGCATAATTCCCAAAGTTGCCGCACTTTCCAGCGGGCCAACAAAGCTAGTATCTCTGTCCAAAAAATGAGACTGCTTAGCCCAGTGAGCCATCTGTTCCGCACTCAAAAAATAGCAACCGGAATGAGGATTCAAAGTCCGCTCAAAAGAGATTGGCTGTTCCATAATTTTTCCTACTAACTGCGGCTGCTCCTCCACATTTTGAAATTTAGCAGTAGCTCCGGCCACTAAATCACCATCAATATATGCTTTAAAAACAGCCCCTTGAGGCGATACTTCATAGCGATTGGGTTGCAACAAATTTCCATGTCCACCATGATGCGTAAACCAATTTAATTTACTAAAAAACCACGGATCGTGGAGAACTAAATCATCTTCCAAATAACAGAAGTAATCGTATTTGTTAAGGCAAGAACGCAAAACAGCCTGACACTCAAACCCCAACAGCAGCGGTTCGCATTTAGTAGCGTGGTGCATAAAAGACCTCGGCTGGACAGGCAGTTGAGGCAAAAGGTGATAACCTTGAGTAGTGCAAACAACAATATCGATTTCGTGCTTTTGAGATTTATTGGCTGGGATAGTGGCACATTCACTAATGTCAATCATGCACTGAGATTGGCCATACAAAGCTTGCAGCGAAGTCACGCAAGCAGTTAAAGCATTGATGCGCGGTTGGGGATCGTTTCGTTGGGAAGCGTGTTTCCCGTCACCGCTAGGATTGTAGAAGTGAGCAATAGTGAATAGGATTCGCATTTGTGTGTATCAACAATTAAAAATTAAACAATAAAACGGAAGACTGGGCGGTTGAAACCGCGTCTATACAGACAAAACCTGCCTCCGCAGGTTGAAGAGCAATCGGTTCCAACCTTAGGTCAAATCTTCATTCTTGAGTCTGCGGAGGCAGACATTGTTTGTGTAGACGCGGTTTCAACCGCCGTCTTATCTGCTCCCAACCGTATTGTACAAAAACCCCTATCAATCTTACCGCATTCAGTCTGCAAACAACTCGGGCAATCGCGATCGCAACTCAGCATTTAAACGCGGCAACTCGTCCCGCATTTGCAAGTACCAGTCTCGGCGCTGCCGGTAGTGTCCGCACAGCAAGCGGTTGTCGCGCACCCATTCGTAAGCATTCGCGGCTATTTCTTGGCGCATAGAAGTATCTGAAATCAGCGAATTTAGCTTGATTTCAAACTCTTTGTCGTGTTTGTAAATCAATCCGGTTTCACCTTCGACTATCGAATGTTCGTAGACGGTTGGACTCGCCAGTACCGCTACTCCTCGCGCCGCACATTCAATGAATTTCAAGTCAGATTTCATTTCGTTAACCGGGTTGGCAACGAGCGGCAGCAAAGCTATATCGCAACTGTACATGATTTCTTGATACCGTTCGTAAGTGCAAAATGATTCAAATTCCTTTTGCTGTATTTCTAAGGAATCAAAAAATCTGCGGTCGTGGATAACTTTAACTCTAATTCGGTGTTTGTGTGCAACTAAAACTCGATTCAGTGCTGCCATAATTGGCTGCCAATCATTTTCGCGGTTGAGCGCGCCAAAAAATATTGTGACTGCATGTTCTGCTGGATAGATTCGCGGCGGTGGTAGATAGGCTAGTTGATTGGGAAATACGGCAACATTATGATTGTAGTGACGCAAAATTTTGGCTAGCGGTTCTGTTGTAGTTTGAACGCAGTGACAGCCGCGATAGCTGAGGTAATTATTGTCTGCGTATTCGCGGCGGCGGACGGGATTGTCGTCAATTTCGGCTACTATTAAATAGTCTTGTTTTAGTAGTTCTTTGAGTTTGGGAATGTAAGCCGGATATTGCATGATTGTCCGTTGCCAGACGAAGACTTTTTCTTCTCCCGGAAACTCGGTAATTAATGCTGCTGTTTTCACTCCCGATACGGTGCGGACACCGGGAATTGTGGCGCTAAATTTGTCCGGTTCCAGAACTCGCACGCGATCGCACCCTGTAGGAGCCATAATAATGGTTTGGATCAGCAGTCTGCGGGGCTGTACGGTCGATTTGGTCGATCGCACAATATAATATTCAGCACCAGTTTCCGTAGCAAAATCGCTGGATTTTAGCTCTAAAGCCTTCACCATTGGATGCAGCAATTGTTGGAATTGGGCAAAATTTTCGGTTTTGTGTCCCTTCCCTTGCAATTCGTAAACCTGCAATCCGGCTCCAGCAAATAATGATTTAATACTTTCCAGGGTAAACCAGTGCTGCATCTTGCTGTCGGGATTTTCCCAATGTCCCCGCAACAGATTGACAATGCGCCGCCAGTATTGAACGTTGGGAATTGTGGCGAAAACTTGCCCCTCCGGCTTGAGCAAAGCACTGTACTGCTGTAGTATCTCCCAGGGGTTTTTGAGATAGGGTAACAAGTCGCCAAAAATCAAGCAATCGACAGTTTCGGGTTCGATGTCGAGACTGGCGATCGCAATTTCTTCAATATCGGCTACCGCCACCCAGTTTAGCCGATCGACTGCAATTTTCGCTTTTTCGCGATCGCGTTCAATGCCAATATACTGACAGTGGGGATTGATCAGCTTGTAGTGTTCGCCCCTAGAACCAGTACCGCAGCCAATTTCAACAATGACTTTAGCATCCGGCGGTAGCAGCTTGAAGAGGTCGTGGTTGGCGCGATCGATCACTTTCTCTAAAATTCCTGATTAGTTTGCCGTAAAATAAAGCAGAGCAATCCATGTCAACAGACCAGCAGACGAAAGTTAGCATGGCGATGCCAGTATACAATGGCGATCGGCACATTTGTCAAGCACCAAATTTTCAGTTACCAACTCTTTCTCTTCCCTCTCTTCTCTCACTCTGCGTACTCTGCGGTTCAATTAAACCTTATTCACCAATCGTGTAAAGATTGATATATAGCGGTTCTCAAAAAATGAGGTATGACTGACAGCTTATATAACCACTTAGAATAAGAGGGCCCAAGCCCAACAACGTACCCCAAAAATAAACACAGCACTGTACTAAATACATTATAAATTATGAATCCTAATCTAGGAATAAACATTGCCGGCTACATCAACGGCGAATTTGGCATAGGAGAAGGAGTAAGAGCCAACATCAGAGCCGCCGAAGCCGCCGGAATCACCTTGGCTATCAACAATTTTACCCGCAGTCCCCACCGTAAAAAAGACACCACATATCAAAACTTTAGTCCAGACAATCCCCATCCGGTAAATTTAATTCAAGTCAACGCCGACGAAGTTGACACTTTTATCAAAGATAGAAGTTCCAGCTATTTTGCAAATAAATACAATATCGGCTTTTGGGCCTGGGAACTTCCCGGCTTTCCCCCTCAATGGCAGGCAGCATTTAACCACTTTCACGAAATCTGGACTTACAGCAATTCTTGTGCCGAAGCAATTTCTCAAGTTTCGCCAATTCCCGTCATCAAAATTATGCCCAGTATGTTTTTACCTGCACCTTCCCTCAGCAGAGAAGAACTGCATTTACCTAAAGATAAATTTATTTTTCTGTTTGTCTTCGACTTTTGCAGCCGCATCGAACGCAAAAATCCTTTGGCAGTTATCCAAGCATTTAAAACAGCTTTTGGTGACGATGACCGCGTATTATTGGTAATCAAATCTTCCAACTCAGACAAAAATCTTAAAGATTTAGAATTGTTGAATTTTGCCATAGATGATTCTGCAAATATCAGACATCAAGACGGGTATTTATCCAAAGATGAAATCAACGGTTTGCTTTATAATTCCGATTGTTACGTGTCGCTGCACCGCTGCGAAGGATTCGGCTTGACAATGGCTGAAGCGATGTTTTACGGCAAGCCTGTAATTGCCACCGGTTATTCATCAAATACAGAATTTATGAATGTCGGTAATAGCTTTTTAGTGAAGTATAAGTTGGTTCCAATCGAGGAAGATTGCGGGCCTTATAAAAAAGGCAATGTTTGGGCCGAACCGGATGTCGGACACGCTGCTGATTTAATGGGCTATGTTTTTAATAATTACCAAGAATCTCAAAAAATTGGAGTTGTAGCTGCTGCGGAAATTCAGACTTTACTCAACCCGGAAGTTACAGGAAGTAAAATTAGGAAACGTCTCGAATATATTGCCGAGATTACCGATAATTTTCAAAATTTGCCTCTGTCAAGAACTGCCAAAGCAGAGTCTGCAAAAATTAAGCATGAATTCCCACAGTCAAACCAACAAACTCAATCAAAAGTAGAACTGGAAAGCTGGCAGCCTTTGGTGAGCATTTGCATTCCGACGTACAACGGAGAAGCATTTATTGAAGAAACAATCAAAAGCGCGATCGCCCAAACTTACCCTAATATAGAACTGATTGTATCCGACGACGGCTCCACAGACCGCACAATTGCGATCGCCCAATCCTTCCAATCGCAAACATCCGCCGACTTCCGCATCATCCTGCACCGCAACTACGGCTTATCCCAAAACTGGAACTTCTGCATCTCTCAAGCCAAAGGTGAATACATCAAATTTCTGTTTCAAGACGACTTGCTGGCACCAGAATGTATCGCCAAAATGGTCGCCCTCGCCCAACAAAACCCAGACATAGGTATGATTTTCTCCCCCCGCGGCATCACCATCGCTGAAGATGAATCTCACCCAATTTTGCGGAAAGCTTCCCAATCAATCAAAGATTTGCACAAAAGTTGGTCGAATTTAAAATCAATTCAGCCCGGAAAAGACTTGCTAGCAGATGCTAACTGCTTGAACAACCCCATCAACAAAATTGGCGAACCGAGTACCGTCTTAATTGCCGCCCGAGTTTTTGGCGAAATCGGATTGTTTGATTCAGGATTATCTCAGTATGTAGACTTAGATATGTGGTGGCGGATCATGGGAAACTATCACGTCGGGTTTGTAGACGAAAAACTGTCGTCACTGCGGATTCATCCCGAACAACAAACCTGGAAAAACTTCGCTGCTGGGGAAAATCATAAAGATGTCGTCAGATTTTACAAGAAACTTCTAAATAGTCCTGATTACAGTTTCCTGAATCAACAAATCAAACAGACAATCCGGCAAAAGTTGGCATCGAGAACCCAGCCTAATATATCTGACTTGTCAGCACTGGTTGAAAAGTACAAAAAATTGCCATCAAACCAGTCAATTTTGCTCCAAATGCGGCAACGCCGCCAACAACTAGCTGAAGCTTGGCTAAATTGTCCCGTCGATAAAATAGAAAGTGCTTACTCGCAAGCAGCGGGGAAAGCTCATAAATTGCTACTAGAGGGCCACCTCAAACATGAACTTTTAACCGAGTCGGAACAAAGTTTTGTCCGCCAGTTATACTCGAAACTTGGCTCAGCAGGGACAATTGCCGATAAGATGCCATATTGTCTGGCAGCTATGCTGTACCGCGAGGCTTATCAGTTGCCGTTAGAGTATAAAGATTCAGCGATTCCCCAGTGGTTTTTTGATGATTTTCTGAAATTTCTATTTCAGTCTCCGAATTGTTTTCAACAAATGGGAGATGTTGAAAGATATTCTGAATATTTCCAGGATTTGATCGAGTATGTTGCTGCGAATATCGCCCGTTTTCCGGATGCGGGAGTTTGGTCTTATGTGGCCGCATTTATTGCGAAGAATGTTAGCTTCAAAGCTTTGTACTTGAGCGATGCAAATTTGCTGAATGTCTTGAGCCAGCGAGCTGATATTCTAGAATTTTATTTAGAAAAAATTGGCTGTGAAATAAACTGGGATTTTGCTCCAAGAGTATCGAAGCCAATTAAAGTTAGATTGGGGATTTTGCTCGACAAAATTAGTGCGGAATCGGAAACTTGGGCTGCTATTCCGAGTTTTGAATATTTAGATAGAGATAAATTTGAAGTTATCGCGTACAGTTTTCAGGTAGAAGACGAGCAACTGGGGAAATATTGCGAAAGTTGCGCTGACAAGCTGGTGCGACTGCCGGCAAATTTGCCGCAGCAGGTGCAAGAAATTCGATCGCACGATTTAGATATTCTGCTAATTAGCACCAATATCGCCGACACTTCCGGGCCCAGCGCGCTGTTGTGCTTGCACCGACTGGCGCGGGTGCAAATTGCTACCGCTGCATCCACTCCCGCCACTACCGCAGCCCGCAATATCGATTGTTTGATTGTCGGAGATTTGGCATTGCCGGCAGATGCAGCAGAGTATCGCGAAAAATTAATTACCTTAGAAGGCTCGGGAGTTTGTTTCAGCTATCCTGTAGAGTTAGCTCCTGCCACCGTTGAACCGACTCGCAGCAGTTGGGGAGCCACCAACCAATCTGTAGTGTTCATGTCCTGTGCTCGGGCTGGGACAATTATCCCAGAATTGCGAGAAACTTGGGCAAAAATTATTGCCGGCGTACCGAATTCTATTTTAGTTTTGTATCCCTTTCGTTCCCGCGCTGAAAACTATCCGACCGTACCTTTTTACCACCAAATTCGATCGACCTTCGGGGAATTTGGAATTGACAAAAAGCGGCTAGTTGTGATACGAGCGCTATCAAATCGTGCAGATTGCATAAAATGTCTGGAATTGGCTGATATATATTTAGACTCCTATCCATACAGCGATGCCGGCCCCTTTGCAGAACCGCTGTTGGCCGGGTTGCCTGTAGTGGCAAGAAAAGGGCAAAAAACTCGATCGGGACAATTTGCAGCAGTCCTCGAAGAACTACAACTTCCGGAACTGGTAGCACATAGCGAGAACTCTTATATAGAACTGAGTACAGCACTGGGAACAAACCCAGAAATGCGCCGGCGCTATCGGGATCGAATCCAGCAAACAATGGCGGCCAACCCCAAAATTCTTGACAGTCGCGCTTACTCCCATCAAATAGGCAAACTATTTGAAAGGAACCCCGTCTGGATGCAAAGCGTCAAGAATTAGACAGCAATAGCGCTAGGTTTCTTAACGCTCTGCTATCATCGGGAGATTGAGGGGTTAGTGGTTGTCGCTCTTTTCCTGCCACAGCTAAATTAAAAGGGGAAGCGCAAGTCAGTTGGAGATTAAAAAATGACAGGACTTTTTCAAATAGGCGATAAATTACTGCAAGCTCAGGATATGCCATCGCTCCTGAAGCGTTACCAGTTGATGCCCCAATTCTTGCGGGGTGTAATCATCGACCAAGCGATCGCATCCTTTAGTTGCAGCGACGAAGAACGCCAATCAGCAGTCGAGAACTTTCTGGTACAGCACCAACTGACAGCCCCCGACGCCAGAGAAGCTTGGCTGCGGAGTCAAAATATGACAGAAGAAGAACTTCAAGAGATGGCCGTCAGGCCCTTGCTGATCGAAAAATTTAAGCAAGAGACTTGGAGACCTAAAGTAGATAATTATTTTTTAACCCGCAAAGCCAGTCTAGACCACGTAGTCTATTCCCTGGTACGCACCAAAAATCCAGCACTGGCAAACGAACTTTACTTCCGCATCCTCGAAGGGGAACAAACCTTTGCTGAAGTAGCTCGCGACTTCTCAGAAGGCCCAGAGTCAAAGTCGGGCGGCCTGTTGGGCCCAGTACCCCTCAGTCAGCCTCACCCGGCAATTAGTAAACTTTTATCAGTCAGCCAGCCAAATCAACTCTGGACGCCGCGTCCTCTGGCAGAATGGATGGTAATTATTCGACTAGAAAAGTTCATGCCGGCCCAGCTCGACGAATCGATGCGGCTGCACCTGATTAACGAACTCTTTGAAAGCTGGCTCGCCGAACAAATATCGCAAATAGGCCCGCTACAGCCCCTCTCTTCCGTGTCTTCAATATCATGACTTCTTCCGCTGTTTCCCTCACCCAAATTCAGGATTTCTTAGCTCAAACACCTCCCTTTGACCGACTGTCAGAGACGGATCTAACAGCCTTGGTGGCTAAATGCCAACTCCTGGGCTACCGGACGGGGCAACCCCTGTTTGAACGCGAAAAAATGCCGACTCAGGTGGCAATTATCTATCAAGGTCAGGCCCGGCTGCTGGGCTTTGACCAGCGATCGCAACGCCACGTCAGTTTGCGGTTGGTGCAGTCGCAGGAAATTCTCGGCTGGGCTGGCTTGCTCAGAGGAGTTCCCTGCGAAACTGCGATCGCCTCTACAGATGTAATCGCGATCGTCCTACCTGCTGAAGAGTTCCTGAGCATACTGGAAAAACAGCCAACATTTGGAGAAGCTTTTCACGCTCACTCATCCTTGAGCGAAGTGTTTGAGCTGTTGAGCCTGGAATTGCAGCGCCAAGCCGACGGCACTTCGGATCTCAAGGAGCTAACTCGGCAAGCTTGGGAAGACGCGACAGTTGTCAACGTCCCAAAAGGTAACAAAAAAACTCAAGACCTCGCTAACGAACTAGATGCCGATCGAATTTGGCTAGTCAGCAGCGGCGTCTTGGGCGAGTTTCCCACCGGCAGTCGCTTCTCTGTTGAAAATGCAGCCAAATCCTTAAAAGTAGAAGGCAGCGCCGGCGCCCGCTTGGTCGGCTTCCGGGAACCCTCAGCATCACCAACAGAGCTAGAAGATCCCTTAACTGACCCGACAGCCACAGGAACAGGAGGCTTAGGGAAAAAGCCACCCATCATTTTTGGCGATGTACCCCCCGCCCCCGAGCGCCCCCCAAACCCAATCCCAACACCAGAGGCGGGGAAATATCCAGTTTTCCGCGCCAAAGGGCAAATAGATGCCCCGCTAGCTTGCTTCCAAATGTTGAGCAAGTATTTCGGCATCAAATTTCGTCGGGATATCATCCGCAAAGTTCTAGAAAATCAGTTAAAAACCGCTGGTGTTATCAATCTGCAAGCCTGCGGGGCGATCGCCCAAAGCATCGGCCTGACGCCTCAATTGGCGCAAGTCCCAGCAGATGCGATCAACCGGATCAAAGCTCCGGTCATGATTAAATTCCTAGATAGCTTTGCCATTGTTTACAGCATCACCGAGCAAGAATTGGTACTAGCCAGCCCAGAAAAGGGGCTGATGCGGATGCGGGTACCTCAGTTTAGAGAAGACTGGGGCGAACAGGGAGAAGTCCTGCTGCTGCAAGCGCCACAAGTCGAACAAAAAGAGCAGTTCAGCTTCTGGTGGTTTGTGCCGGCGCTGATGGAACACAAAACAGTATTTATTGAGGTATTGCTCGCCTCGTTTTTTGTGCAACTATTTGGTCTTGCCAACCCTTTAATCAGCCAAGTAATTATTGATAAAGTATTAGGTCAGCGCAGCATCGACACCTTGGATATTTTGGGTGCGTTTCTGTTAGGTGTTGCCCTGTTTGAAGGATTGCTCAACGGTTTACGAACCTTCTTATTTGTAGATACTTCCAACCGCATCGATGTCAAATTGAGTGCGGAGGTAATCGACCACTTGCTCCGACTGCCCCAGAATTACTTTGACAACCGGCGCGTCGGAGATCTGGTCTACAAATTCAGCATGATGGGCCAGATTCGGGAATTCATGACAGGTACCGCTTTAACAGTGGTTCTTGATGCAGTATTTTCGGTGGTTTACGTCGCCGTGATGCTTTCCTACAGCGTGAAGCTAACCTTCGTATCTTTGGCAGTCGTACCAGTGCTGGCGCTGATGATTGTTCTGATCAATCCGCTGGTACTGCGCCTGATCAAACAAAGAAATATGCGTTTTGCTGACTCTCAATCCTATCTAGTGGAAGTAGTCAGCGGAATTCAAACTGTTAAGGCTCAAAATATTGAATTGAAATCCCGCTGGGAGTGGTCTAGCCGTTACGCAAAATATATTACAGCCAGTTTTAAAACAATTCTGACCGGGACTACGGCAGGTACGATTAGCAGCTTTTTAAACCAGGTGGGTAACTTAGCTCAGTTGTGGGTGGGAGCTTATTTGGTACTTAGCAATGACATTACTTTGGGTCAGTTGATTGCTTTCCGAATTATTTCCGGTAACGTGACTGGTTCGCTCCTCAGGTTTGTGAGCGTGTGGCAGAGTTTCCAAGAGGTCTCGATGTCGATCGATATGCTCAAGGATATCATCGATAAACCCACGGAAACCAGCGAGGAAGACCGGAGCAATATCCCGCTGCCGGCAATTCAAGGGCAGGTTTCCTATGAAGAGGTTTCCTTCCGATTCCTGGAGAGTGGAGCCCTGCAATTGGCGAATGTGAACTTGGATTTTCCCGCTGGCAGTTTTGTGGGAATTGTGGGGGGAAGCGGTTCCGGAAAAAGTACGGCGATGAAGCTGTTGCAGCGTCTTTATCCGCCACTGTCGGGCCGCATTTTTATTGACGGCTATGACATTTCCAAAGTGGAATTATATTCGCTCCGCGCTCAGCTTGGGGTGGTGTTGCAAGATACTTTGCTGTTTAACTGTACAGTCCAAGAAAATATTGCTCTGAGCAATCCTGATGCGAGTACGGATGAAATTGTGCGAGCAGCGAAATTAGCCGTAGCTCACGATTTTATCATGGGCTTGCCCGCTGGTTACAATACGGTGGTGGGAGAACGCGGTTCATCGCTTTCTGGGGGTCAACGGCAGCGTTTGGCGATCGCCCGGACGATTTTGCAAAACCCGAAACTGCTGATTTTGGACGAAGCTACAAGCGCCCTGGACTACCATTCCGAACGCCAAGTTTGCAATAACTTAGCCGAAGCGTTCGCCGGCCGCACGGTGTTTTTCATCACTCACCGCCTGACTACAATCCAAAATGCTGATGTCATTATTATGATGGATCAAGGTTCTGTAGTCGAGCAGGGAACGCATAAAGAATTAATGGCTCTTAAAGGGCGTTACTACTGTCTCTTCCAACAACAAGAGTCATCGAACACCTAATGATGGGGCATGGGGCATCGTTCAACAGTTGACAGTTGACAGTTGACAGTTGACAGTTTGAGAGCGACCTCTATCCTTAAGGAAGAGGATTGGAGTAATGAATCGTCTGATTGGAGTAATGAATCGTCTGATTTTAATTTCTCCCTCAAAGGGTTCCGGCTTTCAACCAATTCTTTCTGGTAATACTTAGTGGTTAGCGATCGCTTGTTAATAGCTTTTATAATAATAAATGCTCAATGCCCAATCCCTCCGCTACGCTCCGCCCAATGCCCAATGCCCAATGCCCAAATAACAAATAACAACTAACAACTAACAACTAACACCTAACAAATGGCTATGAAATCGGTAATCCTTTCTGAACAAGCAGTCATTCTGGAAAAACCAGCGATTTGGTCGCGCTTGTTTTTGTGGATGATCATGCTGATGACCACTTCTGCCGTAGTTTGGGCTTATTTTGCTAGCGTAGAGCAAGCTGTCCCCGCTGTCGGCCAATTGGAACTCAAAGATGGTGCTAGAGACATCCAAGCGCCTGCTACGGGCGCTGTGGTGAGGCTGCACGTCGAAAATGGCGATCGGGTGGAAAAAAACCAGCCCCTGCTCACTTTCAACCCCCTCGCACCCAGTGCAGATTTAACATCAATTAAGAAAACTAAAGAAGCGCTGGAAAAGGAAAATAAATTTTACGAAGATGTCGTCAGCGGCAAAGTTCAAGGCCCTATTCCTTCCAACCTAGAATCGACAATCAAAGACAGACAGAGCCTCGCAGCACAAAATCAAGTGCTGCAAGCTTTGATTGACGAGCTATACCTTAACCGGGGAGCCAGCGGAAATTTTGATGCAGCCCAGCAAGGACTGTATGTTAATTATCGATCGGAATATCTGTCTCGGGTAGCCGCCGCCCAAGGACAAGTTCAGGAGTTGGACAAACAACTCAAGCAAGCCGAGAATGCTGAGAAAGCCGCCGGCGATCAAATGACGGTAGCGCAGCAACAATTGGGTTTTGCTCAGAACCAATTAAATTACTCTCAGCAGCAGTTAGCCTCTTCCCAAGAGCAAGTCAAATCAGCTCTAGCTCAAAAAGAGTTGGCCGAAGAACAGTTAGCCAAATCTCAACAAGTATTGAAGTCAAATCAAGGCATTTTGGGCAGATTAGGCCCGCTGGTGGAGCAAGGAGCGATCGCTGAACTACAAAGAGAAAAGCAGGAACAAGATGTTTTCAGAGGGCAAGGCGACGTTCTGAAACAGCAAGATCAAATCAAGCAGCGCGAGGGTGAAATCAACGCCCGTAGAGGCGAAATCAATACCCGCAGAGGTGAGATCAATACCCGCCGAGGCGAAATTAACGCGCGTCAAGGTGACATCCAAAAAATAACCGCTGAAGTACAGCGCCAGCAAGGAGAGCAAGCGCGCATTCAAGAGTCGATCGCCCGCGCCCAAGAACAGTTGAAAAATACCAAGGATGCCTGGGCAAAAGAACTTTACACCAAAATTGCTGAAAACCAGAAACAAATTGCCAGCAGCGATTCTCAACTCAGCCGCTTCAAAGTGGAAAACTTGAAAAAGCTGTCCGAAGTCAATGCTCAGCTAGAAAAGGCCCAGCAAGTCCGCGATACTCAAATTATGAAGGCTCCCGTATCCGGCGTTATCTTCGATTTGAAACCTTCTAAGAAGGAGAATGCGAAGTTGGATCTAGCTAAAGATCCGATATGCCAATCCATAATTAACTCAGTGGTGAAACCTGGAGAACCGCGCCCCAAACGCTGCGAAGAAGCTTATTACGAAGCGCAGCAAACAGAGAAGCTGCTCAAGGTTTTGGATGATGAAAACGGCTTGCAAGCAGTTGTTTACCTGGAAAACAGCAACGTAGCTCTCGTTTTGGATGGTATGAAACAGAAGCGACAAAAATTAGAAAAATATCACGGCAAACAATTAGATGGAGAAAAAATTGACTGCGAAGTAGGTAAAAGCTGCCTGTGTCCTGAGAAGGAAGTTAATAGAGAGAAATTGGGTCTGACGCACTACGAATGCGTGCCTGTGGAGATAAATGTTGAAGCTTTTCCTGCCTTGGAATTTGGTACTGCTCAGGGTGAAGTGAAAGAGATTAGCAGCGATGCTGAACCTCCTACTGAACTTCGGAAATACTACGCTTTCAAAACCAAAATTAAGCTCAAAAATCAAAAGTTTGTCTTGAACAAGGGCAAGTCAAATGAACAGGAAGTTAACTTGCAGTCGGGAATGGCCGTAAGTTCTAATATCAATATCGGCAAGCGGACTGTTTTGCAGATGTTTATCAACCGATTTACTGGCAAACTGGATACGTTCAAGACTGTTAAGTAATTGGCTGAACAGAATTGAAGAGGACTAAAGTCCTCACTACAAACTTGATGACTGGTTTGTAGTGAGGACTTTAGTCCTAATTAGCCCGGTTCGTAGTGATGACTTTAATCTAATTCCCCCAAATTATGAGGACTGAAGTCCTCACTACAAACTGGATGACTGGTTTGTAGTAAGGACTTTAGTCCTAATTAGCCTGATTCGTAGTGAGGAATTTAATCATAATTCCCCCAAATTATGAGGACTGAAGTCCTCACTACAAACTGGATGACTGGTTTGTAGTAAGGACTTTAGTCCTAATTAGCCTAATTCGTAGCGAGGAATTTAATCCTAATTCCCCCAAATTATCAGGACTGAAGTCCTCACTACAAACTGGATGACTGGTTTGTAGTAAGGACTTTAGTCCTAATTAGCCTGATTCGTAGCGAGGAATTTAATCCTAATTCCCCCAAATTATCAGGACTGAAGTCCTCACTACAAACTGGATGACTGGTTTGTAGTAAGGACTTTAGTCCTAATTAGCCTGATTCGTAGTGAGGAATTTAATCCTAATTCCCCCAAATTATCAGGACTGAAGTCCTCACTACAAACATGATGAGAATGATTTAACGATATTAATATAAAATAGTGATGGCAATTGGTGCGATCGCACATTCATGAAAAAATTTATCTTATTTACGCTATATCTACTTCCAGTCGTCCTTTTAATCGGATTTGTAGCCACTTTTAGCGTTAACGTGCCCATTGATGACGAGTGGAGGTTGGCTAGCCTGTTTGAGAAAATCGCTCAGGGAAGTGTAACCTTTAACGATTTTTGGGCTTTGCACAGCAACCACCGCATAGTCTTTCCGAAATTAATTATTGCTGTGCTGGTTTTTGCTTCCAGATGGAATATCAATTATCAGTTGTGTCTCAGCATCGGTTTGGCTGGGATAACTTTTATGACTCTGTACAAGTTATCCTCGATACCGGTTAAGAATGTTGGGGATAATTTATGGCATTTAGCTAATATTTTAACTTGTATTTTACTTTTCTCCCTGGTTCAACATGAAAACTGGCTTTGGGGATTTCAATTAGCTTGGTTTTTCGTAAATCTGTGTTTTATAGCGGCGGTGTATGCGCTGGTTGCAACTCACAAATTATTGCCTAATATTAGGATTTCTATTGCTGCTGTATTCTGTTTTATTGCTAGTTTTTCTTTGGCTCAAGGTTTGCTATCTTGGTTGGCGGCGGTTCCGGCTGTGGTGGATTTGGAGGGAAATCGAGTACAGAAAAAAAGCAGATTAATTCTATGGATATTACTGTTTGCAGCAACTTGTGCTATTTACTCCATTGATTATCATCCTAGCCGTAAAACAAGTATTATTGCATTGTTGAATAAGCCGCTGGTGGTAATTGATTATTTTTTGAGTTTGTTGGGTTCACCAATTGTTAGATTTCCGGGAATTTCGGCATTTGTAGGATTGGTAGTATTTGCAATTTTCGGATTTTTTGTATGGTATTTTGGGAAGAATATTTTATCAACAGATTTGGGATTGGGTGGGGACGGGCAAGATGCCGATCCCACAATTGATTTAGGATTGCGATCTCAGGCTTTGCCTTGGCTGTCAATAGGTTTGTTTTCGGTTTTGTCGGCTTTGTTTATTACGGCTGGTAGGGCTAATTTTGGGGCAATTCAGGCGATCGAATCTTCAAGATATACGACTAATTCGATTTTACTGTTAATTGTTTTGGTTCAGTTAGGACAATTGTTTATTCGAGAAACAAAATCTCTGTTGAAATTCAACTATAAATTTATTTATAGAGGAGTTTTATTGCTATTAATTGGGATAATTATTGTTAATTCTCAGAATGCGATCGCCCAAACTAGCTCTGCACTCCTTTACAAGCAAGGCGCTCGAGATTGTTTGCAGTTAATTAACTACCTGGAACCGTCGGATTTTTTTAAGAATTCGCCAGAAAGCTGTTTGAGGGTGCTGAGCAAAAAAACTTGGCTGGTGAGAGATGGTGCTGCTATTCTCGATAAATTTGGTTGGAGAAAGTTCGCGAAAAATGTAGAGTTTATTGCTAATACCAAGAAAGTTTACGGCTATTTAGACAAACCTCCAACGGGCGATAAATTATTGAAAGCTGCTGGTTGGGCGGTTTTGCCAGACAACAGGAAACAGCCGAATATTGTACTGCTATCTGTCGGCGATAACAAATCTTTTTTTGCTAACGCTTATGTAAATTTGGACAGCCCCGATATTGCTAAGACTTTGAAATCGCAGTTGTACAACAATGCGAGGTGGGCGGTTGATGTGTCTGGTGGCGATTTGGCGATCGGCCAAACCGAAATCAAAGCTTGGGTGTATAATCCTGTTGACAACCAGTTTGTCCAGTTGCGCGGAGGATGAGGAGTAAGTTACCCCACCGCTGAAGCGGGGGGCTTTTGGTAGCCCTGGACATCGCAACTAAGCGTGTCCGAGCCTCTAAGCCGACTTACAACGGCTCCAAGATTGGCAATATTAAACGAACCATTTACATCAGCGTCACCATGCCAGCCACAGTTGCCACACTTAAATCGCTTATCGCTTCTGGACCCGATATGGTTGCACACGTGGCAAGTTTGGCTGGTGTAGGCAGGGTTAACTGTCACCAACAGGGCGCCGTAATTCAAACTCTTGTAGTTCAGAAACATCCTCAGTTGGAAGAACGCCCAACTATTAGATCGGCGGCGTTCGGTTTTGTTTCTGGGTTGCTGATTGGTGCGTTCCCTGATACCCGTCAAATCCTCAATTGCAATAATGGCATTGTGTTGAAGGGCAGACAGAACAATTACTTTGCTGATGTTATGGTTCAACCATTGTTGAAAGCGCCGCTCACGTCCCGACAGCCGTTGCAAAATCTGTCTCGCCCGACGACGAGTCGATCTTGTGCCCTTCGAGGCTTTTGCTTGAAGCGATGCTCTAACCTTAGAGAACCTATCCCTGACCTGCTGAATTTGCTTACCGTCCCATTTATCACCCTCGCTTGTTACCGCAATATCACGCCGCCCAAAGTCAACACCAATCACTCGATCGGAATGAATCGGCTCTGGCGTTTCGTCTTTGAGTTGAATATGAATGTAGTAGCGTCCGTCCCTGTGCTTGCACAATTGAGCGCTGGTAGGAACTCGACCTTTGAGCTTGCCTCGCTGGTAGTTTCCCAAATCCAATTTGATATGCTCACGTCCGTTAAGCAGAGTCAAACTAACCGTCCAATCCTTTTCTCTAAAGCCAAAGATTCGGGCATCATAATCAGCGCTAGTTGCTTTGAACGCTTGCACAGGTTTGTTTTTCAGCTTGGCGGTTTTACGATTTGCGCCAACCCTGGCACAGACGCGCACAGCCTGATTTGCGCTCAATCCAAACTGTTTTCTCAATTCTTGGTAGGTCAAGCTTTGAATCGTCGTTTTGCTGGTCACGCCACCTTTAACAACCTGATTGACCCAGTTGCAACCATCCGCAAACGCCTTCAACAAAGCATCTGTTTTAGAAGCTTGCTCAGGCGTTGGTTGGAGTTTGCAAACTAACGTCAATACTTGTTCCACAATTCAAAAAATTTGACAATTGATATGTCTAATTATACAGCAAGATTACGAGCCATTCCTGGAGATTGCATGGCGATTGAGGGGGCATCGAACCCCCTCAATCGCCGCTCCTATCCCTCCCCATGTCTGAAGCCAGGGGCTTCTCGGAGGTTTTGGTGAAAATTTCGGTGGTTATACCAGCCCACAATGAAGAGGGCTGTTTGGAAGGTACTGTGCGGGCTTTAGCCCAGACGCTTGATTTAGAAGGGATCGAGCACGAAATTTTGATTGTGAATGACAATAGTACGGATAAAACCGTTGACATTTGCCAGGAATTGTCAGAGACTTTTGCGACAGTTAGATACGTCAACAATCAACCTCCCAACGGTTTCGGATTTGCCGTGCGCCGGGGATTGGCGGAATTTGAAGGCGATGCTGTGGCGATTGTGATGGCGGATGCTTCCGACGATCCCGTAGATTTGGTAGCAGGATACCGCCAATTGCAAGCAGGATATGACTGCGTTTTTGGTTCCAGATTTATCAAAGGCGGGTTTGTCGTTGATTATCCAATTCACAAGTTAGGAATTAATCGCTTAGCAAACTGGTTTGTCAAAAGTATTTTCGGCTTGCGTTACAACGATGTCACGAATGCTTTTAAACTATATCGCAGAGAAGTGATTGAAGGCATACAACCGATTTTGAGCCATCATTTTAATTTGACTGTCGAACTTCCGTTGAAAGCAATTGTCCGGGGTTTTTCCTATACGGTGATTCCTCTGAGGTGGTACAATCGGACTGCTGGTATTTCTAAGCTGAAAATAAAAGAGATGGGAAGCCGCTATTTGTTTATTGTCTTGTATGTCTGGCTGGAAAAACATCTCTCTCGCGGTGACTACCACCGAACAAGAAAGATGAATGAGTTGAAATTAGATTTGTTGCAAAAGTCAAGGACTGAAGTCCTTACTACGAACGAATAAGGACTGAAGTCCTTACTACGAACCATATTTTAGCAAGAAATTTAGTTAATGCCTGAGAGAATTTTAATTGTGGGCGGTGCGGGTTTTATCGGCAGTTGTTTGGCAATTGGCCTGAAGAAACTTCACCCGGAATGGCAAATAATTTGTTTGGATAACCTGCGCCGCCGGGGTTCGGAATTGAATATTCCCAGACTTAAAAGTTGCGGGATTCAGTTTGTTTATGGGGATATTCGCACGGCGGCTGATTTAGATCCAGTTGCACTCAATGCAGATTGTATTCTAGATTGCGCTGCGGAGCCTTCTGTGCTGGCGGGTTTTAGTTCGCCTCAGTATGTTTTGCAGACGAATTTGCTGGGTACTGTGAATGTTTTGGAGTTGGCGAGACAGACTGGTGCGAGTTTGCTGTTTTTGTCTACGAGTCGCGTTTATCCGATCGCCTCTGTCAAGTCTATCAAGTTATTGGAGTTGGATGATAGATTTGCGATCGCCCCAGAACAAACATTACCCGGTATCTCCGAGTTAGGCATTTCCGAAGACTTCCCCCTCAAAGGAGCTCGCTCGCTTTACGGAGCAACTAAATTAGCTTCGGAATTGCTGATTGAGGAGTACAGGGAAGCATACAACGTGCAGGCAATTATCAACCGCTGCGGGTTAATTACCGGTGCTTGGCAAATGGGTAAAGTCGATCAGGGAGTTTGCGGTTTGTGGGTAGCCGCACATTATTTTCAGAAGTCACTCAATTATATCGGTTTTGGTGGCAGTGGTAAGCAAGTTAGAGATTTGCTGCACGTTGAAGATTTGTTGAGATTAGTCAATTATCAGTTAGAACATTTTGCTGAATTTGACGGTGAAGTCTTTAATGTTGGTGGTGGTTTGAGTAACAGTCTGTCTTTAGTTGAGACAACTGATTTGTGCCGCAAGATTTCGGGTAAATCAATTCCCATTCATCCGGTTTTAGAGGAACGGGCGGGGGATATTCCGATTTTTATTACCGATTCTTCTAGGGTGATGGAGAAGACTGGATGGCAGCCTGCGATCGGCCCGGAAGCTGCTTTGCAGGATATTTATGACTGGATTGCTGCTAATGAGGTGGTTTTGAGTTCAATATTGTAGGAAGTTTTTAAATGGCAGATTGCTAATAGTAAGGTGCGTCGCTACGAGAATTTTCGCCACTATTTGAGTGGTTGGAAGCGACGCACCCTACCGCGAAATTTCATCTCCATCTACAATTCCCACTATTATCTTCAATAAACATTCTAAATCGTCAGGTACTTTCAACAAATTGATATATTCCCCGTACATTATAGATCAAATTTCCCAGCTTAGAAGATGAGGAATTGCCACTGTTTAACAAAATTCAGCATTTATCCCCAAACTTCTGTCAAATCCAAGACAAAACCAGGCAACACATCTTCGCCGGACAAAGTTGCAGGATTGTCCAGCAATTCTACTTCTTGGTTCTGTCTGTAAATCTCCACTTTTCTGTTGTTTCTATCTATCAACCAACCCAACCGCACCTGGTTTTCCATGTATTCTTGCATTTTATCTTGCAGCGGTTTGATTCTGTCACTTTTAGAACGGAGTTCCACGACAAAATCTGGGCTTAACGGAATAAAACCTTCTTTTTGTTCTGGGCTGAGTGCATCCCACCTTTCTTGACGAACCCAAGCTGCATCGGGAGAGCGATCGGCTCCATTGGGCAGGTGAAAACCAGTAGAAGAATTAAATGCTTTACCGAGTCTAGTCCGCCGATTCCACAGCCAGATTTGCCCTTCTATATCCAGATTTCGATATCCTGTTTCGCCTCCGGTTGGTGGATTCACGATTAATTCTCCTGTTGCTGTGCGTTCTAATTGTAACTCTCGATTAGCCATTGCCAATTCAACGAATTGTTCGCGGGTAACGGTGAGCGTTAGTGCTGGTGGAATATTGAGTGCAATGGCAGCGGATGAGTTGGTTTGTACCATGATTTTGTCCTAAAATTGATGCTGTTTTAGCAAATTAATCCTCATCTCACAAAGCCCAAAATATAGGACAATTTGCAATTTTTATTATAACAATTCAAAGTTCGTAGGTGACAGCCATCGCTCCAATCGGCAACAGCCATCACCATCAATTTCTACTCAGCAAAATAGCGAGTCAAAATCCGCATGATTTCACCGCTAATCGGCGAGGGGAGAGGTGGACTCCATTCCTCAACCTTGGCAAAACCCAAGATTTGCAGGATATCTACGATCCAGTTGACGCCCTTGGGAGTGCCACACAGCAGCAAGCGGACGGGTTTTTTGTCGGGGGGTGCGTTGGGAATTTCTTCGCGCAGTAGTTCGGGAACGGACTTTGGTGTTGGTATCATAGATATATCTCCTAATGAGTTATCTCCTAATAGGGTTATCTCGTGAATGTGGGAGCCCAAACCCCTGCCGCGTCTCGATTGCAGTCTGAAACGGCGGGGGTTTGGTTTTTGTCGGAATCGAGTAACATCTTTTGTTACTAAGTAAAATGGTGCCATTCCTTGTAACACCATGTCAATAGGTAACGTCAAAAAGTAGAATGTTATCTAAAGTAGTTATGGAAAAAACACAAACGTGGCAGCAAAAAATCTTACACGAGTAACAACTTACGTCAATCCTGAAATAGCCAAAGCATTAGAAGAATGGGCCGAGAAAGATGAGCGATCCGTATCTTGGCTGGCTGGGAAGCTGATTGAAAAAGGTGTTAAAGAGTATCAAAGTCAAGAACAGCAACAAGCATCTACACCGGAGGTGAAAGAATGAATCCAACAGCTATTAACACTCTGTGAGTTGGTTAAAGATTGGATCGAAGTTAAAATGTGAGTCAATTTAAGAGAGAAAAACCTAATGGGCGGGAAGCGTAAGCTTGAGTTGATAGCTGTGTATGTAACAAAGGAAAAAAAGGAGGCTCTTGAGGAATGGGCTACTTCTGAAGAACGTTCTGTTTCATGGATTGTTAGCAAGGCGATCGACAAAGCTTTGGAAAACCGTCAACAGCAGGAAACCGAGGCAAAACAGAATACACAGCAGTGAAGTGCGTCATTCAAGCCCTCGCCCTGCGATCGCACTTCACTGAAAATTTCATTGCTATTCATTACCAAAATTAGGCTTGTCAACCATGCACACTATTGGTGCTTTTGCGATTATTGACAACGGCGGCAAGGTACTGCTGTGCCATCGCACCGATAGGGATGCTTGGAACTTGCCTGGTGGTAGGGTTGAGGCGGCGGAAACTCCGTGGGCTGCGGTTGTCCGTGAGGTGGAAGAGGAGGTTGGTTTGCTGGTTAAGGTGATAGGCGCGATCGCGATTTATGCTATACCAGTGCGATCGGACTTGGTGTTTACATTCCGCTGTGAAGTCGTCGGAGGTAGCCCGCACACCACGGAAGAAGCAGACGAAATCCAGTGGTATCTGCCCTCGGAGTTGCCGGTTAACACGTTTTCCAATCATGTGGAACGCATCCATGACGCCTACGCTGGGCACAGCGCGGTTTTGCTGAAGACGCAGGACTAATCTTTTGGTTAAAGATTTGGTAAAAGCGGCGTTGAAGGGCGATCGCTCTTATCTCGAACAGGATTTGCGGAAACTAATGTGAGGATGCTGATGTTAGATCCCACATTCCGCACCCCCAACTGGCACATAGGGGGATTGAGGGAGTAAAAGTGAATCATCCGAGACAAAAATGAGTAGAAATACTCAACTATCTCGGTCACTCAGCATTACCCAGTAGTCCATTCT
>NZ_JAAFKG010000047.1 GCF_013299185.1 Microcoleus sp. bin48.metabat.b7b8b9.023 | reverse complement strand
GAACGCCTCGCTATGCGATTGTGTAACTTATTATTGTTTTAGCGTAGTTTGATAGTTTTATTTTTAACATCCTGATTACAGAATATCACAATCGCTTATCCCTGCTTACAAACTGAATGAAGTTTTATAATACCACATTTTCAAGAACACGGGGACTGAATTCCCCCTTAGAACTTCCCTAAGAAGGACTAAAGTCTCGCTCGTTTCCCGCATCCCGTATTAATTTTATGAGCATTAGCCCAGCACTCGGACAAAAACCATTTTTATCTTTTTGCGCGATCGTCAAAAATGAAAGCGAGAATTTACCGCGCTGTTTGGCCAGCGTTCAACCCTACGTTGATGAAATAATTGTAGTCGATACGGGTTCGGAAGACGGTACGCCGGAAATTGCCAGTCAGTACGGAGCAAAAGTGGGATATTTTGAGTGGTGCGACGATTTTGCGGCGGCGCGGAATTATGCTTTATCTTTAGTGACGGGTGAGTGGATTTTAGTGCTGGATGCAGATGAGGAGTTAGTTGTGCGATCGGCAGATTTTAGAGAAACCCTCAAATCCCACCCAGAAGCCCTGGCTTATTCAATAAGTAGAACAGAAGTCAAGCCACAAGCGGGAATGACTCCACTACACATGACTCGCTTGTTTCGCAATCTCCCAGAAATTAGATATTTCGGTCGTTTCCACGAGCAAATCCAGTATCAAAACCGAGGTTTTAGCGACAGTGAAGCCAGCAGTTTAGATAGTGTCAGAGTATTGCATCACGCCAACAGCCACCAACAAGTCGCCGCCAAAGTTGTCAACCGCAATATTCCCATCTTAGAACTGGCCCGACAAGAAGAAGGGCTTAGTCTCATGCTATTGTACTCCCTAGCTGGGATGTACGGCGCAGCGGGCGAGGACGAGAAAGCGCGAGACTGCTGGGAGGAAGCATTAGAAAGATTGTTTCCGCATTTGATAGACGGCAACCCTCCAGAAGAATTTGGTTTCATTCCCTCCTTAGTTTTTACTTTAGCAGGGCGATCGCTCCAAAATCGAGACTATGAAACAACGATGTTACTGTGTCAGCGAGGTCTGGAATGGTGTCCCAACTATCCTCCCCTAAATTATATAGCTGGCATGACATTAATAAATATAGGATTTCCGTTAGGTGCCGTTGCTTACTTTGAGAATTGCCTGAAACTGGGTAAAGATGGCAGCTACTATAAAGGAGAACCATTCGAGCCAAGTTTCACCACCACCGACCCGGCTTGCTGTTTGGGTCTAGCTTATATTAACCTGAAGCGTTGGTCGGATGCAGTATCGGCATTTGAACTAGCGCTGACTTTCGATGAAAACTGCACAGCAGCCCAGGAAAATTTAGCAAAAATCCGACAAAGCTTCAATCAGTAAACGGCTAAACATGACACTAAACAAAGTTCAATTACCGCGATTTCTCAACATTGCCTCACCGTCAAGCCTGTCAATGAAAATGATGTGGGCGGGTTTGGCAATAACTGCCTTATTTATCGTAGTAGCAACCTTGTCTCCCGCGATGCAAGCTTGGGGATGGCTGCAAAATCCTACCGATGCTTTGATTAACCCGATTCACGAACCCCCGTCGGCGAATTATTGGTTCGGTACCAGCCGCAGCGGCTACGATGTTTTTTCGCGCACGCTGTTTGCTTCGCGGGCGGCTTGGCAAGTCGTGATTTTAGCCACAGCGTTGAGTTTGTTTGTCGGCGTGCCGCTGGGTTTGGTTAGCGGTTATTTGGGTGGCAAGCTCGATCGCGTGCTGTTATTTTTAATGGATACAATTTATACGTTGCCGGGATTGCTGCTTTCCTTAACTTTAGCATTTGTCGTGGGAAAAGGAGTATTGAATGCTGCGATCGCCCTGAGCATTTCCTACATCCCTCAATACTACCGCGTCGTCAGAAATCACACCACTAGCGTCAAAAACGAATTATTTGTCGAAGCCGCCCGCGCAATGGGTGCTGACACTTGGACAGTGTTGTCGCGCTACTTGTTTCTCAACGTGATTCAGAGCGTACCGGTGCTGTTCGCGCTCAACGCCGCCGATGCAATTTTAACATTAGGAGGCTTAGGATTTCTCGGTTTGGGACTTCCCGAAGAAACTCCGGAATGGGGACACGATTTGCGTTTAGCTTTAGATGCGCTACCTACGGGCATTTGGTGGACGGCTTTGTTTCCCGGTTTGGCAATGACTTTAATGGTAGTTGGGCTATCTTTGGTGGGAGAAGGATTGAACGAATTTGTCAATCCCCGCCTGCGAAACCAACAGTAATAGGCAAGATTGGTTCGTAGTGAGGACTTCAGTCCGTTCTTTTCCCAACAGTAAAGCTCTAAAAAAGCTTCAAATCAAGGTTCGTAGTGAGGACTTTAGTCCTTTTCCTCCCTAACAGTAAAGCTCTAAAAAAGCTTTAGATTAAGGTTCGTAGTAAGGACTTCAGTCCGTTCTTTTCCCAACAGTAAAGCTCTAAAAAAGCTTCAAATCAAGGTTCGTAGTGAGGACTTTAGTCCTTTCCCCCCCAAAAAAAACCGTAAAGCCCTAAAAAGGTTCGTAGTGAGGACTTCAGTCCTTTCTTTCCCGAGGACTAAAGTCCTCACTACGAACCGTTTAAGAACAACTAGAACAAGCTTCGGATCAAGGTTCGTAGTAAGGACTTTAGTCCTTCCCCCCCCAAAAAACCGTAAAGCCCTAAAAAGGTTCGTAGTGAGGACTTCAGTCCTTTCCTTCCCGAGGACTAAAGTCCTCACTACGAACCGTTTAAGAACAAAACGCAAAAGATGGAATACCAAAGATTTATAGAACAAATATCTGACTTTTACAATAACTGGGGACAACCGCAAGCCGAACCAAAATCCAGCCAATTTCAGCAAATAATCAACTCTCTGCAAACCACAACGACAGTCAATGCAATGCAGTTGCTAAATTTTGCTGTCGAATGTATGTCTTCCGAAGAAATCTACTGCGAAATCGGCTGCTTTCAAGGCGGTAGCTTAATCGGTACACTGCTAAATCATTCACAAATAACCGCTTGTGCCGTTGATGACTTTTCTGAATTTGATACTTTTGGCGACAGCAGCGATAATTTAGGAGAAAACCTAGCCAACTTTAATTTATCAGAACAAGTTTTCTTTTGCAATCAAAATTTTGAGGAATTTTTCTGGGATTTGCGGGAAATGCAATCTGCCGATCGCATTGGTGTATTGTTTTATGATGCCGCTCACGATTATCGATCGCACTTACTGGCTTTACTTTTATCCAAACCGTTTTTAGCAGACTCGGCACTGATTGTTGTGAGCAATAGCAATTGGGAGACTCCGCGTCAAGCCAACTGGGATTTTATCGCCGCCCACCCTGAATGCCAACTGCTGCTGGATTTTTCTGCACCTGAATTTAGCAATGCTTGGAATGGCTTGCAAGTTTTTAGTTGGGATGTCGTCAATACATCCGGCAATTACGATTGGTCAACTTTTCAGCAATTGGGAAGTCGGGCTGCGATTCAATCAATTTACGATTTGCAGCAATCCGACCGGAAAAAAATCACCGAAAAGCTGTACAGTCAAGCTTTAAACCTGCACCAAGTCGGAAAATTTATAGCAGCAGAGGAGAAGTACAAGCAAGTTTTGCAGTACGATCCAAATCAAGTAGATGCTTGGCAAAATCTCGGTACACTTTATTATGCCACAGAGCGGTATCGAGAAGCGCAACAGGTGCTGACCGAGTGTTTGGCGCTGGATTCCTCCGTAGCTGGCGCTCATTACAGCTTGGGCTTGGTACTTGAAAAAACCGGGGATGTTATCGGTGCGGTGAGAGCTTATCGAGAAGCGATCGCCCTCGAACCCAACTACATTGATGCTTATAATAATTTAGGCAATATTTTAGGACAAATCGGCGATGTCGATCGAGCTGAGTCAATTTACCGTCAAGCGATCGCACTTAATCCAGCTCATTTTGGCAGCTACCTGAATCTCGGCAACTTGCTGCTGTCGCAAACAGAAGTCGAACGCGCGATCGATCTTTATGAAACTGCCCTCCAATTGCAGGCCGATGCTGCTGAAGTTGTCGCCAATCTCGACTTTGCCCGCCGTCTCAAAAATGACCAAATTCAAGCATACCTTTATTTTGGCAGCGATCGCTACGGGCGCGGCGAATATCAACAAGCCGTTATCCAGTACAGCAAATTTTTAGAAGTTCAAACAGGCGACATCCAATTATACTTGAATTTGGCTGAGTGTTACCAACACTTAGAGGAATATGCAGCCGCCATTCAAGTTTGCCGGGAGGCGATCGAGCTTTATCCAGCAGACGCCAGTCTTCACCGCAGTTTAGTCTTGGCATTGCTAGCATCCGGGAGAACTTCAGATGCGATCGCAATTGCGACCGATGCGTCGAGTTTATTTCCCGAAGAGGTTTTTTTTAATCCGGGACAGTATCTAATTTTGCCGGTGATTTATGAAAGTGTAGAGGAAATAGTTGTTTATCGCGATCGGTTCGAGACGGGAATCAAACTGTTAATTCAACAAACCAGCCTCGATACAGATGCAGGCAAACAAAAAGCCTTAACAATTATCAGTCAGCACACCAACTTCTTTCTAGCTTATCAAGGCTGCAACGACTTAGATATCCAGAAACAGTACGGGCAATTTGTTCGCAGAGTCATGGCGGCTAACTATCCGCAGTGGGCAAAGGATTTACCGCTACCTCCCCCCAGCCAAACCGGCAAAATTCGTATCGGCTACATCTCTGGCTGCTTGTGGGGACATACAGTCGGCAAATTAACCCTCGGCTGGCTGCAACACAGCAGCAGCGAATTTGAAGTATATTGCTATCAAATTACCGAGACGCAAGACCATTTTACTCAACAGTTCCGATTTTACAGCGATACTTTCCACTACATCCCCGGCAACTTAGAATTAATCTGCCAACAAATTATTGCTGACCAATTACACGTACTGGTTTTCCTCGATATTGGCTTGCAACCGCAAATGACTCAACTTGCAGCCTTGCGCCTTGCTCCCATTCAGTGTACATCCTGGGCGCATCCGGTGACTTCAGGATTGCCGACTGTCGATTATTTCCTTTCCAGCGACTTGATGGAACCGGAAAATGCAGTTTTACATTATTCAGAAAAATTAATTCGATTGCCGAATATTGGCATTTCTTACCGGCAGCCCGCGATTCCTAGCACAACAGCCACTCGTGGAAATGTTGGGCTGCCGGAGGAAGCTGTTGTTTATCTCTGCTGTCAAACTCTCTGCAAATACCTGCCGCAACACGACTATATTTTCGCAGAAATTGCCCGACAGGTTCCTCAAGCTCAGTTTGCCTTTATATCGCGTCCGAATGCTGATATTGGTAAACTGTTTCAGCAGCGCCTCCAGCGGACTTTTGCTAAGTACGGTTTGGATAGCGCTGATTTTTGCGCGATTTTACCTAAAATGGATGAGAAAGCTTATTGGAATCTTCAACTTTTGTCTGATGTTTTTCTCGACAGTTTCGGTTGGTCTGGAGGTCACACGACTTTGGAAGCGATCGCGTGCAATTTACCAATTGTCACTTGTCCGGGAGAATTTATGCGGGGCCGCCATTCCTCTGGGATTTTGGAAATGCTGGGAGTGACCGAAACAGTTGCTCAAACCGCAGCAGAATACGTAAAAATAGCTGTGAGGCTGGGATTAGAATCGGAATGGAGGCAGAGTATTGCCGATCGAATTTTGCAAAGACAAGGGCGTCTGTACGGCGATAAAACTTGCGTCGCAGCCCTGGAAGCTTTTTATTATCGTGCAGTTGAGTCAGTTTAATTATTCGATCGCGCTTGTCGGAGGTTTGGAGTCGCCAAGCGGTGATTGACTGCCCAACATCCGTGGCGATCGCGATCTGTTGCACAGTTGTTTTTAATAGGATAATGATGGCGGCAAATTTTTTGTCCTTGCCACCAACCTTTATACTTAAGCCTGAGTCTGGTTTTGTCGCTCCCTGTTTTCCCACATAAGACAACTGTTTTGTCAGATCCCAGCCTCGATCCCATGAATAATTTCCATGCCCAATCGCCAATCTTTCATCTAAAATAGTATGAGTTGGCTTTAAATACAGCAGGTCGTTGCGTAATATTACTTAGTATGGCGGAGAAAAGGTTCATCGCGTCTTTATATTGCAGCGGATATTTTTTAAGCAAGTATAAAGTTGCACTTCTTTGCAACAATCAGGTCAGACAATTTTCGATTTGAGATTTTCGATGGAATCAGCTATACCATAATGGTTGGGATCGCGGGTCTAACATCGCATTTTTTGAGGGAACAGGTGTCGGTTGAACGGCTAGCTGCTCTCAACAGAGAGCTTGGAGTTTCTCAAATCCATCGAGTACTGCCATGGAGGCGATCGCCGGTGAGGAAGATCTGCCTCGGCGAGATCGAGGTGAACTTAGTAATATTGGACTTAAGTTGTTTCTGGGATTAAAATGAATGTAGATATTAGCTAGAGAGACGAGCAATCCCCGAGCAGTTCGCAGCGTAACAATTACCGCAGGAGCGAACTCTTAGCAAACTTTCTCATTCTGGCTGTTATCTCTCAGGCAGCAAAGCTCACAGACAAGCTTAAATGAGAATGTGACGTTACGAACTTAATGTGATGTAATGTCAAAAGCAGCCCCAATTTTTCAAAATTGAGCTAACTTAACAAAGAAAGCCCCTGTTGCACTACTAAACCCGCAACGCTTCATTGGGGGCGATCGTCGGTCTCTCATCCAGAGTTGCCGGCTTACAACTAAAGCTCACAAGCTTTATTCAATCGCAGATTGCGTATGATTCAATTCAGGGAAACAGGGTAAAGATGGGTGCACCTACACGGATTGTATTGGTCTCAATTCCGGCAAATCAAAAATTGTCTGCTAACTCTCTAGCAGACTGCGCCGCAGCCGTTAACCCAGATATCCACACAAAACAGCGCCGTTCGATCGTGCCAAAGTTTTTGGGGGCCATTCTCAGAATTTAGCAGAGTCAGGCATTAGTCCGTATTGTCAAGCTAAGCTGACAGAGTTTTCCTAGTTCTTGACAAAAAACGGAAAACAACTTCCATTTTTTGTGAGAACGGCTACAATCATAAGGGTCTTTGCAAGATCCGATTCTCACAGTTTGGTGCTTCGACTCTCTGCTGTTACATTTGAGGCAGCAGACCCGCATCCAAGGTGGCGAAAATTTGCCGTGCAACTGTGATGTCTGACGACATCGTGAAAGCAGCAAGCAAATCAAAAGTTGGATACCCATAACAGAAAAGTTAGAGGGTTCCATGCCGGAAAACTTGTACGGGTAAAAGATCGAAGTACCGAGTAAAAAAGCCAGTATTTTTTGAGGTGCGATCGCATCTCCGGGTTTGCTTTTCTGGGTCAGGTATCGCAGACGATGCGTTAACTCGCACAAACAAGAAAAAGCCGCACGCTCAATCCGAGGTTGCGATGTTAAAGTCGGCGATCGAGTGAATGCGCTGGCTACTTCTTTCCCAGAACTGGAACTTTGACTCATAAACTTGGTGCAGTTTCGGTCACTGCTTCATTTAGCAGACCGAAAATCCCACGATTTCTTCCTGCGGGAATGTCAATACTGGCTAACTTGTCTAAACTACAAACAGACACTATTCCACTGTTATTTATTCTTTAATTCAGGAGCATGAGGAAGGCGGCATGATCCAGGCTAACACCGTACTCGAAACCAAAATTACACCCAAAATGGAAACTATCGAGTTGCTGAGGAACGCCGAAAGCGTTCTACCTGAGAGCGAGTTGGAACTCTTTATCGACGAAGAAGACGATCGAGAAGATTTTCTAGACAACCCGTCTGAGGAGGACGACACTAAAGCTGGCAAAGGCGCGAAAGCCCGCCGTCGGGCTCAGGCAAAGAAAAAGCATTATACAGAAGACTCTATTCGTCTCTACCTGCAAGAAATCGGTCGGATTCGACTGTTGCGAGCCGACGAAGAGATTGAACTCGCCCGCAAGATTGCAGATTTGCTGGAATTGGAGCGAGTTCGAGAACAATTGCTCGAAGAGTTAGACCGCGAGCCCAAAGACAACGAATGGGCTACTGCTGTAGAAATGGCACTACCTGCATTCCGTCACCGACTCCACGTCGGTAGGCGCGCCAAGGAGAAGATGGTGCAATCAAACCTGCGTTTGGTGGTGTCGATCGCCAAAAAGTACATGAATCGCGGTTTGTCTTTCCAAGATTTGATTCAAGAAGGCTCTTTGGGTCTAATCCGGGCTGCTGAAAAATTCGACCACGAAAAAGGCTACAAGTTTTCTACCTACGCAACTTGGTGGATACGTCAAGCCATCACCAGAGCAATCGCCGATCAATCCCGGACTATCCGCCTCCCGGTTCACCTTTACGAAACCATCTCGCGGATTAAGAAAACTACCAAGCTGCTTTCTCAGGAAATGGGCCGCAAGCCTACGGAAGAAGAAATCGCCACCAAGATGGAGATGACGATCGAGAAGTTGCGCTTTATTGCTAAATCCGCACAGTTGCCAATTTCTTTAGAAACTCCGATCGGCAAAGAGGAAGACTCGCGTCTGGGAGACTTTATTGAATCTGACGGGGAAACGCCAGAAGATCAAGTCTCGAAGAACTTGCTCAGGGAAGATTTGGAAAGCGTTTTGGATACTCTCAGCCCCCGAGAACGGGATGTACTGAGGCTGCGTTACGGCTTAGATGACGGACGGATGAAGACCTTGGAGGAAATTGGTCAAATCTTTAACGTCACTCGCGAGAGGATTCGCCAAATCGAGGCTAAAGCCCTGCGGAAATTGCGCCATCCCAACCGCAACAGCATCTTAAAAGAATATATCCGCTAGAGCATTTGTCTCGCATCACCCAAAAGAGTGATTTACTCTTTTGGGGTGGAACCCCCTACCCCAAAAAGAGCGATCGCTGTTAAACATTGTGCTGCTGAATGCAGGGCCGCAATTCGCTATTTGCTCCTGCTAAATTGTCCTGCAAAAATTGCCCTGCTAAAAACGCACCTGCAAAATTTTGGGAGTTCCCGAAGGAACTCCCAAGCTTTGCAGTGTCACAAAAGTCTTAACTAGAAAATTAGATCAGGCCCCAGAAGTGAAGCAGCCCTTGACCAGAAACCAATTCGATAATCACAGCGGCCGAGAAACCGATCATTGCTAAACGACCGTTCCAATTTTCAGCTCCCTCGCTGAAGCCCCAGTTCCAAGCGTTGCGTTTTTGTTCTTGCATAGTGCGAACTCCCTTCGTTAACTTTTGTAAGGCTTATGTTAATTAATATAACAGTTACTTGAAAAAAGTGCAAGTGTGCGATCTCTGATATCGGTCACAGCGGTCGATCGACCTATCTCTTGTTTCCTACCGAGGAAAAATCGCCAATTCGTTATCAGGATCGAATAAGTGAATTTTGTCATGGGCGATCGCCAACCAAAGCTCTTCGCCAACACGGATCGATCGATCGGGAGGCACCCGCACCTGCATCCGCACAGCCGGATCGTCAGTCAAACACACCCGCAAATAAGTTTCGTGTCCCAAAGCCTCCACAATTTCCACTTGTACAGACAGATTTTTGGTAGCAGGAGGGTTGATGCTGAGATGTTCCGGGCGAATGCCCAAAATCAGTCCTCGCCCGTCATATTTTTGTAGATTTTTCGCCCAAATATCTGGTAAAGTAAAGCGAAATTGCGGGTGAGAAATCAACAGCGGGGCGGTAAACTGCACGGGCAAAAAATTCATCGGCGGAGAACCAATAAACTCAGCCACAAATAGATTCGCCGGCTTGTTGTAAAGCTCCAGAGGCTTAGCGACTTGCTGAAGCTGGCCAGCATTCATAATAGCAATGCGATCGCCCATAGTCATCGCCTCAGTTTGGTCGTGAGTCACATAAATAGTAGTAGTGCCCAACTGCCGCTGTAACTGCACAATTTGCGATCGAGTTTCCGCCCTCAACTTCGCATCAAGATTCGATAGCGGTTCGTCCATCAAAAACACTTCAGGATTTCGAGCCATCGCCCTACCCAAAGCCACCCGCTGCTTTTGTCCTCCCGAAAGTTGTTTCGGAAAGCGATTTAAAAGCGGTTCTATTTGCAATAATTGAGCTACCTTCAGAACTCGTTCTCCTACCGCCTTTTCCCGTTCAGACAAATAGCGTAAACCCGGAGGAAGCTTGCGAGTTGCTCCCACTAAAAAGTCCTCCCCTAAAGTATATATTCGCTCCTTGTTTACAGTATTAGAAGTTAAATAATCGATCGCCTTTTTTATTTGATTTTTAATTTCTTTTGCCTTCTCACTGCTTGTTTTGTCTTGATCTTTCTCTTTCTCTTCTACTGAATACCCGCTAACTTCTAGCTGCTTCCTTTTAACATTTTCCTTTTTCCTTCTCTCTTTTACCTTGTTCGTTCTATCCGTTACATCCGTTAAATCCCGTACAGTGCTCGTTGCCGAACCTTCTTCCTTCTGTGAGCGGCGCAATCCAAAGGCGAGATTATCGTAGACTGTTAAGTGAGGATAGAGAGCATAATTTTGAAATACCATAGCGATATCTCGGTCTTTTGGAGGCAAATCGTTAACGAGCCGATCGCCAATCCAGATATTGCCGGCTGTCAAAACTTCCAAACCGGCGATCGATCGCAGCAAAGTGCTTTTTCCGCAGCCCGAAGGCCCCACCAACACCATGAATTCTCCGTCTAGGACGGTCAGGTTAATCCGCCGCAAAACAGTGTTAGCCGAAGAGCTAGGAGTCTCTGTTGAGACACTTTCTGCGACGTTGTTTGCTACTTTTTCCTGTTCTCCTTGGCGGAGGGGAAAACTTTTGTAGATATTTTCTAATACAACTTGCGCCATCAAACGATTTTAGATTTTAGATTGGGCATGGGGCATGGGGCATGGGGCATTGGGCATGGGGCATGGGGCGAAGCGAAGCGGAGGGATGGGGCATGGGGCATGGGGCATGGGGCATGGGGCATGGGGCATTGGGCGAAGCGAAGCGGAGGGATGGGGCATTGGGCATGGGGCGAAGCGAAGCGGAGGGATGGGGAATTGGGCATTGGGAATTGGGCATTGGGCATTTGTAATTTGTAATTTGTAATTTGTAATTTGTAATTTGTAATTTGTAATTTGTAATTGGGATATTCAATAGACCTCCTGCGAAAGTCCTCACCTAATCGACAGAACCGATAATTACCAGTATGTCTGGCCAATCTTTTATTATTAGTTAATAATGGCTGAAATGGCTACTGTTAAAGGATCGATAAAATACTTTCGCAGGAGGTCTAATGAAGGAGGAAGTTCCGCAATCAGCAGTGTACGGGATTTAATTGATTTAACGGATGGATGTTGAATTCAGAAGTCAGAAACAAGAAATCAGATTAATCCCCAATTCGCAATGCCCAATTCGCAATGCCCAATGCCCCATCCCTCCGCTTCGCTTCGCCCAATGACCTGTTTGGCTAATGCCCCATGCCCCATCCCTCCGCTTCGCTTCGCCCAATTCGCAATCCCCAATCCCCAATAACTATTGACTACTGATAACTTTGATAATTTTTTCACCAGGATTGAGGTCAAAAACCCGATCGCCCGGAGCATCCTTCCCCCAAAAAGCTATAGCATCAACAGTCGATCGCAGCAAGCGGCCAGCGGTAGTAAAAAGTTTAACATCCGTACCCGGAACAGCCCGCAGCAATCCAACCAAAGCATCTTTAGGCTCTGCAAAGCGAAAAGCCTGAGTGCCGATTTCGCCGCGGTTAGTCAGCCTGACAGAACCCGCAGGCATTCGTTTTGCCCAACCCAACTCCGAAAATAGCACCAGACTGTCCTCCCGGTCGATCGTAATACAACCCACCAACTGTTCCTGCTTCCGCAACCTGGTGACTTGAGAACCCTGGGCGGTGCGGCCCATGGGCGGCAGTTGTTCGTCATCAACATCAAATCGGAGGACTCGACCTCCCGAAGTTGCGACGACCACTTGGTCGCCAACTTTGCTGAGACTAGCATTACGCAGTCGATCGTCCTCCTTGAGTTTAACAACAGTCACACCGCGATTAGTCAGCTCAGCAAATTCCTGCATCGGCAAGCGCTTAATTTTGCCTTGTTGAGTCAGAGTTACTAAATCCGCAGCCTCCGAATTTTCCGGCAAAATAAAGTGTGCAACTGTGATTTCCGAGAAAGCACGACCTGCACTTTCTTTAGTAGCACTGGGCGACAACAAACTAACAATCGGCGTTCCCCGGTCTTTTTGGCTGCTACTAGGAATATCGGCGACTTTCAGCGGATAAGCTTTGCCGTTAGGAATTAAGACGACCAAAGTGCGATCGGTTTTTGTCAGGTTTGCCGTCACAATAAAATCTTCATTTTTTTCTAAAGCTGAAACCGATTTTTCGCGACTTTTCGAGCGCGGACGTTCCCCAGCCGACAAGCGTCTCACGTACTGCTTGTGCGAAAATTCAACAATAGTTTCCTCCGGCTCAATATCGGGCAATAGATTAGGAGAAATTATTGCCGGCAACAAAGGCTTCACACCAGCATTTTTCTTGCCAGCCGGTTGTGTCTCAGAAGTTCTCGCGCGTCCAATTCCATGAGCAAATTTAGTGCGGCGTTCGTCACCATGCTTGCGTTTTAGCGATCGCAATTCCTTCTTTAAAGCCTTCAAAAGTTCGCGCCTGTCGCTCAACAGCCGCTGCAATTCTTGAATATTCGCCGTCAACTCATCCAACTCTGACTGCAAATTTTCTCTTTCCAAACCAGTTAGCCGGCGCATCGGCATCGCCAAAATCGCATCAGATTGACTTTCGCTCAAATTGAGGCGAACTTGGAAAATTTGCTTAGCCGTAGAACCGTCAGGAGCATTTCTGAGAATGTCGATCGTAGTATCAAGATTTGTCAAAGCCAACATTAAGCCTTGGACAATGTGACAGCGACGTTCTGCCGCCTGCAACTCGTAATTGTAGCGGCGGGTGAGAGTCACCTCTCGGAAATCCAGAAATTCTTGCAACAATTGTCTGAGGGTCAACTGTCGGGGTTGACCGTTGACAATTGCCAGCAAAATCGCGCCAAAATTTGTTTGCAGGTCAGTTTGTTGGTAAAGACGAGCCAGCACCGCCTCTGGAGTAAATTCTCGTTTAAGTTCAATTACAACTCGAATGCCTTCGCGATCGCTCTCGTCACGCAAATCAGAAATACCGTCGAGGCGGCCGGCATTTACCAAGTCCGCCACCTTTTCAATCCAAGCCGCCTTATTTACCTGAAACGGAAACTCCGTCACGACGATCGCCGTTTTAGTTCGTACCTTGCGATTCCCAGGTACTTCTTCCACCCCAGCTATACCCCTGACCGCAATACTACCTCTACCCTTAGTGTAGGCGTCAACAATGCCCTCTGTAGAGACGATTTCCCCTCCGGTCGGAAAATCTGGGCCCGGAATCAGTTCGATCAACTTTTCATCCGAGATCTCCGGATTTTCAATCAAAGCAATTAAACCGTCTACCACCTCGCCCAAATTGTGCGGCGGGATATTAGTAGCCATCCCGACAGCAATGCCAGTACAGCCGTTGAGCAAAAGAAACGGCAACTGGGCAGGAAGCGCCGTCGGTTCCTGCTGGGAATTGTCAAAGTTACCAGTAAAATCAACAGTTGCATCGCCGACTTGGGTTAGCATGGCTTCGTGGGCGATCGATGCCAGTCTAGTTTCCGTGTAGCGCATCGCAGCAGCGGGGTCATTGTCCACCGAACCGAAATTGCCGTGACCCGCCAGCAAAGGATAGCGGCTCGAAAACTCCTGAGCCATGCGGACTAGAGCGTCGTAAACCGATTGGTCGCCGTGGGGGTGATATTTTCCCAAAACATCTCCAACTACCCGGGCGCACTTGCGGTAAGGTCGGTCTGGTGTCAAACCGAGTTCGTGCATCGCGTACAAAATTCGACGGTGCACAGGTTTTAAACCGTCGCGGACATCAGGCAAAGCTCGCCCGACGATCACACTCATGGCATATTCGAGGTACGATTGCTGCATCTCGGCGTGCAGAGGCGTAGAAATTACTTGCCCGGAAAGTAGGTTGAGTTGTTTAGCCATGAGTCCTTATGTCCGTTAATTCCTGAGTGAAGACAGCCCCTGTCAGTCCATAGATTTTAGATTTTAGATTGTAGACTTTAGATTTACTCCACAGATCAATCTCGGGGATTGAACTCTTAGTCTAAAATTTTGGGATCTCCACGACGATTGTGGGGACACGGTATCCGTTTGTGGGCGGGGTCGATCGCGATCGGGTTGCCTGTATCGAATGAAAAGCGTTTGCTGGTGCAGCGAACCAATAGTTCGACCAAACCGCCCAGCGGGAGGAGAAAAATAAATGTAACAGGTAAAAGCAGTGCCGAAGACTGGCAAGACTTGCCTCTTACTCTCCACTCTTACAGTGACGTACTCGACACTGATGCTATGCATACAGTGCGGGCTTCCCGTTTCATCCGCCGTTGCCTCTACTATCCGAAGATAGTGTTGGTCTTACACCGCGTCCAGAGGTTTTAGTCAATGAATCAATCAACACATTGCTACTGACTCTTTCGCTATCCCGTGATAGTGACCGGGCAGGCTCCCTGCGTCCCAAGGAGTTTAAGTTCTACTCGCACAATACACCATGGATTTACGGCAATTGCCAACCAGCTAGGCGTATTCCTTCCCCGAACTCTGGTCTTGCTGTGGCAAGCGTTTGACCGCTACTGTAGCCTGTCTGTTCGAGCAGTCGGGCGGGTCAACGACCATTGACAATATAGCGTGAAAACAATTCTCTGAGGGCATTTCAAGGTTTTCGACAATCCAGGAGGTTAACTGACTGTTTCCTCCATCTCCTGCGAGTCTGTTGGGCAACGCCCAATTCGTTCAGGGAGCGTCGTCAACAGCCCTGCTCTCATCCCGACGCTCATCTTTCAGATAGAGCGCGGGGCTTCCCGTGAGATAGCTAACGTCTATGTTGCCTACCTTTGCGCCTACCTGTCGATTTACCTCCGCCGCCGCGAGAAGGTTGATTCACAGTCATGCTTTTCCTTATAATCGCTCACAAAGGCCGATCGTTCAGAATTCAGCGGATTCAAAATCTATCCGGGCGAACTCTCAAGCCTCTGACACCAGCTCGATAGCGGTCAAAACTGAGAATGGCGAATCCCCAACCATCCCCGCTATATTGGGTACTCCGATCCGAATGCGAAGGCCCGAGTAGGTCAATCAACATTGCTTGACTCTAAGAGCAAGAAAGAAAATAATTGTCAAGGCTCCGAGACTCCCATAGCAGTTACAAAAAGTAATGGAACTGCCCTCAACCTCAGTCCACCTTCATACCCCTATCCGAGCGATCGTCCCCAGTCTAAAATCTAAAATCTAAAATGGTACAAGTTGGAGTCCTGACCACAAGAGAGGATAAGCAGTAGCAATCCCGAAATTGTCTGCGATATTCGGGGGAGAGAGGGAGATTCTCGGTCGTCGGGGAGAAAATGTAACCGTGAAGGGGAATAGAGAATTCAAATATACAATTTAAATCGACAACAGGTTACTAAAAACTTGCTACCGGGGGATCGTGAGACGAGCGCCAGTGTCAGGTCTAGTTCTAAAAAACAACTAAACACTCTATCTAAGGTAGACAATTATTTGAAATATTCTAGTAGACTGTGGTAGATTGTAGTAATATCAATAGGTTCACCCTATTTTAGGTTAAAGCATTTCCGCATCTAAGCGCGGATGTATTGTAGCAGACTGACTGAAGAATATACATCTAAAACCTGTTCAAAGTATGGACATAACCACAAAAAGTTAGAAGGTAACCAACAGTTTGCCCTTCTTGCGGTCATGGCATCGGGCGTGATATAAATGGCACTTTTAGCCTTTTGTTAAAGGCTGTGACAGATCCGCGAAACAAAGGCGTAAGATTGCATCTTACAAAATTGTGCCATACACAGTAAAGGTTGATTTTCAGCTTCTACCGGGTTAAATGTATCTGTCTGTAGTAGTAGTCTAAATGATGGTAATGGATGCTTCTCGGCATCTGTACACCCTCCCACGGTAGTCACTCAACGAATATATGCGGGTTTTTCAGGGTTCCCGGCTGATGGCGCTAAAAACTCTGCATTTTTGACGGGGAATCTAATCCCCGTGCCGTGTTCCTCTTTGGACTAATGTCGCAAAGTTTCCATACTTCCCATATTTATTTATGAAAACCGTTCTGATTGTAGAGGACGATTTGGTTAATGCTCGAGTTTTTTCCAAAATACTTACTAAGCGGGGGGGCTTAGCTGTCAAGCACACGGAAAATGTTGAAGAGGTGATGCAGATTGCTGCGGCCGGCCAAGCTGATTTGATTTTAATGGACGTGTCTCTTTCGCGCAGCGTGTACCAGGGAAAATCTGTTGACGGCATTAAGATTACTCAACTGCTGAAAGCTGACCCGCAAACCGCCTCGCTGCCGATTATATTGGTGACGGCTCACGCGATGGCCGGTGATAGAGAAACTTTTCTGGATCAAAGCGGTGCCGACGGTTACATCTCTAAACCCGTAGTAGACCATCAAGAGTTTGTCGATCGGATCAAGGCTTTGCTCCCTGAGTAAGCGAATCATATTTGAAGCAGGAAGTTCAGCAACGGATTCGTCGGCTGTCGGATGTAACAACTGTAACGGAGGGAAGCCACGAAGTTTGTAGTTTAATACGCTTGGGTTAGCGGTCTTTTACCGAAAACTTGGCTTCTTCAGCCCCGTCCTTCTAGGACGGCTTTTATTTGATCGACTTTTTAAGAAAAGTCTTGATATTTCTTAAAGACCTAGTGTTCAATCTAACCTACGAATTCGTGCTTAAACCCACATCAGAACAAATAGTTATTTTCGCAGACTGGCTTGAATAATGCGAGCGTGTTTATAATACCATTTTGACAAAAGATTGCGACACAATAAATGTTGTGTTTGGTCGATCGTACCATTGTGGTCAGGTGCGGCTCTGTCAAATTGTCGATATATAGCTACGAATTTTTCGTGGATCCACAGCCTACAACTAATGTTGTATTAATTTGTTAAATTGGTATTATAAGGGAGAAATAATTTTAATTTTAGGTTGATTCAAAAAATTAAAATTTTTAATTTTCAAGTTTTATTGAATTCTGATTTATGCCTGCGGCTGAATATCTTCTGCGTTCTTTTTTCGGGCGATTTGATGTGCCGATCGCACTTTCGGCTGTGAATTTTTAATTTTAAGTTTTGAAAGCAAAAATTTAAGATTTTTCAACCAACCCCAATACGGTTTACTTAACACTTTTTATGCCCCGGAGATCCCCCTCGCATCCCCCTGGTTGTAGGGGGACTTAAGAGCTTTCTTGTCCCACCCCCTACTCCCCTTGGGAAGGGGGGTTAGGCAGGGTGGTTTTATTGTCGTCAGACAAATTAGGTATGTAGTTGCGATCTTTGCGCTCTTTCTTAATCTTATAAAGAGCGCTCTTCGCGCAACTACGTACCTTGGCCGATCGCGCGAGCCGACCTTTGAGCGATACTTTTGGTAGTTTTATATCTCCTATCCTGACAATTAATCCACCCTGCTTGGGAAGGGGGGTTAGGGGGGATCTGCCTTATGTAAACCGTATTGCAACCAACGCTTGCGCCTGTTGGTTGGGAGTATCTCTCAAAAATTGCCGCGCAGTTCAGGATCGCTGGCTGCGCGGCAATCTATCTCAAAACACTCGTTTTAATCTTCGTCCTCGTCGAAGTCGTAACCGATATCATCATCATCATCGGCGATCGCACCTAAGGAATCATCATCAGTATCAGGGACAAAATCGTCCTCATCAACCTCAACTTCCTCAAAATCCTCATCGGATTCAATGTCAGAGGCGCGACCAACATCAAAAGGACTTTCGATCGTATACTTGCGACGGGCAGTACGATCGTCCACAACATCCTCCTGCAAATCCTGGATGTCGTCGTCAAACACGGCACCGTCAAAACCGGCATCCTGAACGCTGGCATCCTCATAGGCGTTGAACCCAGTGCCGGCAGGAATCAGGCGGCCGATAATCACGTTTTCCTTGAGGCCGCGCAGCCAGTCAGACTTGCCTTCGATCGCAGCTTCGGTAAGCACCCTTGTGGTTTCTTGGAAGGAAGCAGCGGAAATAAAGCTGTCGGTATTCAGCGAAGCTTTGGTAATCCCCAACAGTACGGGAGTGTAATCTGCTGGCGCTCCGCCGGTAATCGACATCGCTTCGTTCACCTGTTCGACTTGGCGCAGTTCGACTAACTCGCCCGGGAGCATGGTGGTGTCGCCGCCATCCTCCATCCGCACTTTGTTGGTCATCTGGCGGACGATGACTTCGATGTGTTTGTCGGAAATATCCACGCCTTGAGACTGGTAAACCGATTGCACTTCGTTGACGAGGAAAGTCTGCACCTGCTGGAAACTCTCCAAAGCAGCCTCGAAGGTAGGCTGGCGCTCTTTGAGTACCTGGAAAAATACTTCCAGAATTTCGTGGGGGTTCGCGGGGCCGTCGGTTAAGGCTTCGGCGACGCCAACGCGCTGTCCGTCAGTGACGATCGGGTTTTGGCCGGGTAATAAAGGATATTGCTCGATCCGGCCGTCATCTTCTACTACTGCCAGTTCGATCATATCGTCGTCGTTAACTACCTGAGCCGTCCCTGGGCGCTTGGCTAAAATGCAAGCTTCCTTCGGTTTCCGGCCTTCGAGCAATTCCTCAATCCGGGGTAAACCTTGAATGATGTCCCCAGTTTTGGCTCGCTCGAACACCAGGATGACTAAGTTGTCTCCCCGTTGCACCAAGTCGCCGTCGTCTACGTGGAGCACCGCACCCCCGGAAACCCGGTAAGGACGGGCTACTCGCAAAACTATTTTGGCTTGTTCTCCGCTATCGGAGGCTGGTATAACTTTCACGACTTGGCCGGACTCTTCCAGAATGACTCCCGGCGCTACTTCGGTACCGGCTACGAGTAATTGACCGGGGCTAACTTCCGGCGTACCCGCTACTGAAACTGTCACAGAATCGGCATCCCGCATGACTAACAACCGGCGGATGGGTTCGCCCTGCCCTTCGCGGATGCCCCGGACGATCCCCGCTTCTTTGCAGAGAATCTCGGTGCGGGCGACTACTGCGCTGGGGGCGATCGACTGTCCGTCCTCTACCAGCAGCCTGGTGTGGGTGCTGCCTTGGGTCGGATCGGCCGATACGTCCCGCCGAATTACCAGCGATTCCAAAATTACCAACTGCAAGCGGAAAATCCGAGAAGGCGCTGCGACTTCTTCGCCTTCAACCAGAACCATTTCTTGCGACGCCACCGCCGCTTCGTCGCCACCCCAAGCCGGGCCGGAACCGTCGGCACCAAAAGCCAAAGCGTCCCCCTCATCGGGCAAAAGTTCGATATCCGCAGCCAGTTGCGGCGCCCCGGAACCGATTTCTAAGATGAGCTGAGTCCGCAGCAGTTCGAGTCCTTCGACTGATTTGACGCGCTCTCCGTCTTTGTAGGGGAGGCGCTGGACTGCTTTGAGGGCGATCGACTCGTTGAGCGCTGTTTGAGAAGGTATGGGTGGTTTGTCGGGTACGGGGAACTCGACGACGGGGCGCAGCAGCAATGCCGGGCCTTCGGGGGTTTCGATGTATTCCGCATAGCCGAGTTCTTCGGCAACCAAGCCGGGGAAGATTTCTTGACCCGCACTGACTATTTGACCTTCGCCCAAAGTGAGCGGCGGGCGATCGACCGAGTGCAGCGTCCCGGGCTTGATCACAATTTCCCGGAGGATGTCGTTTTTCTGGGTAACTTCTACCGCACCGCTGGTTTGGCAGAAAATATCTTTGACAACTTCGGTACCGGCTTCGACGTACTGGCCGTCTTCTACCAACAGCAGGGAGATGTCTTTGTTGACTTCGTGGCATTCTTCGGGAATCCACAGGAGGGTGCCGCCCTTGACAACTTCGTAGCCGAGTTTGGCTTTGCCGCGCTTGTGAACTTCGACGCCGGCGTATTTGACGATGCCTCCGGTGGCGGTGCGGTAGCTGTCGTCGAGCAGTTCTGCCACGACTTCGCCGTTGATGACTTTGCTTCCTGGTGCTGTTTTCAGCGAAAACCGTTGGTTGGAAGCAGTTTCGATGATGTAGTGGTCGCGGCCGCCGGCGCTTTCTGCCCGAACTATGGCTTGATCTAGCAGCACTTGCGCGGTGATGATTTCGATTTCTCGCTCGTCGGCGATGCGGACTACGCCACCGTGTTCGGAGATCAGTTTGGTTTCGGCGATGACGCTGTTGGCTGCGATGCGATCGCCATTTTTGACCGCAGGTTCGGCACCCGGGAGCAAGTTGTAGACTTCGCCCGAAAGAATCCAAATCAGCCCGCCCCTGCTGGCGGTGCGGGTGGTATTGCCTTGACGGTCGGTTTTTTCTTCCGGTACCAAGTCGGCAAACTTAGCTTCGCCGGCCAAGTCGGATGCTACGTCCGTTGTGACTTTTTCGGTGGTTTTGCGGGCGGCGCGTCCGACGATCGGCACTTCTGCCAAAACTTGACCGGGGATGGCGCGCTGTCCGTCTTTGACCATCAGAGTCGAACCTTGGACGATCGCGAATTCTACTTTCAGTTTCTGATTTTTGGCGCCGGATTTGCCTTCTTCGTAGCCGTCGCCCTCGAATACAAGTTTGCCGTTGTTTTCGGCGACGAGGGCTTCTTCACCGTGTCTGGTACGGAAGGCGCGGGTGCGTAAGTTCTTGAACTTGGCGGTACCGGGAAATGGTGCCCGTTCTTGTTTTGCAACTTCTCCAGTAAATACGCCGCCCGTGTGGAAGGTACGCATCGTGAGTTGGGTTCCCGGTTCCCCGATCGACTGAGCGGCAATAATCCCGATCGCTTCTCCCATATCCACCATTTGCAAGTGGGCGAGACTCCAACCGTAGCAGCACTGGCAAACCGAACGGGTAGCTTCGCAAGTTAAGGGCGATCGTAAATAAACTTCCGGCACTCCCGACTTACCAATTTCCCCTGCCAGCTCCTCAGTAATCGGCTGGTTGCGGACAGCTCTTTCCTTCTCAAAAGTCACGATTTGTTTGGTTTTGGGATCGACCACATCTCGGGCCAACACCCGCCCCAGCAGCCGATCTTTCAGGGGAATCAGCACAGTAGCACCGTCAGTCATCGGCCGCACGCGAATTCCCCGTTGGGTGCCGCAGTCTACTTCCCGCACGATGACATCTTGGGATACATCCACTAACCGGCGAGTCAGGTAGCCCGAGTCGGCGGTGCGGAGGGCGGTATCTACTAAGCCTTTGCGGGCTCCATAGGATGAAATGATGTACTCGGTAACGGTGAGTCCTTCCCGGAAGTTGGTTTTAATTGGCAAGTCGATGATTTCGCCTTGGGGGTCTGCCATCAATCCACGCATTCCGACGAGTTGCCGCACTTGGGAGATGTTCCCCCGGGCGCCGGAGAATGCCATCATGTACACCGAGTTCAACGGGTCGGTGGCGCGGAAGTTTTTGACTACTTCGTCTTTGAGGTCTTCCGAGGTGCTGTTCCAAGTGTCGATTACTTTTTGGAAGCGTTCGACTTCGGTGATTTCGCCTCTGGTATATTTCTGTTCGGTAATCCGGATTTCTTCTTCGGCTGCTTCGAGCAGTTGTCGTTTGATTGGCGGTACTTGGAGGTCGTCTACGCTAATCGAAACTCCCGCTCTGGTCGCAAACCGAAAACCCAAGTCTTTGAGTTTGTCGGCCATTTGCGCCGTGCGGGCTGTTCCATAGTTCATGAATGACCAAGAGATTAATTTTTTGAGCTGACCTTTGTCAACAACTCGATTGCGAAAAACAATTTCCTTATTTTCCTTATTTTCTGTCATTTTTCTGCTGTTAGTAATTTAGTCATTGGTCATTAGTCATTAGTCATTAGTCATTGGTCATTGGTCATTGGTCATTGGCAATTAATAGAATTTCAGCAGCCTAACATCGATATTTAGGGTGCGCTTTGTGTACCTTGCCGCTAAATCGCACCTCATTTTTTCGTCTTTAGGACTTACCAATTACAATTACCAATCACCAATCACCAATTAAGTAAGTAGGCACTAATAAAACAAAGTGTGTTAAGTAATTTGACAATTACTGAGATTTTTTCGTAGTGAGGGCTTTAGTCCTTTTTGACAGGGCTAAAGCCCTCACTACAAACCTTGAATTATTTACACCGACTTACTTACCATCTTTCTAATTGTTAATTACCGATTCGATCGTTTGGTGATAAATAATCCTGCCCGGAGTAGTCCGAATAAACTGATTGATCCTCTTACCCTCTGCATCTTCCCGAACGCGACGGAACTTGTATTCTTTCGTCACAGTACCGTCAGTCGATCGATCCACCTTCAGCGGTTCACCTTCGGGTTCTGTGTTTTCGATCGCGCCTTGAAACCTCACCCACACGTAGGAGTGCAAGTCCACGATGCCTTGTTCGTAAGCGACAACCGCATCATTAAGATTAGAGAAGTAGTGACCTGCTCCTTTTTGACCGTTAGGATTGTCGGCTGTCAAGTAATAGCAACCGAGCACCATATCTTGAGAAGGAGTGACGATCGGTCTTCCGGTTGCCGGCGACATAATGTTGTTAGAAGCCAGCATCAGCAAGCGCGCTTCAGCCTGAGATTCCAGAGACAAAGGCACGTGTACCGCCATTTGGTCGCCATCAAAGTCAGCGTTAAAAGCCGGACAGACTAGCGGGTGAAGCTGAATCGCCCTCCCGTCCACCAAAATCGGCTCAAAAGCTTGAATCCCCAAACGGTGCAGCGTCGGGGCCCGGTTCAGCATGACGGGGTGTCCTTCAATCACTTCTTGCAGCACGTCCCAAACGCTAGGATCGTTGCGTTGAATCAATTTTTTGGCTGCTTTGATGTTGTTGACCAATCCTTGACGGATCAGGCGGTGGATGACAAAGGGCTGGAAAAGCTCGATCGCCATTTCCCTCGGCAAACCGCACTGATGAATCTTCAGTTTCGGCCCCACCACAATTACCGAACGTCCAGAATAGTCAACCCGTTTACCGAGCAAGTTTTGCCGGAAACGACCTTGTTTCCCTTCAATAATGTCCGAAAGCGACTTCAGCGGACGGTTGTTTGCGCCCACCACAGTCCGGCCCCGGCGGCCGTTATCAATTAGCGCATCCACAGCTTCTTGTAACATCCGCTTTTCGTTGCGAATGATAATTTCCGGCGCCAAAATTTCTTGCAATCTGGCTAAGCGATTGTTGCGGTTAATAACTCTCCGATAAAGGTCATTCAGGTCACTCGTTGCAAAACGTCCACCATCTAGCTGTACCATCGGCCGCAAGTCTGGGGGAATCACCGGAATCACATTGAGTACCATCCAATCGGGATGAGAACCCGTAGCGATAAAGTTGTCAATTACCCGCAAACGTTTAATTAACTTCGCGCGTTTTTGACCTTTAGCATTAGCAATATCTTCCCGCAGCTTTTCCGCTTCGCTCTCTAGCGGAATATTTTGCAGCAAAACTTGCAAAGCTTCCGCACCAATGCCTACTTCTACGCCTGTCAGCGTGGAATCTTCGCTGTAAAGTTCATCTTCTATTTCCAGCCAAGCATCTTCGGTAAGCAATTGCTTATATTGGAGCTTTTCCGCATTACCAGCATTCAGCACAACATAGGCATTGAAATAGACAATTTGTTCGACATCTCGCAGCGGCATATCTAACAGAATTGCCATGTAACTGGGGATGCCTTTGAGATACCAAACGTGAGCTACTGGAGCTGCTAATTTGATAAATCCCATGCGGTGGCGGCGGACGCGAGATTCAGTAACTTCAACACCGCATCTCTCGCAAACAATGCCTCTATGACGAACTCTTTTGTACTTGCCACAATGACATTCCCAATCTTTTGCAGGCCCAAAAATGCGCTCGCAAAACAACCCGTCCATTTCCGGTTTTAATGTACGGTAATTAATTGTTTCTGGTTTGATGATTTCGCCAACCATCTGACCATTGGGTAAAGTTCTCTCTCCCCATTGTCGAATTCTTTCAGGTGAAGCTAACCCAATCTTTACGTAATCAAATCGTTGTTCTATCTTAGCCATTCTTGACTCCAATCGATGGATTTACTTGAAATTATTTGCTGTAATTTATCTGTTTTGATTGATTGTTTGTTTGTTTGGCAATTAAATCAATGTCAGACTCCTTTATATGTGACATTATTTTTAATGTCATAAATGACACTTGTCGATACTGCAAATTCCAGAGCAATTTTAGCAATGGATTCTCCAGCTTTAATTCGTTCTCGCACATCCTCTGCTTGAGCAAAAGTCAGCTTGCGATCGAGATATCCACCCATACGAGGAATCGGAACCTCTTCGCCTTCTTCCTTCCAAGTCACGTGATACTTAATATTGTGTATAGTTATCGGATTTACGCCGTATGCTTCAGCTAGATCCTTCATCTTCTCTCCTGCTGCTAGTTTTTGCCGGATTTCTCGCACTTTTTCCCAGTCTAATTTGGCATTGGAAAGGGGATGACTTTTTCCTTGGGTGCGTCCTTTTTTGGAAGCATCTAATAAATTCTGAGTGCGAGTACCAGCCCAGAGGTGTTCTGGATTAATACAACTGGGAGTATCGCAAGTATGACAAGCATCCATATAGGTGGGAAGTTCATATCCTAATTTCTCTGCTAAAACAGCACGAGTAACTGATTTTAATTTCCCATTTTTGAAGTACCTACCATAGCCTGAACCATCTTTTGCGCCTTGGAAAATTATGCAGCCATTGTCTTGAATTTCTCCTACAAAGCGTGGGGAAACTGTGGTGAAGTTATCGGGGATATTTGTCTGAACTATCTTAGTAATAGTTTCATGTTGTACCCCATACTCTTTTGCTAGGTGGTTCTTGACTTTTCCCGATAAATATTTAGTCTGAATTTCGCGCAGTTGTTGGATGGACAATTTATCAATTCCCGGAATACTTTTGCGTCTGGGAGTTTTGCGATCGCGCCCCATCATCTGTCCGGTATTCTCAGCCGCAGACCCTGCTACGAGATGTTCCGGGTTGATGCAGCTTCGATTGTCGCAGGTGTGGCAAGCAAAATAACCGGAATCGAGGAATCCTGCTATTTTCGATTCGAGGACTAAGCGGTGGACTAATACCGTTTTGCCATCGAGCCACTTGCGCCCGTAACCGTTTTTAAACTTACTGCCTTGCCAGTTAATACAGCCTGTCTCCCGATCGAATTCTCCTTCAATTCCGGGGATAACTGTTACAATGATCATGTCAGCGCATCTCCTTAGTTAGAGCGTTGATTCGCCTCAACAGTGGTACGAACACTGTTGAGGCATTTTCATTTGAGAGTATCGATTAAAGATTTTAGATTGAATGTTGCCAAAAAATCTAAAATCTTTAATTCCTAATCCTCGTCGAGTTCGTCGCGAGAAAGCGATTCGTAGGTAGGCCTGGAGGGCGATCGCCGCCCGCCAGCATCCGCCATCAAATCCACTTCTACGTGCTCGCTGCCTTCGTCGTTCGTATTCACCTTGTGCACGGCAATGTCCAAGCACAAAGACTGCAACTCCCGCATCAGCACTTTGAAGGATTCCGGCGTACCGGGGCGGGGAATAGCTTTGCCTTTGACGATCGCATTCAAAGCCTCATTTCTACCCTGCATATCGTCCGACTTGACAGTCAGCAACTCTTGCAAAGTATAAGCTGCGCCGAACGCTTCGAGAGCCCAAACTTCCATTTCTCCGAACCGCTGACCCCCCTGCTGCGCTTTGCCGCCCAAAGGCTGCTGCGTTACCAGCGAGTAAGGCCCCGTGCTCCGGGCGTGGATTTTGTCGTCTACCAAGTGGACGAGTTTGAGCATATAGGCGATGCCGACTGTTACGGGGCGATCGAACGGTTCGCCGGTGCGGCCGTCGTAAACTATAGTTTTGCCTGGGTGTTTTTCGTTAAATACCCAAGGTTTACCAGTTTTTTCGCGCGCCTCCTCTAATTTGCCGTGAACGGTTTCCCGCGACTTTTCAGCGCCGTGCATTTCGTCAAACGGCACCATCTTGAACCGCATCGACAAATTTTCGCCGGCCCAGCCCAGCAAGCACTCGAAAATCTGACCTACGTTCATCCGCGACGGTACGCCCAACGGGTTGAGTACGATGTCAACCGGGGTGCCGTCGGGTAGGTAGGGCATATCTTCCATCGGCAGAATCCGGGAGACGATACCTTTGTTACCGTGGCGGCCGGCCATTTTGTCGCCGACTTGAATCTTGCGTTTTTGGGCTACGTAAACGCGGACAACCATGTTGGCGCCGGGGGGCAGTTCGTCGCCCTGTTCCCGGGTGAAAACCCGCACGTCCACCACGCGGCCTTTTTCGCCGTTAGGGACGCGGAGGGAGTTGTCGCGCACGTCTCGGGCTTTTTCGCCGAAGATTGCTCTGAGCAGTTTTTCTTCGGGGGGTTGGTCGGATTCGCCTTTCGGAGTCACCTTCCCTACCAAAATGTCGCTGGCTTCTACCCAAGCACCTTTGCGGATGATGCCCTGTTCGTCTAGCTGGCGCAGCGCGTCTTCCCCGACGTTGGGAATTTCCCGGGTGATTTCTTCAGGGCCGAGTTTGGTTTGGCGGGCTTCGATTTCGTATTTCTCAATGTGAATCGAGGTGTATACGTCTTCGTACACCAAACGCTCGCTAATGAGCATGGCGTCTTCGTAGTTGTATCCCTCCCAGGGCATATATGCTACAAGGATGTTGTGACCCAGGGCGAGTTCGGCGCCTTCGGTGGAGGAACCGTCGGCGAGCACTTGACCTGCTACGACGCGATCGCCCTCATAGATCAAAGGACGCTGGTTTAAACAGGTATCCTGGTTAGAGCGCTGATATTTTTGCAATTCGTGTTCGATGCAGCCGGCATATTTTTGCTTCCACACCGAGGGCTGTTTGGCTTTGAGCTCGTCGTATTCGCGAATCATGAAATGTTCTTCGCTGGAATTCGACTCTGCATCTACCGCCAGGGGCTTGACAATAATCCGGGTAGCATCGATGTAAATTACTTCGCCGTTGACCTTAGAAACTACCACCATCCCGGAATCTCGGGCGGCTTGAGCTTCCAAGCCCGTACCCACGAGGGGGCGTTCTGGTTTCAGTAGCGGCACAGCTTGCCGCTGCATATTCGAGCCCATCAGAGCTCGGTTGGCGTCGTCGTGTTCCAAGAACGGGATCAGGGAGGTGGCGACGGAGACGATTTGCACTGGCGAAATCGCCATGTAGTCCACCTGCATCGGGGTGGTGGTGGTGAATTCTTGGCGGTAGCGAACAGCTACGGTTTCGCCCAAGAGGTTGTTGTTTTCGTCGAGGCTGATGTCTCCGGGGGCGACGCGCAAGTCGTCTTCTTCATCGGCTGTCATGTATACCGGGGCTTTATCCCGCAGTACCTGTCCTTTTTCGACTGGGTAGAATGGGGTTTCGATGAAGCCGTAGGGGTTGACGCGGGCGTGGGTTGCCAAAGAACCGATCAGTCCGGCGTTGGGGCCTTCTGGTGTTTCAATGGGGCAAATCCGGCCGTAGTGGGACGGGTGAATGTCCCGCACTGCGAAACCTGCGCGTTCGCGAGTTAAGCCTCCTGGGCCGAGGGCGGACAGCCGGCGTTTGTGGGTCAGTTCTGCTAGAGGATTGGTTTGATCCATGAACTGGGATAGCTGCGAGGAACCGAAGAATTCCTTGATTGCTGCTACCAGCGGTTTTGGGTTGACTAGGGAAGCAGGGCTGAGGGCGTCGGCATCGGAAACGGTCATCCGTTCGCGGATAATCCGTTCTAGGCGGTTCAATCCGACGCGCACTTGGTTTTGCAACAGTTCGCCCACACTGCGGACGCGACGGTTGCCTAAGTGGTCGATGTCATCCGTTGAGCCGATGTCGAATTCCAGGTTTATAAGATAGTCGATCGCCGTCAAGATATCTTGGGATGTCAGTACCCGCATTGTATCGGGGACTGTCAACCGCAGTTTTTTGTTGAGTTTGTAGCGGCCTACCCGGCCCAAATCGTAGCGTTTGGGGTCGAAAAAGCGCGAGTTGAGGAGCTGTTCGCCACCAGCTACGGTGGGGGGTTCACCCGGACGGAGTTTGCGGTAGAGCTCCATCAAAGCTTCTTCTTCGCCGAATTGTCCTTCTTTCTCGATCGTCTTTTGGAAGTATTCGGGGTGGCGCAGGCTGTCGTAGATTTCGCCGTCCGTCAAGCCTAGGGCTTTGAGCAGCACTTGGGCTGACAACTTGCGGGTTTTGTCAATTCTCACCCAGACGAGATCGTTTTTGTCCGTCTCAAACTTGAGCCACGCGCCGCGGTTGGGAATCAGACTGGCGTTGTAGGAACGGCGGCCGTTTTTGTCGGTTTCTGATTTGTAGTATACCCCGGGCGATCGGACGATTTGGTTGACGATGACTCGTTCCGCACCGTTGATGATGAAAGTGCCGCGTTCGGTCATCAACGGCAAATCGCCGATGAAGACTTCTTGCTCTTTGATTTCGCCTGTTTCTTTGTTAATCAAGCGGGTGGGGACATACATTTGCACCGAGTAGGTGCTGTCCCGGCGCTTAGCTTCGTCTACATCGTATTTCGGGCGCTTGAGTTTGAAGTCTTTACCGATGAAGTGGAGTTCCAGCTTTCCCGTGTAGTCTGTAATCGGGGAGAAGCTGTCTAGTTCTTCAATCAGTCCGGCTTCTAGGAACCAGCGAAAACTTGCCCGCTGGATTTCGATCAAGTCGGGCAAGGTGAAGGCGAATTCTGTGTAATCTTTAGTCGTCATGGGTGTCCTTTTTCCGCAGTGGCTCTAGCTTTTTACATGGCGCCAAGGCTTGGCGTTTTTACCTTGTTGCGTTTTTTTGATGGATTGTGTGAGAGAATTTATATGATGTTTTCGATCGCCTACCAACTGCTGCAACGGTTATTTTTATTGGTTGCTCGCATTATTTTTGTGCGGGTTCTGCCTGCGATCGAGATTCTTTTAGCTCCGATCTCTTGGTACTCCAGGGTAAATCCCTTACACATTTGACTCCTAAAATTGACTTTACAGCTATTGCCAAATTGCTGAGGTTCCAAGTTGCTTGTAATGTGTAAAATTGAGTGTAAGTTTGAGGTATTGCTTGACGTTTTTGTCTGCCCGGAAGGTTAGCGCGCCCTCGCCCAAGCTAGCAGTTCGGCGACTGCGACGGCTCCCAGAGCAAGCGATCGCCCGATCGGTCGGTTCTTTTTATTATTATAGGACGCAAATCCGATCGCACTACGGCAACTCCCAAAGAATCTGAGATTAAGGATGAATCCGGTTTTTTGGATCGGGATATAGATGGGATTTTTCCTATCTTTTGCCCCGAACTCCACCTGTTTTCCTCGTTTCTCTATGCGCTAGCAACTAAAGTGACAACCCGAATAGCTGACAGGCATTTTCGGTTGTCTGCTGGGACAAAGTTAACAGAGAAACTCCTCTCAATTTAGCAACTTGCTCGGCTACGTAGTAGACGTAGGCTGGTTCGTTGCGTTTTCCCCGCTGGGGTACGGGCGCGAGAAAAGGGCAATCTGTCTCGACTAGGATGCGATCGCTATTTACCATACAAGCTGATTCTTGTATTTGCAAGGCTTTTTTAAAGGTGACAGTGCCGCTAAAACTGATGTAGAAACCCAGATCTAAAAACCACTGGGTTTCTTCTGGCGTGCCTCCCCAGCAGTGCATCACCCCGCGCACCGGGCCGCGTCTTTCCCAAAAGTTCCGCAGCATTTCGGCCATCGGGGCGGCGGCGTCGCGGCAGTGGATAATGACTGGTTTGTCAAGTTCCCGGGCAATTTCAAGCTGTGCCTCAAACACTTTAAACTGGTGTTCGCGATCGTCAGCCTTAAAAAAGTCTAGTCCTGTTTCGCCGATCGCCACTACCCGAGAGTCAGAACTTGCCAATTCCCTAATCAGGCTTGCAGTTTCGTCTTTCCACTTGGCGGCATCTAGGGGATGAAGCCCCACCGCAAAAGAGACTTCTGCAAACTGATTGGCAATTGCTTGAATTCCAGCAAACTCTTCGGGCTCTACACAAGAATGAACCAATCGAACTACACCAGCTTCGCGCCAGCGTTCTCGAATGGCTTCTAACTCCGACTTGAAAGTCTGAAAGTTGATATGAACGTGAGTATCGATGAGCTGCATGGGCGAATTGGAGACTGAGAGAGTGGGGGAGTGCGAGATTGGGGGAGGGGGGAGTGCGAGATTGGGGGAGGGGGAGAGGGGGAGAGGGAACAAATCTTCTCTCTTCCTTGCTTCCTGCTACTTTTTCCCTTCTTCCTTACTTCCTGCTGCTTTTTTCCTTATTCCGACTTCCATCGGACTTCCATCCCTTACATTCGTTACATCCGTTACAAAATCCGTTGCCGAACTTCTTCCTTCTTCCGACTTCCATCGGACTTCCATCCTGTACATCCGTTACATCTTGTACATTGATCGTTGCCGAACTTCCTTCTTCTGTCTTAGGATGCTACTTGTGTTTCGTGTGGCTTGAGGGTTCTTGCCAAGCGGGACTTTTTGCGAGCGCCGTTGTTACGGTGCAATACACCTTTTTTCACAGCTTTGTCTATTTTGCTATAGGCCTCAGACATCCGCTGCTGGACTTCTTGCATTAATTCTGGTGTCGGAGATGCGGCGTATTTATCGACGGCTGCAAAATACTTTTTCATCAAAGTTTTTACCGCTGACTTGTACGACTTGTTGTACAAGCGGTTGCGCTCGGCGATTTTGACTCGTTTGACGGCGGACTTAATATTTGCCATAGTTCAGTTTGTGGAAGTAGGTATTGATTGATACATCATAGTCTCAAGATAGTCTCAAGACACGGAGATTTTGAGGGACAATCTTTTCGGGTGGGAGCCGCAAAAAGCTTGATTTTTTTAAAGCTGAGTCAGCCATGAGCCGATCGATCGGATTCAAGCTGAGCCTGGGGCTACTTTTTCAAGAGCGATCGCGCAATAATTTTTAATTGACTCATTTAACTGCCCTTTTTTTACCTCTGACGATACCCAAAGGTATGACAAGGGTGCGATCGAGGCGTCTTGCGGGGTTTCACACCGTCACGAGTTAAAGTCACGGTTTATTGCGCGCAATTTTCAAGTATACAATAACTTGGCGTTTTTTTATAAAAAATTATCAGGTGTCGAAAAAACTAATATAGCATCGATTCGGCTCAAAATCCCATTCCCTGAAAAATCCAAGTTAAGCTATAACAAAGAGTACGGGTTATTTGGGCTTCGTCGAAGGAAGAAGGAAGAGGGAAGAGGGAAGAAGGAAGAAGGAAGAAGGAAGAGGGAAGATTTTTTCCTTCTCCCCCTCTCCCCCTCTCCCCCTCCTCCCCTCCTCCCCTCCTCCCTCCCCCTCTGTGCACCCGGTTCTCTGACCAAAAAACGAGCCTCCCGTGCCCCTGGCTTCAGACACGGGGATAAGTCGGCGGCGGTTTCAACCGCCTTGAGTATTTGATATAATTCAAGTAGCAAGTAAGAATAACCATCTGCGTGTTGAAACAACCTAGTGCGGTGAAATCCCGGCAACGGACATATCCGACTTGATTCGGAATAGTTAAAGGGCAAACAAAAGGCAGGTTGTTGAGCGTACCGTATCTTTGGCATTAGTGATGGACTCCGAAAACATAAAAAAGCTAAAAGTATACGCAAAGTTTGGATTTGTCTAAGCTGAGTGGGTAGAGGCGCTTTGATTTCGCCTTTGAAAGTTCAAATACGAACTCTTCAAGAATCTCCGTCCCTTTAGGGCTGGGGAGTATCAAAGGCAATTCCTCAAGGAAGGTTGTGACTTGTCGTCAGTTTGGCAAAAAAATCCTCGACAGAGATTTAAACGCTGCACTGACGATGGGAAACGAAGCCTTTGAAACAGCCGCGAGACTCGCGGTTTAAGCTTGTGGACTGGTGGTGGCTGACTTATCCAGGAGATAGTCACAAAAATCCCCAATTGTCAAGCAAATCAAGCGTGAATTATTGACGGCATTCCTAATCTCCATGCTGCGAATTATTACTCAGTGGGTTGAGGCGCAAGCTGAACTGCGACGAATCTGCGATCGCACCCACGACGAACTTGTTATTCACAAAGAAGCCACCGTGCGGGAGGTGCTGCAAGCTGTAAGACGCAAAGGCGATCAGGCTGTGCTGCAATATACTGCTGAATTTGACCGCATGACTCTAAATGCGGCGGATTTGCGCGTGAGTGGCGCCGAATTGGATGCTGCTTATCAGCAAATATCGAAAGAATTATTAAATGCCATCCGGTTGGCTTGCAAACAGGTAGAAGCGTTTCACCGACAGCGCGTCCCCAAGTCTTGGGTGCAGTTTGGTGATGACGAGGTTGTTTTGGGCAAGCGCTACACGCCAGTCGATCGCGCGGGAATTTACATCCCTGGCGGTCAGGCGTCCTATCCCAGCTCGGTAATCATGAATGCGGTGCCTGCGAAGGTCGCCAAGGTTCCGAAACTGGTGATGTGTACTCCCCCCGGACAGGAGAAGAAAATGAATCCTGCGGTGCTGGTAGCGGCTCAGGAGGCGGGAGTTGATGAGATTTATCGGGTAGGTGGGGCCCAGGCGATCGCAGCTTTGGCCTACGGTACAGAAACTATTCCCAAGGTAGATTTAATTACTGGGCCGGGGAATATTTACGTAACGCTGGCGAAAAAACTGGTTTACGGAACTGTCGGGATCGATTCTCTGGCGGGGCCGTCGGAGGTGCTGATTATTGCTGATGCTTCGGCGAATCCCGTACACGTAGCTGCGGATATGTTGGCTCAAGCCGAGCACGATTCGATGGCGTCGGCGATTTTGCTGACGGCGGATTCAGTGTTGGCTAGGAAGGTGGTGGCTGAGGTTGACAGACAGTTGACAAATCACCCGCGCCGGACTTTGACGGAAAAGGCGATCATCAATTACGGTTTAGTTGTAGTGGTTGATTCTCTGAAAGCGGCGGCGGAACTCTCTAACGAGTTTGCTCCCGAACACTTGGAATTGCAAGTGGCAGATCCCTGGGCTTTGCTCGACCAAATTCGGCACGCTGGGGCGATTTTCCTAGGCTGTTCCACACCGGAAGCTGTGGGCGATTATTTGGCTGGCCCGAATCATACTTTGCCGACTTCTGGTGCTCCGCGCTATGCTTCGCCGCTGGGTGTGGAAACTTTTATGAAGCATTCGAGTTTGATTCAATATTCGCCGGCTGCACTTAAGAAGGTGGGTAGGGCGATTAATGTGTTGGCCGAAGCTGAGGGTTTACCTTCTCATGCTGATTCGGTGCGCTTGCGGACTGAAAATGAGGGGGATGATGAGTTTTAGATGGTACATTTGAGGTTGGCGATCGAGATTTACCAGAAAGAATTGGTTGAAAGCCCCAAGTCTTTGAGGGAGAAATTAAAATCAGACTATTCATTACTCCAATCCTCTGACTTCTAGGTAGAGGTCGCTCTCAAACTGTCAACTGTCAACTGTCAACTGTCAACTGTTGAAGCACTTCGGGCTTAAGAAACCCGGTTTCTTCCAATATCTTGCTAAAATTAGGCAATTATGTTAAGAAACCGGGTTTCTGTGTAGTAATGATGCTGTTGGTGGGAAGCGCTAAATTGGGGAAAGTAGGCGAATATCAATGAGAAGTTTAAAGTCTAATATCTGATATTTAAAGGTGCATTGTATTGAATACTGTTTTGGTGGCGATCGACAATTCTGAGTTTGCAGCACAGGTTTTGCAAGCTGTGGGACAGTTTAAACTAGAACCGACGGCGAAGGTGATTTTAGTTCATGTTGTGAGTTCTGATACGTTAGATTTTGATGCGGTGGTCGATCGACCTCACGCTCAGGGAAATGAGATTGCTTACCGAGAAGTAGAGAAGTTGTTGCAATCTTATCAGGAAACTTTGCCTTGCGAGAGTGAGTTGGAGATTGTTGCGGGGGAACCGGCCGAGGAGATTTTACGTTTGGCGAATATTTATAAAGCGGATTTAATAGCGATCGGCTGTCGGGGTTTAACAGGTTTGAAGCGGATTTTGGAGGGTTCGGTGAGTGCTGAGGTTGTGGCTGAGGCTCCTTGTTCGGTGCTGGTTGTGCGGGCTAGGTAGGGGGAATTGAACCGCAGGGATGGACAGGCGAGACGCTTGTTGCACAGTAGCTAAAACTTGTAGGGTGCGTCAGCCAAGAGTTATTCAATTTGCCGATAATATAACGGGATATGACGCACCCCACTACTATCAATCTAGGTCATAATTCATAGTAAAATTGATGGTGCTTTCTCCGGTTCCTAAAGGAGTACGCACAGAACGGGGAAATAGGAACTCGAAACTAGACACTCCATTGCCAAAATCGATGTAATTACTACCAGTTCGACCCATAATAAGCACAGTCTCTTGCCAATTACCACCATTGACCCTATACCGAAATGGCATAGGACCCGTATAGCCAGCAGTCTGCTCTGGATTGACATAGAAACCACCAATCTGTTTATCTGAGTTATAGGGGCCAAACTTGCATTCAAAGCTAAATTCAGCTCTGGGAATGAAACAAGACCCTCTTCTTTCTGGACCAGCCCAGTTGTTGGCTAAAGCCACAAGGGGAAATGACACTAGAGTTGCTAGGATGGAAAATGTAGCTCCTAAAACCGTAATTTTTGTAGTGCTTTTCGACATTTTTTGACTCTGATTAGACATAGGTTTACGTGGATTTGAATGGATTCGCAAGCGAGAGTAATAGGAGCGATCGCCCGTCGGATGAGGAAGGCGATCGCTATCTTTAGTCAGTCACAGTTAGGTAGCACTGATATCTGCTAACGTTACTTTTTGCCAAAAGCGATGAATACAGGCTGGTAGGAGCCTCGATCTGGCTGCCAATAGAAAACAGAAAGTTGCTGTTTCGTCATTGCAACAGGACCTCCCTGGTGCATTGGATCGGCAACGATATATTTGCCATCAGTTGTTTTTCCGAGAATTGCATTGAGGTGTGGTGTATAGCCATCACCCACTCTTTGCGGGAACTGTTGACGCCACTCAGGTCGTAAAAATCCCCAAGATATAACAGGCTTTCCTTGATTAAGAGATTGATCTAACTGATCCCATCCTTGTAAATCTTCTGGTTTACCACCTGTCTTTGTGATTCCTGCTTTGATTTGATCCCAGTTAGTGCTTTGTCTGTCTAAATCCAGCACATTCAAACCTTGTTTGACACTATTGGAATATCCAAACATCTGGGCCCGTGCATAGTCTATGCTAGTTTCAACGCTGATATTAGCTGGTTCTTTACCAAGCATCTTCAAAATCATAGCTAAACTAGCAGGACCACAGTTATTGCTGCCGTTAGGTCCATTTGGATTATATTTAGCATTAAGGTATTGAAGCTTGAAGAAAGGATCAGCCTGTTGTATGCTAGTAGGTAATTGACTATTATTTCCCGAATAGAGGGTGACTTTAGCCGTACCATTATTCAGCCAATCGAGAGTTCCCTTCTCAAAATTTTGTCGCCAATTGCCGTTGCCAAGATGCGATTCTTCACTGGTAGGCAAGCCTAGCTGACTATTTTGACCTCCTAAATTCAGGTAATTATTGCCCAGGCTACCGCGAACAGAGAAAGTACCATTGGCGGAATGAAAGATTGCACCATTTTGGAAGTTTTGTCGCCATTTACTATATACAAATTGGTATTCAGCACTGGTAGCTTTACCCAACTGGCTAGCTATAGCTGGATTTCTGTTGTAAAAAGAACCAATGCTACCTTGGATCGGAAATGAACTCAACTGCTTCTCTACTAGATATTGGTGTCCGTCTATCACGACACTGCTACGATCATCCTCACCCTTCAAGTCCTGAAGCTCACCTTGACTCAATTCCTTCCCTTGAACAACCGCCGCAAAAATTGCCCCCTCATCTCCCGGTGAATCCGTAATATTCAAGTGCGAATCAACAGAGTGACCTATCTCTTCGAGCAACACATCGACAATCGCCGTCGGGTTCCCCACATTCCGATCCAAAAATTCCTTAGATAAGTAAATCGTATCCGTCGCAGCAGCAAAAGCCCCATTCGCTCCATTAATTTCAGATTCAGAGATAACCTTCACCTGTGGGATACCACTAAAATCGTCGCCGATCCATTCTTGTGTTAAGGCTTTCGCTTTCTCAGTATCCCAACTATCCCCAAAAGCCTCATTCATCTTAGCCGTAAAATCTGGATCGGTGGCAAAGTTCTTGAGTTCCTCGTAAACCTTTGGCATTGCCTCACCCGTTAGTGAATCTACAGAGGGAGCGGTTGCGATCGTGCTAACATCGGCTAGTGAGAAATCTGTTGTCTGGAACGGCAACGGTGCGTTAGACAAGATAAAGTTTTCGTTATTGTCTGGTGTTAGAGTCGTGATGTTAGCTTCTTGGCTAGCACCACCTCTTAAGAAGCGGTTAGGATCTAACTGTGGAATAATTCCTTTGTTCGCTTCAAGGGTGTCATTCAAACCTGGGATGGGAGGGTTGGCAGATGCCAGCAAGTTTTGGCGGTCATCAGGGGTGAAAGGGTAAGACATATAATTACCTGTCCTGCTGATTTGTTTTGAGTAACTTCTTTGTTAAGCGTCTACTTTATAAAGTAAAAAGTAAATAGTGAAAGTTCATGGTCTTTATCAGTCAATTCATCCTCAGTTCATACAGTTAGTTCATAAAGTTCATAAAATTAAGTACAATGAATAGCAACCTTGAGATTTGGCTAAACTGTGGATATTGAAAACTTGTTAATTTTATTGGATAATTGGGTTGTTGAAAGTAGAGGACAAGGCTTAAGTCCTCAGCAAAAGGAGATTTTTAGACGCTCTTGGGAGGGTCAGGAATACGATGATATGGAAATTTCTCGCTATAGCACTGACTATATAAAGAAAATGCTGGCACCTAAGCTGTGGAAGCTACTCTCAGAGGTTATAGGAGAACCAGTGACTAAAAACACTCTCAGAATAGTGATTGAACCCCCACTGAAGGTGCGATCGCGCCAACAGCACTCACTAAAACCTCTACAGCGGAAGATTTGGAGTGATGATGCACCGGAACTCTCGGTTTTCTACGGATACGCGGATGAACTAAACACCTTGGAGAAGTGGATAGTAACGGATCGCTGTCGCCTCGTGGCGTTGGGAGGTATGGTGGGAGTGGGTAAAACGGCGATCGCTGTGAAGTTGGGACGGCAAATTCAAGACAGCTTTCAATTTGTTATTTGGCGAAGTCTCAGGGGATCTCCACCGCTGCAAAACATTCTCGCTGACTTGCTCGAATCCTTTTCTGACTGTACAGAAACAACGTTGCCAGGTACCTCAGTCAGTGACGTTTCGCGACTGATGGAATGTTTGCGATCGCACCGGTGTCTGGTAATACTGGATGGAGTGGAAACAATTCTGGAAACCAGTCAGTTAGCCGGAAGATATCGAGAAGGATATCAGGATTACGGGCAATTCTTCAGACAGATAGGGGAATTGAGCCATCAAAGCTGCTTAGTGCTTACTTGTTCTGAAAAATTGAGGGTAATTGATTTGATGGCAGACAGAAACAGCCCGGTTCGCTATTATAAGTTAGATGGTTTAAGAAAAGACGCAGCTAAGCAAATCCTCAGAGACAGAGAGCTAGTTGAAGAACCGGAATGGACTAGCCTCATAGATCGCTACGAAGGTAATCCTTTGTTGCTCAAAATTGTGGCAACAACGATTTTAGAAATCTTTAATGGCAGAGCTACTGATTTTTTGGGGCAAAATACAACTTTTCTCGGCAATCAACTAACGGAAGAATTAGACCGACAGTTTCAGCGAATTTCTAGAGTAGAAATTGAAGTGATGTACCAGCTTGCACTTGCTTCTCAACCCCTGACGCGATCGCAATTGCGGGAGAATATGCCTTCCTCTCCCTCCAGCTCGCAAGTAACGGACGCTCTCCAATCTTTGGAATGGCGATCGCTAATTGAAAAAATCAATGTCGGTGGTAACAGCCTTTTCACCCTGCGACCTATAATTAAAAAGTACATGTTCAATCGATTTAATAACAATTAACTACATAAAAACTGTCATGATTAAACCGGAAACAGTTGTTAAAAATCGCTATCGCATTGTGCGGTTACTCGGTGAAGGAGGCTTTGGTAAAACTTATGAAGTTGATGACGAAGGGACACTAAAGGTTCTAAAACTTCTTAATCTAGATAGTTTATATAATTCAGAAAAGAGACAAACAGCTCTCTCTTTATTTCAGCGAGAAGCTGAGATATTAAAACGGCTGAATCATCCAGGCATTCCCAGAGTTGAATCCGACTGCTATTTTACTTGGCAAGATGGAATTGATACTAGGCACTGCTTGGTAATGGAGAAAATTGACGGACAAAATTTAGAGAATTGGCGGCGGGAGAGAGATGATAAGTTTATTACCCAAAAACAAGCTATAGAGTGGTTAAAACAACTGCTAGAAATAGTGGAATATTTGCATCAGCATAATTATATTCACCGTGACATTAAGCCTCCCAACATTATGCTAAAACCAAACGGACAGCTAGTGCTGATAGATTTTGGTGGTGTCAAGCAAATCACTGATACTTATATTGCCAAATTAGTTGACGATGTTGATGCGACAAAGCTATGGACGGCCGGTTACACGCCCCAGGAGCAAAGGAAGGGAAAACCTCTTAAACAATCTGATTTTTTTGCCTTGGGCTGCACATTGGTTTACCTGCTAACGGGAATCTCTCCAGAACAGTTTGATACAGATGATGATGATCTGTTGATTTGGCGACATCATGCTCCTACAGTCGGCGAGAATCTAGCTAATTTAATCGATCGAATGATAGCTCCTTTACATAGGGAGCGACCTCAAGATACGCAAATTATTTTGAAATATTTGGCAACGCTAGAAAAAGAACCTTCTGTAGTAGAAGATAAGCCAACTGATTTGTCTGTAAATAATCGAGATAAAATTGAAAAAAAACTCTCCGCTAGTTTAAAACATGGCATTGCTAAATTAATCAACATTTCCAGTGTCATTAAGGCAGCGATCGCACTGGGGGTGTTGTTGCCACTAGGTTTCTTTAGCGGGCGGTATTTTTTGCAGCGAATTCCTTTTAACTTCTATCATCGCGGATTTGAGAGTTTCCAAGCAGGTGATTTGGAGCGAGCTGAGTCATACTATCGTTTGGCACTATTTCTAGATCCCAACTTTGCAGAAATTTATTTCAGTCTGGGAAAAGTTCACGAAAAACGAGCTAAGTGGGAATTGGCCGAGGCAGAATACCAAAAAGCCATTGCTTTACAACCTGATTATGACAAACCTTACAACAACTTGGGACGATTGTACATTCACAAAAAACAGTATTCTGCTGCTATTGCACTCCTCAAACAGGGTCTAGAGTTAACTAAGGATAAGGCAGTAGAATCTGCCTTGCTGAAAAACTTCGGATTGGCGTTGAAGGAACAAGAAAAATACGAGGAAGCTAAAATATATTTGCAAAAGTCTCTTGCCTTGGATGGGAAGCGTGCGCCCGCGTATTGCCTGTTGGCACAGATACTAGAGATCCAGGGGAATAAAGTAGAAGTTGGAGAAAAATGGAAAAATTGCTTAAGATATGCTTCTGAAGACAACCCAGATGAGAAAATTTGGAAGAATCAGGCACAAAAGCGCCTGCAACTTCAAAATACTCAAAAATGAAATGCAACCGATCTATTTTAATTGCCTTAAGTTTGATTTTGGCAACCATAAATATAGAAACTGAGGGATTCAAATGGTCAAAAGCAACGCTGGCGGTAGCAGCACCTGTTGCCGACACGACTGCTGACACGCGGATCTCTCAAGAAAAGAGAGGATGGCTGCTAGCTAGGTGCAGGCCATGTCCTAACGATCCTGCTAACTATCGTGGCGGACAAAGCAATCGCATTCCATACATCATCAGTCCCCGCAATACCTTTTTGCTGACGAACAGACCAACATTTCGGTGGAACCGTCCTATACGGGGCGGAAAAAGTTACACCGTGCGCCTGACATCTCGAAGCTTGAACAAAGATATTTGGCAGAAACAAAACGTGACGGATAACCAACTTCCCTATCCGTCCGATCAACCTCCATTGGAACCAGGAGTAGAATACTCATTAATTGTGAAAGCAGAAGATGGATCATCTTCTGTAGAGGAACAAGTATCTGTAGAGTTTAGAGTGTTGGATGCCAAGGATGCTGATGATGTGAGATCTGCATCGGCTCTGATTTCTAAACAGCAGTTGCCTGAGGAAACTAAGTCTTTGTTAGTGGCTTATCTTTACACTGGATATTACTTGAGAGCTGAAGCAATTGAACTACTTGAACCGCTAGCTATTAAAAGTCAAACGCCAGCCGTACATCGCTTGTTGGGAGACCTCTACCAGCAGGTTGGACTGGCTTCTCTAGCTCTACCCTATTATTTGCAGGCAGTGAAGCTGGCTAATTCTAATCAAGAATTAGCAGAACTAGCAGCAGCACAATCAGGGTTAGGTCAAGTTTATGTGACGCTGGGCGATAAAGCTAAAGCAATCGAGAATTTCAAAAGCGCCTTAGAGCTATACAAAAAATTAGGAAACCAGCAGCGGCTTATCGAACTGCAAGACCAGATTAAGAAATTAAGTTCCTAAACAGTAGAGGTTAGCGTGAGGATAAAATTTTGGTATTCGATCGGAATTAGCCTGATAATAGCAACACTATCTCCAGCTATTTTCCCACTTCTAGCAGCATCCCTGCCCGTATATAAGGCTGATAATTCGCGATCGCAAGCCGATATGCTATTGGATGAAGGTCTGAAGCTATTTTACCAGCGTAAATTCAACGAAGCTATCTCAAAACTGGAAGCTGCACTAACTATTTACCGAGCTACAGGTTCCCGCCTCCAAGAGGCTTCCTGTCTGTTTCATATTGGATTTGCTAAACAGGGGTTGAGAGACTTTGCTGGAGCTATTAAGTCCCTACAACCTACTCTTCTTTTCTGGCAGGAAACTCGCAACTTCACCTTAAAAGCAATGACACTGACTCTTATTGGGTTGGCCTATGAGGGGCAGGGCAATCTAGAAGAGGCTGTTAATGTTTACAAGCAAGCTGTTGATGTCAACGAGAAAATTGTAGGTGGTATCAAGGTTCAAGAGCATCAAAGATCTTTTGCCAGGATGCAGGGATTAATGTCCGAACGATTGAGCATTCTATTATCTCTAGCAGGTCGTTATGAAGAAAGTTTTAACTATGTTGAACGCGCCAAAGCCAGAGCTTTTCTAGATCAATATGTTCGCGGCTCTATCGATTTTAGAAAAAACGGGGATGCTGAGTTATTAGCAAATGGAGATGGGCTCGAACAAGAAATTGCTACTGTACGCAACCGTCTAATCAATGCTCAAAATAATCAGGAACTCAACAATATAAGAGAAACATTAGATCCTCAACTTGAGAGCCTCGAAAAACAGTATGAAGATTGGTACTTAGAGCTAAAAAATCGGAGTCCAGAAACCGCTTCATTAAAACGAGTTGAGGTAGCTTCATTGGGTGAAATTCAAAAAGCTATTGCTCAGATAGACAGTGACACGACGCTAGTTGAATATTTTGTCACCAACGGAGGGACACTGGTTTTTATCATCACTGCTAACAGTTTGAAAATGCTGCGCTTGCCAGCAAGTCGCAAAGATTTAAGAGCAGCTATCGATAGGTGGAGTGAAGGCGATGCCACAAACAGAGACAACAACCCCCATCCAGCTAGTTTACAAGAGTTATACAAAGAGCTGATTGCTCCTATCAAGCCCTATATAACTACTTCTACCATTGGCATTATTCCACATGATTTGCTTAACTCAGTACCTTTTCCTGGGTTAACAGATGGCAAGCGTAATTTGATAGATGATTATGCTATGTTTGTGCTTCCTAATGCCAGCATTTTGCCTTTTTTACGAGGAAAACGCAAGCCATCTGCTGGCACAATTCTAGCTCTAGGTATGGGAAATCCCCAACTCAGCACTCCCCCTAGTGAGGTGAGCTTACTTGTGTTAACAGGTGTTGGTGAAGAAGTAAGAGCGATTAAAGAAATATACCCGAAAACTCAAGTGTTAGTGGAGCAAGTGGCTACAGAAACTGCTGTAGTATCACAAGCAGGAAAATATGAAATTTTGCATATAGCTGCACACGCCGTATACAATAAAAATAATCCGTTATCCAGCACTATATATTTAGCAAAAGACAATCAGAATGATGGCAATTTGCAAGTACGCGATTTATACGGACTTAATTTAACAGCAGCAACAAATTTAGTAGTATTGACTGGCTGTGAAGGTCAAAGAGGAAATGTGAATTACGGAGATGAAATAACATCTCAAAGAGGAGATGTGAATTACGGAGATGAAATAACATCTCTTAGCCGAGGTTTTATGTATGCTGGAACCCCGAGTATTATTGCGAATCTCTGGAAAACTTCAGATGATGAAAGCACAAAAATATTGATGCAGCGCTTTTATACCTATTTACCAAAGATGGGTAAAGCCAAAGCCCTGCGTCAAGCTCAAATAGATGTCAGGAATCACAATTCTAAATATTCTCATCCGTTTTACTGGGGGGGATTTATGTTGACTGGAGATTGGGGTAAGTTATAGTTAATTGAGGTCAAGTCAATGAAAAGTGTATTGCACAGAGTTTTAGGTATTTTTACTTTTGGTGTCATTATAACTGATCTTCCTGCTAAAGCATTCACGCCAAATCATTTTCTTCATATAGCTCAAAGCCAAAATATTGGTGAACCCATTGATTTATCGAGGACAGTCATTACCTTAGAAGACCTACCTACTGGGTTTCAAGAGATCCAAAATCTAACGAGCCCAAAAAGTAAAGGTGAATTTGCTTTTTTGCGTGAAACTAACATAACTGGTCAAATCATTGTGGGTTATACTGACTTGCTGAGCGACAACTTTGCAAAAGCTAGACTCAGATTCACTAAAGAAAATAGGCAGGATTTACGAAAAATATTACAGCACAGTTTAACTCTCGACAACACTGCTCAGTTATTAAGCCAACAGTTAGGCAGACAGGTCAAAACTTTAGAATTAAAGGAACTACCTATCCCTAACGATATTGGTGATATATCTTTAGGAGAGACTAGACTTATTGAAATGCCTGGGCGGCGTCCCCGAATGGATAGGGTCGTATTTGTAAGAGGCCGAGTAATGAGCTTAATTGTAGTTGTGTATTTCGAGGATGATGTTGCTGCTGTGCCAATTGTCGAGATCGCCAGAAAATTGGATAATCGCATCCAACAACATTTACAATAAGGTCTGTAGAAGAGTCTGATTCATTTCCCAACTATGAAAAAGCGATCGCTGTTTGCTTTAAGTCTTTTGACCTGTGTTATTTTAGCTGGGAGTCTTGTCCCGGAAGTCAGTCATGCTGAAGACATACAAACTGTTGCCCAACAACCAGATTTATCAAAGGCAGTAATCACTAAGCAAGACCTTCCGCCTAATTTTGAAGAGTCCCCATCTGCTGAGCTAGCAGCACTAAAAAAAGACTTAAATCTACAGGAAATTACTGCTAAAACAGTTTTCCAGTTTGCCAATACTCAGGATATATCTCAATTACAAATCATCATGGGTGCTACTTATCTTATTCCCGATCGCATTGGAAACACCAGAGTTGATTTTAATTCACCCGATTTTAATGCACAAACTCTGACGCGATCGCTAACTAATGGGTTGGCAGGTGCATTTCAACAATCTCGGGGAGTAGACCTTGGCAGACAACAAATACAGCAATTAACTAATCTCGACGGGATTGGCAATTTCGCAGCCGGAGCAACTACATTACTGAATGTAAAGGGTTTTTCTCTGCGTATGGATGTAGTAGGATTTCAGCGCGGTAAAGTATTTGCGGTTGTGTGTGTTGCGTATATTGATGGCAGTGTTTCCGCTGTTCCCATTCGCGAACTCGCCAGAAAACTGGATAGTCGGATACCGCAGTAATCTTGTTTAACGGTCGGCCCAGCCTCCAGAAAGGGATTCCTTGGCTATGCCAAGGAACAAGAGATGATTTTAATATCTCCCCTACTTCCCCTTACCCTTCCCCGTCAAAAACTCCCGCAAACGCAACAAACTAGCGGTTTGTCCCAAATTCAGCGGTAACAGCGACACTCCCTCCAACCGAGACTGCACCCAACCGTCGCCCCAATACCACTCGTGAAACCCGTCAATTCCCTGACTCAACAACAGCCGCAGACAATTTGACTCTGCAATCTCCACATAGTGCTGCACCGCTACCGGGCCTATCCAACTTGTGAATGTCAATTCGCGATCGAGCAATTCGGGCAAACCCTTAGAAAACTGCTGAGGCCACAGCCACTGCTGCAACTGCACCGGACGCACCAAACTGTCCCGAATCGCAGTCTCCGAAGCTTCAACCTCAATCCGCAATTGGCTTTGTTGAAAATTACCTAGCATAGCAATTTGAAATTTTATATAGGAGCTTTACTTGATTTAAATGTAACGTAATTGCATGGAGTTCGATCGACCCCACGTACAGTTTTCAGTCGAGATATCGGGGCCGGCACACGATGGCAAAATACAGACGGCGGTTGAAACCGCGTCTACACAAACAAAACCCGCCTCCGCGGGTTGAAGACCGGGCGGGTGTTTGGAAATTACGTTGTTTTCTTCAGTCGGCGTCCGGCGGACATCGTTTGTGTAGACGCGGTTTCAACCGCCGTCTGCATCTGTATTTAATTCGATCGCACTGTATTTAATTCGATCGCACTGTATTTAATTCGATCGCACTGTATTTAATTCGATCGCACATTAGCGTCCATCCGCATTCATCTACCATAAAAAATTTAAGATTTTCCATAGAAACCAGCATCAAAAACCCCATTTTTGTATCCAATTGTTAAGCTCTGTTGCATTTCATTTAAATCTCCGATTCTCACCCCACAGCACAGAAACTCCGTGATACCATCACATCTGACTGGGTAAAGACTTATAGAAAAAATTGGGAGAAAAGCTTTGACACTACGGGTTGCAGTTGTTGGATCGGGGCCAGCGGGTTCTTGCGCCGCCGAAACATTGGTAAAAGCAGGCATCGAAACTTATTTATTTGAACGCAAATTAGACAACGCTAAACCCTGCGGTGGGGCAATTCCTCTGTGCATGGTTGAAGAATTTGACTTGCCACAAAGTATTATCGATCGCCAAGTCAGAAAAATGAAAATGATTTCCCCCTCCAACGTAGAGGTGGATATCAACATCGAAAACGAACACGAATACATCGGAATGTGCCGCCGCGAAGTCCTCGATGGCTTTTTGCGCGATCGGGCTGCTTCCTTAGGTGCCAAACTGATTAACGGTACTGTTCACACCTTAGAAATTCCAGGCAACAACACCGACCCCTACATTCTCCACTACGCCGACCACTCCAACGGCACCGCTGTGGGAACTCAGAAAACTCTGAAAGTGGATTTGGTAATCGGCGCTGATGGCGCTAACTCCCGCGTAGCTAAGGCGATTGATGCTGGTGATTACAATTATGCGATCGCCTTCCAAGAGCGCATCCGCCTGCCAGAAGATAAAATGGCTTACTACGAAGGTCTAGCCGAAATGTACGTCGGCGATGACGTTTCCACCGACTTCTACGCCTGGGTGTTCCCCAAATACGACCACGTAGCCGTCGGTACCGGCACGATGAAAGTCAATCAAGCCGATATCAAAAAGCTGCAAGCAGGAGTCCGCGCCCGCGCTGCCAAAAAACTCCTCGGCGGTGAAATCATTAAAGTGGAAGCTCACCCCATCCCAGAACATCCGCGTCCCCGCCGGGTTGTTGGCCGAGTTGCTCTTGTAGGTGACGCTGCCGGTTATGTTACCAAGTCTTCGGGCGAAGGTATCTATTTTGCTGCGAAGTCTGGCCGGATGTGCGCTGAAACTATTGTGGAAATTTCCAATAAGGGCGCGCGGATTCCGACTGAACAAGAAATTAAGCTGTATCTGAAGCGCTGGGATAAGGCTTACGGTATTACCTACAAGGTGCTTGACATTTTGCAGCGCGTGTTCTACCGTTCCGATGCTACTCGCGAAGCTTTTGTGGAAATGTGTGCCGATCGCGATGTGCAGAAGCTCACATTCGATAGCTACTTGTATAAGACTGTAGTACCGGCTAATCCCTTGATTCAGATGAAGATTACTGCGAAAACTATTGGTAGCTTGTTGCGCGGTAGTGCTTTAGCTCCTTAATTTTTAACGCACTTGGTATAAAAAAGCGGGCAGTTGTGACTGCTCGCTTTTTTTAGAGCTAAGATTAACGAACCGCGAAGGCGCAAAGGGCGCGAAGGAAGAGAAAGAAGAAGAATTGTTAATTCAAGTTCAATTGCACTAAGGTGTCGGGGGCGAGGAAGTGGGAAATGTGGTAAGCTCGCTCTTCTGTTTTTAGCAGGATTTTTTCGTAGAGGTAGCGCGTAGCTCGATCGCCCAAACTGTCTGCTTGTGATGCTTGGCGCCGCAACAAACCGATAATAGCTTGTTCTGCGACTAAATCGTGTTCCAGCATTTGGCGGCACGAATACACGCCGTCGGCTTCCGGCTCGAAACAGCACAGCTCGGCTAACTTGCTAAAGCTGGCTGCTGGTATGCCTCCCAATCCGTTCAAGCGTTCGCCGAATTCGTGGACGCTATCTTGAGCTTCTCCATAGCTTTCTTCAAAGAATTTGTGCAAGGAGTAAAATTCTGCCCCTTCCACGACAAAATGATGTTTTTGATATTGCAGGTATAGAGCCTGAAAACTTGCCAGCAGGGCGTTCATTCCTTCACAAATCGGTGCAGTGACGGAATGTTCTAACAAAATTGGGTTTTCAGCTATGTGACCAAACGGTCTCAATGCACTCTGAGTCTGGGCCATTAGTGTTTTCCTCTCAATAGGCAGTTTTGTTGCCAATAGAGTTAGTCTAGCACCCTAGATTTACCAGTCAAGCAGGGTCTGCCTCGATAGTGGCAGACTTTGTACAATAGCAAAATTTTTTTCAAAACCTATTGAGAATTATTAGCAGTTGCGTTATGCTGGAAAAAGATGCTCGTTCTGAATGCTTCCTGAATGTGGGGCGAATATTCCGAAGGCAGAAAGCAGCAGGCAAAAGGCATAATTTTTCAGAAAGGGCTTTTGACAATCCTTGATTCTCTTCTGAAATCTGGCTTTTAACTTCTGCCCGCTATCAGTCCGGGTAAAAATTAATGCAAATTATTATTGTTGTCACAAGATGAATCCAGCCGATCGAGAGTTAGAAGTTTCTGAGATTGTGCAAGTTAGTTGGCTAGACAGGTGGCAAGTTTACAAACGCTTGCAAGAACTCGAAATTCCCTGCTGGTGTGCGGTTGACCAACCTTTGCGGGTAAAAGTCAACACTGTCAGACAAGCTGCTCAGCTAATGAGCGTGTTGAGGCAAGTTAGTGCCCCTCGGCGCGAACTGGTGCAGTTGCTGGAATGCTGCTGGCAAATTGGGTAAAGCCCGAAGGAAGTTCGGCAACGTATTCTGTAACGGATGTAACGGATGCCAGGAGGAAGAAGGAAGACGGGCTTTCGACTTCGCTCAAGGTAAAAAGACGGAAGAAGGTTAAAGGTTGAAAGAAAAATAATGATGCGATTCAACGCATAAATACCTTCAGTGGCGACGTTTATTGTCAAGTTCGATAATTTTCACCGAACAGTCAACTCAGGAGTTATGACAATGTATAAGTGTGGCAAGCAAGTTTCTGAATTCAGCCTAGAGGGAGAAATCCTCAGCCTGATTATTGAAGATGGTTATAAACTTAAATATTTGCGTATTAGCAGCGATCGCAAAGTAGAGTACCTTGTTAAACTTTCTAAGGAATTACGGTCATTTTTAGCGCCTGTTTTGACTCCTGGGTTGAGAGTTATAGTTGCAGGTGAGAAAGAACTAAATTTGAAAAACGGTAAAATAAAACTGAAAGCTAGCAGCCTCACTCTGGCTCCGGGCCACAACGATCGATCGCCCGAACACCTCGACTCTACCAGCGTACCTGCTGGGGTACTGACATCCGATGGCGCGATCGGCAAAACCGAATTCAGCTCTCCTAGCGCAGCTAAAACTGTCAAAGCTGCGGCAAAAACTCAAACCAAAATATTAGTATGTCAAAAATCTGACTGCCAAAAGCGGGGCGGCGCAGCAATCTGTAAAGCTTTAGAAAATGCTTTGAAGGCGCGGGGTTTAGAAGAGCAAGTGACTGTTCAGGGAACCGGATGTCTCAAACAGTGCAAAGCAGCGCCAAATATAGTGGTGATGCCGGATAAAACTCGCTACAGTCGCATCAAACCGGCAGAAGTTGCAGCAATTGTTGACAAACATTTTGCAGTTGTTAAAGTTTAGCCGATCGCAGGAAATCTCGGAATGCCCGAATGTCCGAGTCCCCAATCGGAGAATTTTGCTTGTGACCAATGCCCAATGCCCAATGCCCAATGACCAATAACCAATGACCAATAACCAATAACCAGGGACTTCCTTTTGGAGAATCTATAAGGATAGACTGTATTTGAGACCCTGTGACTATTGGGATAGAAAGCCATGTCAGAAGCTGATCTTCGAGCCAGTCAGCACCAACTCCACCCTGCTGTTCGATCCGAGAACGAACGATTGCAGTCAAATTTTGCTGCTGCTGGGGGTTTTGAGCCGATCGCCCCCCGTCCGACAGATACTCCCGCAACGGTGCCCCAACAGCCAGAAGAAGACTGGCAAACACTAGATTTTCCCAACGCGATCAGCGTAGATGCAATTCCCACAACACCCTCCCCGAACAATTTGCCATCTCATACACAGCCGCCAGAGGTGGGAGCGCCCGTGATTTCAGACAATCTCAAAAATCTGCTTGGCAATGCCGAACAGGCTAAGAGTAAAGGATCGACCCCAGTCACCCTCATGCAAGCGCTGCACGAATGCAACCGCGACCTTTTGCAGCGCATCGCTCAGCTAGAAACAGCTCTCGAAGAGTCCCATAAAAACTTGCAGGAGCGCGAAATTTTACTAGAACAGCGGACTGCTGAGCTAGAAAACACTCAAGAACAATTGACGCGACTGTTTGGGAAAGTGGAAGTTTCTCATCAAACTCTGCAAGGTCAAGAAATTTTAGTGGAGAGTTTAAGCAGTCAGTTAGCAATCAGCCAAACCAGGCTAGCGGTTGTTGAGCGAGAATGTGCGGCTACTGTGCAGCGCTACAACGAACAGTTTCACCAGCTAGTAGCTACCGAAAATGTTTGCAGGGAATTGCGATCGCGCTTGCACCGCCAGCAGCGCCACACTCTGCAATTTAAAGCTGCTTTGGAAAAAAGTCTGGAAAGGCCACAGAAATCTCCAATTATTGAGCCACCTCATGATGCGGAGGATAGCGCCCACAAGCAATTAGAATCCTTGCTAGCGGCGGTAAGAAGCTCTCAGAGTCCGCTACCGCCAGCCTTCAACGCTTCCCCTGTCCAAGCTTGGTCAGATCCCGAAGAGTATGTAGAGGCAGCGTTTGCTGAATATGCGATCGATCCTGAGTCGATCGCCAATACGGAACTTAACAAATTAGCCCAAGCATCCGGCATTCTATTACAGAAGACCGAAACCTACCAGCCGTTTGAGCCAGAAACAAACTCGCCCCTTGGGGTTGCGGAACCTCAACTGCCGGCGGCTGAGCCTGAACCAGAACCAGAAACTGCTGCGCCTACCTTAGGCAGCCAAGAATTGGCCAAGGCGGTTAAAATTTTGAATTCAGTTGAAACTTTTGGGCTTCAGGAAGTGCGATCGAGTGCGGTGAAACCTACAGCACCCGGACAACCCGAGTGGCTGACTTTGATTTCCAATCCGTTGCGCTCTTCTAAAAAACGTCGATCGCTAGCTGAAATTGAATTGCCGAGTTTTCGATAGCAAACGCAAGTTGGTAATTGGTACGTTGTTGGGCTTTAGCCCTCTTTCCGATATCCCAAAAGAGCGCTGAAGCGCAACTACGTACCTAAATTGTCTGACGACAATAAAACTGCATTCGGCTGAAATTGAATTGCCAAGTTTTCGATAGCAAATGCAAGTTGGTAATTGGTACGTTGTTGGGCTTTAGCCCTCTTTCCTAATATTTATAAAGAGCGCTGAAGCCCAACTACATACCTAAGTCTGACGACAATTATCAACTGAAAACTCTTTTTTTCCCTTTCCCATACCGTAGGTGAGAGCATAGCTGGTAGCCAACAGCCACAACCAAACACCCGGATACCTGGGTTCCAACCAAGGCTGTACCTTGCGGGCGAAACTGGGCAGCCATCCGAACAACCAACTAGCTAAAGCCAACAGAGTAAAAGTCAAGTAACTCCCCAACCAGCGCCAAACATCGCGCAAGGTGACAAAATCTAAAATCCACAGCAGGAGAGAAGGATTTTTTCCGGCTGCTTCAATCGCCAATCGATTGAAAGTTAGCCAATCGACTCTATCTTTGATAAAAGTTTCGGCTACGGTGAGTTCTTGTCCTGCCAAAATACCGAAGAAGGTATTGAGAATTGAATTAATTCTCTGGGGTGGCAAACTGCGGCCGGTGGGAACCATCATCCCTTTAGAAAACAGCCAAGTTACTGACACGTTGCTCTGGTAAGCGCGGATTTGGTTTAAGTGATTGGCACTTAATAAATCGTGTTTTAATGCTGTATCCAACAAGTCAGTTAAGCGGAAAAGATTGCGGACGAGGGAGCCGAAACCGGTGAATACTAATGGAGATTGCAAAGATGCTGCATCGCCGATCGCAATTAGGCGATCGACTGCCACGGCGCGATCGCTGCTGTTGCTGCTAAAATGCCCCGGAATATAACCAAAAGTCGGCTTTTTCCACACCAATTTGTCGATATCGCAGCGGCGGTACTCCGGCAAAATAGTGAAAAAGTCCTCGTACAGTTCTAGCAAAGAACCGGGATTTTCGGGATGTACTTGGTGGTAGTGAAAAAGATAAACGGTGAGTTCTCCACCAGCAGCGGGAAACAGTTCCCAAATGAGTTGGCGTCCCCGGGAGATATCGCCGTGACTGTAGAGAACATCCCCATAGTCGGAATCCCAAACTCCCGGCTCAAATCCTCCGTCAATGACAGCTCCGACGGTGGGGCAAACGCTGTCAAACGCCCGCCCTCCGTTCAATTGCCAAGCGATGGGAGAAGCTGAACCCATGGCATCCACGAGCAGTCTGGCGGAGGTTGTGCGATCGGCTTTTGTCGGCAAGTGGGTGGCCTGAACCACTACTTTTTTCGCTTCAACATCGGCTCTAACAAACTCAGTTTCGTCCCAAATTTCCCCACCAGCTTCTGTTAGCTTAACTCCCGCCAAATACAGCAATTTCTCGCCATCTAAAGCTATATTCAGCACCTTCGGCGTGTGCAGGACTGGGGCTTGAGCAACGGGCGGATTGTTAGCATCAAAAAACTTGTTATAGCCATCTTTGTATTCTCGCGCAATCAAAGTTTCGATTTCCGCAGCCGTAAACAAACCCAAATCAATTAAGCTTTGAATTTCATCCCGCGAAATATTCCACTCGCGATTCATCCGCCCGAAAGGCATTCTTTCCAGCAGCAGCACTCGGTAGCCCAATCTCGCCATGACTGCGGCGTGAATTACCCCCAAAGCCCCGCCAATATAAATCAAGTCGTAAACAGTATCCCTAGAATCGGACACCGCAACTGTACTTTTTACATTCTTCTTAACATCCGTTACATCCGCTACATCTTGTACAGTGCTCGTTGCCGAACCTTCTTCCTTCAAAAACACTACTTGCTTTGGCGCTTGAGGATTGCGAGTACCTTCACGCCAGCGCTGCTCCCACCAGTAGACGCGCTGTAGGTCGTAGTCGCCTTTGGGCATTTTTTGGAAGTATTTGACGGTGAGGGGGTAATAGGGGGCAAGAGCTTCAAAAATTGACTGTTTGGAGAGGTCTATGACAGGGGGTTGGGGGTATCGCTCTGGAAACTTGTTTCTTACAGCCAGATTCAGAGCTTCTAGGAACTTTCTTTCTCCAGCGGGCGCGTCTTCTAGACGAAAGACTTTTAGATAGGTTGTACGCTGGACTGACCAGACAAAGGTCGAAAGTTCTGTCGATCGCGAATTGCGGTTTTCGGAATTGCTACCAGTGAATGTCGGTTTTAGATTAGCATTTTGAGCTCCAGATTTGACCAATTCGGCTGTTGTGACGTTGGAAAGCAGGCGAAAACCGTCAGGAGTAATAATTTTTTCTCCGATTCCGGGATCGAATTCCTGTTGCAACCAAGTGCAGACGGCTGCTGTATCCGGTGTGGGGACTTCTAAATAAAGAATTTCTTGCATTTTAATGTCTCAATTCTCAATAAATTCATAAAGATGGGGGAGTTGACAAGGGAGCAAAGTAGGCTATACTCCCAAATACTTATTTAGTTTTAAATAAGTTTACATTGTTCTCAGATTTTTAGCTAATTGCCTGGAAACCCCGCAGTGGCTGAATATCTATTCCCTTGGGTATGCAATATCATGAATTATCCCATTCCTACGAATCCTCAAGAAATGATTGCTTTGCGACAGCAGCCGCTGAATGAAGAATTGGTGGCATCTGCGATCGTGGGTGTGGTTCAGATTGCCCGATCGCGATCGCAGTCTTTGGATGAGTTAAAGGCTGAGGTACTGGCGGACGACAATCTGCTCGATTTGACTCAAAGGCGTTGGCTGAGTGAGATTGTGGCTCAAGCTTGGGAAAATTTACCTTAGAGTAAACTGCTAAAATACTCATAGCCTTGTTCAGAAAGATGAGGTACTGATGGGCATAGGCCTCCGTGGGCATAGGGCATACCTCGCTTTTTCGAGAAAGGCTATACCTAATTATAAGTAAACTTAAAATGGTACAAACAAGATTAAAATCCTTAACTATAGAAGAGTTTCTCCAACTCCCAGAAACTAAACCTGCCAGCGAATACATTGACAATCAAATTATTCAGAAGCCAATGCCACAGGGAAAACACAGTGCAACTCAATGTGAACTAATTATTTTTATTAACGCTATATTGAAACCCAAAAAAGTTGCACGGGCATTTCCAGAACTCCGGTGTACCTTTGGTGGCAGGTCAACAGTGCCTGATGTTTCAGTATTTGTCTGGAACAGAATTCCCGCCGATGATAATGGCGAAATTGCTAATGCTTTTCCCCTAGCTCCTGATTGGACAATTGAGATTTTGTCGCCAGACCAAAGTCAGACTAAAGTTACTAAAAATATTCTGCATTGCTTAAATCATGAAACTCAAATGGGCTGGATGATCGATCCTGACGAACAATGTGTTTTTGTTTATCTTCCCCAGCAACAGACAGCAGTATTTGATCGACCAGAAATGCTGCTACCTGTGCCGTCCTTCGCTAGCGAACTGCGGTTGAGTGTCGGAGAACTGTTTGGCTGGCTGCTGAAATAATCTTCGGTAGGAAGAAGGAAGTTCGGCAACAAGCAATGTACGGGATGTATAGCCTTTCTCACTAACATGAGGTACGCATAGGGCATGGGGCATAGGGCATAGGCATCGCACGCATACCTCACCACGCTTGAGAACCGTTATAACGGATGTAAAGGAAGCACAAGAGAGTGATTTTGACACGGAGATAGGGATTAAATATTGCCAACTGTCAGGGCGAGCACGGGGGCACCGCCCCTACCAACTAACAACTGTCAACTGTCAACAGTTAACTAACTAACGCAATTCAACTTCTCGCTTAACTTCTTCCAGAACCCGATCGCCCCGCGTCAACCGATATTCGGCGCGCCACACTCCGGGAATGAGGGGAGAATTTGTGCTGTTTTTTTTGCCGACATAACCCAACCAAGTGCGGTTGGGGGCTGGAATTTCCTTGCTGGTATTGACGATAGTTTTGCCATCGGGTGCAAAGATTTTGTATTGTTCGCGATCGCCCTTAAGGACTCCGTAACTCTGCACCCAAAACAATAAAACCGGGCTGTTTACAGGTAATTTAGTCTCAGAAAATTGTCCCGCCCAGACAGTGTTCTCATCCGGCGGCTTGGGGGCAAAACCGGCGCGAATTAAACCGGTGGGAACATAGTCGATCGGCTTGTCCCAAATTGGATTGCGGGCGGTGTTGCAGCCTAACTTCGCGTCTGGGCCGACAAACGGATCTACGGGCTTACCTTGGTACCGAAAAGTGATATGTACGTGGGGGAAAGATGCCAAGCCAGAGTTTCCTACCATACCCAAAACAGTGCCTTTTTGTACTTGCATTCCCGGTTTCACAACAAGGCTGTTTTGGCGGAGATGGCAATATTGGGCTTCCCAGCCTGCGCCGTGATCGATTACCATGCCGTTGCCGCATTCTGTACCTGCGACGTTGGTTTTGTCTGTCTGGTTTTGCAAGCGTCGATCGACTACACCATCTCGCACTCGCAAAACTTTCCCCGCAGCGGAGGCGACAACGGGGACTCCTTTAGCCATTGCTTTAGCGTCGGGAATGGCGAAGTCTATGCCGTCGTGCCCGTCGTAGGTTTGTCGCCCGCAGCCGAATTCAACGGCGGCAGGGCTTGGATCGCGATCGAAATAGTGCATCACAAAACAGTCTTTTCCTAGGGTACAGGCGATCGGCTGACCGAATTTGGGGTTGTTGGGCTGTTGGGCGACTGCTGAGGAGACGAGGCGTTGGGCGATCGAGTTGGCTTGGGCGATCGGCGCATTAACTCCGGTGTTATTACCACAACTAGAAATACTTGTCAACCCCACGGTCAACAAAATTGTAGAAATCTGTTTTTTTGATAGTAAAATCATTCGCCGGTGGGATGTAAAGCTGAGGTGGGTAGTGAAAAATCTATTAATCATTCAAAATATACTTGCTCAGGAATCTCGACGAGCGATCGGGCATTTTCGTTTCCTAGATTTGTTGTATTATTGTCTGTTTTTGATAATTAATTGTTAATTACTTAAAAAATGCTCTCTAAAATTCGATCGCTAATTTCGATAATTCGGCTTGGTGGGCTGGCTGTTGCTGGTTTGGCGATGTGGGCATTTGCCACCATTGCCCATGAGGTTTTGGACTCGGAAACAGACGCTTTCGATAAATCAATTTTACTATATCTCAGGAGCCTGCACGATCCGGTGCGCGATCGCATCATGCTCGCCTTGACAGCTTTGGGGGAACCAAATTTGCTGCTGATGCTGAGCGTGAGTTTGGGTATCATGTTGTGGGTGCGAAAACATCGATCGGAAGCCATAACGATCGCAATTACGGGCGCTGGGGCTGTTGGTTTAAATATGCTTTTAAAACAACTCTTTGCGCGCGATCGACCTCAACTTTGGGAGCGTGCAGTTGAGGTAAAGTTTTACAGTTTTCCTAGCGGACACGCAATGATTTCAATGGTTGTTTACGGTTTGCTAGGATATTTTTTGGCTGCGCGCTTTCCCAGACAGCGCTGGTTGATTTACGGCTTGACAGTTGTATTAATTGCTGGCATTGGTTTGAGCCGGCTTTATCTCGGAGTTCACTGGCCTACGGATGTTATTGCTGGTTATATTGCGGGTTTTGTGTGGCTGCTTGCTTGCATTCTTAGTTTAAAAGTATGGAAGCAGTTTCATGATTCTCGTCCTGTTCCTGAAGAGAAGTTTTTGTCACCTGACTATCAAAATATGGCTGAAAAATAACCATAATCAAGGTTCGTAGTGAGGACTTTAGTCCGCATTTAAGAAGGACTAAAGTCCTCACTACGAACCAGGAAGAACAAGGTTCGTAGTGAGGACTTTAGTCCGCATTTAAGAAGGACTAAAGTCCTCACTACGAACCAGGAAGAACAAGGTTCGTAGTGAGGACTTCAGTCCCCATTTAAGAAGGACTAAAGTCCTCACTACGAACCAGGAAGAACAAGGTTCGTAGTGAGGACTTCAGTCCTCATTTAAGAAGGACTAAAGTCCTCACTACGAACCAGGAAGAACAAGGTTCGTAGTGAGGACTTCAGTCCCCATTTAAGAAGGACTAAAGTCCTCACTACGAACCAGGAAGAGCAAGGTTCGTAGTGAGGACTTTAGTCCGCATTTAAGAAGGACTAAAGTCCTCACTACGAACCAGGAAGAGCAAGGTTCGTAGTGAGGACTTCAGTCCCCATTTAAGAAGGACTAAAGTCCTCACTACGAACCAGGAAGAGCAAGGTTCGTAGTGAGGACTTCAGTCCCCATTTAAGAAGGACTAAAGTCCTCACTACGAACCATGAAGAACTATTTTTTTAAGGACTAAAGTCCTCACTACGAACCAGGAAGAACTATTTCCTTTTGGGTAAAACACATGGCAATTCCTTTTTCGTAGTAAGCCGCCTCATTAATAAAAATTGGATATACTGTCGATGTACCTTCATACAAGACAGACTCGCCCTCAAAGGTCAAAAACATCGGATCGCCCGGATTCAAGGCTTCATAATCCCTCGATTGTAGCTGAGGATGAATCATTGCCTGAATTTCTCCAGAGTTGTTTCTCGGATAGTCGATCGCCCGAATGCTTTGATAAATAGTCAGGGAATTATTGACAACGGGCATTGTGCCTAGATTGTAGGCTTCTGTGCAATCTAATATTGTCCCAATAACTTGCTCGGTTTGCTGAAATAAAGACGCATCTAACACGCCTTGCGGCACTGCACCAACTTCCAGCGTACCGCCTAACTCAGAAATCGATCGCAACAAAGGACTATCTTGATGGTTGCTTGGCGAAGCCAGTAGCTTGAGGTGAGGATAGACAGAGGTTAAATAAGCCGCTAGTTGCAGGTTAAAGGGATGCTGGCTGGCGAGAATAAATGTTAGCCCCATGTTCGATGTGGTGCTGTGCAAATCCACGATTAAGCTTTGTCGATCGGTGTTTTTTGAGCTAAAAATGTGATATATTTCTTTCGCCCGCTGGGCTTCGTAGCTGGAGAGGCGAGGATTTTCTAAATCTTGCTGGCGAAAGCAGCGGTTGAGGTCGATGTCGATGTAGCGTCTGCCAATTTCGCAGGCTTGGGGATTGGCTAACATGGTAATTGTTTCAAAAGTCGATCGCCCAATTAACTCTGGCGCGCGATCGAACTTCTTCACAAGGTATACTCCTGTGAGTTCGTTTCCGTGGGTTCCTCCCACTATGGCAACACGTTTAATTTGATTCATAAAAATTAATACCGGATGCGGGAAACTCAGCGACTTTAGTCCTGAGAGGGAAGCGGCACGGGGACTGAAGTCCCCATGTTCTTTCTTGTTGCTATTTTTATTGAAATATTGTATTATGTTCGACAAGTGAGTAAGAACAAACATCTACGTGTTGAGACATCCTAGTACGGAGAAATTCCCGCCCCTGGAAACAACGGTTAGGCACAAGCTTGATGACAGTATGACAGTAAAGGGCAAATAATAGCAGGTTGTTGAGCGTACCGCATTTTGGCTTAGTGATGGTTCAGAAAGCGTTAAAATGACAAAAGTAGCTAGAAACCCAAACTTGATTTGGGCGACTAAGTAGACGGTGCTTGGCCATCGTAGCGAGAATCAGACTTTAGTAATAATTAAAGTTATTCTGTCAGCAGAATCTCAGCGGCTTTAGCCCTGAGAGTGTCAAAAACAAACAAGTTTCTATGCCAAGCCTAGCATCATTTGCGTTCTCTTGGTAACACATACCTCAGAAACCCGGTTTCTTTCCATATTTATCGTCACCCAACCATGAACTCATAGAAACCCTGTTTCTCGCCAGATGCACAAATAACTGATATATGTTATTGCGAGGCACGAACCAATCGCCAAGACTAAGATTGCTTCGTGCCTCGCAATGACAATTTTGGACGTTTATTTATGATAGAAACCCGGTTTCTCACCTTGATGCGGTTCCTTAGGAATGAAAAATAAATAAGGTGACTAATTTGAGGAATACTCTACCTCGCATCAAGGCTTCTGGGCTGTAATTGTGCAAGTTATTGATTTTTCATTCCTTATATCGACGCGCCAATTTTTCCGGATCTTCCCAATTCCTGCCCGAATAGAAACAAGATGACGGGGAAACACACGCGGAGACTAAGGATATGACGCGCGATGAAGCACTACGACGAATTAATCTAGCTACTGATAAAAAATTTACAAAACTTGATTTGTCGGGATTGGACTTGCCGGAATTGCCACCGGAGATTGGCAAATGTACGCAGCTTGAAAGTTTAGATTTAAGCAATATAGGTTTAACAGAAATCCCAGAAATTATCTGCCAACTATCGCATCTGTCAGTGCTTGACTTAAGTTACAATCAGATTGCAGCAATCCCAGATTTTATCGCCCAACTATCGAATCTGACAGACCTTGACCTCTATAATAATCGGATTGCTGTCATCCCCGAGGCACTCGGAAAACTCTCAAAGCTGAAACTGCTCGATCTCAGTTACAATCAGATTACCGAAATCCCAGACTCTCTCGCCCAATTGTCGAATCTGACAGACCTCGACCTATATAATAATCAGATTGCCGAAATCCCAGAATCTCTCGCCCAATTGTCGAATTTGACAAAGCTTTACCTCACGAACAATCAGATTGCCGCTATCCCAGAGGCGCTAGGAAAATTAGCGAATTTGATACAGCTTAATCTCAGTAAAAATCAGATTGCAGTAATCCCAGAGGATCTCGCCCAATTGTCGCATTTGACAGAGCTTTACCTGCGATACAATCAGATTACAGCAATTCCAGAGGATCTCGCCCAACTCTCGAATCTGTCACAGCTTTACCTCAGCAGCAATCAAATTACAGAAATTCCTGAGAATCTCGCCCAAATGTCGAATCTGAGACAGCTTTACCTGAATGATAATCAGATTACAGCAATCCCAAGGGCGATCGACTGTATGGAGAATCTAGAAAAACTCGATTTGCGGGGCAATCCGATTCTAAGGTAAATTTGATACGATCGGTGGAGCGATCGCCACCGCGAACAAGTCGATCGCATGATAGTTTCTCATCAAACCGATGATAGAAAGGGTGAGGCTGTATTAAGAGTGTAGATTTTGCGATCGCCATTTTTACTCAACTTCTAGAAACTTGACAGGAATATGAGCTTGAAAATTGTGGAAATCTCGATCGGTTGTAAAAATGGAATAGCTGCGACGATGGGCAGCAGCACAGATCAGAAAATCAGTATTTGAACCTTGGATACCATTGCGACGACAAGTGTTAGAAAATTGAGCAGCGATTTCGTAGTCTGCCTCAACTAAATTCAAGTCTGGAAAAGCTTGTAAGGTGTTGCGGAGACGATCGCAAATTGTTCGGAAGTGCGAACACCAGACAAAATCTCTTGTCGGATGCTTCCGAGCATTATAACTCGACCATTGGCAATGAGCGATCGCAATTGATTCACCACAGCAGAATTCAATTCGGGAGAATTCCGGCGCAACGCTAACGACCAAATAGCCGTATCGACAATTACATTCATGACGGGATACTTAGGCGATATTTCGCTGCTGTTTGTAATCGTAACTTTCTTCGTAGTCGATCGCGCCAAAGAGTTCTAAGATTTTCATCTGCTTGAGGCGTTGAATGTATGCGCGCAAGGCAATTTCAACTAGATTCTCCATTGTCATTTCTCCCGTCAGTTCGATCGCCTCTTGCAGCAGCGCCGTATCCACATTCAGGTTTGTCACCATTGGCTTTCCTCTTTTAACCGTTGTTTTATTATAAACACAATCACCAGATAACAGAGATTACACCTGAAGCTGTAATATTTCCATCGCACGTCAACAATGCAACAGTTTCACCTTGATTTTGCAAAATCATTGCAGTTGCGACAATTTGGCGATCGTGCATTTCATGGATAGTCAATAAGCTAAGCGTTCGATCGACGATAGTTAGATCGAGTGGATAAACTGTGATTCTGGAATCGCTATTAATCGCATTAAACAAAGCATTCACAGATGGAATTGATGTTTTTCCTCGTTCTACAATCCATGCAGCTTCAGCAAGGGCGATCGCGGGTAAAACAAGCTGACTGTCCAAATTGGAAAGAATTGCTCGGGCTTGAGTCCCCAATCTTGGATTTCCTTCGAGAAACCAAATCAATGCGTGGGTATCGATTACATATTTCATCGGCAGCTACGACCAATCTAATTCATCGTCTGCATCCCCTCGAAACTGGGAAATCTCGAAATCGGCTTCGGTGGATTGTTGAGTGCCTGCAAACATTCCAAACTGGATAAATGTAGGCGATTTAGGTATGGATGGCGCGGTCAAAAAAGTAATTAGGACGCGGCTTTCATAAATGTTTTCAGGAAATTCTAAAAGTTCGATAACTCCATTTCTGTAAATCCCTTCAAATGCTTGGAGCATAATGATTCACCTCGCGTGCAAAGTATGGTCTATCGACTCGCTAGCTAACAATCCTAGTTTAACAAATTTTTCGCATTCCAAGCTTTTTTCCTCTCCAGATTATGGACAGGTGGCCAGAAACCGGGTTTTTACGACAATTGTTGATGATAGCGCAGAAACTCAAAAAAACCCGGTTTCTTAGATTCTCGCGGGTGGCCAGAAACCGGGTTTTTACGAAAATTGTTGGTGATAGCGCAGAAACTCAAAAAAACCCGGTTTCTTAGATTCTCGCGGGTGGCCAGAAACCGGGTTTTTACGAAAATTATTGGTGACAGCGCAGAAACCCATAAAAACCCGGTTTCTTAGATAGTCGCGGGTGGCCAGAAACTCTAACTGTCAACTGTCAACTGTCAACTGTCAACTGTCAACTGCTATCCACCAACCAAAAAATCCTGTCACAATCAAATGAAGACTACGGGGAGACAAAAGATATGACGCGAGAAGAGTTGTTGCAGTTAATCGACTCATCGGCAGATGAGGCCTGGACAGAATTGGATTTGGCGGGGTTGGGGTTGGAGGAATTGCCGCCGGAGATTGGCAAGTGCACGCAGCTTAAGACATTATAAAAGGAATGGCGCTTAAATACTCGCATACAAAACTTTTACTAATTAATTAATTTGTCGTATTCTGCGTGAGTACCAATCCAGAACCAGAGAATTCCTTGCTTGATTTCTATACCCAAAGCTCTATGACTTTGCCCAGCTCGAACTGACCAGTATTTGCCAACTTTTTTGAAAGGTAAAGATGGGTGACTAGGATCGACTTTGAGAAGTTCATAAGCGCGATCGGCGGTGGATTGCACATTTTCTGGGAGTGCAGCGTAGCAATTCCAAAAACGGCGGGTTGTATAGTGCATTAGATGACCCGGTATTGCCCTGATTCAAAGTCAGCTAGTGCTTCTTCGGCCAGAGTATCGAGTTTACCACCAAGGATGTCTTGTTCGAGCTGTTCGCTCCAGCGTTGATATTCTATATCTAGCAGCCATTGCACCAATTTTTGATAGTCACCGGGAGGTAGATTGAGGATTGCGGCTTCGATTTGTTCAATAGTGGACATAGAATCTATAAGTTTGCGTTGCTGCTTCATTATAGCTTGAGGACTGATGCGCGGGTGGCTAGAAACCGGGTTTTTGCGAAAATTGTTGGTGACAGCGTAGAAAACCGAAAAAACCCGGTTTCTTAGATTCTCACGGGTGGCCAGAAACCGGGTTTTTGCCAGAATTGTTGGCGATAGTCGTAGATATGGGAAAAAACCCGGTTTCTTAGATTATGGTGGGTAGCCAGAAACCGGGTTTTTGCCAGAATTGTTGGTGATAGCCGTAGATATGGGAAAAAACCCGGTTTCTTAGATTACGGTGTGCGATCGACTCCCCACCAAGCAAAAAATCCTGTCACAATCAAATGAAGATTACGGGGAGACAAAAGATATGACGCGAGAAGAGTTGTTGCAGTTAATCGACAAAGCGGCTGATGAGGGCTCCACAGAATTGGATTTGGCGGGGTTGGGGTTGGAGGAATTGCCGCCGGAGATTGGCAAGTGCACGCAGCTTGAGACGTTGGTGTTGGGGAAGATGGAGAGATGGCAATATGTTAATGATAAAAGGATTCCGAAACTAATCACTAATCAATTAAGGACACTGCCGGAGGAATTGCGATCACTGAAAAATTTGCGATCGATCGACCTCAGCGGGAATCCATTCGGGACAATACCAGAATCGCTGCTGGAAATGACGCAATTAGAGAGTTTAAATTTAACCAGTATTAGTTTAACAGAAATTCCAGATGCGATCGGCAAATTATCCAATTTGACAAAACTTGACATCAGTTTTAATCAGATTGAAAATATCCTAGAAGTGTTACCAAAGCTTTGGGAAATACTCGGCAAACTGTTCAACCTGACGGAGGTTAACCTTGGTGGCAATCAGATTCCAGAAATCCCGGACAGAATTGACCAACTGTCAAACATAAAACAGCTTAACCTTAGTTATAATCAGATTACCGTCATCCCAGAGGCGATCGCTCAACTGTCGAATCTGACAGAGCTTGACCTCAGTTACAATCAGATTACCGTAATCCCAGAGGCGATAGCCCAACTGTCCAATCTGACAGAACTTGACCTCAGTCAGAATAACATTACCATAATCCCAGAGGTGATCGCCCAACTCTCGAATCTGACACAGCTTAACCTCAGTTTCAATCAGATAATACACATCCCCGAGGCGATCACCCAACTCTCGAATCTGAAACAGCTTGTCCTTTGGAATAATCAGATTAGCGTCATCCCAGATGCCATAGCCCAACTCTCGAATCTGACATGGCTTGTCCTTAATTACAATCAGATTAGCGTCATCCCAGATGCGATCGCTCAACTGTCGAATCTGACACAGCTTTATCTCAGTCAGAATAACATTACCGTCATCCCAGAGGCGATTGCTCAACTGTCAAATCTGACACACCTTTTCCTCAGTAACAATCAGATTACTGAGATCCCAGAAGCGATCGCCCTACTGTCAAATCTGACACGGCTTGACCTCTATAATAATCAGATTACTGAGATCCCAGAAACGATCGCCAAATTATTCAATCTGACAGAACTTGACCTCAGCAGCAATCAGATTGAAAAGATTCCCGAATGCTTAGAAACCCTCCCAAAACTTGAAAAACTCGATCTCCGCCGCAATCCCCTACCCATTTCTCCAGAAGTTCTAGGGCCGGCCAACTGGAGAGAAAAACCCGGTACTCCCGCCGCCATCTTCAACTACATCCGCCAACTCCGCAGTGGCAAAGTCCTCCCCCTCAACGAAGCCAAAGTCCTCCTCGTCGGCCAAGGAAGCGTCGGCAAAACCTCCCTGATCAACCGCCTCACCCACAACCAATACAACCCCAACGAACCCCAAACCGACGGACTCAACATCACAAACTGGCAAATAACAGTTAACACCAAACCAGTCAAACTCAACGTCTGGGACTTCGGCGGACAAGAAATCTACCACGCCACCCACCAATTTTTCCTCACCAAACGCAGCCTCTACCTCCTAGTCTCCAACTGCCGCACCAGCGAAGACGAAAACCGCCTCGAATACTGGCTGAAACTGATCGAAAGCTTCGGCGACGCATCCCCCGTCATCCTCGTCGGCAACAAGTGCGACGAACAACCCCTGGATCTCAACCGCAAAGCCTTGCGCGACAAATATCCCAACATCAAAGCGATTATCGAAACCTCCTGCCAAAGCGGCACCGGAATCGACGAACTCCGCAGCGCCATCCACACCGAAATTTCCCAGCTCAAAGAAGTTTACGACCTTTTGCCGCTAAGCTGGTTCCAAGTCAAGCAGCGCCTGGAAAACCTCGACAAAGACTTCATCAGCATCAGCGAATACGCCACCATCTGCGCCACCGAAAACATCCTCGCAGAAACCGATCAAACCCAACTACTTGGACTGCTGCACAATCTGGGCATTGTCCTCAACTTCCGCGAACACCCCATCCTGCAATCCACCAACATTCTCAATCCCCACTGGGTGACAGAAGGCATCTATGCCCTCCTCAGCGATGAGGCACTCAAAGTCAAAACTAAAGGCATTCTCACCTACGCCGATCTCAGCCGCATCCTGGATTCAACTAAATATCCCAGCCACCGTTACAACTGCCTCACCGAGTTGATGGGCGAATTTCAACTCTGCTTCCCCCTCAGCCATTGCCACGCGCCGACTTTCCTCATCCCCGGCATTTTGCCCAAAGAAGAACCGGAAAACACCCAACTCGAAGGCGAAACCCTGGAATTTCAATATCACTACCGCATCCTCCCGGACAGCATCCTCTCCCGTTTCATCGTCCTCATGCACGAGAAAATCCACAACAGCACCCACTGGCGCACGGGGGTAATGCTGGAGTACACGGAAGGCACTGAGGTGTATAATATCGCCCGAATTAAGTCTGATCCGGAAGATGAAAAAATCTCGATCGCGGTTAGCGGGCGGGAATCGACGCGGCGTTCTTTTCTCAGTATGATTCGGGATACGTTTACCAAAATCCACAATTCTTTTGCGAATCTGGAAATCAGTCAATGGGTGCCGGTTCCGGGTTATCCCGATGCCGATCCGCTGGATTACGAGGAGTTGCTAGGATTGGAGGAGATGGGGGAGACTAAGGTGCGGGTGGGGAAACTTAAAAAGAGTTGGGATTTGCGGCCGTTGTTGGATGGCTATGAGTCGATCGAACTTCGGCGCAGAAGGCAGATGGGCGATGAAAAATACGGAAGAGAATATGATGACCTTGTAGATATCGCTAAACTAGCAGTTAGTAGACCTATTATTAATAAAGCAGAAGCAAAAATGACTAATTCTCCTCAAAATAACAACTTTTCCGGCGCACAAATCGGCAGCATGGCGCTTGCCAACGAAATGAAAGACAACGCGCAACAAACAGCCTCTGGTGGCATTACAATTAATAACGCGAATACTGCGGAAATTCTGCAACTAATTTCATCAATGCGCGAAACCGCGACGCAGTTTCCCGAAGACATCCGCGAAGGGGTAATTATTGATATTGAAGATGTCGAAGCGGAAATCAAGAAGCCGGAAAGCCAATGGAGTAAAGCTAGGTTAAAGAAGAGCTTGACTGCGATGATTGGGGCGGCTACTGCGATCGGCATTGGTGTCGCTGGCGTGACTGATTTTGCCAATAGTGCGATCGATTTAGGTCAAAAAGTGGGTATTGAACTCAAGCTACCTTCCGCACGGTAAATTAGATGCAGTTTGTTTCATAAAAACATCCCAAAATGCTGTAGGGGCGGGTTCACCAACCATCTAGGAATTTTTAAAATAATCTCAAAAACCCGCCCCCTCCCTGCGATAATTTATGTGAACATTCCATCATGAATTTACGGTATAATTTATGCGAACATTCCACAATAAATTTACGGTACATTTTTATTGTTCGTAGGTGGGGGCGGGTTTTTGAGATTATTGATTGCGATCGTAAATGGTTGGTGAACCCGCCCCTACAAATCTGAACATTTCACAATAAATTTACGGTACATTTTATACGAACATTCCACAATAAATTTACGGTACATTTTTATTGTTTGTAGGTGGGGGCGGGTTTTTGAGATTATTCGTTGCGATCGTAAATGGTTGGTGAACCCGCCCCTTGTATCTTAAAAGAGTGAGTCAGTCGATCGCCACGTCATTGATTCAATCATACGAACAATCAGGCGATCGAGCCGACAAGCAGGCGATCGAGCTGACAAGCAGGCGATCGAGCT
>NZ_JAAFKG010000046.1 GCF_013299185.1 Microcoleus sp. bin48.metabat.b7b8b9.023 | reverse complement strand
GTTGAAGATTTGAGTGAGTTACTTTTTGATTTATCTAGTTCAGATAAACCTGTTAAATGCCTCGCATGATGTCAGTCAATAGCCTTCATAGCCTTGATTTAACCTCTCGACAATTAATCCACCCTGCCAACCCCCCCTTGCTAAGGGGGGGAGAAAGAGGTTGAATCTCTTCGCCGCGCCTTGGAGAAGGAGGGTGAATCTCTTCGCCCCCCCTTGATAAGGGGGGGTTGGGGGGGTTAGTTTCTTGCTGTTGCGATAGGAATTGAATTATGTCGGTTTGGAGTGTTTGGAGGGGTGGCGCGTTGTGGAGGCTGCGCCAGATGATGCAGTCGAATTCGTGTTGAATTTGCGGGATTAGTTGGAGTGTCAGGGCGGTTTTGCCAATACCGGATAAGCCGAGGATGGTGATGAGGCGGGTGCGGCTTAAAATCCAGTTTTCGAGGGTGGTGAGTTCGGATGTGCGATCGAAAAATGTGGAGATTTCTGGTGCGTCGCCTATGTCGATGCGGGGCTGTTTTGCTGTTGGTTGGGGGTTTTTGGGTGTTTTGGGCGATCGGGCTTTTTCAGGACAAACATTAAGGTTTTTATTAACTGTTATATTCTCACCTGTTATATTTTCAACAATACTTGATTTATAATTATAAACTATACCCTTTTCTAATACAGTCCGAAAATTATTTTTAGTAATATCTTTTTTCAATCCTTTAGAAAGTGTTTTCCAAAGGTTCGATCCGACATTTCTGACATGACTTGGACTTGAGTAAAGTTCTTGAGCAATTTGCGTGTAAGTTGCCTCTTCTAATGTCCCCCGCAGAATAGCATCTTGCACGTAATCTAAATGCTTTCCCGTCTTAGCAAAAATTAGCTGATCTGCCAGTGTTAAGACTTCTGCAATATCCATAGATTCGGGAAAAGCTGGAGTTTACGTTATTCATTATACCTGACAATTCGTACAATCGTGACTTTTTTGATTTTGTCATCTATCTAAAGTCAGGATTTTTCCTACACAGCTCATCCTTTATATTAGTTCATTAAGGTATTAGCAGGATATTTTTATGAAGCGCGATCGGTGGCTCAGTGGTTTGCTCTCGGCTGGGGTGTTGTCTTTTACTCTAGCGACTGTTGGTGCACAAGTGGCCCAGGCCCAGCGCCCGATCCATATACTCGACCTGCAATGTCTTGTTACACGGGGTGGAATGAACCTTAGTCACCCGGGCGGGTTAGCTTATTTGTACAGAGAGCCTACAGACCTTTCCATAGGCAGACAACTACATACCAGTATTATGAGGGTACGCGAGGCCGGTTGGACTTGTAAACTTCCAGGGGGTCGTGCTTCTCTCCGATTGGAGTATGGAGTTGACGATCAAAGTGAAATTTTACCACCCAAAATAGAAGTTTATGTAGATGGAAATCAAGTAGCTTCTCAGGTGGGAAAGCCTGGGAGGATCAATACAATGCTGGTAGATATTAGTAATGGTAGAAGTTTATCTCTTGAGATATCTTGTTCCACAGCTAAAAATTGTGGGAACAGGAATTATCACTTTTTCAAATTTCAAATTGAACCGGGGGCCTCCTCTCCAGGGAGTCGATAGATTATGAGTATTAGCCGCCGTCAATTTAATCTGATTATTATTCATGACATTTCATACAATTATGACATTTTTGATGTTGTCATCTATCTAAAGTCAGGATTTTTCCTACACAGCTCATCCTTTATATTAATTCATTAAGGTGTTGAGAGGATATTTTGTATGAAACGAGTGCGGTGGCTCAGTGGTTTGTTCCTCGCTGGGATGTTATGTGTGATGTTAGGGACGGTTGGCGCACAAGTGGCACAGGCCCAGCGTCCCATTCCTTTGGAAGACCTGCAATGTGTGAAAAGATCGGGTGATTGGGGTGCTGAGAAACGAGATATTTCTGTAGGCAGACAAATTTACACCACTGTTTTATATATTAGCCCTGATACTACTATGACTTGTCGGCTTCCTGGCGGCCCCGCTTCTCTCCGATTCGAGTTTGCGATTCCTGACACTTCGCAAGCCCCACCAGTACGAATAGATGTTTATGTAGACGGAAATCAAGTAGCTTCTCGCACTGGCGATCGAGGTAAAGTAAATACAATGCTAGTAAATATTAGTAATGGCAAAAGTCTAGCAGTAGAAGTATTTTGTGCTAGAGCCACAAATTGCGGTAGTGGTAGATACTGGTTTATGAAAGCTCAACTTGAGCCGGGGGCAAGCTCTCCAGGTAGTAAATAAATTATGAGTATTAGCCGCCGTCAATTTAATCGGATCGTCATCTGGGGTGGCGCTTCTTTTGCTGCTTCCGCAACATCCGGCATCTTTTTTCCCAAACCTGCCGAAGCTTATTCCCTAGAATTTCCGATTAGTGCTTTATCAGCCGATCGCGTTTTTAACGGCATTCAAAAACATTGTGCAGCCGAACCCATCCCCGGCGTTCTCTCACCAATTTTACAAGGTAATAGTAATGTTAGCAGTAAAATAGAGGTAGCCGCCGCCAACCGGATTCGCACCGCAGACAAAGAATTTGTCAGCCGCAATTTTACTAGCAAAAGAACCGAATTAGCCATGACTGGCAGTGGTGTTCCAGGGAACACGACTATCAGTAGTTTGTGGGGCCGGCAAAGACAGGATAAACTCGGTCCCAATGTTGGCTTTGGCTTCGTACAAAAGTGGGAAGATCAATACAGCGATTCCAAAATTTCCGGGCCGACAATGTGCGCGATTCATAACGCTCAAAGAGTCTTAGCCGATCAAAGATTGACACCTCCTGAAATCGCGGCTTCTGTATTGCCAACTCGATCGCGAATAGATGATAATATCTCTTGGGGAGGGGATGCGGATGCGTCTGCTGGGAGGAATCCCGGTGCTGTTTTTGCTCAATACGATACAGCGGCGGGTACGGTGATATCTCGCTACGATTTAGTAGAACCTGGGCCGAAAGGTTTTGGGCGGGTTGAGTTTACTATTGAAGCGGAGAATCAGCCGCGGCGGGTGATTTTGGTTACGGTGAGGTTTTAGGGGAAAGGGTGTAATAATCGGGTCTGATTTCGATTGGACTCGGCGGTTGAAACCGCGTCTACACAAACGAATTCCGCCTCCGCGGAATGAAGAATTAAGGAGATTTTCTGAATCAAATGCGGCGGTTTAAACCGCATCTACACACACGAAGGGATTCGGCGGTTGAAACCGCGTCTACACAAACGAATTCCGCCTTCGCGGAATGAAGAATCAAGGAGATTTTTGGAATAAAATTCGGCGGTTGAAACCGCGTCTACACAAACCAATTCCGCCTGCGCGGAATGAATAATTAAAGAGATTTTCAGTCCGCGTAGGCTTTATTTTGTTTGTGTAGCCCCGAATTCCATTCGGCGGGGCTTTATTTTGTTTGTGTAGCCCCGAATTCCATTCGGTGGGCTATTTTTGCAATTGACCAATTAAATCTAATGCTTTTTGAGCATCTGCATTCATTCCTTGAGCCTTAAATAAACGAGCCGCTTGCTGCAAATCTGCGATCGCCCCTTGTCTGTCTCCCATTCTCACCAACGTAATTCCTCGGTTAGCAAAAGCCTTGGCATAACTGGGATTGAGTTGAATTGCTTGAGTGTAATCAGCTAAGGCAGAGCGATCGTTATTGATGCGAAACAGCGCCAATCCTCTGTTAAAATAAGTGTTAGCGCGACCGGGATTAATTTGCAGCGCTTGATTGAAATCGTCGATCGCCCCTTTTTGATCGCCCAAGTCTGAAAGCGCCAATCCTCGGTTGTTGTAAGCTGGTGCAAAGTTTCGATCCAAGCGGATGACTTGAGTATAATCGGCGATCGCCCCCGGTTTATCTCCCAATGCGGACAACACCAGCCCCCGATTGTAGTAAGCGTCAACATAACCGGCATTAAGGGCGATCGCCTTGCTATAATCAGCGATACTATTGGGCATTTGTCTCAAATCAAAATAAGCCAGTCCCCGATAGAAATAAGCATCCACATAATCCGATTGAGTTTGAATTGCTTGGTTGAAATCTGCTACAGCCCCTGACAAATCTCCCTTGTCAAACCGAGTTAAACCGCGAACATAATAAGTTTTAGCATCGTTGGGATTGTTCAGTTTCAGAGGTGCATTCGCGGTTGGAGACGTATTGATGGAAAGAGTCGATCGATTTAATCCCGCATCCGACAATTTAGCCAAAAAAGTATTGATTGGAATCGCTGAATTAAAACCAGTCTTGGTAGTCAGTTGATCTATAGACGATCCAGCATTATTGGTGGCAAAATCTAGTTCCCCCTCTCCATGAACCCCAACAACGCGCGCTTCCCCATCAAATACAGGGCCTCCACTCATTCCACCTTTAGTTACAGCATTATAGCGCAATGTATAACCGCGTTTATGAATCGGAATACGACTGGTAACATAGCCCGGTGAAAACTCATAATTGCGCTGAGTTCCGTACCTATTTCCCAGACTATTCGCCGGATAGCCAAACACAAAAATTTGCGTACCAACAGTCGTTTGTTCCGAATCGCCTAAAGTTGCGACTGGATAAGATTCTGTGCTGTTAAATGTGACGACGGCTAAATCTGCATCATTGTCACTTTTTTGCAAGCGAACTACACGGATTACTTGATGATCTTTTCCCGTAGAACTGCGAATTGTATAGGTAAATTTAGCATTAGAAACAACGTGGTTAGCTGTAAGTACAGTATAAGTTGTACCTTGTTTAGCAATAATAAATCCAGTCCCACTACTCACTCCATTTGAAGATTGACCGTTAATTTGAACGGTGACAGAAATCGCTACTTGGGCAATTTCTTGGGGAGTTTTTGCGAAAACTGGTGCTGCTGCAAAGACGACTATTCCGGCTACCGTTACTGTTCCTGCTAGGATGCTGGTGAGGGAATCAAAGCGCGAATAACCGCTATTCATAGATGATTGCTGAAGACTAAGATTTTTTATACTCCGAATAGTATATATGAAAATAAAACGTCTGAAAACCAGAAACGCTGGAGGAGGTTTTCAGTCGATCGCGATTTTTCGTACATTTCGTACATTTCGTACTTTCGCCATATTTTAGTTGTAGATATTCTAGGTTATGAAGCTCGCACTGCATCCCGAAACACTTTTAACGCTTCTTTTTCTTCCGACATTTGCAAGCATTTCCCCAGCAATTCTAGATCCAAATCTGGTAAAAGCACGCTCCTCGAAATGCGATCGTAGCCTTCGGAACTCAGTTTGTAAATAGCAAACACTCCGTCTTCCCAAAACCAAACTTCGCTTACGTTAAATCTGCGGTAGTATTCGAGTTTATTAATAGTCCCGCTGGTAAAAACAACTTCGATCGCCAAATCGGGTGTTTCTCGCCTCCGCCGATCTTCGCCAAAGTAGTAAGATAAATCTGGTTCCTTGCTGCTGCCTTTTGTTTCCCCTTGGAGTGTAGCGCTACCCGTCGGTCTAAAACTCATATCTTTTTCTAAGAAAAACTGACCTAGCAGCAATGCCAGTAGGCATTTAATGGTTTCGTGTTCCGGCGAAAGTGTCATAATTTCTACATATCCGTCCAAGTAAGACAAGCGAACGCTGCGAGTGTACTCTAGCAAGGAATCTAAAGCTTTGAACTGTTCCCAAGTCATTGATAGCGGCAAAATCAACCGCTGTTCTGGGAGTGCAGTCAATTGGGGGTGAGTTGTAGCGGTCATTTATATTTTCCCCGAGTGTGAGTTGCTACTTCTAAATTAGCATGAACAATCTCTCAATGAAATCTCAATAATATCGCTCGGGCCCGAAATACCGCCAGGGGTTTAAACCCCTGCCGGATTGTCGGACTGCGGGAAAGATTTGTTAACACCACCAATCTTTCCCATATTCCCACTCAAAAAAAGCCAGTGAAGTGGAGTTATTCCGTAGGAAATCGCCCCTCAAATCAGCCTACAAATATCTAAGCTAAAAACTGGAACTGAGTACCGTTTACCGCCAAAGCAAACGGACTAGCTTGTTCAAAGGCACCAGTAAGTTCAAAGCTATTTGTGTTTAAAACTATCCCGACAATCTGTCCATTTCTGGCGTTTTCAATCACCATGTCGTTGATAATTCCGTCATTGTCGTAAGCAATCAAATTGTCGTCAGTGAAGATGAGGTCTAATTCTGTTAAACCGTCTGTCAAACCAATACGATCGCCCTCGTCAAAGTTAAAATCGGTAATGATATCGGCTCCATTGACTCCAGACTGTTCGTTGCTTCTGAGGACGAATACGTCCGCACCAAGCCCTCCTGTGAGCACGTCCACTCCCCGATCGCCCGCCAAGAAATCGTTGCCGTCATTGCCGTCTAAATCGTCGTCTCCTTGCCCTCCCCGCAGGATATCGTTCCCGGCCCCCCCAAAGATTAGGTCGTTGCCGCTGTCGCCCCTAACTACGTCGTTGCCATCATTTCCATCCACACCATCGTTACCTTTACCGCCGTAAATGATGTCATTTCCGCCGCCACCACCGATAATATCGTCCCCATTATTCCCTAACAGGCGCTCGTTGGAATCCGACGAACCTGCGATCGTATCGTTGCCGTCTAGTCCCCAAACTCCCCAGGGAAAAGACGACAAATTTCCATCGTTTACGTCAATGTCATCTGATGTAGCGAATCCCAAAAGACGCGGCCCGCCGCCAGCAAATACAGGAAATCCATTGAAATCGCTGATGAGATTGTTAAGCGTTAAAGCCATAGATATGTCCTTTCAAAAGTGCTCCTACCTGTATTATATATTTTAATTATTTTATTGCCAAATAGCAACTTTAGTGGCTTTTTGCAAAGTTTGATTGGCTAAATTAGTGCCTCGCAACCTGCTTGCCACTTGCCAATTACCAATTACCAATTCAATTATCAATGCCCAATTACCTGGCCTGTTCTTCATTCAACGGAAAGTTGCCATATATCTCGCCTCTAAGTCAAATATAGCCTTTCTCAAAAAGATGAAGTATGACTGACAGCTTCTATAACCACATAAACTAAGAGGGCTGAAGCCCAACAACGTACCCGATCTTTCTGAGAACCGCTATAGCATTAGTCGCTGACACTATCCACTACGGCACACCACTTATAATGGGTGTTACCAGCCAGGTCGCAAACACGTTAATATCACTTATAACGTCAAGACTCAGAGCTTGTTTGTGAAGAAAAGTAAAAATTTAGGGACAGATCGTCCGAGAAAATACTTAGTTTCGGATACATACACACAAACTTTACAAACAGGCTCTAATTTTTTGACAAATCCATAAATCGCCGATCGCTCACATTGTTTAACAAAATCTACCGCTTTCAGGTGTTTTACTCATGCCTACTCCCAAATCATCTTCCTCTCAAAACAATAACAACTCCGTAAAATCACTGCCAACGGCAGATCCAGATATCATTGCGACAGAGCAAGACAGTGAGCATCTGCCCAACGAACCAGACGTGGAACAGCTACTCGAAGCTTTGACGGCTCAAGTACCGAGTCAATCTGCTGAAATTGAACGCTTGAAAACTTGGAAACAAGATTTAGAGCGATTGTTTCAATTTCTGGGCGATCGCCGCGTTTTAATCGCAGTGATGGAACCGGGAACTTTTGCTCTGCGTTACGCTAACGCGGCATTTTGTCGCTTGGCGGGCTGGGAGGGAACGCCTTTGGTAACTCAATCTCATAACGGTTGGTTTACAGAAACTGGGATCTCTTTGCTAGAACTGTTCGAGGATTGTGATGCAAAAATAGTAGAACAATTGTACCGCCGCCACCTTTTACACTGGGTATTTAAGCAATTTTATGAAATAAGCCTCGATGGTTTGCGGGTGCTAGATGAACCTGTCACGGTGAGCATTAAAAATCCGCAACAGGATGAATCTAGATTTATTGAATTTTGGCTGGGTTCGGAACAGTTGAAAATTACTCAGATTAATTCAAAAAAAGATGAATTTGCAGATCTTCCCTTAAATTTAATGCCTGTTGCAGAACGGGAAGCTTGGCTGATGCAGCCCAATCAATTGGGAAGTTTAGCCGATCGACTAAATTTAGATAATTACCGCATCGAAGGTTTGCTGCTGCTAGAAGGTTTTGATGTCACGGTGCAGGAGCAAATTCGCCGCCTGACTCAGTTATTGATCGATCGCGATTCCATGCTGCGCCCTGACAAATTTGAGAGAATCGATCGCTATTTGCGATCGCTCTTTAATGCTGACGGCACTTTGCTGTTGCGCCCCGACGGCGAACAGGTACAGCTATTAGTTGCTAAAGACGGGCATCATTTGCAGCCGGTTGCTTATTCAATGGAGTCCCTAGAAACTTCTCACTTTTTCAAGGCTACCGCAGCAAATCAAGTTTGGAACGTCCCAGACTTGCGTCGCGAGTGCCGCACCGAGTGCGAGCGAACTTTGCGGAAAATGGGCACCCAATCGATGCTGCTGGTGCCCCTGGTAGTCAAATCAGTCACCCGCGAGGGCTGCGGGCTGCGGATTTTGGGCGTTGTGGGGCTGTTGTGCGATCGGGCAAACCACTTCAACAACATTGACGCCCAACACGCCCAAGAACTCATTCCCGCCTTCATTGCAGCCCTGCGACAAGCCATCCAGCAGCGGTTTACCCACATTCACAACATTCATCCCGCAGTCGAGTGGCGCTTCGCCCAAGAAGCAGAAAGGCGAAGTTGGGGACTCCCCCAAGAGACGATCGTATTTGCAGACGTTCATCCCCTCTACGGAATTTCTGACATTCGCGGTTCCAGCGACGAAAGAAACCGAGCCATTCAAACAGATTTGCTCGAACAATTCCGCTTAGGTTTAGCCATAGCCGATGCCGTTTGTCAAGCACAAACTACCCACCTCGGCGAGCAACTGCGGCTCGACTTGCTCGACTACATCGAGCATTTAAAAGAAAAAGTCACAGTCGATATGGAGGTGCGAGCAGCCGAATATTTAAACGAGCGTTTAGAAGTGTATTTTGACTACTTTGTGCAGTGTAGCCCCACGGTTCAGGCAGCAGTTGAAGCTTACCAAGCCGCCTGCGATAACGAACACAACTGCGTTTATGGCGATCGTAACCGCTACGATCAAATGTTAAACCTAATCAGCACCAAACTCCAAGAAACCTGGGCCCGCTGGCAAGAAAAAATGCAGCAAATCCTCCCCCACTACTGCGACATCGAATGCACCGACGGCATGGATCACATGATATATGTCGGAAAGGCGATCGATCCCAAATTCAGCCAATTTCATTTGCACAGTTTGCGGTACGAACAACTGCGAGCAATTTGCGACTGCGGTCGCACAGTTTTTCGCCTGCAAGCCGAGTCTCAAATTAACATGGAACTAGCCCATTTAGTCTTAGTACAAAATACCACCATCGACATTTTTCATAATGAAAATACCGAAAAAATGTTTGATGTCAAAGGCACGCGCGACATCCGCTACGAACTCGTCAAAAAGCGCATCGAAAAAGCCGTTGACAAAGACGCACAAGAGCGAATCACCCAATCAGGAATGCTAACCGTAGTTTATTCAACCGAAGACGAATGGGAAGAGTACCAACAATACTTGCGCTACTTGTCTCGCGAAGGTTGGGTAGAAGCAAAAGTGCAGACGGGGATGGTAGAATCACTGCAAGGAGTCAGCGGTTTAAAATTCGCCCGCGTCCGTATTTTACCGGAACCCGAAGCAATTGTTCATATCAGTGAAGTTACGGTCGTACAAGATTGAAAATCGCTAACTCAAACAGCAATTACTACGAGTAAGGTGCGCTGCGGCGCACCCTACAAAATGTCTATTGATGAGTGCAAGCCTGACCCAGCAAGGTTTTCAGCAAACTTTTGTACGTTGCTTGTGATTTGTAGCGTCAAAAATTGCGATCGGCATCACATGAATTTCCCCTAAATTAGCGCTAGCCTAGGCTAAATTAGATGCCATAAATTTTTAAAATAAACCTATGCAAATTTTTTCAGAATACCAAATACATTCTACTCTGCACGAAGGTGCCGAAACAATTATTTATCGCGGACAGAGAGCGAGCGACAAGTCCGCAACAATTCTTAAAGTTCTCAAAGCCGAATATCCCACACTCGAAGCCATTACCCGCCTCAAACACGAATATCAAATCCGCCAAAATTTAGATAGCAAACAAATCGTCAAAGCCATCAGTCTCAAAACCTTTAACCACCGATTAGGCATAGTTTTAGAGGACTTTGGCGGCGAGTCTCTCGGACAACTACTCGAAAAAGCAAGGCTGAGTTTGCTAGCAACTTTAAACATCGCCATCCAAATCGTCAAAGCCTTAGAATACCTGCACCAAAATCAGATTATTCACAAAGACATCAAACCCAGCAACATCATTATCAACTCCCAAACAAAACAAGTTAAACTCACCGACTTCGGGATTGCGACAAAACTAAACAAAGAAAACCCACAATTTAACAATCCCAACTCCGTCGAAGGCACATTAGCTTATATGTCTCCCGAACAAACCGGGAGAATGAACCGCACCCTCGACTACCGCACCGACTTTTATTCCCTCGGAATTACCCTGTATGAAATGCTGACAGGTGAACTGCCATTTCCGAGTAAAGACCCTTTAGAAATAGTTTACAGCCACATCGCAACTCAAGCAATTTCGACCGCTCAAATCAATTCGGAAATTCCCACATCAATCTCAGGAATAGTCATGAAATTGATGTCAAAAAATGCCGAAGATAGATATCAAAGTGCAGCCGGATTATTGGCAGACTTAGAAAATTGTTTGCATCAGTTAGAAGCAACAGGAGAAATAATCGATTTTATCCCCGGACGCTTAGACATTCTCAGCCAATTGTTAATACCCCAAAAATTATACGGTAGAGAAAACCAAGTCAACGAACTATTAGCAGCCTTTGAACGTGTAGGGGCGGGTTCGCCCGAATCTTTGCCACCCAACCAAAATACAGAAAAACCCGCCCCCCCCAACGCCGAAACCCTTTCGCCCGAATCTTTGCCATCCAACCAAAATACAGAAAAACCCGCCCGTTCCCAAAGCGAACTAATGCTAGTATCCGGTTATTCGGGCATCGGCAAATCAGTAGTCGTCAACGAAGTTAGCAAACCAATAACTCGCTCAAAAGGTTACTTCATCAGCGGCAAATTCGACCAATTCAAACGAAACATTCCCTACGCATCATTAATTCAAGCATTTAACTCGCTGCTGCGCCAATTGCTCACAGAAAGCACTGCTGCTATAGAAACATGGCGCACTAAAATTTTAACAGCTTTGGAAACTAACGGCAAAGTAATTTCCGATGTAATTCCGGAAGTTGAATTGATTATCGGTAAACAGCCAGAAGTAGCAGAACTCTCCCCTGTAGAATCGCAAAATCGCTTCAATCGCGTATTCAAAGAATTTATTCGCGTCTTCGCCCAAAAAGAACACCCGCTAGTTATCTTTTTAGACGATTTGCAGTGGTCAGATTCAGCTACATTAAAGTTGATGCAAACACTGATAACTGACCCCGACCAGCAATATTTGTTGCTGATCGGCGCCTATCGAGACAATGAAGTCAGCCCGACTCATCCGTTAATTCAGACAGTAGAAGAGATTGAAAAAACAGGTACGGTTGTCAACAATATTGTATTGCAACCCCTGGAGTTAGAAAATGTAACGAAATTAGTCTTTGAAACTCTTAGCAATTTCACAGAAAAAGCCAACGATTTAGCCGAATTAATCTGCAATAAAACGGGAGGAAATCCTTTTTTTCTGACGCAACTTTTACAAGCACTTTATCAAGAAAACCTTTTAAGATTCAACTTCGCTCATCTAGGAGGCAAAGGAGGCTGGGATTGGAGTATTGATGAAATTCAAGCGATTGGAATCACCGATAAAAGTGTAGTCGAACTCGTAGCTTCTCGCATTGAAAAGTTGCCAGCAACCACGCAAGAAGTGTTAAAATTAGCAGCTTGCGTGGGCGATAAATTTGCTCTAGACGTGCTGTCACTTGTCAGCGAAAAGTCAGCGAATGTTACAGCTACTGAACTTGATTCAGCTTTGCAAGCAGGATTAATTTTGCCTTTGAGCGATGCTTATCGCATTCCTTTAGTTTTTGATAAGTCGGAATCAATAAACCTCAAATTAGACACTTCGCGGGTTAGTTACAAATTTTTGCACGATCGCGTCCAGCAAGCAGCATATTCGTTGATTCCCGAAGAGCAAAAGCAATCCACCCATTTAAAAATTGGTCAATTACTGTTACACAATACTCCACCCGAAAAGCTAGAAGAAAACATCTTTGATATTGTCAATCAGTTGAATGTGGGAATTGACACAATTAGCCAGCCAGCAGAAAAGACGCAGTTAGCCGAATTAAATTTAACTGCGGGACGCAAAGCAAAATCAGCGAATGCTTATGAAGCTGCTGTGAGGTATTTGCGGGTGGCGATGGGATTATTGCCAGAGGATAGTTGGGACAGTCAGTATCAATTAACGTTAGCAATTTATGAATCAACAGCGGGAGCTGAATACTTAAATACGAACTATTCAATCTCAAAAGAATTAGTTGATGTTATTCTAAGTCGGGCTAAAACTTTACTGGACAAACTCAATGTTTATGAGCTGCAAATTCAGTCTTATACTGTTCAAAATAGAGTTAGTGAAGCAGTAAATACAGGGCTGGAAGTCCTAAAATTGTTAGGGATTTATCTTCCTCAAAATCCCAACTTATTGAATATATTGGTGGAATTGATTAATACAAAACTGAGATTGGGGTTGAAAGGAATTGAGGATTTAGCTAATTTGCCAGAAATGACAGATTCTAAAAAACAAGCAACCATGCGAATTTTATCAGGGATTCTGGGTACCGCGATGGCGGTCAAGCCCAGACTATTACCATTGTTAGTATTTATGATGGTTAAGCTGTCCATTAAATATGGAAATTCGCCTTATGCTAGTGTCGCTTACGTTTTTTATGGTGCAATTTTGTGTGGAATAGGAGACATTAGTTTAGGATACCAATTTGGTCAATTGGCAATTAGGCTTTTAGATAGATTTCCATCTGATTCTATCAAAAGTAGAGTTTATCTAATACTTACTTGTTCAATTCAGCACCGTAAAGTAGATATCAAGTTAGCCTTGAGTTATATGATGGAAGGGTTTAAAGCTGCAATCGAAACTGGAGATTTACCGTATGTTGGTTATTCTGTCAATGGATATTGTACTTATAAACTGTGGATGGGAGAGCCTCTCGAACTGGTTGAAGAAGAAATAAGTAAGTATCTAAAATTAATGCAGAAACTTAAACAAGAAGGCTCTTCACAATGTATTAGTATATTGAGATATACAGCCATAATTTTGCGTGGTGAATCTGTAGAATCATGTAACTTGGTAGATAAGAAGTTTAATGAAGACCAAATTGTTACGGCTGCAATTGAAACTAAAAACTTTTTTTTAGTTTGTTTTATTTGTAATGCCAAATCTATGATTAATTTCTTCTTCGGCAATTATGCACAAGCTTCAGAAAATTCAAGGTTATTTGAGAAATATGAAGAATCAGTTTCTGGATTTTATCTAGTTTCCTTGAATAATTTTTACTACTCTCTCAGTCTCCTAGCTTTGTATTCCCAATCTGACAAAGAGGGGCAAAAGCAATATTTAAATAAAGTGGTACAGAACCAAAATAAAATGAAAAAATGGGCTGTTGATGCTCCAATGAATTATCAACACAAATATGACTTGGTAGCAGCGGAAAAAGCGCGGGTATTGGGGTATGATACCCAAGCAATGGATTTGTACGATCGCGCAATTGCCGGTGCAGCTAAAAACGGTTATATTCAAGAGGAAGCATTGGCCTATGAATTAGCCGGAGAATTCTATCAATTTCTGGGAAAACAGATAATTTCTCAAGCATATTTGACTAAGGCTTATTACGGCTATATCCGCTGGGGAGCTCTAGCGAAAGTTAAACACTTGGAATCAAGACATCCTTTCTTAGTAGCACAAACGCGCGCAACAGAAACTCGACCCCTCGATGTCACGCGCACTAATACTGGAAGCACTACCAGCAACAGTTTAGGCGATTTTTTAGATGTGGCTACTTTTATTAAGTCTTCGCAAGCCATTAACAGTGAAATTGTCCTGGACAACTTGCTGACAAAATTAATCACAATCATTTTAGAAAATGCGGCGGCTCAAAAAGTTGCGCTGCTGCTGCTAAAAGATAATAAACTCTACATCGAAGCTGTAGGAAATTCTACTGATACCCAGGCTACAGTTTTACGATCTATACCATTTGAAAATAGTCAAGATTTGCCTGTTTCTGCTATAAACTATGTTTTTCGCACTCAAAAGCCTCTGGTATTGGATGATGCGACTGTTACTGCACCTTTTAATGCGGATGCGTACATTCGAGAATTTGAAATTAAATCAATCCTGTGTTTGCCAGTTATTTATCAATCCCAGTTGCAAGGGATTATTTATCTGGAAAATAAGTTAGCGGCAGCAGCTTTTACCGCAGACAGGGTGGAAGTTTTAAAGGTTTTAGTTAGTCAAGTCGCTATTGCGATCGAGAATGCTCGTTTGTACGCGCGCGAGCAAGAAAAATCCCAACAGTTAGAAAAGTCTTTTGCGGAACTGCAACAAGCGCAATTGCAATTAATTCAAGGTGAAAAAATGTCTTCTTTGGGCAATTTGGTTGCTGGTGTCGCTCACGAAATTAACAATCCCGTCGGTTTTATTTCTGGGAATATTACCGAAGCTACTGCGGCTGTGGGCGATTTAATTAGCCACTTGCGACTGTATCAGGAAGAAGTTCTCGATCCTAGCTCAAAAATTGCACAGGATGCTGAGAATATCGATTTAGAGTATCTTATAGAAGATTTGCCGAAAATGTTGGGGTCGATGAAAGTTGGGTGCGATCGCATTCGCAATATTAGCACATCTCTCCGCACGTTCTCCCGTGGGGACACCCGCCAAAAAGTGTCGGCGGATATCCACGAAGGAATTGACAGCACTTTAATGATTTTACAGCATCGCTTGAAAGCTAATCCAGACCGCCCGCTGATTCAAGTGGTTAAGGAGTATGGAAATATTCCGAAAGTTAAGTGTTATTTGGGACAGTTGAATCAGGTGTTTATGAATTTGTTGGCAAATGCGATCGACTGTTTTGACGATTTCGATCGCGATCGCAGTTATGCTGATGTTGAGGCTGTACCTAATACGATCGCCATTATCACCCATGTCTCGCCGGATAACAACAGCGTGGTGATTCGCATCAAAGATAACGGCGCAGGGATGTCGCCGGATGTGAGGGCGAAAATATTTGACCATTTGTTTACTACGAAGGGAGTCGGGAAGGGTACCGGTTTGGGGCTGTCTATCAGCCGCCAAATTGTGGAGGAAACCCACGGCGGTAAGCTGACTTGCGAATCTGTGTTGGGCTCCGGTACGGAATTTGCGATCGAAGTGCCGATCGACTGATTGTCGGTGCGATCGCCCTCACTCTTTTAAGATACAAGGTCAAGACCGTATCTACAAGCCCTGAATTATGTGATAATTTATGGCATTTTTTGAACAGCACAAATCTGCGATCGTCCTTTCTTCAGGATAATTGGCAATATAACGCTCTTTCGTCACTTTCATGAGAGTAAATTCTCGAAGACACGACAGCAAAGGATCTCTTCCCAAATGCTCCTAACGCCAGCAAGGTGTTAGAAAATCGTTCCACAAAGCCATACCACATTAGCATTATCAAATTATGGTCAGATTTTTCCTTTCTTAGAGTGATGAAAGAGCGATAACCACTAAGCTAAGAAGGGCTCAAGCCCAACAACGTCCGCGAATCTTTGTCAACACGGTTATATCTAGGAAGCGATGCACCTGATAGATGGGAATTGTGTTAGGTGCGTCGCTTTCAGATTGTCGCTTTGATGCAAGGATTGTCGAGGGCGACGCACCCTACAAATACCAGGGCTGTTTCATTCTCAGGAAAACGATGATTTTGTAGGGGTAGTGGATGGTGCGTGCCTACCCTCTTCGTCCACGATTTTGTATGTGTTTCAGAGATTGGGGCGGGCACTCTTGGCACCGCCCCTACAAGAGAATGAAACAGCCCTGCTACAAATACTCAATTTAAATATGAGTTTTTGAACAAGCCCATAAATTTCCGCTTCCGACTGTGTACTTCCATCAGTTGAGCGCGATAAGCACACCACTCAACATTTCGCCCAGCTTGTATATAGGCAGCACGGGCTTTTTCTAGCCACTCGATCGCACTATCGTACTCGGCTGATTTCATTTGATTTAGAATCGATTCAGCGCGGCGACTGGCATTGACGATTACCCAATCGGGGCGATGGGGAATTGCCGCCACCATCACTCGATGAACCAATTCTGAACCGTAGGATGTGTCAACAAGGGCGATCGCCTCTTCAATTAGTTTCTCGTGCAGAAAAATATCAACCTTCGCTTCGGTAGAGTTGTAGTTGTGAGTTGCTCTTAAAATTGCCAATAAATTTGCTTTCAAAGTTGACAAATTATCCCCTGATAACTCCTGCAATGAAAGATAATCATTCAAAGAAGGTTGAATTTCAAAGACTTTCATTTTAGCATCAAATGCCGCTTCTTTTTCGCCCAATTCATCGGCTAATTTACTCATGCAAACTGCCAGCTTGTAGGTAGATTTGCCGGGTAGATTCAACCCAGTTTGACAAATCTTGAGAGCTTCTTCTGAGTATCCGTCTTCTTGTAAAATTTGAACTAGAGCAAAAGCTTCTTCGACTGATGTCATCTCGGTTGTGGCAGCTTCCACAGCTTCTTCTATTCTCCCCAAACGAGCTAACATCGTCAGATATTGTTGAATGCAGCCTTCTGCTTTGGCTAGGTATAAGTATTCTTGGTTGCGATTCTGCCGATCGAGAATTTGCAATCTAGTCAAGGTTAAGTCACGAGCATAATCTGGTTCGTCAACAGCCCAAAGTCCTTGTCCAGTAAGGTTTCCTTCTAGTATCTGCTGGAGTGGCGGGTAGTCCCAACCTTGGCGTAAAGCTTCCAAGCTCATACTGAAATCACAATCCCATTCATCTTTCCAACCTTCTAACATCACCTCGAAATCTATTTCTTCTTCAGCAGTTAGATCTGCCGTCAAAATGGCTTCTGTCCAAGCTTCATCTAAAACATTAGTAATTTCATCACTGTCAAAACAATATTCTGCTACGTCGTCCCAATCATCAACACAACCTGAGGTAATGGCTTCTAAAATTACTAAAGCGTTTTTGCCGTCTCCATGTTCGCTGAATTCCTGGGCTTGCTGAATCAGTTCTAAAATTTCTTCTGTAATCGGGTCTTCTTCATCATAACCATATTCATCCTCCCAATAATCCCGAGCTTGTCGGAAAATTTCTCGCACTTGTCGCCGAAAAGGAGCAGGATCGATCGCACTTTGCCGATGTGTTTTCGTGGGTTGCTTTGTGGGCCCCGACACAGCGTTTGAGTTGACGTATAGTTCGATCGCACTTATCAGTGACGGTTCGTTGTCCACTAAATGCTCTATTAACTCATAGATTTGGGCGTCGTTGAGTCGAGAGAGCAAGTCTTCCAGCGTTTCGCCCCGTTCAATTTTTTCTGGTTCTCGCAGGCACAAAAACAGCGTAGCGATAATGTGTTTGCACCATCCATCGCCATCGTAAGGACAAGTGCAGAATACTGTAGGTGCTAATCCGGCATCAGTAAAGGGCAAGGTAACATCGTAAGGTTCAACTTGAGAACCGTATACTTTTGCTTGCACCATATTGCCGCGGAGGACTGCGCTAGCAACATTGCCACCGAGATAATAATCTTCGGCTCGGTTGAGCGATCGCTCAGAACTGTTATTTTTGACGATCGTTTCACTAAGTTTGGGAATTGGCATCGCACCAGACCTCAGCAATTAAAGGATTAGACTCGATTTTACTTCATAAGTGCACTTGGTTTGCGATATGCAGTCTATTCTGCAAACAGCAGCGGGCATTAAAACTGAACTGTCAACTGCCAAGTATCAACTGTTAACTAATAGGGCGGGCACGGGGGCACCGCCCCTACACACTGTCAACTTTTTAATATTCTTTGATGTTAATCTCAAGGTCGGGGAAGTAAACATTATGCAGCCTGTGCAAACAGCAGTGGGAAATAAAACGGGAGCATCTTAGTTTTGCATTTCATAGTGCGAGCGTCCCCGCTCGCGTGCTTTATAAAGCACGCGAGCGGGGACGCTCGCACTCAAAGAAAAAATGCTTTTTTCAAACAAGAGATGCTCCCAATTGAACCCTCAACTGTCAACTGTCAACTATCAACTGTCAACAGTCAACAGTCAACAGTCAACCCTCAACCGTCAACTATCAACTGTTTAAAATTATTCGATATTCTTGAGTTTGGATGCCAGCTAGTTCAAAGGCAGCGCTAAGATGGTTAAGCACTGTTTTGCACTACTCTCATGTCCCAACGCGCCAAAACCTCACACAGCCAGCCAAGTGCATCCCACAACGGGCATCAGGTGACGACTTCTAACTCCAACAGCCAAAATACGATTCGGATTCGCGGTGCGAGACAGCACAATCTTAAGAATATCGATCTGGAACTGCCGCGCGATCGACTGATAGTTTTTACTGGTGTCTCTGGTTCCGGTAAGTCTTCCCTGGCTTTCGATACAATTTTTGCCGAGGGACAGCGCCGCTATGTTGAGTCTCTCAGCGCCTACGCCCGCCAGTTTTTGGGACAGTTGGACAAGCCGGATGTGGATGCGATCGAAGGCTTGAGTCCGGCTATTTCGATCGACCAAAAGTCAACTTCTCACAACCCGCGATCGACTGTCGGCACTGTTACAGAAATTTACGATTATCTCAGATTACTGTACGGCAGAGCTGGCGAACCGCACTGTCCGATTTGCGATCGCTGCATTGCGCCGCAGACAATTGATGAAATGTGCGATCGAGTTATGGCACTTCCAGACGGTACTCGCTTTCACCTTCTGGCGCCTGTTGTGCGCGGAAAAAAAGGCACTCACCGCAAATTATTGTCGAGTTTAGCTTCCGAAGGATTTATTCGGGTGAAAGTTAACGGAGAAATTTTAGAACTGTCGGAAAATATCGAATTAGATAAAAATCATATCCACAATATCGAGATAGTTGTCGATCGGTTAGTTAAAAAACCCGGTTTAGAAGAGCGTTTAGTCGATTCTCTGGCAACTTGTTTGCGACATTCTGAGGGAATTGCGATCGTAGAAGAGTTACCGCCTGACGAAAATTCTGAACCAGCCAATGCACCGATCGTATTTTCCGAAAACTTTGCTTGTCCCGAGCACGGGGCAGTGATGGAAGAACTTTCGCCCCGGTTGTTTTCGTTTAATTCGCCCTACGGCGCTTGTCCCAACTGTCACGGTTTGGGGAGTTTGCGGACTTTTGCGCCGGAGTTGGTCATTCCTGACGAGAAAGCACCTCTTTATTGTGCGATCGCCCCTTGGTCAGACAAAGACAACTCCTATTATCTCTCTTTGCTGTGCAGCGTTGCCGATAGTTGCGGGTTTGATATCGACACTCCTTGGTTCCGCTTGAGGCCCGAACACCAGCGAGTGATTTTGTACGGTAATGAGTCAAAACAAACCGCAGAAAGCAAGAAGCGAGACAGCAACGCCAGCGATTTGAGGAGAGATTTTAAGGGCGTAATTTCCATGTTGCAGCGCCAGTACGACGATACTGGTTCTGATTTGATCAAACAGAAACTGGAACAGTATCGGGTCGATCGCTCTTGCGATTGTTGTCACGGCAAACGCTTGAAACCAGAGGCGCTGTCGGTGCGCTTAGGAAACTATGGAATTGTGGATTTGACGGGGATTTCGATTCGCGAATGTCGGGAACGGGTAAATAATTTGGGATTGAGCGATCGGCAATTTCAAATATCCGATTTAGCCCTCAGAGAAATCAAAGCAAGACTGCAATTTTTGCTCGATGTCGGATTAGATTACCTGACATTAGACCGTGCAGCAATGACACTTTCCGGCGGAGAAGCCCAGCGAATTCGCCTCGCCACTCAAATCGGTTCGGGTTTGACCGGTGTCCTCTACGTTTTGGATGAACCCAGCATCGGACTGCACCAAAGAGACAACTTTCGCCTGCTGCAAACCTTAACAAAATTGCGCGATTTAGGCAATACTTTGATTGTGGTAGAACACGATGAAGAAACCATGCGCGCCGCCGATCACATTGTCGATATCGGCCCCGGCGCAGGCGTTCACGGCGGCAAAATCATCTCCGAAGGAAGTTTAGAAAACCTGCTAGCGGCAGAAGAATCTTTGACAGGTGCTTATCTGTCTGGAAAACGAGTAATTGAAACCCCCAATGAAAGGAGAAAAGGCAACGGCAAAGCTCTCTGCCTCAAAAATGCGAGTCGCAACAATTTAAAAAACGTTGATGTGGAAATTCCGCTCGGAAAACTAGTCTGCGTGACAGGCGTTTCCGGTTCCGGAAAATCAACTTTAATCAATGAATTGCTCTATCCGTCACTGCAACACTATCTGACAAAAAAAGTTCCTTTGCCACCAGATATGGACGCCCTCAAAACCAGGGGCGAACGCTCTCTAGATGATGTAGTTGATAAGGTAATTGTCATCGATCAATCTCCCATCGGCCGCACTCCGCGTTCCAATCCCGCTACCTACACGGGAGTCTTTGATGTGATTCGGGATTTGTTCTCCGAAAGCATTGAAGCGAAGGCAAGAGGTTACAAAGCAGGGCAGTTTTCTTTTAACGTGAAAGGGGGAAGGTGCGAAGCTTGCGGCGGCCAAGGCGTGAACGTGATTTCGATGAATTTTCTACCGGATGTTTACGTACAGTGCGAGGTTTGTAAAGGTGCGCGGTACAACCGGGAAACGCTGCAAGTGAAGTATAAAGGCAAGTCAATTTCTGATGTTTTGAACATGACTGTGGAGGAAGCTTCGGAAATGTTTAAAAATATTCCGAGGGCGGGCGCCAGACTGGAAACGTTAGTGGATGTTGGCTTGGGTTACATTCAGTTGGGACAGCCTGCACCGACGCTTTCTGGCGGGGAAGCGCAGCGGGTGAAGTTGGCTACGGAACTGTCGCGTCGTGCTACTGGGAAGACGCTTTATTTGATTGATGAACCCACGACTGGTTTGTCGTTTTATGACGTTCACCACTTACTAAATGTGCTGCAAAGATTGGTGGATAAGGGTAATTCAATTTTGGTCATCGAACACAATTTGGACGTGATTCGGTGCTGCGATTGGGCGATCGATTTGGGCCCGGAAGGGGGAGATAAGGGCGGTGAGATTATTGTGGCGGGAACGCCGGAGGAGGTAGCGGCAAATCCTCGTTCTTATACTGGGAAGTATTTGAAAGCTGTTTTAGAGCAGCATCCTTTAGGGAGTGCTGTAGCTGTTAGTTAATAGTAACAGTAGTTACGAAGTGTCATAATTAGTAAGGTGCGTCAGATATTTAAACCCTGAATAATCGTTTAAGAAACTTACCTGACGCACACTACACTTAAAATAAAATAAGTCGTATAATAAGTAGAGGCGGTAGCAACTTGAACAAATTATTTGGTTAGATGCAATTATAGAGAAGCTAGCTGTAAAGCATCGCGTTGAAGCTAATGAAGTATAAGAGGTTCTCGGCAACAAACCCAAATTTAGATTTGTGGAAAAGGGCGATCGCGAGGGAGAAGATGTATATCTTGCTTTAGGACAAACCGATGCTGGACGTTATTTAGCAGTGCTGTTTATTTATAAGCCCTCCGATCGCTCTCTAATTTTAAGTGCAAGAGATATGGCAGAAAATTGATATTTAAGCTGAGATATGTGGTTGGATGATAATTTTAGTAAAATAATTCTACGCGATCGCAATATATTTTTACAAATATGATTTTTATGACTTTAATTTATGAACTTTATGAATTGACTTAGTAAAGAGTTTATGTGATAATTTTAATTACAACTTTTAATTATGAGTTATTGACAGTAATGGAAATTCCCAAAAGGGTAATGTTGCAGTTACTTCTCAGATTAACCTTGGTGTAGGAACCAAGAACTGTTCAATGAGTGGTGGAGACAGTCAGACTGCTCCAGAACTCGATCGGCTAGCTCGGAATTTGAGCAAATGGCTAAATTTGCCTATTACCAAGGATAATGTTTAAGATGCTGGAGAGAAGTTTTATGAGAATTCTAATTAGCCCGTATTTTGAAGATCGCCAGCCTTGGAAAATACTTCACAGAGGTCGTTTGGTGAAGCATTGCAGTTATCGGAACTTAAAACAATTAGTCACGGTTATGTCGATAACTTTACTCGTTCTCCTAACGTGCCTAACCGGTTGTACTGAAATTGAGGATATTGCCGTCACACCGGATGGTCGTGTTTTGTTAGTGACGGAATCAGCTAACGATCGAACAGGTGTTATGGAATGTACTGAGATAAAAAGCAATCCACCAGAGCTAAACTGTCGCTCCTATAAGATAAATATAAATACAGCGCAGTAAACTGAAGAAATTTTTCTCGATTTAGGCGAGTAGGAAAGTAGGAAGGGAGCATCCCATTTTTGCTTTCAGATCGCGGACGGTTGCATCAGAATAATATATTTCGATCGGAGCAGTGCGAGCGTCTCGCTCGCGAACCCTGCCGTTCGCTATGGACGCTCGCACTGCGTAAAAAACGCTTTTTACCAAATTGGGATGCTCCCATTGTCTAGGGCGACTTTTGCTCTCATGGTACAAGTTAGCCTAATTCAAATACTGAATATTTTCCGGTTCCGAACTAAAAAATTTCCATTCTCCATTTGATTTGCGTAACGTATGTAATATTATCATCTTATTATCTCTGAAAGGTGAAGGTGGGCCGTCAATCTTTGTGGTTGTTTGTTCGATTCTTACTTTGGCTTCGTTTCCTGAAATTCCCACAATTTCAATTTTTGTTGGTTCGTACTTTAAATTTCTTTTGAAGACTTCTGCAATTGTAATTATTGTTGGTTGAAAACCAGGAGAGTTTGGATCTACTGTCGCCATATAGGCTTCAGTATTTCTTTCATTCAAAGCTTTGAACTGCCGATCGATTAATAATTTGATTGCTGCTTGCTCGCTGGTGTTATCAGCTATAATCTCTGTTGAGGTTATGACTCTAGGTGCGGTTAATTGATTGTTGCTTAATTTCGAGTCAATGTTGCTGGTATAACTGCTAAGCAATAACCCTAAAATGACGGTAGGCAATACTTTGCTTAAAGCTTGAAAGTTCAAAACTGACATGATAAATATAACCTATGAATTTATGATTCTACGCTAGCATCTACAGCATCTGATGTCAATTTTAATTAGTTAACTATAGCGGTTTTCAGAAAGATTCGCGGACGTTGTTGGGCTTGGGCCCTCTTAGTGGAACTGGTTATGTAAGCTGTCAGTCGTACCTCATCTTTTTGAGAAAGGCTATATCTTGAACAGTAGGAGACATGGCTATATTGTCTGCTTGTTGCTGCATGAATTCAATGTCCGATCGCAACCAAGTACGGGGCCCGCTGCACTGATGGGCGATTAACAGCCCCCAAAGTCCCTTTGCTGTTAAAATTGGTACTACTAAATTAGCGCGTATTTTCAGGCTCCGCAGAAACAGTCGGTGACATTGGTGGATTGGCTCTGTTTCAATATCTGTAATTGCTCTGACTCGGCCCGCTTCGTACAAAGCAGCGTATTCGTCGTTAAAACACTCGTCTGGGCCAGTAGAACCCAAGATTGACAGTTCGATCGCACTTAGCATCTCACAAGTCACTCGACCTTGCCACTGCCTGTAAAAATAATACAGTACCGCGCGATCGCTCTGCACCACTTCTCGAATGTCGTATAGGGATTTTTCAATTAATACGTCGCGCTTGAGACGATCTGTCAAGCGGTTGACAATTGTTTGCAGGCGATCGCCAGACATGGTAATGACTCCTTAACTTCCTAGTTTTGGCTGAGCTCTGTCTTCAGTTTACCTCTATTAAAGGTAGCAACTGCTAGTATAAGTTTACATCTAGAGTGAAAATTTATGTCTGTGCTAGAAGCTGCTTGGAAACACGAATTTATCGCTACAAACGGCATCAAACTGCACTGTGTCACTCAAGGTTCTGGGCCGCTGATGCTGATGCTGCACGGATTTCCTGAGTTTTGGTATTCTTGGCGCCATCAAATCCCGGAATTTGCATCAGATTATAAAGTTGTTGCTGTGGATCTCAGGGGTTACAATGACAGCGACAAACCTAAGCATAAATCTGCTTATGTGATGGCAGAATTTGTAGAAGATATCAAGGGAATTATTCAAGGCCTTGGATACAAAAGCTGCGTCTTAGTTGCCCACGACTGGGGAGGTGCGATCGCCTGGAGTTTTGCTTATGCTTATCCTGAGATGGTGGATAAATTAATTGTGATGAATATACCGCATCCGGCAAAGTTTGCTGAAGGGTTGCGAACTCGCCAACAATTGCTGAAAAGTTGGTACATCTTTTTGTTTCAGTTGCCATTTTTGCCGGAATTTTTAATTAAGTTGGGCGACTATCGGGCGATCGATCGCGCTTTGCAAGGCATGGCAGTTGACAAAAGCAGCTTTACCCCCTCCGATATCCAAGCTTACAAAGATGCGGCAGCTAAACCGGGGGCTCTGACTGCTACTATCAATTATTACCGCAATATTGCTCGCGGATTTGTCGATCGCCCGCATAGAGAGCTCCTCGAAGTTCCGACGTTGATGATTTGGGGCGAAAACGATCGGGCCCTCGGCAAAGAGTTAACCTACGCAACCGCAGATTACGTGCGGGATTTTCAGATTCATTACGTTCCCAATTGCAGCCACTGGGTGCATCAGGAACAGCCGCAGTTAGTCAATCGGTACATCAGAGATTTTTTGGTAAGCAAAGCTGTTTGAGTAAAGATGCAGTTTGATTCTCCATCCGTGGCGATAGTCAACATCTTTTAAATAAAAAAATGGTTTGCAAGCAGTGTCGAACAACTGACAATAGCTGCAAAAGCTTGTAGCGCGAGCATTCCGCCCGATCGCCAAATTAAATTTAAATGTATAAGAGCTGACAGCGCTTGATAACGATTATCATTATATTCATGAGTCAACCTACAATCACCGCCGTAGCAGGGCCGCCCGGAAGCGGCAAAACTACCTGGATCCGACAGCAGCTAGCAGCCGAGACAGAACCCGTGCTGTATTTCTGCCCCGGAAGTGGCAATGTGCCGATCGACCAAACCTGCATCGCCGCAGGATTCCCCCAAATCAAAACCATCACAGAAGGCGAAGAGTCCCTACTCGCGAAACACCTAGAAAACGGCGTTTCAGCCTACATCGAACTCGGATTTCACCTGCAACTGACAACACTAGAAAACCTGCTTCAAAGCTTCCCCAGCCGCCGATTTGGTGTAGTCCCGCCAGACATCAAAAACACCGAATGGCATCAATGGGCGGATGTAATTGTCGAGGGAATAGCCGTTAGCGGGAAAGTGGACAAACTATCAATTTGGCGCAGCCCCGCCAGCGGCCAAGTTTTAGATCCCGCCAGCCTAGATATGTTTTGGTACCAAGAAATGACCCAAGGAGCCTACGGCAAAGTTCACAGAGCAAAAGGCATCTTTGACATAGCCGACGGGCGATCGTTCTACTTCGACTTCGCCGCAGCATTTCAAGAAACCGCCCACGAAGAATTGCCACTTCCCCGCTGGCTCGAAGGCCGTCCCCAAAGATTTAGCGGCATAGAAATAGTCGGCGAAAACCTCGATACAACAGCATTAGGACAAACCCTAGAAGATTGCTGTCTGTCCGAAACAATTATGTGGAATTACCAACAACAAGTCAAACAATCACTATCATTAGGAGAATAAACAGCATGAAAATAGCAGTAATGTCCTGCATTCACGGCAACTACGAAGCCTTAAATGCAGTGCTGTCAGACATTGACCAACAAAAAGCCGAAAAAATCTTTTGCCTCGGAGATTTAGTCGGTTACGGCCCCAATCCCCAGGCAGTAGTAGAAATGATTCGATCGCTCGACATTCCCACCTGCGTCGGCTGTTGGGACGAAGATATTGTCGAAGGTTTGAACTCCTGCGAATGCAGCTATCCCTCAGCTTTAGCCGAAAAAAGAGGCAAATTGGCCCACGAATGGACTAACGCACAAATTCCCTTAGAAACGCGAGAATATTTAGCAACTTTGCCACACAGTTTGCGAGAAGACAATATGTGTTTTGTCCACGGCAGCCCTCACAGCAACCACGAATATTTATTGCCAACAATGGATGCTTTTGCTGCTTTAGAACGGGTATTTTATACAGGTGCTGACGTGCTATTTTGCGGTCACACCCACATCCCCTACGTCCGCACTTTAGACGCGGAAAAAATGCAGGTAAAGGTTAGCGGGCCGAGCGTTAAAGGAGAGGAAGCTTTAAATTTTACGGCTCCTTTAAAGCGGATTGTGAATGTCGGTTCCGTAGGAGAACCGCGTCACGGTAGACCGAATGCTACTTACGTTATTTACGATACTGATGCCGAACAGGTGACTTTGCGAGAAGTGGAATATGACTATCAAGCAACTTGTGCTGCAATTATTGAAAAAGGTTTACCGCCGATTTTTGCTTGGCGTTTGGCTAGGGGTTTGGAATATGCCGAAAGAGCTGACGATCCGACTCATGTTTGTGAAAGATAGTTAGCAATTGTTTGTAGTAAGGACTTTAGTCCTTATTAACAGTTGTTTGTAGTAAGGACTTTAGTCCTTATTGACTAAGAATCAGAGAGAGGACTAAAGTCCTCACTACGAACAAAAAAGAGGACTAAAGTCCTCACTACGAACCTAAATTTTCGGAAATAAATAAATAATGACAAACTGGGCAATACTAACAGGAATCGAAGGAAATCTGGCTGCTTACGAAGCTGTAGTCGCTGACATCAAGCGTCTGAAAATTCGCGTTGATGAATTGTATATTTTAGGCGATTTAGTCGGCCCTAATCCCGATTGTGAAAAATTAGTTGAGCGAGTTCGATCGCCCAAACGAGGAGACATCCAACCCCAAGTATGTATCGGGTGGTGGGAAGAGCAGTGTTTTAACTTACACGGAATAGGTTCTAGCCCTGATGCGACAGAATTGCGAGAAAAATACAGTGCAGATACGATTAAGTTGCTCTGGGATTCTGTCAGTCGGAAAACTGTAGAGTGGTTGCGCTCTTTGACTTTCGGCTTTCACGAATTGGATTGTTTGTTGATTCACGGGAGTACCGTTAGCGCGTCTGATGAGCTTACCCCGGAGACTCCGCCGCCTGTGATGCTCGATCGCGCAATCCGCGCTGATGCCAATACTTTGTTTTGCGGGCGATCGGGCTTAGCCTTTGAGTATCAATTAGAGAGAAGTATTATCAATAACTCGCTCCAGACTCTTGACTCTCTAGAGCCGCAATCAACGATCTCTGCAACCCCGCGGCGGGTGGTTGGAGTGGGGAATGTCGGTAGGTTGCCCGATCGAGCAACCTATACTCTTTACGACCCGGACACCGATATTGTGAAGTTCAGAAACCTCTCCTACAACACCCGCAAAGGTTTTGGGGCTTAGTCTTTCCCTGTCGCGATGCTTGCAAAAATTCCTATGGCTGACGCACTCGCAAGGGTTAGAAACCCGGTTTCTTGTCACCGGATGACGGAAAGCCTAGGTTTTTGTCACGAAACCAGGTTTCTTTGATTTTAGGTAATTTCCTAACTTGCTAGTTGATATATTTTCTCAATTAGGCTAGAATCCATTTTGTATTCAAAGTAACGGTGAATCCCATGACTTTTTCGACCTACACTCCAGCCTTGTACCCCAGTCTCAGACAGCAGACTTTCACCTGCCGCCAGTTAGTGCCCGTGCCGTCTAAAGGCTTGCTGCGAATAGAACGGGGTGCTGTCCGAACCGTGACTTGGAGCGAGCAGGGGACACCAATTACGCTGGGATATTGGGGAGTAGGAGATGCGATCGGTCAGCCGCTGTCAGGCGTGCAACATTACCAAATTGAGTGCAAAACTCATGTAGAAATTAGCTACATTCCTGCAAATTTGTGCGATCGATCGTTAGATGAAATTTTCAAACACATCCAGCAAGCTCAAGCATTATTCTACATAGTTCGCACCGAATCCCTGCGCGACAGACTGCTGCAACTATTGATTTGGTTGGGACAAAAATTTGGTCGCGAAGTCGCACAAGGAGTGTTAATTGATTTGAGATTGACTCACCAGGAGCTTTCCGAAGCTATTGGAATTACGCGGATCACAGTAACGCGGCTGATGGGGAGGCTGGAAGAAGAGGGATTTATCGATCGCACTCGCCCTCAATACATTGTCTTAACTTCCCGTTTGTAACATGAGATTTATCTGGAAAAGGGATGACAGTCAAGTGTTTATGAGTCATCAGCTAGCTGAGCAATAATTCTAGGGCTTGCGCTTAAAGCACATCTAAGATACTATGATAATGATTATCATACTCGATCCAGTGCGATACAGGCGATCGTACCTAAATTTTGGCTAGGAAGTGCTATCCACAAGAGCTTTGGGATAATTAGCAGCTTTCTGAACTAACAGCAGGGCCTCTACAATTAATCAACGAGGGACAATGACTAATCTCACTGTACAAACCCCAGATTTAATTTCCGATTTTCCCAAGAGAGGGATGCCAGTAACTATAATTACCGGCTTTCTAGGCAGCGGCAAAACCACTTTACTCAATCAAATCCTCAAAAATCGTCAAGATTTAAAAGTAGCAGTTTTAGTTAACGAATTTGGCGATATCAACATCGATTCGCAGCTTTTAATTTCTACCGAAGATGACATGGTAGAACTGAGCAACGGCTGTATTTGTTGTACCATCAACGAAGGCTTGGTTGATGCAGTATACCGAGTGTTAGAGCGGGAAGACCGTATCGACTGCATGGTGATTGAAACCACCGGAATTGCCGACCCATTGCCGATTATATTGACATTTCTTGGCACGGAATTGCGGGATTTGACCACTCTAGATTCTGTACTCACTGTAGTGGATAGCGAAACCTTCACCACCGATCATTTTGAGAGCGAAGCAGCTTTAAAACAAGTCGCATTTGCAGATATCGTGCTGATGAACAAAACCGATTTAGCTCCTTCAGAAAAAGTAGAAGAATTAGAAGCTTACATTCGCACAATCAAGGAAGGAGCGAGAATTTTACACTCTGAATATGGTGAAGTTCCTTTACCATTGATTTTGGGTGTAGGTTTAACCCAAGCAGATCTTTTCGATAATTTGGAAACCGAGGAAAAACACGAGCATCACGAACACGAGCATCACGAACACGAACATCATCACGAACATCATCACGAACATCACCATCACGGACATCACTCCAATCACTTAGATAATGACGGATTTGTTTCGCTATCATTTCAGAGCGATCGACCTTTTAATATCCACAAATTCCAAGAATTTCTCACCGAAGAAATGCCCTTAGATGTATTTCGGGCAAAAGGGATTCTTTGGTTTGAAGACAGCCCGATGAGACACATTTTTCAACTTAGTGGCGCGCGCTATGAACTAAATGCTTACGAATGCTTGACTCCACCTAAGACTCAACTCGTAGTCATCGGCCGCAACTTAGATACCGCTCAAATTCGAGAACAGCTTAACAATTGCTTAGTTTAAGATTTTGTCAATCTCAGTGTCACGTCCATAGCTAAGAGATTTTAGATTTAATTGCGCCGTTAGTAGTTGCACTTTTTGACAGCAAAAACCGTGTAACTACCAACGGTTGATTTTATATTTTGAGTTATTATTGACTTATAAAAAAACAAACCATTTAATGTTTCATTTTGTGAATCTTGTTATAATCAGATAGCAAATAAAAGTCCACAGCCACTGTTAAACATTTTCACAAACTGCAAGCATGACTTTATCTACTCGTCCAGAATTGACTTCTCCCAATGGTGTAGTGTCATCAATTCCTACCCAATCTCAACCTCCAGTCTCAGATGAAGAAATGAGGCAAGCAGTGCGTACATTGCTGCTAGGATTGGGAGAAGACCCAGACCGCGAAGGGTTGCGAGATACACCGAAACGAGTTGTCAAAGCCTTGCAGTTTCTAACTGGAGGTTATCGTCAATCTCTCGACGAACTGCTCAACGGAGCAGTATTCACAGAAAATGCTAACGAAATGGTGTTAGTGCGGGACATTGATATTTTCAGTTCCTGCGAACACCACATCCTGCCAATAATTGGCAAAGCACACGTTGCGTACATTCCCAACGGGAAAGTAATTGGACTGTCAAAAATTGCTCGAATTTGTGAAATGTACGGCCGCAGATTGCAAGTACAAGAACGCTTAACTGCACAAATTGCGGATGCACTGCAAGGATTGCTAAAACCTCAAGGTGTAGCAGTTGTAATTGAAGCAACCCATATGTGTATGGTAATGCGCGGCGTGCAAAAACCAGGTTCTTGGACTGCGACTTCAGCGATGCGGGGAGTGTTTGCTGAAGATTCCAGAACTCGTCAAGAATTCATGAGTTTAATCGCTCACAAATCAAGCTTTCACTAGCTAGAATTGTCTACAAAAAATTGCCTCTTTGCAGGATAAATCAAAGAAAAGAGAGTCATATTGCATTACCATATTTCTCTCTTTCCCTTTCCTCCCTCTGCGCTCTCTGCGCTCTCTGCGGTTAAAAAAAATCTTACTTGAGGAAATACAACTGTAAATTGAATATGGATCAAAAATATTTGTGGATTGAAGCTTTAAAATTTAACGATCGAGGTTTGATTCCGGCGATCGCCCAGGACGATCGAGACGGTACTATTTTAATGATGGCGTGGATGAACAAACAGTCAATTAAGCAGACTCTAGCTACAGGAGAAGCATACTATTGGAGCCGATCGCGATCGGAATTTTGGCACAAAGGCGCGACATCCGGGCACATCCAAAAAGTCAAACAAATATTTTACGACTGCGACGCCGATACTATTCTGCTCAAAATAGAACAGATTGGTGAAATAGCTTGTCACACAGGCGTGAGGAGTTGTTTTTTCAATTCCGTGGCGCTACCGCTTCGCGCAACAATGCAATAATAATGATAATCATTATTATTGCAGCCAGTTCCTATGTCATCCGCAAATAACGTCGAGTCCGCCGTACCCACTTTAAACGATCGCAATCCCTCCCTCACAACCATCCGTCCCCGCCGCCTCCGCCGCACACCCGGTTTGCGACGCATGGTACGAGAAAATCACCTGACTGTTGACGACCTCATCTATCCGATGTTTGTGATGGAAGGAGAAGGGCAAAAAGTTGAGATTGCTTCTATGCCCGGTTGTTATCGCTATTCGCTGGATTTATTGCTAACAGAAATCGCTGAATGTTGGAATTTGGGAATTTGTGCGATCGCGCTTTTTCCAGTAATTTCAGAAAACAAGAAAGATGACACTGCTACCGAAAGCTACAACCCAGAAGGATTGGTGCAACAAACAGTCAAAGCCATCAAACAAAACATTCCCGAAATAGTAGTAATTACCGACGTAGCCCTCGACCCTTTCACTTCACACGGACACGACGGTTTAGTTGACGAAACTGGTAAAATTCTCAACGATCCGACTGTTGAAGTTTTAGTAAAAATGGCAGTTTCTCAAGCTGATGCTGGTGCGGATATGGTCGCACCTTCCGACATGATGGACGGCAGAATCGGCGCAATTCGCAAAGCCTTAGATACAGCAGGATACATCGATACCGCAATCATGGCTTATTCAGCAAAATATGCCTCTGCTTATTATGGCCCGTTTCGGGATGCCCTCGATTCTGCCCCAAAGTTTGGAGACAAAAAGACTTATCAAATGGATGCTGCTAATGCGAGGGAAGCACTCAAAGAAATTGCTTTGGACATCGCTGAAGGCGCAGATATTGTCATGATAAAACCTGCTTTGGCTTATCTCGATATTATCTGCCAAGTGCGCGAAGCAACTAATTTGCCCGTAGCTGCTTACAATGTCAGCGGCGAATACGCAATGATCAAAGCTGCTGGAAAGTTAGGTTGGATTGATGAAAATCGGATTATTTTGGAGACTTTGACGAGTATCAAACGGGCGGGTGCCGATTTGATTTTGACTTATTTTGCGAAGGAAGTTGCTTTGATGTTGAAATAAGAGATATAGCGTATTCCAAGTTTATGAAGTGTAAGGACACGGCTTTTAGAGTCTCCATAGAAGGCTCGATCGAGCGGGGGTATACTTCATCAATATGGAATCTGCTGTATTTTAAAGCGCAGATAAACGCAGATAAACGCAGATATTTTCTAGGTATTTCCTCATCCATAGGGACGAGTACAAAATATCAGTGTGGACCAATTTAAGTTGTCGGAATCGCCTTCAGCCGCGAGGCAAACGTATCTAATTTATAAGTCAATACGGTTTACTTAAGACCGCCCTGGGGGTAAAACCCTATTTAAAATAGATACGGAGATTGCTTCGTTCCTCGCAATGACTAAGTAGATGAGTATGAAAATACACAAGTATGTCCGAAGAGAGCGAAACGAAGTGAAGCGAAGCATAAGCCCTAGCCCTTTCAGGGCGGCTTCGCCAACGCAGGGGTTACGGTTGCTTTACGTTCTGTTACATGAACCGATTTATTTACACCCATCTACTTATCTTAAGTGAACCGTATTGATTTATAAGTGAGTTTTCCTGCAAGCGATTTTTTTAGTTTTCACAAGGGCTATCTGCGGGTCAAGCTATGTCAATATCAGAAAGTAATGTCGATCGCATAGATCGCAAGCAGCCCTTTCTCTAACAAGCTCGATTTATCTTCTCAGTCAAAAGACTGGAAGAATCACGTATCTGTAATTATGTTTAATTGTGTTGCTCCAATTAATCTAGAGGATGTATAGCCTTTCTCAAAAATATGAGGTATAACTGACAGCTTATATAACCACTTAAGCCAAGAGAGTCCAAGCCCAACAACGTCCGCGAATAGGGGAACTAGATCCGCTATAGCTTCTAGACTTATTGCTAATTAAAATCAACTAATTTATGGCTTTTAATTCTTATTGAATACTGCCAATATCTAAAATTACTTCAATGTAATACTTTTACTGTGGGAGCATCTCAATGAATGAAAAAAAGCAATTTCTTGACAGTCCGAGCTTAAGAGTTCGCGAGTATTCGATAGCTCGCGAGCGGGGACAGCACTATAAAATCAAAACTGAGATGCTCTCTTTACTGCTACAGTCTGCTTATTATTCATCTTCTTAATAAGAATGATGTCACTATAACTCATTAAGAAGTGTTGAAGAAAACTAGCTGGTTGACAAGTTTGGCTTTAAATCTTGCTCGCAACTAGCTTTTAACTATTATTTTCAATAAACGCCATGAATGTAAAACCGTGCCAGCCTCTGAAACTGGGTTAAATTTTCGCAATTCTTGCAGTTAGGAATGAGAATTAAATAACTTATAATTTGATGGTTCTTGTGGGATGGGCCTTTATAGCCCCTCCTTTCTGGACTGGTTCTTCTGGCCGATCCCACTTTCAAGAGTGTAAATTATTTAATTTGCGCTCCTTAGTTCGATCGCTGCTACGGGTACTATTAGTTCTAAATCGCAACAAACTTCCCTGCAATCGGTGTTGCAACCGGAAATTACGCGCGTGCCAAGCTATCCCGTAGGGAATCGGCGAAACCCTGACTCGCCAGTCTCCTGATGCGATCGTCCGCTGGAATGGTCGGACATGGCGTGAAAAATATCACTTGTCGAAAAAAATGTATCTGAAACGATATAATTTTTGACATTCCCAACCTAAAAAATTGAGAGGAAACAATCAAATTTTTGCAGTCAGTTTTGATGACACCAGATATCTCCGCAACGCAGCAGCAAAGAAATGACCGCATAATTGTCTTGGCCCTGGTTGGTCTGACGCTGCTGGGAATGGCATTCCGGCTCTATTTGGCGTGGCGCACCAACCAAACTCTCCCCGATACTCCCGCCCGTCTCACAGGCGATGAACCGGGCTATGAGGGTTTGGCATACTGGTTGCTGAAGGGTCATTTTTTTGAGTGGGCGGGCCGCACACCAGTTTATCCATTTTTCATAGCTGGATGTTATACATTTTTTGGTCGTTCTCCTGCATCTGTAGTCTACGTACAAGCTTTTTTGGGGGCGACAATCATACCCCTAACTTTTATCCTGGCACGGCGTTTTACTGGCCCTCAAAGTTCCTTAGTAGCCGCTGGATTAACTGCGCTACATCCCTCCCTGATTCTTCATGTCAGGCTGCTGCAAACAGAGATTTTATACGCGCCTTTAATGATTTTAACAATACTGGGTTTGCTGCGAGCATTGGAACAGCCGCAGTGGCAAAATTTTTCATTAGCAGGTGGGTTGTTGGCAATTACGAATCTTTGTCGGCCGACAGCGATGTTGCTTCCGGTAATTGTGCCACTATTGATGCCGCGCCAATGGTCTTTTAAGCGCAAGATTGCTTTGTTTGTTGCTTATTTGGGCGCAATTATCATCATTACCACACCTTGGACTTACCACAATTATCGAACTCACAAGACTTTTTTGATTTACAGTGTTTCTACGGGGCTGCTGTGGCAAGGAAGCCCAGAGTTTTATCATTTTGCCTACGAACAACTGCCAAAACGCCATATCCTTCAAATTTGGCAGGAAGAACTCAATCCGGCTCGGAATGGCGGACACGATGTTTTTACCATTGAGGGCGATCGCTATTTTACCAAACGGGCGATCGCTTCAATCCTCCGCGATCCTGGTGTGTATCTCTGGTATTGTTTGCAAAAGGCAGTTTATTTGTGGTTGGGAAACCCTATAAATGACTGGCCCTATCGCGCTATGTTTAATGTAGAGGCAATGCGGCCATTCTTTTCGCCGCAACGGATTGTCGGCATTTTAATGTCGCGAATTTTACCTGTCTTTGCGGCTTTGGGCATGATAGTTTTGCGACATCGCTGGCGGGAGTTTTTGCCACTGCTGGCAGTCTGCGGCTATTTTACTTTGATTCATGCGCTCACTTATGCAGAAGTTCGCCACAGCGAGCCACTGCACCCGATTTTGGCGATCGTAATTGCGGCGGCGGCCGGGCAGATTCAGCGTCGGTTGAAGTTAATTAATCAGTAGGTCTTAGGCAGTTAGTCCTTAGTTATTAACCCAGTGTTATCAAAAACTCTAATTCGGAATTTCACCCTCGCCCTTTTAATTGCCATCGGCATAGAGTTGTTGGGCCCAACAACAACTTTTGCTCAAAACATCGCAACAATTAAATTCTCCGGTACTGCTGCGGGTGTCAGCACTCGCTACATCGGTGCAGTCGAGGGCAATATTAACTTTGATCTCAAAGATTTGCAAGATTTGGGAATTAATACATACCGCATTTACGGCGGGATGTCTCGATGGGAACCGGAAGACGATGACGGTAAATACGGCTGGCCGGAAATCTCCCAAATTAAGGCAAATCCAAATATTATTAATTGGGCGCATTGGGATAAAATTATGACCGATCCGCCCCGGGGTAGCGATTATTCGTGGTCGGGAGAACGTGGTAAAGTTTGGGAAGGCAATGCTAGGACTATTTTTAATGCTCTCAAACAGGCTAAGATTCGCCCGGTTGTGAGTATTCGTAATGTTGATGGTGACTGGAATCCGTCTTGGGCGCTGCAACTGAATCCGCCCCGCACAAAAGAAGATTGGAACGAGTGGTGGGAACACGTGTTTGCTACGGTTTATTGGTTGAATGTACGCAACGATTACCGCGTTGATGATTGGGAAATTCACAACGAACCGGACTACCGCATACAGGGTTGGGGTGGAACTATGGCTGACTATTTTGAGTTGGTGAAAGTGACCAAAGATGCGATCGACTTTGTGTACAAAAATTATTTGCCCGATCGCGCTTACCGCATCCACAGCCCGACAAGCGTAGGTGGTAGCAATTGGCCGGCTGAGGCTTTGCGAGAAATTCCTAATTATTTCGATACTGTCAACTTCCACAATTACGATGCAGATATTTCTAACTACACCCGCAAAGTCCGCGGCTGGATGAAGGGGACAGTCCGTGCTAACTCAGAGGTTTGGGTGGGAGAATGGGGAAGTTATCAAATTAGCTATAACGATTTCCCTTTAGCTTTAAGTTTGATTAAAAATTTGATCCGAGGTTCCCAACCGGGGGATAATTATATTTACGGGAGTCACATATTCTGTTTGTACGACTGGGGAAAGCCGGCACTGGCGGAAGGTTTGCTGGGGGACGGGGGAAAACGGCGCGCGAGCTACTATGCTTTGCGGATGGGAATTCGGGCTTTACAAGGCGGTAGGGCTAGCTTTTTTCCGATCGCTAATAGTTCCGATTTAATGGCAGTTGCAACTCTCGATTCTAGTAAGAATGTTTACTTGCTGGCTGTCAACGATCGAGCAAAATCTTATACTGTTCGTGCCGATATTTCAGCTTTAATCGAAGCTGGTAATGGGACGGTGCGGGAGTTTAGTTTGAAGTCAATGGATGAGGTTGTTGGCAGCTTGACCCTGAAGGGTGGTAAGGCGACTTTTTTGGTGCCGGGGAACAGTGCTATTCTCATCAAGTTCGTTAGCGCAGCCCTCGAAGAGGATCGCCCGAATTGAATGTCAAATTCTCGGAGTTCAGAATTGGGATAAGATAGAATTAGTTACGATCGCAATTATTTATTTTGTGCCCTCGAACCCTCGAGCCCTTAATTAGACAGTTGAAATATCTAAATCGTGTTGTGATTCCCCTCCTGTCGCTGGTAAATTGGTAGCGTGTAACTATCTTGCCTCAAACAGAATCCGATCGAGAATTCCCTTGAGCGCGAGAAGGTAGCCGAAGTCTAGACATCGCAGAAATTCTAGCTCGTAAACCCGCAGCAGTTAGGTGACGTGAGGAATTGCCTGCCAGTCTTTGTGTCCTCCCTCTGCTAGATAACATTGGTTCTGACTTTCAGCACCTATAAATTGTCAAGATTTGGCACGGAATTAATTTTTAATGCCAAGATGCTGATAGTAGGGGTGATTTTAATCTTACAGAAACTTTGATCGCGCACAGTAACCTCGCGCGCAAAGCCTCTCAATCAACCTGCTGCTTGCGACGATCGGGTTTTTTAAACAAATATCACTTTTATGCCCGCTGATGTTTATTCCCTCTCTCAGTCAGGTAATTAACCGCCATCCCCTCACCGTCACCCCTGGGACGCCCGTAGAAGAGGCGATCGAGCTGATGAGCAGCACAGGAGCCAGTTACGTCCTTGTGGTAGAACCGCGCGGAAATTTTCAACTGGGAAATCCCACCAACGGGACTTCCCCGCAGTCGCGGGAACAGTTAGGTTTCTACAAAGGCCTACCGCGCGCGCTACACGCAGGTGCTAACAGGCTCAGTCTCAACGGCCTCAACGGCTCAAAAGCCGACGATACCGGTGGCCAGATGGTGCTGGGGATTTTTACAGCGCGAGATGTCGTACAGCTAAATTCGATCGGCGCTGCTTTGAGGGGATTTGCGATCGAGCAAATCATGATCAGAACCGTCACTGTAGCCCGAGAATCGGAAATTCCCGACTTTTTTGCCTTAGCCAATCTGCTAGACAAACACCTGATCGGGCATTTACCAGTCGTTAGCGACACAGAAGAACTTGTCGGTTTAATTAGCTCTCAAAGCTTGGTAGAACTGTTGCAGGAAATTGGGGAATCGCCACAACCAATTAGCAGCCCTTTGCCACCTGCTTCGCCCTTGCCATTTCCTCCGCCACTGCCAATTTTACATCCGAAATTAGAGATCCCCGCAAATTTAATTAAACTCGATCAAATCCCTCAAATCGCAGCCTCGCGAATTATTCACGCTCCGGCTACTGCTTCGGTTCGCTATTTGGCGCAACTGATGTTCCGACACAATGTTAGCTATGTATTAATCACTGAAACCCCGGAACCAAACTCGAATGGTGCAGCTCAAAATGCCAAATTTACAAATCCCAACCTCCACAAACTGGTTGGGGTGGTAAGTTCGCGGGACATCGTGCAGTTGCAAGCCACGGGGAGAGACTCTAGCAGAATTAAAGCAGGAGCGATTTGCAGCAGTTCGCCAGCCCTGGTACGATCGCACTCTACCCTCGAAGCAGCCATCGCCCTGCTGCAAAAACACTACTGCCAGTTACCTCTATTAGTCATCAACGACAGCAATCACCCGATCGGGATTGTCAATCCTCAAACTATCCTGTTACAAGCACTGGACTCAAAATCTCTGCATTCAGGCTTGCTCGCTTTGCAGCGCCAGCTAGAATCTAGCAACGCGCAGTACAAAAAACTCTTGGCCCAAATACAAATTCCGGCAGCCAATCCCTACCCAGATGCAGAAATTGCTCAAAACATTAGCGTCGCGCAGCCCCCAAATCTCCCCGCTACCGTCAACAATCAGGGGATTTGGGATTGGAATCTCGAAACAGATGAATTTTTTTATTCGGCGCGATGGCAAGAAATGCTCGGCTACAAAGAAGGGGAAATCTCGAATCGGCGATCGGAATGGTGGAGTCGCATTCACCGAGACGACATTGACGGAGTAAAGGCAGCTTTAGAAGATCACTTCGCACAAAAAACAGCGGATTTTGCAGCAGAATATCGAATGTACTGCAAAGACGGCACCACTGTCTGGGTGCTGAATCGAGGTCAAGTTTTACGCAGCGCTACCGGCAAACCGCTGCGGGTAGTCGGAACTCATACAGATATTACTCCAAACCAGCAGTTAGAACTCAAACACTCCGATGGCGTCGAGGAATTCCAAGTATTTGATGCTTTGAAAGCAACAGTAATTTTCCAGATGGATGCGGCGGGGATTTGGACATTTCTCAACCGCGCTTGGACTGAAATTACAGGTTTTTCGGTGGCTGAAAGTTTGACAACTAATTTTTTAGATTGGGTGCATCCAGATGAGCGCCCGCATTGTGCAAAGTTATTGGAGTCTTTACTGTCTGGTAATTCGGAATTTTATCGGCGAGAACTGCGATTTAAATACAAGTTAGAATCTGGCAAAAACGAATTGGGAATTCAGATTGATTCAGGCTTTGTTTCAGTTGAAATATTTGCCCAAGTACGGCTGAATTCCCAAGGTGAAATACTGGGAATTTTAGGGACTTTGCACGATGTCTGCAACCGCGTTGAAGGAGTTGAGGAACTGCGGGAAAGCGAGCGGGCAATTCGATCGCTCTACGAGGTAATGGTAGGCTCGTCCGGCTCTTTTGACGAGCGAACGGCCCGGTTGCTGGCAATGGGTTGCAGTCAGTTTGGGATGGATATCGGGCTGTTGGGCAGGGTTTTGGGCGATCGCTACGAAGTGCTCGCGGCCTACGTACCGCAAGATTTTCCCTTCGGATTTGCGAAAGGAGACGGTTTTTCTTTAAGCAGAACCTTCGAGCGAGAGGTTTTGCGATCGATCGAACCTATTTCGATCGAATCCGCCGGCACTACTCAGTGGAAGCAGCATCCGGCTTACGCCGTGCGGAGGTTGGAGGCTTTTGTCGGCACCAGGGTAATAGTCCAAGGGCGAGTTTTTGGCACCTTGAGCTTTACTTCCCGCACCCCTAAATCTCCTTTAAAACCGCTGAATTTTGAAATTTTAAAGCTGATGGGCAATTACATCGGCGCAGAAATTGCCAGGGAAGAGCGAGAGCGAACTTTGCAGCGACAGTACCAGCGCGTCTTGCTGCTCAAACAAATTACTCAAAAAGTGCGATCGACCTTAGACACTCAAGAAATTTTTCAGACTACCGCCACCCAAATCGGCCGCGTATTCGGCGTCAATCGCTGCACAATTCACACCTATCTTTCCCAACCTTATCCCCACCTTCCTTGCGTCGCAGAATACCTAGAACCAGGTCACGAATCGGCCTTAGATTTAGAACTTTCTGTCACTTACAACCCCTACACCGAAAAACTACTCGCAGAAGATATAGCCCTGGCATCTCCCGACGTGTTTGCCGATCCTTTGCTCGAATCTTCCGTACCAATGTGCCGCCGCATCGGATTAAAATCTATGTTGGCAGTTCGCACTTCCTATCAAGGAGAACCGAATGGAATTATTACTTTGCACCAGTGCGATGCAACTCGCCAGTGGACTCCCGACGAAATTGAATTATTAGAAGATGTTGCCGCTCAAGTCGGAATTACCTTAGCTCAAGCACTGCTCTTAGAAACAGAAGTTCAGCGCCAGCGACAGTTAGCAGAGCAAAATGAAGCTTTGGAGCAAGCGCGAGAAGCGGCCGAAGTAGCTAACAGAGCTAAGAGCGAATTTTTAGCAACTATGAGTCACGAAATCCGCACTCCGATGAATGCGGTAATCGGGATGACGGGTTTGCTGCTGGATATGCAACTAACTCCAGAACAGCGGGATTTTGTCGAGACAATTCGCACCAGTGGCGATGCTTTGCTAACTATTATTAACGATATCCTCGATTTTTCTAAGATTGAATCGGGTAAAATGGATTTGGAACGCAGCCCCTTCGATCTGCAAAACTGTATAGAAGAATCTCTGGAATTGCTAGCTCCTAGAGCGTCGGAAAAAGGTTTAGAGTTGGCTTATTTTATTGATGATTCTGTACCAAAAAATATTTTAGGAGATGTCACAAGGCTGCGCCAAATCTTAGTAAATCTGCTGGGAAATGCAGTTAAATTTACCGAGTCTGGAGAAATTGTTGTCTGCTGTACGGCTCGGGAAATTGAACAATTACCTGCTAATAGTTCGCCGGAAATCAGCAATATTCTAGCGCCACAACCGCTAGCAATTAAACAGGAAAATTTGGCAGCTAGGAGACTGTACGAGATTCAATTTGGTGTCCAAGATACGGGTATTGGGATTCCGCCAGACAGGATCGATCGCCTGTTTAAAGCTTTTTCGCAGGTAGACGCTTCGACAACGCGACATTACGGCGGGACTGGGTTGGGATTGGCTATCAGCCAACGTTTGAGCGATATGATGGGCGGTAAAACGTGGGTTGTCAGCCAGGTTGCTCCGGGCACTTCTAAGTCTCACCCTGCTGTTTCTGCGATCGGACAAAGTACGGCAGGAACCCCACCTGCGGGATTTTCTGCACCGTCGATATCGGGTTCCGGTTCGATTTTTTATTTCACTGTGATTGCTGAAGCTAATCAAAACGCGGCTGAAGAAAAAAAACCGGAATTTACTGTTGGGAAGCGTTTGTTAATTGCCGAGAATCATGCCATTAACCGGCAAGTTTTGATCCGGCAAGCTGAGGCTTGGGGCATGATACCCGTGGCTGTAACTTCAGGCGCTGAGGCTTTGGAAATCATCAAAGGAAACTCGGCGATCGATTTGGCTATTTTGGCGATGAATCTACCAGATATGGACGGCGTGTCTTTGGCTGTAGAGATTCGGAAATTTGAGCTTAGCAATTTGTCTAGTGGCGACGCGTTAAATCCGAATGTCATCAAAGTTAAAAGTCCTCGCAAAGTTACGCTACCTTTGGTGCTGTTTACTTATTTGAGCAAGGCAGAAGTTTGGAAAAAACTTGAAACTACAGAAGTACATTTTTCGGCGTTTTTAACTAAGCCTCTAAAACAGTCCCAGTTTTATAATGTATTGCTGCAAGTTTTTGGATATGTTGCCGGTAGAAGCAGCAAGGGAGAACTTTCAAATGTGGCGACTTTGACTTCGGGATTGAAGTATTTTGAAAATTCTCAAGAACAGCACCGCGTGCAGCGGACTCCTGCGGTTTTAAGGCAGGTTCCGAGCAATTCTGCCCCACACGATCCAAGTAATTCCAGTCAGATTCGGATTTTGCTAGCAGAGGACAATGTGGTGAATCAAAAAGTCGCTACCCATTTGCTCGACAGGATAGGATATCGGGCGGATATTGCCGCTAATGGCTTGGAGGTTTTGGAGGCCTTGAAGCGACAATCTTACGATGTTGTGCTGATGGACGTGCAGATGCCGGAGATGGACGGTTTGGAAACGACGCGCCGCATATGTGGGGAATGGCCAGCCAACAAGAAGCCGAGAATTATTGCGATGACGGCTAATGCCATGCAGGGCGATCGCGAAAAGTGTCTGGAAGCGGGTATGGACGATTATATTACTAAGCCGGTGCGCCGGGAAGAGTTGGCCCTCGCCCTCAGCAAGTGCCAACCTCTGCGTCGGGATGAATTGAATGCCGTTACTGAGCCAAAAAATCCAGATATTTCCGATCAAAATGGCAGTCATGTTACTAAACATTCGATCGTTCAACCGCCAGCAAATTCTCCGATTAATTTTGAGGTTTTGCACAATCTCCGCGAGCTAGACGATGATGACGATCCAGATTTTTTGGGGGAGTTGATTAAGATATATTTGTTAGATGCACAGCAGCATTTAGAAACAATTAAGGAAGCTATTTTTCTGGGAGATGCTGACAGTTTGAAGCTGGCTTCTCACACGCTCAAGTCAAGCAGCGCCAATTTAGGAGCAGTGTCTTTTTCGGAAGTATGCAAAGAGTTGGAGTTGATGGGCCGCGTGGCGGTTGAGTCTGGAGGGGAACAGATTTTTGATGCGAGGGCGGCGCGCGATCGCCTGTTGGAAGCCGAAGCCGAGTGGGAAAAGGTGCGATCGGCTTTTGAGACGGAATTGAAAACGGGGAATTTGCGATCGCAAATGGGCTAATTTGTTGGTTGTTACTTGTTATTTGTTGGTTATTATTTGTTATTTGTCAGTTTCAATAACCAATAACCAATTCCCAATTCCCAATAACCAATGCCCCATGCCCAATGCCCCATGCCCCATGCCCCATGCCCCAATCCCCAATCCCCACATTTAACTTTCACCTAAATAAGCTTTGCGAACAGTTTCGTTTGACTGCAAATCGCTAGCACTACCAGCGACTACAACCTCACCAGTTTGGATCACATAGCCGCGGTGGGCTACACTCAAAGCCATGCGAGCGTTTTGTTCCACCAATAAAATAGTAGTTCCGCCCGCATTAATATCGCGGACGATCGCAAAAATTTGACTGACTAACATCGGCGCCAAGCCCATACTCGGCTCATCCAACAATAACAAACGGGGGCGCGACATCAAAGCGCGGCCGATCGACAGCATTTGCTGCTCACCCCCACTGAGAGTGCCCCCTTTTTGACTGATTCTTTCTCGCAAACGGGGAAATAAATTTAAAGCTTTTTCCATATCCGACTTGATACCGAGAGTATCGTTGCGTAGATAAGCACCCATTTCCAGGTTTTCTTGCACCGTCATGCGCGGAAAAATCAACCTTCCTTCCGGGCTTTGAGAAATGCCCAAACGGACGATCGCCTCTGTAGACAGCGATTCCAAAGGCTTACCCTCAAATAATACAGTGCCGCTGCGCGGGCGCAGCAATCCTTGAATCGTGCGGAGAGTGGTAGTTTTCCCCGCCCCGTTGCTACCAATTAAAGTCACAACTTCTCCCTGCGAGACAGTTAGCGATACTCCTTTGAGAGCGTGGATATTTCCGTAGTAGGTATGTATGTCTTTGATTTCTAGCATAATTAGTCTTTCTGCTTTGTCCTTTGTTATATTATCCCGACTCATTATAAATTTTTATTGCATTTATTGAAAATTAACTTTTTTTATAGTAGACAGCATTTTTACTTAAATAAATACCCAGCGAGCGATCGAATACCATACAGTTTTAGAAATTGGGTAGTGGTGCAGAAGTAAGAATTTTCCGGCGATCGATCCTTATGCAGAGGGGATTGCATCGAATTGCATCATTGAAGAAAACAGGACTACCAGAAGTTTTTGTCGCCAACTTTACAGAACTTTTAATCAAACAAACGATTTCTTGACAGTAACTTTACAACCATGTCTAAGTAAAGAGATAGTATGAATACGTAAGGGAAATCAACAGCTAGTAATTACGAAGATAACAACCCATAAAATTTGGCAAATTTAAGGAGATTCACCATGAAATTCAATCACAGCACCGGAGCAATCGCATTTTTATTAGTAACTCCTTTAGTAACCGGTTTGACAGTAGGTATAGCGCCCAGCAATGCTGCCACAATAGCAGGTTCTGCGGCCGAAGTAAGCATTGACACATTCAGTCAAAGACCGACAGATACAAGTAGATCTACTAATACTAATACCTTGGCGATAACTAACAAAGGTGTTGTGATTAGCGAAGCCAACGCTGAGGCAGTATTTATCTCTAACTGTCACGAATTGCTCGCAGCAAATCTCTCGAAGAGTCAAGTCACAGGTAGCGGCAGCAACTATGCAGGTTTAGCCGAAAGCCAAGCAACAGTTATCGGCGACTTCGAGATAGATGCCCAAGAAACTTTTTCCTTCAATTTCCAGACAGTTTTAAATGTTTTGACATCAGTTGACAACAGCCAATCCGAACGCGCCCGAGCCAGTGGAAATATATTTTTCGGGTTGATTAACACTGTTAGTAACATTCTCTTAGACTCCTTTGAACTTGTCAGCTTTTTAGACTCTTCTGGGGGAAGTTATTTTAATTTGTCCGCCAGCAACAACTTTCATCCCACAAAAGTCAATTTTAATTTTATGGAGGAAGGAAGTAGAGCAGAAAGCCTCCTCTATACTTCTGGGGTGTATTCGCGGACATTCGACAGCGCCACTAACTTAAGATTAGTAGAAGTTAAGAACAATATCGCAGAAGCAGAGGCAGAACCACAAGCCGTTCCCGAACCGAGCACTGTATTGGGTGCTGCAATATTTTTAGGATTGTTTGCTAGAGCACGAAAACTCAAGAATAAATTATCTGAAGTTCAATAAAAAGTTTAGGGAAAACCCCCGAAGATCAATCCGTAGGATACGCAGTGTATAGCCTTTCTCAAAAAGATGAGGTATGGCTGACAGCTTACATAACCGCTGAAATCAAGAGGGCTCTCTTCCCAACAACGTCCGCGAATCTTTGTGAAAACCGCTATACACCTCACTAGACAAGATTGCAAAAGTCCTTTTAATCAAATTTTGGGACGGGCTAGAAGCCCATCCCACAATTTTTTTCTTGTGGGATGGGCTTCTAGCCCGTCCTAATTATTGTTGCAATTGAGTTCTAACTATTATCCAATGGCATCTTCTTCTTTTCCCAAATATGCCTCAATCACGCGAGGATTTGCGCGAACTTCTGCCGGAGTTCCCTCAGCAATTTTAGTACCGTACTCCATTACACTCACGCGATCGCTAATTCCCATCACCACTTTCATATCGTGTTCGATCAGCAAAATACTCAAATCCAACTCATCCCGAATCCGGTAAATAAAGCGAGTCAAATCGGCCGTTTCATTCGGATTCATTCCCGCAGTCGGTTCATCCAAAAGCAAAACTTTTGGATCAGATGCCAAAGCCCTCGCAATTTCCAATCTGCGCTGGTCGCCGTAGGAAAGGTTTTTTGCCAACTCCGGCGCTTTCTTCACGCCCAAACCGACAAAATCTAGCATAGTCAGCGCTTTTATTTTAGCTTCCCGTTCCTCCGAATTCACAGTCGGAGGGCGGAGGATTGCGCCCAACAAACCAGCTTTTAAACGGCAGTGTCTGCCTACTAAAATATTATCCAACACGGTCATGTTGTTAAACAATCGAATATTTTGGAAAGTTCTAGCAATGCCGAAGGTTGTGAGGCGATCGGGTGCTAAACCGGTGATATTTTTATTTTCCAGTACCAACTGGCCCGCACTCGGTTTGTAGATGCCCGTCAGCATATTAAAAAATGTGGTTTTGCCAGCACCGTTGGGGCCGATCAAACTGGCGATCGAGCCTTTTTCCAAAGTTAAGCTGACTTGATTTACCGCAGTCAAGCCGCCGAATCGCATTGTAAGTTGCTGTGCTTCTAATAGTGACATTTTGGTCGTGTTTCCTAATATATTATATTGCAGTGCGAGCTTGTACTCTCACCCTCGCAAATTAACTTGGAAGATTATACAAGATTGCAACAGTCCTTTTTGTCAAGTTTTCGGACTGGCTAGAAGCCCATCCCAAAATAAAAAAAGATTTTTGTGGGACGTTGCTCCGAGCATCGTCCTCGCTATTTTTGCAATTCAAGTCTATTGTCGGACATATTCTCTAACGTACAAACAAAATAGAACTTAAAAAGATTAGATTCCAGCGAACGGAGAGGGCGATATTGTGCGTGCAAATCTGCCGTCGAAAAGTTCTCAATAAGTTTGAGATTGAGTTCGTCAGCTAAAGTGGGAATTTGGTCAAACCCAGTAATCCACGGTGCATACATACTTTCGTATTTATCTATGTAATCATTGATATCTTGGTAGCCCGTTGTCCTTAAAATCACCTTTTCCGACATATAATCAAAAGACAATCGAAAGCTCTTCACATTGTCGCGAATTTGTTCTAATACAAATATTACATCTTTTTTTGCGAGCAAGGTAGTGTTACCTTCCCACAAAAAATATGTCGGCAGCTCAAAATCAAATTCGCTCTGTTTCAGCAAGGAGATTAAACCGTCTTTTACGTAATCGCCGGGAATGTAGCGAACATTTGCCTTGACTTTGTTGGCTTTGAGAGTTTCTGCTTTTAATTGTAGCGTAGCGCTATCGTCTATTTCAAAATAAGTAGCTTTTTCTCCATTAATTCTCGCAGCGCGAGTATCCAACCCGGAGCCTAAAATCACTACTTGCTTGCAACCTCCTAAAATTTGATTTGACAAAACATCATCAAAATATTTAGTCCGCAGCTTAACCATTTCTTTCGCGGCTGGAGAGTTTTGAGCTATTTTAGCAGCGATTTCTTTTGTTTCCTCATTCAGCCAAATTTTGACTACATTGTCGGTGTAAAGAGGAGCAGTTTCTGCATTTTCTTCTGCTCTAAATTCTGCAACGATAAAAGCAGTTCCTGTTACATTCTTACTCATTGCTCATTTTCCCCCTTAACTATTAGATATTTCCAGAAAGTCCTTTCTTGAACAGGCTTTTCGGCCTGTTCCACAAGAATTATTGGATGGATCTATTGATTTCTCGCATCTGCTAAAGTCTGATTGCTCGCCTCAGCATCATCATGCAATTCTGCTTGATGAATTTTATCGGGAATCAGCCCTTCCGGCCGCACGATCATCATCACAACTAAAGTTAAACCGAAGAGAAATAAACGCATTTGAATCGGGTCTAAACTGGTGGCGAGAAAGTCTGCTAACTGCGGAATTGCTATTCTCGGCAACACAAAAGTATTCATAAAACCTTTGAGGACTTGGGCGAGTTGGGGTAGATAAAGCCGATCGGCAGACATGATAATGATACCGCCCAAAATCACGCCTGTCATGTTGCCCAAACCGCCTAAAATCACCATGCACAGGATGATGACGGAGACTGAGAAATCGAAGACGCTGGGAAAAATGGCGCTGATATAAGCTGCGTAAAATGCGCCTGCAAACCCCGAAAATGTCGCTCCCATTGCAAAAGCCGAAAGTTTGGTTTTGACGAGGTTAATGCCCATCGCACTCGCCGCTAATTCATCTTCGCGCATGGCATTCCATGCCCTTCCCAAACGGGAATCTTGCAGCCGCGAAATCATGAAGTAAGAGAAGACTACTAGCAGTAAAATTAGGTAGTACCAGGGAAAGTAGTTGCCGGTGCTGAAGGTGCCGACGATGGGGAGAGATGGACGCCCGATCGGGTTTATGCCCGCTTCGCCGCCGGTGAGGTTGAAAGGTCGATCGCACCCAACGAGACAAAGCACCAATTCCGGCTTACCCAAAACAGCAGCGACAATCTTCGAGATTGGTTCATCGATGCGAATTGCGGTTAAATTCCTAAACACCACCGGGATAATTTCGCCAAAGCCCAGGGTAACAATTGCCAAATAATCGCCCTTGAGCCGCAGTGTCGGAATACCCAGGATAACGCCCGCAATGCCAGCTACACCGGCGGCGATCGGCAAAACCACCCAAAAATTCCAACCAATATTTATCTGCTCAGAAGATAGCAAAGCCGTGGTGTAAGCGCCGATCGCAAAAAACGCCGCATATCCCAAATCCAACAAACCCGCAAAACCCACAGTAATATTCAAACCCAGCGCCAGCATAATAAAGATTTGAATCTGTACTACCGTAGCAATCCAGCCGGTCTTAGCCTCAAGATCGATAAACGGAAACAGAATTAAGATAAAAGCTAATGTTACCAGAGTAGCCTGTCGCTGGCGTTCTCCCGGCAAACCCTGCAATGCACCCATTAACGTAGCTGTCAAAATTGCGATCGTCAAACTGCAAATTCCGTGCAGTAAAGTAGTCGGCAAATCCACCGCAGACTGACCCGAAAAAGGTCTAACTAAAACCCCTTCGACCACGCTAGCAACTAACAGCCAAACTCCCAATCCCAATCCGGCTAAACTGCCAATTGTCGCACCCATTTTCGGGTTGTTAACCTTCTGTTCCTGACCAGCCATAAAGCCCGCCGCCGTACCCATCAGCCAGCCGATGACAGTGCCACTCCAACCACCGAATAGGAGGACTGTCAAAGAGGCGATCGCGCCTAATATACCGCTCGATTTAATTGCTTTGATTATTTTGTTTGACATAGGAATAAGTTATTAGTTATTGGTTATTAGTTATTGGTTAAATTCTCATTACCGATTACCGATTGCCGATTACCCAGGAACTCGCTCGACTGCTGGTTTTGGGAACTGGCGATCGCACTAGGTACAGTTTAGAGTCTTTTGAGTTTGATTATTGCACCAAAAGCGACGAAATTTGCAATATACTGGAACTGTTACCGCAACACACTTCAACGGGCGATCGCGATATGGTACAAGCTCTTCAAAAAACTATCACCCTGGACGAGTTTTTGCAACTGCCAGAAACCAAACCCGCTAGCGAATACATCAACGGTGCCATTTTACAAAAACCTATGCCAAAAGGAAAACACAGTAAACTACAAGCCAGACTCGTCACAGTCGCCAACGAGATCGGAGAAAAACAGCAAATTGCCCTAGCCCTACCAGAACTTCGCTGCACCTTTGGCGGACGTTCTATTGTTCCCGATGTCGCGATTTTTGTTTGGAATCGTATTCCCTTAGATGCTGACGGCGAAATTGCCAATACATTTAATGCTCACCCAGATTGGACAATAGAAATTTTGTCCCCTGGCCAAAGCCAAACCAAAGTCACAAACAATATTTTGCATTGTTTGAATGCCGGTTGTCAGATGGGTTGGTTGCTCGATCCCGATGAAAAAAACATTTTAGCTTATCCCGCAAAGCAGCAGCCGATTTCATTGCAAGAACCGACAGATATACTGCCACTTCCCGAATTTATGCCGGAAATGCAGTTGACTTTAGGCGAAGTTTTTGGCTGGTTGAAACCAGGGAATATTTAATGGGGCTACTGTATCGCACTCAATTGAGAAGTGCTATTTTACACATACAAATAAACCTTTAGTTGTATCGATAGACACATTAAGTATTTTTCAGTAACATAAATTAGCACGACCGCGAACTATTTTTGATGTTTAATATAACTTGAGCTTTTGCTACACAGGTGAACGACACCTAGCTTGCCTGTTCTTCTCACATAATTTTCCGGCCTAGTATGCACAATAATCCACGAATTATCCACTTAACCGAGGTTTCGGCGACCGATTTCCCCACTTCGGACAACTACAGGTACAAGTGCCGCGTGCAGATGCTCTCCGATGAGGGACAACCTTTGTTGCAAAAGGATTCCTTTAGCCGCAAGCAACCAAGCTGGTTATTGGATCTGAAAAACAACGGAGACTGCACGATCGCGATTACCCTATGCTACCGGGAAGGAGATATTACTCTGCCCTGGCAGGATGCCGCAACGGTCACATTGGCGACGCAGGATTACCTCAATGGTGAAACCAGCGCCGAGTTAGAATTTCCCATCGCCAACTGGAATCTAGCACCTCAGTTGAAGTTGAAAACTCGCCTTACCCAAAGTACCAGTCAGGCAAGTAGCAGCACGCTGACGCTGTTGGGACATTCGGAAAATCGTCGCCTCCACGCGCAAGCAAGTCAGAGCAACGGCCAAAGTGAATTCGAGATGCCCGAAGCGCTTCCCCTCACACCCCAAGAGGAAGTAATTGTCAAAGACGTTTGGAACAAGCTGCGGGCTTGGAAAGAATTGCAAATGGAAAAGTTCTTGAAGCGCCTCTTGCTGGAGGCTCCAGAACTAGAGTACATCTTTGGAGATGCCCTGGATACCGTAAGCGACTACTTTTTTGAGTTATTTGACTGTTGCGTACATCAGCTTCAGCCTGATACCCAAAACGTGATTTCGGAACCTCTGATGGGGGTGCCGGCAGAAAAAGGTGATAGCTTCGATAATGTTGAGGATTATGGAGCGCTGTTTGCCGATATGGGGATGCGTCCCCATCACTGGCTGAAGGCCCGGCAGGTGTGGATGTGGATGTTGCCGTCGATTCCTTACCTAGAAGAGTACGATCGCGAAAATCTAGCAACAGGAACTCACTCCGCTGTTTATCGCTTTTTCAACATTGATGTGATTGTCCCAATGGTAGAGGCGATGCGTCGCTACGAAGAGGCAATGCTCCCAGATGTCAAGCAACGCATGGCCGAATCCTTAACCATGCTCAGACAGAATACGCAGCAAATTGGAGAGGCATTTTTTCAAACCCTATTTGAAAAATACCCGTTCATGCTGCCTATCTTTGGACGGACAAACATGGATTATCTGTCCTTGAACCTGTTTGAGGTATTGGAATTTTTGGTTCACTGGTTCCAGGGCGGCAGTAGAGACGAACTAATTCAAAATCTCCGCGTGTATATCTTTAATGAGATTGACACAGACGGGACTGGAACAATCTCTATTGAGGAACTCATCGATTACTCGCGCAAGTCGGGGCTATCGATCGCCATCAACGAGTTGAACGATCTGTTTGCTCGCGTAGATGTCGATGGTAGTGGCGAGATTGACTTTGACGAATTTGAAGAGTTGATAGTCCAGCAGTTAGGAACCCAGGTGAGTATTGATGATATACCCTCCTGCGCCTATGCTGGTATGGTACAGGTATTGGTACTCATACTTGAGAAGTATGTGCCAGACTTCACCCCTGAGTTAAGGCACGCATGGCAGACGTTGTTCGATCGCGTTATTAACGTGATGAAGTTGCCCAAGCTCAATGAGGAGCGATTGCTCAAAAAAGCAAAGCAGTATCTGGAGCAGATTGCCACCGAGCAAGAATGGGAACCAGAGGATCGGGCGCGGCGTTGGGTAGAAATCCAAGAGGAAGTGAAAGCCACAGGCACTTACACCCAAACCTACGAAGAATTGGCCTATGGAGCACAGTTGTCGTGGCGCAATGCTTCCAAGTGTATTGCTCGAATTCAGTGGAATAATATGGTGGTGCGCGATCGCCGCCATGTCACCAACCCCGACGAGATGTTTCGCGAGTTAGAAGAACACCTGCGATACGCCACAAATGGGGGCAATATTCAAATTACGATGACCGTCTTCCGTCCCAAACAGCCGAAGGAACGCTGGGGGCCGCGCGTCTGGAATTCCCAATTGATTCGCTATGCCGCTTACGAGCAACCGGACGGGAGTATTATGGGCGATCGCGCCAACTTCGAGCTCACCACAGCCATCTTAAAACTCGGCTGGCAACCACCGGAACCACGCACACCCTACGACATCCTCCCCCTAGTCATTGAAGTCCCAGGCATGGAACCCAAATTCTATGAGTTTCATCAAGACGATGTACTGGAAGTGGACATTGAGCATCCCACAATTCCAGAGTTCAAGTCCCTTGGCTTTCGGTGGTATGCCATCCCAGCCATCAGCAACTTCCGCATGGACATCGGTGGCATTACCTATACCTGCCTCCCTTTCAATGGCTGGTACATGGGTACCGAGATCATGCGGGATTTCTTGGAAGATTGGCGCTACGACAAAACAGAGGAAATCGCCAAAGTTCTCAAGCTGGATACCAGTTCTGAGCAAACCTTGTGGCGCGATCGCGTGGCATTAGAACTCAACATCGCTATCCTATACTCGTTCCAAAAATCTAAGGTGACGATGGTCGATCACCAGTCTGCCTCTAAACAATTCATGGCTCACGACTTGCGCGAAAAGAAAGCAGGGCGCGAGTGTCCGGCAGATTGGGGTTGGGTCGTACCATCCTATGGAGGGAGTACCTGCCCAGTCTGGCATCACCAGATGCGCGACTTTTACCTAGACCCTGCCTATCATTATGGAGCCGATCGATGGACAGTGGAAGACGGCATTGACCTGGAACAATTCATCACCAATACCGACTCAGACGACAACAAGCAAGACCGCATCCTCATTCTCTATGCTTCCGAGACGGGGACTGCCGAAGGCTTTGCGCGGAAAGCCTCCCGTCAACTCCAGCGTTACAAAGCGAAAGTGATGGCGCTGGATGAATACAATGCCGAAACCCTAGCCTCAGAAAAGCTCCTCCTGATCGTCACCTCCACCTTCGGTAATGGCGAAATCCCCGGAAACGGCCAAAAATTCCTTCAGTGGCTGAAGAAACAGCCTGCGGGTTCCCTCACTGGGTTGAGCTATTCCATCCTCGGCATTGGCAGCACCGTTTACGAACAATTCTGTGCTGCTGCAATTTCGGTAGATAAAACACTCGCAAAGGCAGGGGCTAACTGCATTGTGCCGTTGCATAAAGGGGATGAAATTAAGGGACAGGCAGACACCTTCAAACAGTGGCTGGGACTCATCTCCCGCGTTTTAGGTGAGGATGTCACCGCCGCCGATGCCACAACCGCATCCGCCCCAAAACTCAACGTTACCTTCTTAAATGAGGCAGAAGCAGCAACCGTTGCCCCTCTGGCCGTGAGTGGAGATAAAGCCATCGAAGTTCCTGTCGTAGCAAATCGAGAACTGCTCCAAGAGGTGATTCCTGGGAGTCGTTCTACTCGTTATATCATGTTCGATATTTCCGATAGCAATTTGCAATACGAAACCGGCGATCACGTTGCTGTTTATCCTTGCAATCCACCGGAATTAGTACAGCGATTGTGCGATCGCCTCTCAATCACCCCTAATACCTATTTCACCGCCAGTTACGTCACACCAGATGGCACTCAAATAGAAGACCAACCCCCGATTGCCGTCCCAACAACCGTAGGTCAGGTACTCTCCCAAGAACTCGATCTAGCTTTGCGGGAACCATTCAACGAACTGCTGGGCTACCTGTACTCCGCAGCCCAAAATCCCCAGGAGAAACATCGCCTGGAAACCTGGCTGGAGATTCTCCGGCAGGTAGACGACAATCGCGACAGCGTTTTGCTCAAGAAAACGATCGCGGACAACTTCATGAGTGTTCTCGATCTCTTTGATGAGTTTCCCTCAGCAGAGATTACCCTAGCCGCCCTACTAGAGTTGCTGCCGAAGCAAAAGCCGCGCCTCTACTCGATTTCCTCCTCTCCCTTGCTCCATCCACAGCACCTACAAATCACCGTTGGAGTCCTGCAAATCAAAACCGACGCAGGCAAAGTCCGTCAAGGACTCTGTTCCAACTACCTAGCTGGACTCGAACCCGGAGCAAAGGTTCGCATTGGTGTCCGTACTTCTAGCTTCCGTCCGCCTAGCGAACTCGATGCACCGATGCTGATGGTGGGACCTGGTACGGGAGTCTCTCCGCTGATTGCTTTCCTCCAATACCGAGATGCCTTGTTGCAGCAAGGACAACCCTTGGGCGATGCTACCCTATACTTTGGCTGTCGCAATCACAGTGACTTCCTCTATCAGGAGCAGATGCAGACGTGGCAGAATCAAGGTGTACTTTCGGGTCTGGAAGTGGCATTTTCCCGTCTTGGCGACCAAAAGCTGTACGTGCAGAACCTCATGCAGCAAAACTCCCAGGATGTCTGGAAGCTGCTGAGTCATCCTAAGTGTCACTACTACGTTTGTGGGGATGCGAAGATGGCGGATGATGTGTTTGAAGTGATGCTCTCTATTGCCAAAACCGAAGGCGGTTTATCTCACATCGAAGCCGCCGTGTTCTTCGACAATATGAAGCAAGAAAAGCGTTTCACCAGCGATGTTTGGGGCGTGCAGTTGAACTTCAAACAAGCTATCAAACAGGTGCAAAAAGATAACTACTCTAAAGCCGAAGGATGGCTAATTCGGGTGCAGCAGTCAAGTGACAGCGAAGCACCAGTCACGGAATTGGCGCAACCGCTAACTGTCTAACATTTGGGACTGCAACCATTAGCAAAAGGAGCTGGAAGTCTTCTGAATTCTAGCTCCTTTTGTTAATTTTGTTTGAATTGATTGATATCAATTCCGCTATTCATCGAAATTATTCATCTCTCTTAAATGTATCTCTGGATCGCGAATTAAATAATTTACACATATTTGTGGGACTAAAGTCCCGCCCGTCGTTTCTGGACGGGCGGGACTTTAGTCCCACAATAACAATAAAAATTGTAAGTTATTTAATTCTCATTCCTCTGTGTTCTGGAGCGTACTCTGTGGTTAAATTATTCCGATGCAACGGTCAACGATATGAGCCATCGATTAAACCCTGCAATTTCAAACCTTCTCCTGAACATTCTCACCCAACAAACCGCCGGGCCGAAAAGCCAAAATCACCACCAAAACCCCAAACACCCAAGCATTAGTCCAGCGACTCGACAAATACTGATCGCTCAAAGACGACAGCACCCCAATCAAAACCCCTCCTAACATCGCCCCTACAATATTGCCAATCCCCCCCAAAACAGCGGCAGTAAAAGCCCTCAAGCCCGCCGTAAAACCCATCGTAAAAACAATAGTATTGTTGTAGAGACCAACCAAAATTCCTGCCGAACCAGCCAAAGCGCCGCCAATCAAAAAAGTCAGAGCAATAATCTGATCGACATTAATTCCCATAATCTTAGCAGCATCGCGGCTTTGAGCAGTAGCCCGCATCGCCTTTCCCAGACGAGTGTACTGCACGAACACATGAAGCAAAACCATTAATACCAGAGCCACCACCAACACAATTAAATCTTTTGTAGTAAATACAATACTCGTTTCAATTCCCATAGCTTTGAGAATATCAACTCGTGGTAACAAATCAGGGAAGCTTTTCGGTGCGGCCGAATTAGACCCCATCACCGGAAAAAAAGCTTTCAAACCTCCCCAAAATAATCCCATATTTTGGAAAATAAACGAAACGCCGATCGCCGAAATTAACGGAGCCAAACGCGGAGCATTTCGCAAAGGACGATAAGCATACTTTTCGACGACAATATTCAGCCCCGCACAAAACGCCGAACATACAATTAAAGCGACTAACATCACCGGTATCGCAACACTTAAAGGTGCGCCGTCTTGAATCCCAAAAGCTCCAAACACAGTCAGCGAAGCAAAAGCGCCCAACATATACAAATCGCCGTGAGCAAAATTGATCAGCTCAATAATGCCGTAAACCATCGTGTAACCCAAAGCAATAATTGCAATCAGCGCGCCGTTGACTAAACCCACTAACAACTGTTGAATCAGCACTTCTGGGCTGCGGACTATTTCGCCAATAATTTTCGGTAAGTCAAATCCGGCGATCGGGCCTAACAACAAAACTATATACGCTACACCTATATATAAGAGAATACTTTTCCAGTTTTTCATAATTATTGGGAATGGGGAATGGGGAATTGGGCATTGGGCATTGTGCATTGAGGCAGAAACCGGGTTTTTTCCGAAACAACTCGCTCGAAACCTTAAATCCAGTAAAAACCCGGTTTCTTTAGTATGAATGCGTCCTAAACTGCGATCGGTAATCGATAAATGAACAGTCAACTGACAACAGTCAACTGACTAATTATTCAGTCTTTAGGGGGCTCACAAATTCCCACTTACCAGCTTTAACAACATTTCCTGACATTGTAGTCAAGCTAGTGTCACCATTAGCATCAAAACTCCAAGTGCCAAGTACGCCGTTAAAATCTTTAGTTGCCAAGACAGCATCGCGGATCGCCGCGCGGTCATTTTTACAGACCTTATTAATTGCGCCGATAATCACCTTAGCAGATTCATAAGCATAAGCTGCATAAGCTTCCGGTTCAGCATTAAATTTTGCCTTGTAGCTTTCATACCACTTCGCACCCACGCCAGTCAATTCTTTAGGAGGCAAACCGCCAAAAGTAGCATAAACGCCTTCGGCATCTTTGCCTCCGGCATCAATTAAAGCTTGCTCTTTAATGCCATCCGGGCCCATGATTTTAACTGCGTCCGCAGTCATTCCGACATTTCTGATGTCTTTAATTATCTGTCCGGCATTACTTTGGGTAGTGCCACCAAAGTAAATCATGTCGGGACTTAAAGCTTTAATCTTATTCATTAAAGCTTTGTAATCGCTGGCTTTGATATCAATTCCCTCGCGGCCGAGGACTTCAATTCCCGCAGTTTTAGCAGTTGCTTCAAAAACGTCAGCAATGCCTTTGCCGTATAGTTCTTGATCGTCGAGAATGTAGACTTTTTTAACTCCTAAAGATTTCGCCCAATTACTGGCGATCGCACCTTGAAGGTCGTCTGCGGGTACAACGCGGGCGAAATTACGAGTGCCTGCTGGGTAATAAACGTTGGGTTCTTTCGGCTCACCTTTTCCTGGTTTTGTCAAGCCCGGATAGGTGGTAGCGGGACTCACCATCGCTATATTGGCTTGGTTGAGCACGGGAATTGAAAGTTTGGCGGCACCGGAGTTGTAATGACCGATCGCACCAACTACCGATCCATCCGCTGCTACTTTGTTAGCATTGGATGTGACTTGGCTGGGATCCCATTTGCCAGCCGCAGCAGTCGCATCATCGAGAATCTCGTATTCGATTTTGATTTTGCCATCGCAGGCTTTAGAGTCGGTTTCGGCAAGGGCTTGTTTGACACCGTTGACCATTGTTTGAGCTTGACCCAAGGCGCTACCTGTCATCGGTAGCATGGAGACAATTTTGACGGTATTTGGGTCTCCGGGGGTAGTGACTGCGACGGGAGTGGCTGCGGGAGTGGTTCCGGGAGTGCTGCCGGGGGCTGTGGCGCTTGGTGTTTGGGGACTCTGACAACTAGCACAAAGAGAGGCTATACCTGCGGCTACAAGTATTTTCCGCAATCCTGCGGCGTGCAGATTCAGTGTGGTGTAGGTTTTTGGGGATGTGCCACTCTTGCCCCCTGATTTCTGGGAAAGGTTCATGGGTTGCTTGGTTTGTTGGTTGCGTTTTTGCATATTTTTCACTGTTATCTGTATGTAGTCAAGAGTTAGCACATATTTCACAAATTTGGCTGAGGTACAGTCAACTGTCAATCATCTGGGTCTACTTGGTATCTCTGCTTTCACAATGAAGAAACAGAGCATATCGGTACTCCGATTGCTGGCGGGTAGTTCACACAAACTCTGCTCGCCTGAGAATCTGATATTATTGGCTCTCGTTGGAGGTTTGCTAGCGCATGATTGAGTTGCAGTCAGATTTAGAATATGTGGTGAACGATCGCCTAAAAGTCTCTCTCGATGCGATCGCACAATTTTGCCAGCGCTGGAACATTGTCGAGTTTGCCCTGTTTGGCTCAGTGCTGCGGGATGACTTTCGCCCCGATAGTGATGTGGATGTATTAGTTACTTACGAGCCATCGCACCGCCTCACGCTTTCTCATTTATTGGGTATGCAGGAAGAAATAGAGAATTTATTTCACCGTCGTGTAGATTTAGTGGAAAAAAAGCTGTTAAAAAATCCTTATTTGCGATCGAACATTTTGAAAACGCATCGAGTGATTTATGCAAGCGGGCGATCGGAATAATGATTCACTTTGGGAGATGGCGCAGGCAATTGGTGTTAACTTAACTTAAAACCCAGTCACAAACTGCTGGCTTGACCATTAAAGGCAAGATCCCCCCTTAGCCTGCCCCCTACTCCCCCTAAAAAAAGGGGGGGACAAGAGTCTTATCAAAGTCCCCCGACTATCAGGGGGATTTAGGGAGATCTAGACTTGGCATAAAACCCAGATTTATCAAGATAGCTGACCTAATTTCTGAGTAAGAATCGCCACAGCCGCTTCGTAATCCCTGCCGATGAGGTAAGCAAAATGATAATAGCTGGCAAGATAGAAATCGCAGCCAAACTTCTGATAGCGATCGGCGATCGCCAGAAATCCATAACGGGCATCGCTGGGTTCGGTGAACCAATTGCGATGGTAAGAATCCTGAAGAAACAGGGTGAGTGTCTGTCCGTCGGCACTCGGAATCAATCGAATGGGATGAATGCTAGCATGGTGCGATCGCGCCACTGGTAGCAGCAAGTTGTACCCTTCAAATGTGAGAAATTCTGCCAGATCTTCTTCGGTACTCTCAAAATAGGATTGCTCCGGTAACTTAAGAAAATGGTGCCACGCCATCCAAAATTCGTGTTTGGCGTCCAATCCCGGATCGATATCTAACCGCCACTGTTCGTCTTGACATAAATCGTCGAGCGCATCTTGGGGTAAATCAGCGAGTTTCATAAATTTTTCCCTACTATTTTTTAACCAATTATATCGACTATTTTAATAGGTTTTTCTAGAATAAAGAGATATTTTACAAGAGCGATCGCCCGCAAACCAAAGATGCGCGATCGCTATTTGGGAGTGCGAGCCTTTCGTTCGCGAGCGTCCCGATCGCATTCCACTTATTCCTAATTATCTAGCTATTTTAACGGTTAAAACACCAACATCGCTCTTTTGATCGACAAAACGCATTAATTTCTCCTTGACTTAATTAAACAGAAATGGTTTAACAAATAAAATCATACGATCTAACTCCATTTTGTTGTGTTTGAGAAGATCGTGTCCCCATAATTCATTCGTGTTATCAGAACAGTCATTTGCAAGGGCTTCTCCGATATTTTCAAAACTCTTTCTAATATCGCTCCTTAACTTCTCTGGTTCAGATAATACTCCAATAACAAATACTCTATTTTCTAAATCATCGGGAATCCGATCCTTTACATACTTAAACCTATTGTCATAATCTTCATCAAAATCAATCATCAAGACCATCATTCTTTGTGGAAGTCTTCGCATTTCAGATACATGATTGTCTTGAAAATTATCCACAACTTTTCCCCAACCATTAGCAATTGGCAAGACTTGAATAGCACGTTCATTAATAACGTTTGAGTTGAGAATGAATCCGGTGGCAATTTGGCGATTAGCATCATCTTCAGGCAACACAAGAACATGGTCTTGATACTTATTCACAGTCATAATTCTATGTCGCCACGAATCAAGGTATCTACAAGATCCCCACTGACAGGTATATCGCCCAGCAACCTAACTAAGGTTGGCTCTAGGTGACTTTTTCGATCGAGTACAAAGGTATTTTCATTTGAAAACTTTCTGATTGCTTCCTCATTATGTGAGGTTGCTACAATCTGACCGCTATCCTTAAATGAACGTCGCAGTGATGTAACAAAATGTCCAACCTCTGACAGGGAAAGATAGTTATCGGGTTCGTCCCAAAAGCAAAAAAGTGGGCCGTAATACTTGTTAGCAGCTAAGACAACAGCACAAAGAAAAAAGCATTTCTCCCCATCAGATAAGTCTTTAAAGTCAACACTCAGATTGGCATTCTTTGCTTCAAACCTAACAATCATACTTTTAGAGTCTTTCCCGATTTGTTCATTCAGAAAATCCTGAAAGTCAGGCATAACTTCTTGGAGGTGTCTGTAAGCCTGTGTGTAGGCAGCAGGGTAACGACTGAGTAACCCAGAGAACCACTCCCCAAAGTTTGAACCGTCTCGTTTTGGCTCCAACGTTTCCCCGTTAGAGTCTCCAGTCATCAGGCTTGGGATCGGGGCTAAAATAATCGTGCGGGCCAGCCAAGTTTTGAAAATACGAAGCGGATCGGTTTCTGATTGTTCCTGAATCACTGGAAGAGCAACGAGATGCCAATCCACCAGAAACTGAGCTTCAAGATTGCGTTGGCTGTGGCTGGTGTAAAGAGTGACTTGGGCTTCCTTGCGAGAGTAAATTGGATTTCCTGAAATTAACAGTTGCTCTTCAAAAACTCGAAGCTCTCTAAAGTTTTCTGGTAATTCCAATGCTAGGATATATTTGTATAGTTTATTGTCAAGTAATACTTCTATCTCAAATCGAATTGGAACATCAGACCTGCCTCGATTGAAATCTTTCGGATCGATAAGACCCAGATGATTTTTATCAAAGTCACGCATTCTGTTAATGCCTCGACCGATGTGTTGAAGGATTTCCAATACAACACGGATGGTTGATTTACCTGCACCATTTTTCCCAATTAAAAGGGAGGATGGCATCTCTTTGAGAATCAGTTCAAAGTTCTCCAAGCATCTGAAGTTATGTACGTATAGTCTTTGGAGCATAGAAAAACGACTCCGAGAGTGAAAAGTGAAAAAAATGGTCAGTTTAATTAACCAATATACAATATTTGCACTTCAGAGCACCTAAACAGGTTGTGGTAGATGTAGAGGGGAGTCCGCCCGTACTTGCCCCGGATGAAGCGGCGCAAGGGATCGGCTCTACAAGATTATGCAGAAAATATGAGCGGGCGATCGCCATTTCAAGTCTGAGTTAACTCACATTGTCACAACTAGAGTTCACAAATATCCACTGGACTGCGCGATTAAAGATGCCTCGCTTTTTTCCTTGGATCGATCGACACTAAAGTCTTCATAGTACGATCGCTCAGTATTCACATCCCACAAATCGTGCTTTTCCCCAAGCAGATTTCTCACCGCCAGCATCCCCGTCAGCATAGAATGGTCTTGGTTGTTGTATCGGTGCATACCATTTCGCCCGATCGTCTGCAAATTCTCCATCCCAGTCAAAAAACCCTCCAAAACCCGCAAATGTCCGCGATATTCGGCATCGTAAACAGGATAAGCCTTCGGCTGCCTCAGCACCACCCCATCCTTAACATCCGCCATTTTTGCCAAACCCAACTCAGCCAACTCGCGAGTTGCTAACTCCACAAGTTCAGCATCCGACATTTGCCAAAGTTCCTCGCCTTCATTGCAAAAATACTCCATTCCCAAACAAGTTTTGCTCGCATCGGGAACCAATGCAGCACTCCAATTCTTAAAATTCTGAATCCGTCCGACTTTCACTTCGGGAGAATGAATGTAAATCCAGTTGTCAGGAAACAAACTTGGGCGATCGACAATCAGCGATACAATCAAAAAATCTCGATATTTTAGCGATCGCGCTGCGTGCAACACTGGCTCAGGCGGCTGCGGTTTCATCCGTGCTACCAGCGCCGATATCGGCATACTCGTAATGAAATTATCGGCCGAATATTCAACTAATTCTCCGTTATGCTCAGCAGTAATACTTTTAATTTTATTACCTTCACGCTCAAAGCTAATCACCTTGGTATCGAGATAAACTTTGCCGTCTTTATCTTCCACAGCTTCGGCGAACTTTTCCCACATCATCCCCGGCCCCAAAGCCGGATAGTCAAACTCTTTTATTAACGTTTTAGTATCGTTACTGCCAAACAAAGCATTAATTATCGCTGTTGTCAGCGACAATCCTTTAATCCGTTGCGCCGCCCAATCCGCTTGAATTTCCGAACAGGGAATTCCCCAAACTTTTTCTGTATAAGTCTTAAAAAATGTTTTGTACAAGCGATCGCCAAAACGATTGATCACCCACTGTTCAAAAGTTTCTTCTTTGGGAAGCGGCCAGAGTCTAACTCTCAGATAGCTCACAATAATCAGCGCACTCTCAATTATTCCCAAATTAAACAGAGTATTGAAGGCCCCGATCGGATAGTTAAAAAATTTACCTCTATAAAAAATTCGCGACAAGCGCGGCACTTTAATAAACTCATTTCCCAGTACCTCTTGCCACAACTGCTGCACCGCTGCAACTTTAGTATAAAATCGGTGGCCGCCAATGTCGAAACGATAGCCTTTGTAGCTTTCGGTGCGGGCCAACCCGCCAACTTTATCCCCTTTTTCCAGTACGACTGGCACGATGCCTTGCTTGACTAGCTCGTAAGCAGCAGTCAAACCCGCAGGCCCAGCACCGACGATCGCCACAGGATAATGTTTCACTCAGCCTACCTCCAGCCTTTTTATACCACTATACAATTATTTATAACTTCTAAAATTAATATATGCACCAGTGAATACCCTGATAAAATATCGATCGGCTAGAAGCTGAAGGACAATTTGTCTTGATTTATTGAGCGGATACTGGCAACCTAACTTTGCCAGTCAACAGCTTTTTTTGGGATAAGTGGCGAGCAGTGCCGATCGCAAATGCCAGTCCGCTGTAAAAATAGAAAAGCCAGTGCCAAGGAATGGTTTTCAGTGCAAATAAGATACCGTGTTTTTGCTGAAAAAATCGATAAAGCTCTGAATTAATTGCTACTAAGGGTATTGCCAGCAACCCAGCCAATAGCAGAAAGTTCAGCGACCAGCACGTCCCCACCACTGCCAGCAGCATGGCATAAGTTAAAACTACACTAATTCGGTTCGATACTTGCAAGTTGAGGTCATTATTCAATTTGCGATCGCGCCAAATCAGTTCAGTCCAAGGCAGCGCTCGGTAAAAAAAGTCAGCTTTCACCATCCCCAGCGCTTCCCAGCGCTTTAAATGCTTGACTTGCAATGTTTTGCACAGTCGAATTTTATAACCGGCTTGTTTCAAACGGTAGCCCAGCTCAATATCCTCGATCGAAGCTTGGCGGTAACTCTCATTAAAGCCACCCATCTGCAAAAAAATTTCCCGGCGAATTACTCCGCAAGCGCCCCAAAAAGTCGAAGCTTCTTCATTACCTGTTTGGTGCACGTAGTGGTGGAGCAAGTTCCTGTACTGCGATAAAAAATCGGGATCTCCAGGAGCATCGTCATAGGAACCGATCAAAGCAGCTAAGTAGGGATTATTTTTGAACACCGATTTCGCATAACCCACAGCCTCAGGACAAACAGCGACATCAGCATCCACAAAAAACAGAATATCTCCCTTCGCAGCTTGCGCTCCCAAATTTCTCGCTCGGGCGGGGCCGCCGCATTCGGGAATTCTGATGACTTTGGCGCCGAATTCCTTGGCCAGACGCCAAGAACCGTCGCTTTCGCCATCTGCTACTACAATAATCTCGATCGGCTTCGGTCTAGCTTGAGCCAGTTTTGACAAACAGGTGCGGAAGTAAGCTCCCCCGTTGTGGACTGGGATAATTACGGATACAGTCGGTTCGTTGGTATAAATCATTACCGAGTTTGTTTTGAATTGCATGGAAAACCAATGATTGAATTTCAATGCTCCTACTTTACGAAAAGTAAAATCAGCTCTACATTTTTGTTTATAACCCGATTTCTGTTTATCTTCAACTAAATTTTTTGCTGGCAATGTAGGCTGCATTTATACCCATTCATGCCTGTATTCTAAGCCACATCTGGCTGAGACTCACCTGATGAAGACAACAGCTTTACGAAATCTTTATATATATCATTGTTTTTGTAAACCTTCTAAAAAGCCCCACCAGCCATTGTGTTTCAGAGTATTCCACCGCACAAGAATTTGATTTTTTTCGACCGTAACAAGTATAAAAAGCAACATATGATATACTGAGACTCTCCGGCGATCGCGAGTTGCCCAGTACAGTTGATTTTATATATGCGATCGGCGAGTCACTCCTGCACCAAGTCTGTATCCCGACTGCTATGTCAATGCACATTTGATGAGTTTTGGCAATATATTTCAACTGTACGCCTGCAAATTTTCGACGGTGTGCGATCGACCTTAGGTCTTTGTTAAGATACCATTAAATCGGTGCCTGAGAGTCAAAATTTTTACATAAAAAAGTTTTTATATCGCATGAACAACACCAAACACAATTTAAATCAGCCATTAATTTCAGTAATTATACCGGCTTACAATGCTGAGGAATTTATTGCCCAAACACTCGAGTCTGTGCTATCTCAAACTTATCAGAATATAGAAATTTTAGTTGTGGACGACGGCTCTACAGACACAACCGCTGAAATCATCAAATCTTTTGCTCAAAAAGATAGGCGAATCACTTTATTGCAGCAGCAAAATGCAGGTGTAGCCGTCGCTCGCAACCTAGCCTATTTACACTCAAAAGGCGAACATATTGCTCCGATCGACGCTGACGATATTTGGTACCCGCAAAACCTGGAAAAACAAGTTGAATGCCTGACAAAATCGGAATCTTTTGTTGGAGTTGTTTATTCCTGGTCATTAGATATTAACGAAGAAGGTTTGCTGACAGGTGGATTTTACAACTCAACAATCGAAGGATCGGTTCACGATGCCTTAGTTTATAAATATTTTATCGGCAATGCCAGTTCATCTCTAATCCGTCGCGCTTGCTTTGAAAAAGTCGGCGGTTACAACTGCAAATTCAAACTAGAAAATGCTCAAGGTTGCGAAGACTGGGAATTGCACCTCCGCATCGCCCAATACTATCAATTTAAAGTAGTACCGGAGTATTTAGTCGGCTACCGACAAATTGCCAGCAGTATGTCTTGCAATTATGCAGCAATGGCAAAAGGCCATTCGTTAATTATGGCAGATGTCCGGCGGTATCACTCGAAGGTTCCCGAGAAAGTTTACTGCTGGTCTAGCAGTAATTTTTACATTTATCTAGCTGTGAAAAGCAACCGCAACGGCAATTACCGGAGTACGCTGTTGTGGCTGTATCGAGCTTTAAAAGAAGATTTTTTAATGGTTTTGCTGCGGCATAATTTGTATTTGTTGGCAATAGAAAGTATGTTAAAAATGATATTAGGATCGAGAAGTGAATCGGGATTGGAGTTGAAGCAAACATCGGATTCAAGTGCCGGGACGACAATTGCTGCGATCGAAAAGCGAATGAATATTCACAGAATGTTGCCGTCGCAGGTTTATGAAAGAATGCGGTTGAAGAGTTTAGGAAATCTAGAACTATAGCGGTTCTCGGAAAGATGAGGTACGTTGTTGGGCTTCAGCCCTCTTAGGAATGAGAATTAAATAACTTACAATCTTTATTGTTCTTGTGGGATGGGCGGGAGAGCCGGTCCAGAACAGACGGGCTTTCTCGCCCATCCCACAAACTTGTGTAAATTATTTAATTTGCGATTTTTTGTAAATTATTTAATTTGCGATCTTTAGTTCAATACTCCGGACAGTTTTCAATGACCAACGGTAGAATGAGGGTTCTGGGTTCCAGCCTCTGTGAAATATTAACGGTAGAATGAGGCTTTGGGTCGCTGCTCAAAAAACAGTCCGAGGTATTGTAGTTGAACTGATTATATAAGCTGTCAGTCATACCTCATCTTTTTGAGAAAGGCTATAGAATAATATCAATTTTTTATGTAGAGAATGTAGATCAAATTTGTCGGTAATCATGTCTTACTCAAAATCTGTCAAAAAGCACGCTCTCCTCGGAGTCCGGCAGGGGTTTAAACCCCTGCCTCAAGGCGAAAATCGGTTAAAAAACAACTCAAAAACCAGATCGAAATCAGGTTAACTCCAGTCCTCTAAAAGAGGACTTTCGCTATGAGACAGGGGTTTTCAACCCCTGTCGTACTGCGGGAATCGCGGTGAAATTCTCTGACTCACAACAGTTAAATCTGTTCGATCGAGCTATAATCTAAGCGTGAGAAGCTGTAGGAGTTTTAGCTTTCGGCTGCTTACCATCCGGCGAAATAGATTCCCCTTCAATAAACGATCGCAACATCCAAGCCATTTGTTCGTGCTGTTCCATCAAACCAGTCAAAAAGTCTGCCGTTCCATCATCCTTAAACTCTTCACCGCACTGTTCGACGTGTTTGCGGAGATTGCGAATAATCAGTTCGTGGTCATCAACTAAACGCGACACCATCTCAGTCGCCAAAGGCAAATCGCCGATATGTTCTTTAATCGAACCATACTTCAGAAAACCCTCAGCAGTACCAATTGGGTAGCCACCTAAAGTTCTCACCCGTTCGGCCATAGCATCGATATTTACTGTTAACGCCTGGTAGTGCTCTTCCCACAACTGGTGGAGCGATCGAAACTGCGGGCCAACTACATCCCAGTGATACTTTTTGGTTTTGATTAACAGCAGATAAGCATCTGACAGGTCGTGATTCAATAGTTCGATCACACCGGCACGTTGCTCTTCAGATAGACCTATGTTTAACTTACGCATTGCAACTGCTTCCTTCAACTCTAAGTTTTCACCTATTAGAACAAATTACCTCAGTCAAATACATCACTCTAGAGGACGATCGAACTTTGGTAAAATTACGGCATTTCAGGTTAAAGTAATCGCAATATAGATACCTTTGGATAGATGCAACTTTTTGTTCCAGGCCGTCTTTGCCTGTTTGGCGAACACAGCGATTGGGCAGCGGGTTACCGCCAGCTCAATCCCGCTATAGAAAAAGGCTACACTCTGATTGCCAGTATCGATCGAGGAATTTATGCCGAAGTTAGGCCGCATCCCACGCATTTAATTTTTCGCGCTTCTTTGAACGACGGCAAAAAAATTGAGGCTGCATTCCCGATGGATAAAACTGCTCTGCTTGCAGAAGCCGAAACAGGCAGTTTTTTCAGTTATGTGGCCGGCGTTGCTGCTCAATTTCTCACACACTACCGCGTCGGAGGGCTAGAAATAGACAATTATTTAACGGATTTGCCAATTAAAAAAGGCTTGTCTTCGAGTGCCGCAATTTGCGTGTTAGTAGCCCGCGCATTCAATCGCTTGTACGATTTAAAAATGAACGTCCGCGACGAAATGGAAATGGCTTATTTAGGCGAAACAGCCACACCTTCGCGCTGCGGCCGCATGGATCAGGGTTGCGCCTACGGAAATCGATCGATTATGATGATTTTTGACGGCACGCACATGGATGTTGTTGAGTTAAAAGTACCCAAAGATTTGTTTTTTGTCATAGTAGATTTGGGTGCGAGAAAAAATACTCAAGAAATCCTGGCAAGTCTAAATCAGGCTTATCCGTTTCCTGTGAATGAAGTTCAAGAAAACGTGCAGAAATATCTTGGTTTAATTAGTGCTAAAATTACGCAAGAGGTCGCCTCAGCTTTGCAGCAAGGAGATGCGGTCAAAATCGGCGAGTTGATGAAAGTTGCTCAGAGGGAATTTGACACGCATTTAATCCCCGCTTGTCGATCGCAATTAACGGCCCCTATATTGCACGAACTCCTGAACTATCAACCGATTCAGCCTTATATTTTGGGCGGCAAGGGTGTCGGTTCTCAAGGAGATGGCACTGCTCAGTTTATCGTAAAAGACGATGAAAGTCAACAGCAAGTTATCGATATTATTGAACGGGATTTTCCCCAAATGGAATGTCTGAAAATGACTATTCCTTCTCAGAGTTAATCCATTGGTGACAACTTAAGTTCAAACCCATCCACAGACTGCTGTTTAACTATTAAATTTAGATCTGAACGAGCCAAGAGGGCGGGCACGCACCATCCACCGCCCCTACAAGGCTACCGTGTACACACAACTTGCCAAAACCTGGCTGTGTCTGACACAACCCTTAGTCGGCAAGGTTTTTAGACAATCGAGATCGTTATCAATAGTTTTAAATTATTGATAATGGGTGACGGGAAATCAAGGATTAAAAAAATAAATTTCCGTTTTTT
>NZ_JAAFKG010000045.1 GCF_013299185.1 Microcoleus sp. bin48.metabat.b7b8b9.023 | reverse complement strand
AATGCAGGTGATTGGTGCTTTGATGCGGAAGTTGGTGCATTTGGCTTTTGGTATTTTAAAGTCCCAAAAGCCCTTCGATCCTAATTATTTACTTGCTACCCCTTGACAGCTCAAGACAGTATCTACAAATATGGTTTATTATAAATATAACAACGTGTCCTAATACGGCGGTTGCTATACATTTGGAGGTAAAGTATGATAAGCGCGATAGATCGCACATCATGAAATATGTTTGCTACTTGTTGCTATTAATCGGTTTTTTCTGCGCCGCGCTTCCGGCTGAGGCTTCTGTATGTCGCCACGATCGAGGGCGCGAGATTTGCATTGTCGATATCAAGCGCAGTGCGAAAAACTACTGGGAATACAGGGTGATTTTGAGTGTTGATGGAGTCAAGCAGCCTCTGGAAGTCTACAATTGCCGCAGCCGCAGTACGGTTAAGCAAGATGGCACTGTTTTGGGGTTTGGACAAAACAACCCTGGTGAATTTGTCTGCCGTTTTTTCAATAAGAAATAGAAAACTTTTTCAATCAATTCTTGTTGGTGCAATCAGATGTCTTATCTTATCATGACTGTCTGTCTGTTTTGCTCTTCTTTTTTCTTTTATCTGTTTTATGTGCGGTACTGGAAATGGCGGGACTGTATTGAGGCGGCTAATTCTAGTTGTACGACTCCAGATGGGGATGTTCTGATTGCTGGTGGTGCTTTTTGGATTGTTCCAGCAGTTGTATTTTTTCTGCCTTTTGCTGTTATTCTCTGTTTAAATTTCTGGAGGAAATGTAGAGTTACAGAAGGGGATGATGATAATCAGAGATGAATCATTTTGTTTCCGGCTGTATCGGATTTTTTTGACCACAGAGGGCGCAGAGGGCGCAGAGGGAGAGATATAGAGAAATGAATAATTCAGATGTTACCGGATTTGATGTCATCTAGACTCAATATTGTTAGGGTGTTCCGCATTTAAATTGTATGTTTGGGACGGGCTAGAAGCCCATCCCACAAGAGTTGGAGAAGAGAGACGGCGGTTGAAACCGCGTCTACACAAACGAAACCCGCCTCCGCGGGTTGAAGACGGCGATTAGAATTTGCTGTCAACTGCTGATACGCAGCGTTCGCAAATTGCTGGATGTTCGATCGACTCTCCGACGTGAGTAGAGTAGTTCCAGCATCGATCGCACTTTTGGCCGTCTGCTTTGACTACACCAATCGCTAACTCTGGAGATTGGTAACTGTAGGGCAATTCCTGCATCACTGCATTGGATTCTATCAGTTCTACTTCTGATGTAATGAACAAGTAGCGCAGTTCGTCTACGCCGTTGCTAGCACTTGCAGAATGGTGGTGTACAGCTATTTCGGCAGGAATTTCTGCTTTGGGCGCGATCGCACTTATTTCTGCTTTCGGGATTTGGGGTGTTTCTGCTAACGCTTGTTCGACTGGGGCTGTTTCTATTGGTACAAGGGCTGTCTCTACTGGCAGTGAAAGCACAATCGCCTCTGTTTCTACAAGCATCAATGCCTTTGATTTTCCAAGTACGTCTGCTGTCAGCGAATCTATTGTTTGTGCCATTTCTTGGCGGCTTTCTGCAAACAGTAAGTGACGGAAAGCAAACCACATTGTAAACAAGATACCGATGACTTCAAACAAGCCGCCTAACAGCGGAATCTGATTCATTGTATCCAAAACTGCTAGGGTTACTCTCGCAGTTATCGCCACAGAAGCTAACAGCCCCAGCGCTACCAGCACTTTTTGGTATTCTGTGAAAAAGTTGCCAGCGTAGTTAGGCAAATCCGCCACAAACTGGGCGCTTTTATCTAACATTTCCTGCAAATCTAAAGCCGATGCTTCTGGGGCAGAATACTCTACTATTTCAGAAGCTGCATCGCCCTGGGCGACAGTTTCTTCTTCAACATGAACTGTCTTTTCTGTCAAGACTTTGGCAACACTTGCTGCTTGGGCTTCTTGTTTGTCTTGTACTGCTTTGGCTTTCTCTTCTTCTGCTAGTTGGATGGCTGCGTTTTGCGATCGCACGTAATCCACCAATTCTTCGCTGCTGGGATTCAAACCTTGCAATTGCGCTCTTTTGGCAGCATCGGGAACGTATAATAAAACCTTAGCTTCCAAAGAAGAACCGATCGCCTTTTCAGTCCTCGCCTGTTCCAAAACCTTGTTAACTTCGCCGCGTACTTGGCGCAAATACTGCCAGCGAGTCGCCAATTCTGGATTGTGCCATGCAGGATCGAGTTGCACCCAACCAGCTTCAAATACTGATTTGTAGGGAGTTGGATAGGGAAGATACTGCCAAATATCTTCAGCCATGTGACACAACACAGGTGCGATCGCCCTTGCTAAATTCTCGACTGCGATCGCAATTACTGTCTGACAACTGCGGCGGCGACGCGCATCTGTGGCGCTGATGTAAAGTCGATCTTTGGCAACATCCAAGTAAAAATTAGACAAATCCACCGTGCAGAAATTCTGTACAGTTTGGAAGAATCGCGAAAATTGGAAACTTTCAAAAGCTTCTTGAACTTCCGCAAAAACTTCGCCCATTCTGTGCAGCATATAGCGATCGAGTTCTGGCAAATCCTCGAAAGCAACGGCATCTTTTGCCGGATCGAAGTCGTGCAAGTTCCCCAGCAAAAACTTCGCTGTATTCCGAATCTTGCGGTAAACATCCGATTGCTGTTTGAGAATGTTTTTGCCTAAAGGCACGTCGGCGGAGTAGTCTACCGAAGACACCCACAATCGCAAAACATCGGCGCCATATTCCTTGATGACTAACGCCGGATCGACGACATTGCCTTCAGATTTGCTCATCTTGCGGCCTTTTTCATCCAGCACAAAACCGTGAGTCAAAACTGTTTTGTAAGGAGCGATGCCGTTGGTTGCTACACTGGTGAGCAAGCTCGATTGAAACCAGCCGCGGTGTTGGTCTGAACCTTCCAAATAGATATCAGCAGGATAGTTTAATTCCGATCGCCCTTTCGCTACAGCAGCCCAGGAAGAACCGGAGTCAAACCACACATCCATCGTGTCGGTTCCCTTGCGGTAAGTGCGGCCGTTGTTGCGGTATGATTCCGGTAACAATTCGGCGATCGACATTTCCCACCAAGCATCAGAACCTTTGTCAGCAAAGATAGCTTGCACGTGCGAGATCGTCTCTTCATTTAACAGAGGTTCGTTGGTTTCTTCGTCGTAAAAGACGGGAATCGGCACGCCCCAAGTCCGCTGGCGAGAAATACACCAATCCGATCGATCGCTAACCATAGCTGTGATCCGATTTTCCCCTTGGGCGGGAATCCAATTCACACCAGAAATTGCTTTTAACGCTTCGTCGCGGAACCCTTCAACGGATGCAAACCACTGTTCAGTCGCCCGAAAAATCGTCGGCTTTTTAGTCCGCCAATCGTAAGGATACGAGTGAGGATAAGCTTCCTCTTTAATCAAACAATTTGCTTCCGCAAGGGCATCAATGACTGCGGCATTGCCATTTCCGAGGACATTTAAACCTGCAAACTGTCCTGCTTCGGCGGTGAAATTTCCGTTTTCATCGACGGGGGTTAAAACTGGCAAACCGCAGCGTTTTCCGACGATAAAGTCTTCTTGTCCGTGGCCGGGTGCAGTGTGCACCAATCCGGTTCCTGAGTCAGCGGTAATGTAGTCGCCGCCGGCAACGATCGGGCTTTCGCGATCGAACAACGGGTGTTTGTAGGTGGAACCTTCTAAATCTTTACCTGGGAAGGTAGCAAGTATTTTTAATTCCGTGTTCAAAGTTGCCGACAGTCGATCGACCGCATCGACAGCAACTAACATAAATTGTTGTGCGATGTGCGAATCTCCCGGCGGTTCCACCACTGCATAAGTCAGTTCGGGATTAACTGCGATCGCCAAGTTAGCCGGAATCGTCCAGGGGGTAGTCGTCCAAATCGCCGCCCAGAGGCTCGGCATATAGCGCTTGAGCTTCGTTTGCAGGGATTTTGACAATTTTCTGACGTGAAAGCCGACGTAGATGCTGCGCGAAACGTGGCCTTCGGGATATTCCAATTCAGCTTCGGCGAGGGCTGTTTTCGAGCTCGGACTCCAGTGCACGGGTTTGAAGCCGCGGAAGATGTAGCCTTTGAGCACCATTTGACCGAAAACGCCGATTTGAGCCGCTTCGTATTCGGGTTTCAGGGTTAAATACGGGTGTTCCCAGTCGCCCCAAACGCCGTAGCGCTGAAACGATGTCCGCTGCTGGGCCATTGTTTCCTGGGCGAAAGTGGCGGCTTTGCGGCGGAGGTCGATCGGGGTAAGATTGAGCCGATCGTCCGATTTCATGTTTTGCAACACCTTAAGTTCGATCGGCAATCCGTGACAATCCCAACCGGGCACATAGCGGACTTTTTTACCGCGCAGCATTTGGTAGCGGTTGATAAAATCCTTGAGGATTTTGTTGAGGGCGTGGCCGATGTGGAGTTGTCCGTTGGCGTAGGGCGGGCCGTCGTGGAGGATGAACAAATCGCCCGGGTTATCCTGGGAAAGGCGATCGTAAATATCTTCATCTGCCCAAAATTGTTGCAATTCTGGTTCGCGTTTGGTAGCGTTGGCGCGCATATCAAACTTGGTTTTGGGCAAATTTACCGTGTCTTTGTAGGATTTTGCTTCCATTGTTCAGAAACGTTTTTTGTACTTAGTTAGTAGTTAGCGGTTAACTGAGAGTTGATATCAAGTCCGATTAAATAATCATAATTAAGTTTGTAGTGAGGACTTTAGTCCTCTCATCCTTGAAAAGCTGACAACCAGATACTCCAGTATAAGCGATCGCCCGCACATTCGCTCAAACCAAATCCGTAGAGAGCTCTCTCTTCTCTACCTCTGCGCCCTCTGCGGCCTCTGCGGTTAAAAAATCCTTCATAGATTGAGGTTACGCTACTGAGTCAGCCAACTGAACATTTGACCGACGGTGAGACTGAAGGATTCAGCAAAGGCCACTTCCGAGGACGATTATGTTAGCTAGCGGAGGGAGCGCACATATGTATGTAGCGGTTCTCAAGCATGGTGAGCTAAGCTGTGGAGCATTTAAACCACTAACTATTTACGTAGGGTGCGTCAGCTACAACACTGACTATACATGGGAAACGCCTTAAAACTGACCCACCCTACAATACCATTTTAAATGCTCAACAGCTTATGCTCGCGGAGGCCTATACTCTATGCCCGGTTTGGCCTACGCCCACGAGTACATCCTATAGGTTCTCGAAAGGCTATACCTTAACTAGATTAGAATTTTAACCGCAGATATCAGCGGATGAACACAGATGAACGCTGATGGGATTTCATCTGCGTTTATCTGCATTCATCTGCGGTTAAAAATAGGTTTTCTTCTAACCCAAACCCAAATCAGTTACAGCGCCGACACTGCTAGAAGAAACCAACTTAGCGTATTTAGCCAAAACACCCTTAGTATACCGGGGTTTAGGAGCTTGCCAAAGAGCGCGCCGCCGCTCTAATTCTGCATCATCAACATTGAGCTGCAACAAGCGATTGGTAGCATCGATCGTAATCGAATCGCCCTCATTTACCAGAGCAATTGTGCCGCCAACTTGCGCCTCGGGTGCAACGTGACCGACAACCATGCCGTAGGTTCCGCCGGAAAAGCGGCCGTCAGTAATTAACCCGACAGAATCGCCTAAACCTGCACCAATAATTGCCGAAGTTGGTGCTAGCATTTCGCGCATTCCCGGCCCGCCTTTGGGCCCTTCGTACCGGATGACAATGATATCTCCGGCTTGAATTTTGCCAGCCAAGATGGCAGCCAAACAATTTTCCTCGGATTCAAATACCCTTGCTGGGCCGGTGATTTGCGGTTTTTTAACGCCTGTAATTTTAGCAACCGATCCTTCTGTTGCCAGATTGCCGCGAAGAATTGCTAAATGTCCTTGGGCGTACATCGGATTGTTCCAAGGCCGAATTACATCTTGATCGGCGCGGGGTTCGCTGGGAATATCTGATAGGGATTCGGCAATTGTTTGACCTGTAATTGTCAGCGCATCTCCGTGGAGCAATCCGCGTTCCAAAAGCATTTTCATTACTTGAGGAATGCCGCCGGCTTTGTGCAAGTCGGTTGCTACGTATTTGCCGCTTGGTTTGAGATCGCACAATACGGGTACTTTGGCTCTAATTGTTTCAAAATCGTCGAGGCACAACTCAACGCCGATCGCATTTGAAATAGCCAATAAGTGTAATACGGCGTTGGTTGAACCGCCGATCGCCATAATTGTGGCGATCGCATTTTCAAAGGCTTTGCGAGTTAAAATTTGGCTCGGTAACAACTGTTTGCGAATCGCTTCTACGACAACTTTTGCAGATTCCTCAGCGCTGTCGGCTTTTTCGGCATCTTCCGCAGCCATTGTCGAAGAATAGGGCAAACTCATTCCCATTGCTTCAAAAGCACTGGACATCGTATTTGCCGTGTACATTCCGCCGCAGGAACCCGCACCGGGACAAGCTTTTTGTTCCACTGCATTGAGCTCTGTTTCGTCAATTTTGCCCGCACTGAATTGACCGACAGCTTCAAAAGCGCTCACCACGGTTAAATCGCGTCCGTTGTGGTGTCCCGGTTTGATCGTGCCACCGTAAACAAAAATAGCAGGAATGTTCATGCGGGCGATCGCAATCATCGCCCCCGGCATATTCTTGTCGCAACCGCCCACAGCCAGCACGCCGTCCATACTTTGACCGTTGCAAACAGTTTCGATCGAATCTGCAATCACATCTCTCGATACCAGAGAATATTTCATCCCTTCAGTTCCCATCGAGATTCCGTCGCTGATCGTAATCGTACCGAACATCTGCGGCATCGCGCCAGCTTCTTTTGCACCCGCAGTCGCGCGCAGCGCCAGTTCATTCAATCCCATATTGCAGGGCGTAATAGTGCTGTAGCCGTTAGCAATCCCCACAATGGGCTTAGTGAAATCGCCGTCGCCAAAACCCACGGCGCGCAGCATTGCTCGGTTGGGTGCGCGCTGCACGCCCCCAGTCACGGCTTGGCTTCTTAAATTTTCAGGCATTCTCAAACTTCCTTTGTCTGTTGTTGTGTTGTCTGTTTTTGTTTCGGTTCGGGACGCAAAACCTCTATATTTAGTAGGGTGTGCAGTTTACGCTTTACCGCTGTAATCCGCGCGTCCAACCATTTTTTAGCCTTAGCTCTGTCTTTGCTACTGCCTGTTCGCTCCGCCCAAAAACGGATATAAGCCCCCGACAATCGTCCTGGTGAGCTCTAATTTTAGACCAAAGTTCCAGATCCGGTGATGAATCTGTGAAGTAAACCTATAATCTAAAATCTGAAATCGACTGATTGCCCAGTGCTGAGAGTTTTACGCTATTTTTGATTTTCTCAGAAGCGTTGATATTTGTCAGACCACTTGGGAGTGGAACTCTCCGGGCTTGGAGTATCTGCACAGTATTATCACGACAGCACAGTGCAAAAATTATACCGAGATTACAATTGTGCAGGCACAATACCGTGGCGATCGACAAATTGGATTTTAAAACCCCGTCTTTCTAGGATGGCTTAATTAAACCGTAATATTTACAGAATAGATTCTATAATGCAACACATGACACAGAGAGCATTCAAGTACCGCTTTTACCCAACGTCCGAACAGGAATCCCTGTTGAGGCAGACTGTGGGTGGCCCGCGTCTTGTCTACAATTGTGCCGTCGCCACTACCACAGAGGCTGGGTGCGATCGACAAGAACGAGTAAGGTATGTGGAAACTAATGTAATGCTGGCTCAATCGAAAAAACAAGAAGATTTACGGTTTTTAACGGAAGTTAGCAACGTCCCACTCCAACAGGGATGGCAACACCTCCAAACAGCATTTACCAACTTCTTTGCAGGTCGGGCAAAATACCCGAACTTCAAAAAGCAACAGAATGGTGGCACTGCTGAATATACGAAAGCTACTTTTCGGTTGAAAGATAGCCAAGTATTTTTACCTAAATTTTCCGAGCCATTAAATATTTATGGGATCAGAGAGATTTCTTCCTGTGTTGAACAATCTACTGTTACGGTGAATTTTTCACCACCGGGAAGATGGACTGTTTCTCTGTTGGTGGATGTCGATCTTGAACCATCACCTGCATCTTCTAATCAAATAGAGATCGACTTAGATATTACCAACTTGATTACATTAAGTACAGGTGCAAAATTTGGTAATTCTAAAACTTTTCAAGCTAAGAATCGTAAATTGTGTAGAGTGCAGAAGGCTTTGAATTATCAGCAAAAAGCACCTAACAATAGATATAAAGACAGTTTGAAAGTCGCGGTCAGTACGCGAGAGCGAACGTAAGACCCGATAGAAACACTTCTGAAGGGCAGTTGCTAAAAAGCAGAAAATCTAAGAATTAATTCTTGGAATCCCTGCATCTGATAGTCAGGGAGTATGTCAAGTGGGATGATGTGTGTGGCAAAACCCATCACTCTAACGTTTGAAACAAAAATTGCGAGGCGAATGACATGGAGGCCGATCGAATTCTGAGGCAATATGCGGCCGGAGAAAGAACTTTTCGAGAGATTAACCTCGCGGGAGCCGACTTAAAAGGGGCAAACCTCAGCGAGGCTAATTTTACCCGAGCGAATTTCCAAAACGCAAACCTCAAAGGCGCTAACCTGACGGGAGCGAACTTGCGCGAGGTGAAATTGGGTGGGGTGGACATGACGGAAGCCAACCTCACCGAAGCAAATCTCATCGGTACCGATTTGACCCGCGCCAATCTCAGCGGGGCTAACCTGGTGGGAGCAAACCTCCGCGGCTCAATGGCGAGAGAAGTCAACATGACTAAGGCAAATTTGACGGAAGCAAATTTGACAGAAGCCAACTTTACCGAAGCGAATTTGTTTGCGGCTAACTTAACCGAAGCTAGTATGATTCGCACTAATTTGATGAAGGCCAATTTGAGTTGGTCAACTCTCAAAGCCGTAAACCTGACAAATGCTATCCTCAGCGATTCGCTTTTAGAAAGAGCCAATCTGACTCAGGCAATTCTCAGTGGGGCGATGCTGAGCGGGGCCAACCTGACTGGTGCAGACTTGCGCCAAGTCACGATGGTTGGAGCTAATCTTAGCGAAGCTAATCTGAGCAATGCTAATTTGAGAGTTGCCAATATGAGTTGGTCAACTCTGCGCGGTGCTAACTTGAGCGGTGCTAATTTGTACCGGGCGAAGCTGTGTTGGTCTAATTTGAGCGGGGCTGTTTTGGTGGAAGCGGTTTTGATTGATGCTAATCTCAATCGAACTAACTTCCGCGATGCAGATTTGAGGCGGGCAATTATGCCTGACGGGGCTACTAATGAGTCTTAAGAGTTAACTGTTAACTGTTGACTGTTGACTGTTGACTGTTGACTGTTAACTACTGAACTACTGACTAATATCATGTCCGGTTGAATAGTTATCATACTTTTGTCCGACCATGCCCATGCCCAATTCCCAATGCCCAATGCCCTATGCCCGTACAGGTTTATCCAGCAATTAACCGGACTTGATATAATGACTGTCAGTGAATTATTGATTCTGGGTGCTGCCGGACTGTTTGCCGGTATTCTAGCTGGTTTTTTGGGTATCGGTGGCGGTACGGTACTCGTGCCGTTGTTGGTGGCTCTCAAGTATGCTCCGGTGCAAGCGGTTGCTACTAGCGGTTTGTCGATCGTAATTACGGCTCTTTCTGGCAGCATCCAGAATTGGCGTATGGGCTATCTCAACTTGAGTCAAGTCGCAGGCATCGGATTTCCCGCCGTCATCACAGCACAAATTGGTGCTTATTTGGCGGGGATATTTCCTCCTTATTTGCTGTTAGTTACTTTTGGGTTGTTGTTGTGGCTGAATATTTATTTGATTGAAGTTCGCAAGCGCCTGACTGCTAAGAAAGCGGAAGAAGAAGGGGAAGAATCAGGCTCAATTCCCAGTTCCCAATTCTCAAATAATTCAAATATTTTATTTAATCCAACTTTTGCTAAAATTGCGACAGGCAGTGCTGCCGGTTTATTGGCAGGTTTGTTCGGCGTAGGCGGCGGCGTGATTATGGTTCCCTTGCAAATTTTGCTGTTAGGGGAAAGCATTAAAAAGGCAATTCAAACGAGTTTGGGCGTCATCGTGATTACGGCAATTTCGGCGACGGCGGGACACGCGGCGCGCGGGAATGTTTTGTGGGTTGTGGGGTTGATTCTAGGCGCTGGCGGTTTGTTGGGCGCGCAAATCAGCACCAGGTTTTTGCCGAGATTGCCCGATCGCACTATTAGTTTAGCATTTCGATCGCTCTTAGCAATTTTATCAATCTATATTTTCTGGCAAGCTTGGCAAAAGTTTCGTTATTAGTTATTAGTTATTAGTTATTAGTTATTTGCAAGGGTTAGAGAGTCTCCGCTATCAGACTATAAAATTAGTTCGTAGTGAGGACTTTAGTCCTCATAAATCAAGGACTAAAGTCCTCACTACAAACATTTTTTCTTATCGGTAATTGAGCGTATCTGAGATTATTTGCGATCGGTTATTGGCAGCAAAGCCAGAAAACAAGGTAAATAACAAACAACCAATAACCAATAACCAATCACCAATAACTACTGACTAAGTTTCTTGACAGCGCGAGTCAAGCGCAGCAAATAAGGCTTGACAATTTCTTGATTTTGCCGCTGCAACTCGGAAACTTGCTCCTGCAAGTGCTGAATCTCGGTTTGCAGAGTCGCTGTGTCTATTGTCGGTCGATCGAGCAAATCCTGCAATTGCTTCAAAGAACCTTGGATTCGATCCAAGTCTACTTCGTTCGATCGCTCCTGCAACTCTGCTGTAATAGTTCTAACCTCAGTTAACTTCTCGTCTAGCAACAAAAATCGGACGTTGACATTTTCCCAATCATGCTCTCTGAGGGCGCTATTTTCCAGAATGCGGAGTTTTTCCTGCAAACCCGACAGGATGCTGTAGAGTTCTTGAGAATCGGCAGGAAGTGCCTGCGCTTGGCGTTCGAGTGCGGCTACCGCAGCTTGTATGTCGGCGATGGCGCCGGATTCCAAAATACCGAGTTTTTGTTTTAAGTCGGAGACGGTAGAATCAAGTTTGGTAAGTTCTCCAGGTAGTTTCTGAACTTGCTGCGATCGAGCTTCTGCTACGGCCTGTACCTCTGCGATGGCAGAATTTGCCTTTTGTTGGATTTTTTGCTCAAAACGCTGGCGATTGGCGAGATTCAGCGAGAGTGCTGCGGTTAGCGGGGCGGCAGCGTAGAGAATTTGCCCCGACAATCCCGCAGCAATGGTGCCAATCGCTGAACCGGCAATAGAGGCGTATTCTGCCAATTCTAGCCAATCCTGCTGGTTTGGGGAAATTCTCATCGTGGGGAATGATGCGTCTTCGATCTTCTGCATAGCCTTTTAGTCGTAGTCTGATAGATTGCGATACCGACATGATAAGAGCGATCGGCAAATAAATCAGGGCTATTTTTGACACTCCCCACGGCGGTCGCCGGGGGATTCTCCAAGCCGAACTTGGAAGGGATAGGCAAATATCCCCCTAGACCCTTCAAATCAACTACCAATACTAGAGGTGTTGCAGTTGGGCTTACTTTTAGTTTTTCTTTTGCTTTGGGAGTCCATCACAAGCCAGATAGGTACGCTCCTCAACCTGCCATTATTTGCCCTTTCTAAGTATTCCGGTTCTAGCCGGATATCTGAGTTGCCGGGATTTCTCCGTACTAGGATGATTCAACGCGCAGACGGTTATTCATACTCACCCAATTACATTACCATGCTTAGTCCCCAAATACAATATTTACTGGCGGTTAAAACCGCAGACCGACTAATCCCCACGTCTCAAGCCGGGGGCTTGCGTCTAGTTTTCTGGTCAAAATTTCGGGATTATCATATTTCTATCGGCAGCTCTGCTGAATAATTTTTGCTTTCAACACGGCCAGTCTCAGGTAAAATTCAGGATATGTCGATCGCCTAAAAGTTAACCGACAACCGTTAACCGCCGTCTGTCAGGAGTATACAGAAAATGGGTCTCAAGATTATTGAAAGCTATGATAGCAGTTTTGTCCTAGAACCGGATGCTAAAGCCGCACTCTTCCATTCACTAACAGGTGAAAGCTTTCTCCAACAAGTAGCGATACAATTGCAGTGCTCGCGGATTGAGTTTGCCGAGTTACTTTTTCAGCCAGTCCCTTACAGCAGCGAGACGCCCAAGGGAATGCCTGCGGAATTTGAAAAGTATCACGAATCGATCGATTTTGCGATCGTCAACGTCCCGCCTAATTTCATGTTTCAAGCCAAAATATTTAAACCCAGCCGCCTCTGTGCCGTTTATCGCGTTTTCAAGAATTAGGTAAAGAAGAAGGAAGAAGGAAGAAGGAAGAAGGAAGAAGGAATATGCAATAATAGCAATGGTTTCAGCGATTAAAACCGCGATGCACCCTCGCGCAGTCGAATGTGTTATAACCGTCTTGGAAATTGCTAGAAATGCAGGTAAACGGTAGGAATAATTTACGATCGACTATTCACAAAAAATGACAGAAGAGATTCAGAATTTAGCTAGTTTAGAATTTATTCCCTACATTGATGCTGAGGGAAAATTGCCGGAGTTCGTGCAGGGAAAAATCGGCGTTTGCGCGATTTTTGACGATCGGAAAGTGCTGCAATTTGTCGGCTATTCTCGCGATATTTACCTCAGCCTCAAACAGTATCTGGTGCGCCAACCGCACAACTGCTACTGGCTGAAAGTCCAAACTATCGACAAGCCCAGCCGCACTATTCTAGAAAGCATCCGAGCGAGTTGGATTGCCGAAAACGGTTCCCAGCCCCAGGGAAACGGTGCCGATGCTACCAAGTGGAACGATCCCATTGACACCAAAACTGTCATGACTTCGCAAGAAGTAGCAAATTATGAAGGTATTGTCGCCGATGAACTTGCCAAAGATAAATTGTTGAAAAATGTAGCTCGCCGCGTGGAAAATGAAATTTTAGCGCTGCTCAAATCTCGCGGTGTAACTGAAGAAATCCGGTTTAATCCCAAGCTAAAAACTAGCGGCTTGCTGGATTTGAAGTAACTACAATAGTCCTGACTGCCAACCGGGAGGTACGTAGTTGCGCTTCAGCGCTCTTTCTTAAGATTATAAAGCAATACGGTTGACTTAAGAACAATCTGAGTTTCTAGAAATGCCTGTATCGCCTATAAAATCGCGATCGGAAATTCGTCCAAAAGCCTTAACTGAACCGTATTGTATTATAAAGAGCGCTGAAGCGCAACTACGTACCTTGAAGATTACTATTGTATTATAAAGAGCGCTGAAGCGCAACTACATACCTTGAAAAATAGTGCCGTTTCCCTACGATATTTCATCTTTAAATGTTAACATTTAATACGTCACATTGAACAGATATCGGAATCTGCAAAATGAACTCTGTTCCCCCACCGGGAATCGAAATACAACTGATTTTACCTCCATGTTTTTCTACTATAATATCGTGACTGATTGCCAAGCCCAATCCAGTACCCCTGCCGACAGGCTTGGTAGTAAAAAATGGGTCAAATATCCGGTGGCGCACTGCCTCGCAAATCCCGCAACCGTTATCGGCAATTAAAATCATAACGGACTGAGACTTTTGAGTTGCCAAGTTTGAATTTGGATTGTACAACGCAGGTTCTGAATCTGAACTTACTGAAGTGCTGATGGTAATTTTTCGGGGATAAGGTTGAGATTCCAGCGCATCAATAGCATTGATTAGCAGATTCATAAATACCTGATTTAATAGACTGGCATAACAGGTGATTTTTGGCAGTTTACTGTAGTGTTTTCTCACTTCAATCTCACCGATATTGTTGGCTCCTTTGAGGCGGTGTTGCAAAATAACTAAAGTATTGTCAATGCCTTCATGAATATCCACTGGCTTGCACTTTTCTTGACCCAGGCGGGAGAAGTTGCGAAAAGACAGCACAATCTCGCTAATTCGAGAAGTACCTTCTTTCATCGAACTTAGCAGTTTTGGATAATCATCTGCAATGAATTCGGGTTGAATTTTTTCCAATTCGCCGACAATTTCTGCCACGGGATGCGGGTAGTAATGTCGGTATAATTTGATGAGGCGAACCAAGTCTTGTGCATAGTCAGCAGCCATAGTAATATTGCCGGAGATAAAGTTGACTGGATTGTTGATTTCGTGAGCAATCCCTGCGGCTAGTTGCCCTAAAGAAGCCATTTTTTCCTTCTGTATTAACTGAGATTGAGTCTTCTTGAGTTCAGTTAAAGTTTCTTCGAGTTGCTGCGCGTAGGATTGTGTTTGCTGCAACAACTGGCGCTGCAAGAGTTGATTTGAGACGCGCGCCAAAACTTCTTGTTCCTGAAAAGGTTTTGTGATATAATCTACACCGCCAACTTCAAAGGCTTTGACTTTATCTAACACTTCATTTAAAGCGCTGATAAAAATGACGGGAATGTCTTTGGTGGTGGCAGAAGCTTTCAATACTTTGCAGACTGTGTAGCCGTCCATACTGGGCATCATGATGTCCAGCAAAATCAAGTCAGGAGGTGTTGATTCGATCGACCTTAGGGCTAGTTGACCGTCGGGTGCAGTGCGTGTTTTGTAGCCATGCCTCGATAGTATTTTAGCTAGAAGGTGCAAATTATTGGGAACATCGTCAACAATTAAAATATTCCCTTTTAAGACGGGAGTTGCTTCGTAATTCATATCTAGTCTGGTAAAATAACCTTTGTAGGTTTGATCGTTCGGACTTTAGTCCTCAAAGTTTGATGAGGACTAAAGTCCTCACTACGAACCCGATCTAATATCATTTTTATTTGGTTTAGGGACGGATGAGAGCTAGTATTTGATTGAACTGAAACTCGTTAGCTAAGGCGGCGAGAGCGCTAGCTAATGGGTCATTTCGATCGCGAATTTGCTCTATTTGACTGAGAATCAGCTCTAAATCGCACTCAATAGTGGCTTTTTCTAAAGCTGTCAGCCAATCCGTTGGTAAAGCTGCAACGTTTTCTGGAGTCGGAGCCTCGATTTGAGTTGGCTCCGGCACACTCTCCGGTTCATCGTAAATGTAACGCACTCCGAGATGTTTGTGGAGGGTGGCAAAGATGTCTGTCTCTCGAAAGGGTTTGTGGATAAAGTCATCCCAATCATTTGATACAGTAACACTTCGCGCTTCTTCGGCGTTAGCGGCACTCACGGCAATAATGACGGTAGTTTCACCTTTAACGGTGGCTTTAATGCGTTGCGTGGCTTCACCTCCATCCATTACGGGCATCCACATATCCATAAAAATTAAGTCCGGCTCAAAACTCGTCCACACTTCAATGGCTTCTACACCATTACAGGCTTCTTTGAGCTCAAAGTCAAAGGTTGCAAGGATTTTGAGCAGCAGTTGGCGGTTGTCCTCGCGATCGTCCACAATCAATATACGATAGCGCGGTTGGTTGGATTCTAGGGCGATCGCCCGACGCGACGGCTGTACCGGTTCAATCGCCGCCGCCTCAACTGCGCTGACGGGGATATCAAAGGCGAAGGTAGTCCCGTGTCCTACTTTACTGCGTACAGTAATGATGTCGCCCATCAGCTTGACAAAGTGTTGGCTGATGGCCAGCCCCAAACCGGTTCCCTGCTGAGATGTTTTTCCTGTTTTGGTTTGGACAAAGGCTTGAAAAAGCTGATCTAACTCATCGGGAGTCATGCCGCAGCCTGTATCTTCTATTTCAAAATGTAATTTGTAATTGATTGGTAATTGCTGATTTTCCTGTTCAATTACCGAACTTACTCTTACTGCAATGCCTCCCTCCTTCGTAAACTTAATGGCGTTAGAAAGCAGATTAATTAAAACTTGGCGCAACTTAACTTGATCGGCGTGCAAATATTCTGGAATATTCCTAGAGTAGCTAAATATTAACTCCAATTGTTGCTCGCGCGCCTGAAGTTGGAACATCTCTTCCACCTCGTTTAGCAGTCTGCTTAATTGAAAGTCTGTTGGGTTGAGTGTAATGCGTCCTGCCTCTATTTTGGCTAAATCTAATATTTGATTGATCAGACTTAGCAAGTGTTCTCCGCTGCGGTTGATGATGCCGATATTTTCCTGTTGTTCGCGGTTGAGGTTGGCAGATCGCTGCATCAATTGGGAGAATCCCAGAATTGAGTTAAGAGGGGTGCGTAATTCGTGGCTCATGTTGGCCAGAAAAGTGCTTTTGGCGAGGTTGGCTGCTTCTGCTGCTAAGGCGGCTTGTTGGAGTTCTACGGCTTGCTGTTGAGTGGCTTCGAGCAATTGAGCTTGTTGTAAGGCGACTTCGAGTTGAGTGCTAATTTGCAGCGCAATATTGATTTCTGCTGCGCGCCAAGTGCGGGGCCCAGAATTTTGATAGCTGGCGAGCAAACCCCAAAGTTGACTGCCGCAGAATATGGGGCAAATAATGTAGGCTCTGGCTTGAAATTGCTCTAACACTTCCACGTAACAAGGACTAAATCCAGCAGTGTATATGTCTTCAACCATGCGGTAACAAACACCTATATCGTAGATACCGCCTTGATTTTTTTGTAGGTAGGTATCTCGTACTCCTTCACCGCAGGCTTGTAAGTTTGTCGCCGCACAGCGAAAGTCGGTGGCGAGATTGTTTGGTAAATTAAGTTCGTCCAATTGTTGTATCACAGATATCCAGCCCTCCCCCATTGACTCGGCAACAAATTCGCCACTCCAATCTGGATTAAAACGATAGATAGCGACTCGATCGCATTTGAGTGTTTCTCGCAATTCTGAGGTTGTGGTTTGGAATATGGTATCAATATCTAAGGACTGACGGATGCGATCGATGCTGCGCCCGATTGCTTGTTCCCGCTGGGCGCTTTCTCGCAAAGCTGCTTCGGCTTGTTTGTAAGCGGTAATATCCAAGACAGTGCCGAACCAACGGATCAACTGCCCTTTTCTATCAAAAACGGGTTTCCCTCTCACTTCTATGTAAGTGAGCGAGCCATCTCTGCGGATCAGTCGCAGATCGAGTTCAAAGCTTTTTTTATTAATCGCTCTCTCCTGGAGCATGGTCAGATAGGGCGATCGATCTTCGGGATGAAAACGCTCGACTAATTCTGGGGTTGCTACGGGTTTTTGAGTCGGTTCGATCTCGAACATACGATAGAGTTCTTCACTCCAAGTGCTTGTTGCTTGGCCTATATCGTATTCCCAACTGCCAATCCTGGCAATTTTTTGGGCTTCCAGCAGTCGGGCTTCTGCCAACTGGCGATCGCTAATGTCCCTGGCCACCCAAACCACAGAGCGATCGGACAATGGCGAAATTTTAGCAGCAAACCAAACTTCTTGGTTGTTAATCTGCATCCTGTAATCAAAATTTATAGTTTGCTGGGTTTCTAATGCCTCTCGAACTTGAGTGAAATAAATGTCTTGGGAGCTCTCATTAAAAATTTGTTCTAGGATAGAGTCGAGCTGCTCTGTCTGATCGTTGTCTTGAAAAATTCCCTTAGTAGGTATAACTTGAATTGTTTTTTCTGGTAATTCTAAAATTAGTATAATATCTGCAATTGACTCAAAAATTTTCAGAATTCTTTGAGTAGAACTGTCAAGTTTTTGTTCTATCAACTTGCGCTCTGCAACTTCATCATTTAATAGTTCGTTAGCCAGAGCTAGGTCAGCAGTACGTTCCGCAACTTCGGCGGCTAAAGTGCGATTGTAGTCAGTTAATAGTTTTTCAGATTGTTTGCGCCCTGAGATGTCAGTAAAAGTATTGATGGCATAAATAATCTTGCCGCCTGTATCGAAAATTGGTGTGGCGCGCACCTCAAGCTTAATAATTTCCCCATATCGATGAATTTCTAAATCCTCAACGAGCAACGTTTCGCCCCGCAGTGCTCGGAAGGCCGGAAATTTTTCAGTTGGACAAAGCTGGTTTTCGTAGTAGAGTTGATAAACTTCTGCCATTTCTTCTAAGGTCGCATCGGGAATATTTTGTACGCCGATCAAATGCTTGGCAGTTTGGTTTAAATAGACGACTTTACCCGAGGCATCGTGGATAGATATCCCCGCTGGTATGGCTTCCAGAAATTGCTTGAGTTGGCTCTCGCTTTGCGCTAAAGCTTGTGTTAAAGATTTTTGTTCGGAAAAAGCCTGTTGCAGTTGCACTGCCATCAGATTGAAGGAACTGGTGAGGTCTCCGAGTTCATCGAAGCGTCTAATTTCTAAAGGTCGATGCCATTCTCCTTTTCCTAAATTTTTGGCGGCGGTATTCAAGCGCAAAATGCGTTGTGTTAGCCAACGGGCAGTCAACAATCCGATCGCGATCGCCAACACCAGCGTACCTGCACACAAGTACAATGTATTGTAGGTATTTGCTTGAATGCGAGCCATGAAATCCGACTCTGGCACCACCACCACAATCAACCAATCCAAGCCATAGGCATCTCCATAGGGAGCGACGCTGACAAACTGCGGAGATCCGTTGCTCGTCATGGTAAATTGCTGAGCTCTATCCAGCGAACTCAAGTTGGCAAAGCGGTTGGTGAGTTGCCGAGCAATGTCTCGGGTGCGGGTATCCTGGCTGTTGGTGGCTAGCAATCGCGTCGGTGGCTGTTTTCCTTGCTTGACAAAGGGCGTTTCTAGGGTGGATGTAGCAACCAGATTGCCCGATCGCTCCATAATAAAGGTCTGTCCCGATTTAGGGAAGTAGAGGCGATCGAGAAAACTGCTAATTGCCGACAGCCCATAATTTGAAGTAAAAACCCCCCGCCATTTGCCAGCAGCATCCTTGATGGGAGACACCGCAACAATTCCTAACTTCGGCATAACGTTGAAAACAACAATTGGCGACCAAGTTTGTTTGTTGGAGGCTTTGGCGTGGCGAAACCAAGCAGTTTCGCGGTTATCCATAGGGATGCTATAGAGCAGTTTTAGGGGATTGCCTTTGGAGTCAACCGAGTAGTATTTCATTTTACCCAGGTCGGTACTTTTCATGCTGCCAAAAAAACGCGTACCGACTGAGAATTTCTCTCCTGTCACTTTTGTGACTTGTTGCACAAATTCCTCGCTCATCAGGCGCCCGTACCCAATTTGTTCTCCTCGCTCATTGACAAAAAAGCTCGATTGCAGTGTGGGGTTGAGGATTATTTGCTGCCAAAGTTTCTGTCGCAGTTGCTGAGTGTTGTTGAGGTTCAGCATTCCTTGTTCTACTGCTAGACGGTTGGCTGCTACGGCGTTCTGGGGGGCGTTGAGGTAGTTGGTGAGCCGATCGCCAATTCGCTCTCCTACTTGTTCCATTAACTGCTGTGCTAGATCCTCGACGGATTCCCGGCTGCTTTTGAAAGAAAGATAACCCACTAGCCCGACGGCGCTGACTGTTAGCAACACAAAGGGAACAATCACAACTGTTCCCAGGCGAGGTTTGCTGAAAATTTCGGCGGTTGGGCGGTTGAGGGGATTAATGAGCATGACGCGATCGAGGAGTTGGGCTGGCGATCGAATTTTAACTGTTGCAGTCTTCTGCGAGGTTAATTTCTAGGTATGTAGTTGCGCTTAAGCGCTCTTGATTTAGGTATGTAGTTGCGCTTAAGCGCTCTTGATTTAGGTATGTAGTTGCGCTTAAGCGCTCTTGATTTAGGTATGTAGTTGCGCTTAAGCGCTCTTGATTGAGGTATGTAGTTGCGCTTAAGCGCTCTTGATTTAGGTATGTAGTTGCGCTTAAGCGCTCTTGGTTATATATAAGCTCAGAGCGCTTTCATCGCAACTACGTACCTTTCGGAGCGCTTTCATCGCAACTACGTACCTTTCGGAGCGCTTTCATCGCAACTACGTACCTTTCGGAGCGCTTTCATCGCAACTACGTACCTTTCGGAGCGCTTTCATCGCAACTACGTGCCTTTCGGAGCGCTTTCATCGCAACTACGTACCTTTCGGAGCGCTTTCATCGCAACTACGTGCCTTTCGGAGCGCTTTCATCGCAACTACGTACCTAAGAGCGCTTTCATCGCAACTACGTGCCTTCTGTTAGTTTAAGGTTTTTAACTGAGCTAAAACTGTGGCGAATCGAGCAGAATCGATCGGCTTTGCTAAGTGTTCGTCGTAACCGGCCTCGATCGCCCGATGCCGGTCTTGTTCGCTAGCATAAGCTGTCAGCGCCACAGCGGCCAAGCGCTTGATTTTGTCAGATTCGGACGATCGCACTTTGCGGATTAACGAGTAGCCATCCTCAACCGGCATCCCGATGTCGCTGACTAAAATATCCGGCGGCGACTGCTGTAAAATGTCGATCGCCTCTTGGGCTGAAGCAGCAGCCATCGCCAGAGCCCCCAACTGTTTCAGCGCCAAAACCAAAAACTCGCGGTTGTCGGGTTCGTCATCAACTACCAACACCTTTAAACCAGCCAAAATACCAGGACTCACGGCAGCTAATTGCCTTTCTTCTCTCAACTGCGGCTGCTGACTCCGACGCTGTTTCAGGGGCAGCATTACTGTAAATGTCGCCCCGAGTCCCTCTCCGGGACTTTCGGCGCGTACAGTGCCGCCGTGGAGTTCCACCAAGTGCCGGACGATCGCCAATCCCAGTCCCAAACCCCCGTAAGCCTTAGTAATTGAGCCATCTGCTTGTCGGAAGCGATCGAACACGTAGGGCAAAAACTCAGGAGAAATGCCTTTGCCGGTATCGCTGACAATAATTTGTACGTAATTAGGTGATGGGGAATTAGCAACAGCTACCGCAGACAAACGCAGTTGGACAGTTCCCCCGGATGGCGTAAACTTGACGGCGTTAGTCAGCAAATTCGAGACTACCTGCTGCAACCTCTGGGCGTCGCCCCACATCAAACTGACTGCGGGGTCAAATTCCGAGGAAACAGTCACAGACTTAGCCTGAGCGGCGAAACTGACACAATTGAGGGCAACTTCGATCGTCTTTGTCATGACGAACCAGCCGGGTTTTAGAACCAGCTTGCCTTGAATAATCCGGGAAACATCGAGCAAATCTTCGACTAGCTGCGTTTGCACCCTGGACTGACGCTCGATCGCTTCTAAACCGCAGGCTAAAGAATCTGGTGTGTACGGGCGGGTGCGGAGCATTTGGGCCCAACCCAGAATTGCGTTTAAAGGTGTCCGCAGTTCGTGGGAAAGAGTGGCTAGAAACTCGTCTTTCCGGCGGTTGATGGCTTCTGCTTCTGCCCGCGCGGCTTGTTCGCGATCGAGCAACTGAGCGAGTTCTGCCTCGACTTGCTTGCGATCGCTGATGTCGGCGACGATCGACATACAGTTAATGTTACCCTTGGCGTCGCGGACAGGAGTTGCCCACAAACCGATATCGATCGAAGTGCCGTCTTTTCTTTGGCGCTGGGTTTCCACTCCGGCGATCGCATTTCCGGCGCGAATTCCTTTCAAGTTCGCCCTGAATTCCTCCCGCTTGTCTGGGGGAACGCTGGGCAAAAATTTACCTACCACTTCTGATTCTGGCCAGCCAAAAATCCTCTCAGCGGCTGGGTTCCACATTTTCACAATCCCGTCGTCGGCGCCCAAAACGGTAATTCCCAGGGGACAAGCCTGGATCAAGGCTTCCAAAGTTTGATTGATTTGCGATCGCGCTTCTTCTGCTTGTTTGCGATCGGTGATATCGACGTTCACGCCGATCGTTCGCAGGGGCAAACCGCGATCGTCCTGAAATACCCTAGCCCTGCAAGCAATCCAGCCGATGCTGCTGTCGGGGCGGCAGATGCGGAACTCGATGTTTAATTCCTCGCCGGAAGTCGCCGCCGCCTCTATCTGCTGTTCGGTGAAAGTGCGATCGTCTGGATGCACCATTGCCAGCAAATTTTGATAGCTGCTCAAAAAACCGCCGGCCGGCAGCCCGTACAAAGCCTCTAACTCCGGCGTACAGGCGAGTTCTCCTGTTTGGACGTTCCATTCAAAAGTTCCGATTTTGCCTGCTTGCTGAGCGATTTGCAGCCGTTGTTGATTGTTTTTGAGTTCTGCTTCCACCCGCGAGATTTCGGTCAAGTCAATGTAGAATCCGACGATCGTCTCCGGTTCGGCCTTGTCAGGGCACAAAGTCGTCGCGCCCATCAGCACCGGCACCCGACTGCCATCTTTGCGGATGTACTCTTTCTTAAAAGGAGTTGCGACTCCCGACGCCCGCAGTTCCCCGGCCGCCCGGGCGTCGAGGTGGAGGTATTCGGAGGGGGTCATATTGTCCCACCGCATTTGACCGGAGAGTACGTCTAAGCGAGTATAGCCCACCATGTTGAGCAGGGAGTCGTTGGCGTAGGCGATGCGGCCGGTAAAATCGCCGATCGCGACTCCGAAAATATTTGAGTCTAACAGTCGCCGGAATAAAGCTTCACTTTGCTGGATTACCCGTTTTGCTTGGTTGCGATCGGTGATTTCGGCAACCACGGTGCTGACTCCCAACAGCGTTCCCGATTCATCGATCACGGGGTAAAAGCTGACTTGCCAATCCCGCACAACTCCCGGCTGTTGAAGGGTTTCTGCCTTAAGTTCCATGTCGAGTACGGGGGTTTGCGTAGCGAGCACTTGGCGGTAAATCGGCTCTACGAGATCGGCAAGTTCCGGTATCGCTTCTCTGACGGTGCGTCCGATGTGATCTGCGATCGTGCGGCCGTTGATCGCAGCCAGGAATTCGTTCATGCGGATGTAGCGCAAATTGGTATCGAGAAAGCACAGCCCGACTGGTGTGGTGTTGTAAACTAAGTCGAGTTCTGCTAGTTGGTTGCGAATGCGAATTTCGTTTTCTCGGATCTGGTTTTGAGCTTGTTTGCGATCGGTGATATCGACCACGAAGAACGAGCCTTTGTCTGTGCATCCTTGCAAGTTTCCGCCCCCGATTAAAATTGGAAAGCGCGTCCCATCTTTGCGGATGAATTCTTTTTCATAAGGCGCACAACTTCCTGATATTGCGATTTGGGCGATGGCCGCGCGATCGAGTTCTGCGTATTCCGGCGGCGTGATATTGCTCCAGTGGATTCTTCCTGAAATTAAGTCTTCTCTCGTATATGCAATCATGTCCAGAAAGGCGTCGTTAGCTTCAGTAATTGCGCCGCCTGCCTCCCAAAAACCGATGCCGATCATGTTAGAATCTACCACGCTGCGGAAGCGCGTTTCACTTTCCCGCAAAGCTAATTCTGTTTGTTTGGCTGCGGTAACATCTGCGATAATTATGCCAGCGCCGATGATTTCTCCCCTTTCATTTTTCACCGGGTAGTAGTTGGCGAGCCAGTAGCCGAAATATCCGGGTCTTCCCCCATGTTCGCCGCTGACTTCTACATTTAAAACAGGTTCGCCGGTTTCTAGAACTTGCTGAATTATTGGTGCAAAATTGGCTGCGGATTCTGGCAACAATTGACGGTAGTCTTGGCCGAGATGCTGTTGGGCTGACAAACCGTTGAGTTCTGCTAATACTTGGTTGATGCGGATGAAGCGCATTTCGCGATCGAGAAAGCAAATCGCTAGGGGAGATGCTTCTAACAGCGAGTCAATTAAGGCGAAGGATTGCGATGTTTGAGCTAGTGCTTGCTGCGCTTCTGCATAAAGTCTGGCGTTGTCCAGGGCGATCGCCACGCGGTATGCTAAATCTTCTAGCATTGCCATATCTTCTGCACTGTAGCGGCGCCCCAACTTTGAGGTAAAGCAACTGATCGCACCCATTACCCGCCCGCGCGCCTTCAGCGGTACGCAAGCGTAAGATCCGATATTGAGCGATTGCAACATTTCAATTTCTGCTGCATTTTCGGCTGTTTCTCCTAAAATCTCCTCATCCACTTCGGCAATTAGTTGGGATTGGCCGGTGCGAATTACTAGCGGATAGCCGTTAACAGCGCGATCGGCGATCGGGCTGCAAACTCTCAACTTATTAATCGTATCAACCGTAGAGGCTTCTGCGTGAGCCACAGCGACTTTGCGGACTTTTGAGTCAGTTTCGGTCAAATGAATGCAGCACCCGTCAGCAACAGAATTAACTGCTAATTCAGCGACATTTTGCAGCACTGTTTCTCCGTCAAACGCAGCAGCCAAAATTTTGCTAACTTCTGCTAAAAATGCCGATCGCTGCTGTTCTATTTGGGCTTTTTCTCGGGCTGCTTGCTCGGTTGCCAACTGCAATCTTTGACTTTCTGTAAGTTTGAGTTCTGTGATATCGCGGGCAACAATTAACGCCGATTCTGGTACGCCGTCTTTGTCAAACTCTGGAACTACGCGAGATTGATAACTTCTGATGCCGTCGGTTGAGTAAGCCTGAAATTCGATGATTTCTTCTCGACCAGTTTCTAACACTTTGCGGAGAGTTTCATCCCACCTCTGGCAAAGTTCCGGCGGCATTCCTGTCTCTTGACTGGTTTTCCCGAGGAAGAATGAAATTGGTTTTCCTTGACTTCTAGCAACTGCTTCGTTGACATAAATATAACGCAGTTCTTTATCGGTGCGGATAATCACATCGGGCGTATTTTCTAGCAGCGTTCTCAGTTGCTGTTCGCTGCTAGACAAAGCTGCTTGTGTTTGCTGTCTTTCAGTAACATCTCGCACCGTGCCCACGTGTCCGATGAGTTCCCCACAGTCGGAGAACATCGGCGCCGAACCAACATTAATCCAGCGCACAATCCCCTCTGCTGTTTGCAGGCGATACTCGATCGCATATTCCCCAGGTTCCCGAGTATAATCCAGCCATCGGCTCAATACGCGAGATCGGTCTTCCGGGTGAATGCAATTTTCCCAACCGTCTCCTAAAAGTTCTGCCAAACTCAAGCCGCAAATCGCCTGAGTGCGAGGGTTTGCATAGGTGTAGCGCCCCTCAAAATCTGCCATGAAAATTCCCACAGGCGAACAGGAACTCAAACAGCGAAATCGCTCTTCTTGAGCTTGCAGCGCTTCTTTAGCTACTGTTAGCTCAGCCGTGCGCTGTTTGACGCAGTTTTCTAGCGTGGTGTAGGATGAAGCCAGGGCTATTTCTGCTAATTTGCGATCGGTAATATCGATACCACTTGCGATCGCATATTCTACCAAGCCATCAATACCCAGCATCACTGTATTCGACCAAGAAATGAAGCGCTTGTCGCCATTTTTAGTGCGCCAATAGTTTTGATATTCGCTGTAAACAACTTCTGCGTTTAGATTAGCAAAAACTGTTTGGGCTGCCTCAACTTCTTCGGGAATCAAGAACAGATCCCAAACATATTTATCCAGAACTTCGGCTGCCGAGTAGCCTGTGGTTTTTTCGCAAGCTTGGTTGAAGCGGACAATTCGTCCTCGACTGTCGAGAACTACAATCAAGCAAGCTGTGGTATCAGTTACTTTTGAGATAATCTGGCGTTCTATTTCTAGTTCTTGTTCTGCGGACTTTAAACCAGCATACCAGCCGCCAACCATTGCAGTGGCAAGAAGTAAGATTGCAGGAGTTGCCTGAAGTGCAAACAGTAACAGAGTTGTCAGCAGTAAGGCCGTGCCTGCGGTAAATGTAGCAATGCTGTAAGATTTAATGGGTAAAGGCAAGACCTGAAACCGACTCATTTTTTTTTGACCTGTAGCGATGGCGCGATCGCACTATTTCTGTTTGTGCCTATAAAACAACATGGTTAAAAAAAATTATGTGTTTTTTCTATAACAAACCACATTTGTCGGCGCCGTGCCATCTTCCCACAGATAGATTTGCAAAAGTCAGTTGATAGTTGATAGTTGTCATTAGTCATCAGTCATCAGTCATTAGTCATCAGTAGTTCGAGCGTCCCCACTCCCGAACGTTATTAGTCATCAGTCAGAGGTAATCAGAAAAATGCTCTCACTATTCCCCTTTCCCACTCTCCCATCGGAAGCATCTACGCACAAGCTTTTATAGTGCGAGCGTCCCCGCTCGCGAGCTATACACACTCGCGAGCGGGGACGCTCGCACTACAATAAAAAATACTTTTTACAAAAACCAGATGCACCCCTCTCCCCCTCTCCCCCTCTCCCACTCTCCCCTTTCTCCACTCGTCGAAACCAAGCAATTGATGCGCGCAGCAGCTTATGATAAATGAAGAGACAAACTGGATAAGTTGATTTCTGGGAGGAACTTACGATGAATCACAAGCTGGCAAAAATTATCGGATTATTTTTCGCAGCCGCCATCGTCTTCGGATTCATCGGTTACGCGGTGCAAAATCCCAACTCGGTCAGCAACTCAGTAATGTCGATCGGCTTTCCCAATCTTACCCCAGCTACCGCCAGCGCGATCGACAACCAGCGCAACCAAATCTATCTCAACGGCACCTGGCAATTTGTCCCCGCCACAGGCAACCCCCAAAGTCCCCCCGCCTCCCCCAATTGGGGTTCCATCCAAGTACCCGGAGACTGGCAAGAAGAAAAAAACGAATTCATACCCGGAATCATCACTCGCGGCACCGGCAAAGACTGGGAAAACTTCAACAGCAAACAACTATCAAAAGCTTGGTATCAGAAAAAAATAGACATTCCCGGCGACTGGAAAAACCGCCGCATTTTTATCGACTTAGCCAGAGTCAGCACCGATGCAATTATCTTTGTCAACGGCATTAACTGCGGTCAAATCGAATGGCCCTACGGCAATATTGAAATTACCAAAGTAGCCAAACCAGGTCAAAATACCATATCTATTTTAGTCGCGGCAGTCTCCGACGAAAAAGACAAAGCCGTGATTATGAGTCCCACAGAAATATACACCACAAAATCCAACTTGCAATCGCGGGGAATCATCGGCGAAGTCAGGGTTCTTAGCGTTCCACAAGGCCCGCTAGTTAGCGATGTCTACGTCCAAACTTCCACCAGAAAAAAGCAAATTAAATTAGATGTAGAACTCAAAGACATTACCCAAAACGGTCAAGTTCAGCTTGTAGCACAAATGCTCGACGAAAAAGGCAAAGTCGAACAAAAATTTACAGGCACTGCAACCGTTCAAGCCAAACCAATTCAAACCGTAAAAGTCCAATGGGATTGGCCAAGTCCCCGCCTTTGGGATGCCGGCAAACCCAACCTTTACACCCTGCAACTAGAAGTAACAGGCAGCGGCGTAAAAACGCAATATCACCAACCCTTCGGATTCCGGGAATTTTGGGTAGAAGGGCGCAAATTTTTCTTAAATGGCACCGAGTTTCGCCTGCGTCCAGCCTTGCATTCCGATACTTGGGAAGGTGGCACAGTAGAAGTTTCAGACAGTTTAATAGACGGCTATGTAAAAGCTGGTTTCAATATAGCAGAAATCTGGCCTTGGAATCACGACGAACGGGGTAGATGGCACTTCCGAGAACTATTTTCCGAACGCGCAGATCTCAAAGGTTTTCCAATTATGGCTCCCGCATTAGATATTACTCCCATAGCTTGGAGCGAACAGTGGAATAACCGCCAAATTATCGATCGCTGGAAAGGGCGAATGACAGCAGAAATGCGCCGCTACCGCAATCATCCCTCAGTATTAATGTGGGCGACAAGTCCTAATTATTTCGGCAACGGTGACGACCAAAATCCCCGCCGCATCGGCAAGAAAACAGTAGAAGGAACAATCGGCCCCGTGGAAGACCAGCGTTTGCGGGCAAAAACCCCCCTGGGAAATGAAGCTTTTGCTGCCATGAAATCTGTAGACCCAACCAGACCTGTAATGGTACATCAAGGTGGCACTTTTGGCGATGTTTATTCGCTAAATTCTTATTTAAATGTGATGCCGTTGCAAGAAAGGGAAGAATGGATTTCAGAGTGGAGTAAAACCGGAGAAATGCCCTACATGGTAGTAGAATTTGGCACGCCTCTGCACGCGACCATGATGCGGAACCGCCAAGGTTTTGATAAGGTGATTGTTAGCGAACCTTGGATGACTGAATTTGCAGCAATTTACTTTGGCAAACAAGCTTACGACTTAGAAACTCCCACTTATAAACGTAAAATTCGCGAGCAATTTGTCAAGGATATGCAGTATAAAAGCTGGCACATGAGCAAGGATTTAGACTTTGCACCTGCTTTTCAAAAGTTGCAGTATTTATTCAGTACGAATACTTGGCGGACTTGGCGGACTTTTGGAATGTCTGGGGGCATGATTCCTTGGCAGCAAGGACACGGTTGGGATGTTTCGGATGCTGGCAGAACCAAGGTAGATCTGGGAGGATTTCAATCGGGTCGCCGAGGTGTTTATTTGAAGCAAGTGTCCAACAATCTGATGCATCATTTGCAACCAGAAGCTTACAAAATTTATCCGGCAGGGGAGGCAATTATGAATAATAACGGCCCTACTTTAGCTTGGATTGCTGGTGCTAATCAGGCTTTTGCTGCCAAAGATCGCAGCTTTTTTGCAGGCAGCAAATTGGCTAAGCAAATAGTATTAATTAACGATACGAGAGCGCAGCAGGATTTTGCAGTAAATTGGCGAGTTATGGTCGGGGGAGAAGAGGTAGCAACTGGGGAGAAGAAGGGGAAAATTGACACGGCAGGCACGCTATTTTTCCCAATTGACGTGAAATTGCCAAATACAATTTCTAGCAAAGCTGACGGCGAAATTCGTTTAACTGCACGAATTGGCGATCGGCCGCATTCTGATACATTTCCTTTCCGGGTGTTTGCCGCTCAAACCAAAGTCAAGGATACGCTAACAATCTTCGATCCAGTTGGCAAAACATCGGCCATGTTAAAGCAGTTAGGTTATAGTCTGGTTCCTTGGAATGGTTCGCAAGTTTTATCGCTATTAATTATCGGTCGGGAAGCCTTTTCTAGCGGGCAAAATTTCCCAGGAAATGTAGAAACTTTCGTGCGAAACGGTGGCAAAGCAATAGTATTTTCTCAGCGCCGGGAATGGCTGAAAAACATGGGTTTGAGAGTTGCCGAACACATCAGCCGCCGCGCCTATCCAGTTGACAGCAATCATCCAGCAATTATCGGTTTAGACGGTGAAGATATGCGGGATTGGATGGGGGAAAGTACGCTGCTTGAAGCTTATCCAGATACAACTCAAACTGGGTCAAGATTGAGTCCAGCAAATATGCCTTGGTACGGCTGGCATTGGGGAAATCGCGGCGCAGTCAGCAGCGCTTCAATTGAGAAGCCGCACCGCAGCGGTTGGCGACCAATTTTGGAATCTGAGTTTGATTTAGCTTATTCGCCGCTGATGGAATTGGATTATGGAAAAGGGCGGCTAATTTTAAACGAGTTGGATGTGGAAGACCATTATTCTGTAGATGGTGGGGCGGCGCAGTTAGTCCAGCAACTTGTGAGTTACGGGACGAATTCTCCAATGCTTGGAAAGCCGGATAAAGTGGTTTTAATTGGGGGAGACAAAGATGCCAAGAAGTTGGACAGTTTGGGGGTAATTTATCAGCGGGCTAATGCGCTTTCTCAGGATGTTGGTTTGGCGATTGTGGGTGCCGAAGCGAATCTGAAAGATGCAGATTTGCGTGCTTATTTGAATGGTGGCGGGAATGCGTTTTTCTTGCCGCGTCAAGTACCTGTTGCGGGTTTGGGCGTGGGTTTGCAGCAGGCGAAGGATTTCGGAGGTTCGCTGGCGGTGCCAGTTTGGGATGAGATGAAGGGGCTTAGCGGTTCGGATTTGCGATCGCGCTCTTTTTATGATACTTGGTTGATTAAGTCTGGGGGAGAAATCGGTGCTGACGGTTTGTTAAGCCGGGTTGCTGTAGGTAAGGGCGTGGCGATTTTCTCTCAAATTGACCCGGATAGTTTGAATGCTGATGCTAAGACTTATTTGCGTTTTACTCGCTGGCGGCAAACTCGGGCAAATGCTCAGATTTTGGCTAATTTAGGGGCGAGTTTTAAGGCTGATGGTGCTGTATTTAACGGTTCGAGTCAGGAGTTTTATCACCCGGATTATAAGACAGATTTTGAGAATGGCGACGATCCTTATCGGTATTATAGATGGTAGAATTTATAAGGTTTGTAGTGAGGACTTTAGTCCGCATAGGGTCAAAATTTCTTGGAACGGACTGAATTCCGCACTACAAACAAATAATAGAGGTTTGTAGTGAGGACTTTAGTCCGCATTGGGTCAAAATTTCTCAGAACGGACTGAAGTCCGCACTACAAACAGATAATAGAGGTTTGTAGCGAGGACTTTAGTCCGCATAGGGTCAAAATTTCTCAGAACGGACTGAAGTCCGCACTACAAACAGATAATAGAGGTTTGTAGTGAGGACTTTAGTCCGCATAGGGTCAAAATTTCTCAGAACGGACTGAAGTCCGCACTACAAACAGATAATAGAGGTTTGTAGTGAGGACTTTAGTCCGCATAGGGTCAAAATTTCTCAGAACGGACTGAAGTCCGCACTACAAACAGATAATAGAGGTTTGTAGTGAGGACTTTAGTCCGCATAGGGTCAAAATTTCTCAGAACGGACTGAAGTCCGCACTACAAACAGTCATTTCTATCTCGATAAAACTAATATTATAAGTCAAAGTGTCGCCGGAATCGGGGGTCTAGTTTGTCGGTTTTCCGTTGGTTGCAGGCGAGACACAGGGTTTGCAGGTTGCTGATGTCGTTGCTGCCGCCGCGGGCTAGGGGGATGATATGATCGATCGACAGTTGGGTTTCTTGTTTGGTTTGGCCGCAACTTTGGCACTGGTATTTGTTGCGAGTGAATACGTATTTTCTGACTTCTGGGGGAATGGAGATTCTAGGAGTTTTGCTCATGAATTGTTCGATTGATTTTCATGGTTTAGTAGTTGGCGGCGCAAATCATCGAGGGGTGATTCTGGTTGGCTAGTTTCTGATTGGTTGTTTTCTGGTGTTTCTTCGACTTCGGGTTCGTCTGGGCAAAACTCTACAATGACTCTAATTTTAACTTTACCTTTTTGCCAACCTTTAGCCCCTATTTTTAAGGCTTCACAGTTTATCCCGTTACCAAACCATTGTTGTTGCTGACTACAGTTAAGCCGTGCATTATATTCATTCGTATTTATTTTTAACAATTGAGTTTTAGATAAATCCTGAACTGCGGATTCTAGGTTAGAAACAACTGACGTTCTCATTATTTCCCTAAGCCTACCTACTTTAAATATCGTAGATCCAAAGGAAAAAACATCATCATTTCCGTAATTTTCTAGAAAAATATGTTGTTGCATATTTATGGTTGATTTTTGCAAAATACTCTATTAACGATTATCGGGTATTGCCTCATTTTTGGCAAGAATCCCGGCGAATAGAATTCGCGGCTATACAAACGATGTCCGCCTCCGCGGACTAAGAATTAAGAATGTCTTCAACCCGCGGAGGCGGGTTTTGTCTGTGTAGCCGCGATTTCCAATCGCCGTAATTGATGCTCTTTTAGCAAGAATCCCGGCGAATAGAATTCGCGGCTATACAAACGATGTCCGCCTCCGCGGACTAAGAATTAAGAATGTCTTCAACCCGCGGAGGCGGGTTTTGTCTGTGTAGCCGCGATTTCCAATCGCCGTAATTGATGCTCTTTTAGCAAGAATCCCGGCGAATAGAATTCGCGGCTATACAAACGATGTCCGCCTCCGCGGACTAAGAATTAAGAATGTCTTCAACCCGCGGAGGCGGGTTTTGTCTGTGTAGCCGCGATTTCCAATCGCCGTAATTGATGCTCTTTTAGCAAGAATCCCGGCGAATAGAATTCGCGACTATACAAACGATGTCCGCCTCCGCGGACTAAGAATTAAGAATGTCTTCAACCCGCGGAGGCGGGTTTTGTCTGTGTAGCCACGATTTCCAATCGCCGTAATTGATGCTCTTTTAGCAAGAATCCCGGCGAATAGAATTCGCGGCTATACAAACGATGTCCGCCTCCGCGGACTAAAAATTAAGAATGTCTTCAACCCGCGGAGGCGGGTTTTGTCTGTGTAGCCGCGATTTCCAATCGCCCGATTTCCAATCGCCCGGTTTCCAATCGCCCGGTTTCCAATCGCCCGGTTTCCAATCGCGGCGGTTTCCAATCACCCGGTTTCCAATCGCCCGGTTTCCAATCGCGGCGGTTTCCAATCGCCTTAATTTCAATCGCCCGGATTTCCAATCGCCTTAATTTCAATCTCCCCGGTTTCCAATCGCCTTAATTTCAATCATTCACAATCCACAACAACGCTATTATTATCTCCAATTACGGGCAACAAATGCTCGTGCAACTTCATTGCTTGCAAACAACTATTAATCCCCGAAACCGCCCGATCGTACTCTTGAACCTTCTCTTCATTCTCAGCTTGCAACCGCAGATTCCTAGCAATTTTCTCCTCAGCTTCCTGCGCCAAAGTTTGCTCCAAATAATCGCGGGCTTGACTGTATTTCTGCAAAATATCATCAGCTTGCTGTTCCGCCATCGGTAACAAATGCTCTTTCAGCGTTTGATTCACAGTTTGGCGGAAAGTTTGCCGAATGGTTTTCGATACTTTCGGCTCAAAATCTAGCCTCAATAATTGTCTAATTGCTGGTTGCGCGTCTACCATATTTTCGCAGTCAAAACCTTGGGATGTTTGCTGCAATGTTTCCCGGAATTGGTAAATCGAAAACGTGCCTTCGTCGTAAAAACGGGGACTTTCTCGCACGTAGCGATCGCACTCCACGCCCGCCGCATTCACCAAAGCACGAGAAACCTGCTGTGACAACTCCTCTAACTGCTGTTCAATTCCCCCGTCATTCCCCAACAACCGATAAAGTAATCGATAATATTCTGACTTGCGAATGCTGTCTTTCAAATACTGGAAATAATTCTCAACCAGTGACTTAGTAGCCTCTACTAAAATATCTTCCAACTGATTCGCTAAATAATAAAGCGCTTCCACTAAAACCGCAATTAAAGGTGCAGTAGCATTGCGCGGATGAGTCATCAAAGTGCGTCCGTAAGCCGCCTCAACCGAAAATCCATCTAGCAATTCATCCAAGCGGCGAATCATCCGAGATTGCAGTTGGCGAAAATCTGTATCGAAAATATCGCATCTGTTCATAATCATATCATTTACTTCTTTGGCGATATGTTCTCGAAATTCCTGTCCGACTTGCTGCAATTCTTGATTTAGGCGTAAAAGTTCTTGGGCTTTCATCGCTTCAATTTCGCGGGGCTGGCTGTCCAAATTCCGCTGAATTGTTTGGTATTGTTTCCGCAGTTGAATGCACAAATCCTCTAAATCGTCAGCGAGATTTCTGAAGAGTTGCGGGCGCTTTTCTTTTGTGAGATAATCGGTGATGGCTGTGCGAAAATCTTCGATGCCGCTATCTTGAATTAATTGCTGAATTAACGGTTGACCTTGTTCCGCCAGAATCCGCACGTAGTTTTGACTGGGCGTTTCGTAGCTGTTAACTGAAATCCGAAATTTGCTGGGAGATAGTTTGCCGGAATTCGCGCAGTAGCGGTTAAATTCGCTGACAAATTGCGGTGTTTCTTCACTGTTTTCGCTTTTACTACCCGCATTTGTGTCTGCATCAACTCGATCGCGACTTTGGACAAAAATGCTATCCAAACCAAAACGATCGCGCCCGGTTGTCCCTTTAATCAAACTCCCGTAAAATCCCAGCAATCCGCTGGTTTTATAGACTCTGGCGGTGTCGCGAAAGTCGGAATTAATCAGATTTTCCAAGCGTTGTCGCAGTTGCGCGTTGTACCAAGTTTCGTCAATGCGGTTGAAAATGTAAAACAGCCGATCGCGAATTCCGGGATTCGATCGCGTTTTTTCCATCAACTCCGTCTCTTCCGTCGTCATTTCGCCAGACGACGCAGCCTTCAAGACGCAAACAACCGCCGAAGTATCCGGGCTTTCAATCTTATCATAGGTCAATGCCGCATCCTGTTTGACAGGCGCATCAATTCCGGGCGTATCAATAATAATATTCCCATCTTGCAGCAGCGGATGGTAACAGTAATATTCAACTCGCTTGAGTACAGCACTGTTGCTACCGCGCCGCGCATAACTTGCAGCTTCCTTGAGATTGGAAAAATTAAACTGTTCCATCGAATAAGTTGCATTTTCCACAGCTTGAATGCGATCGCGATTCGCTTCAAACCCTTCTAATAGCAAAGTAAGAGCCTTTGCTTGTTTAGCTCGCTCCGATTTATTTTCTCCGCCTTCCTTTTCGATAATTATGCTGCATCCCTGAGCTAAAATTTTAACTACATCTGTGAGATTAATATCGATTTCAGTCGTTAAATTTAACTGCTCGCACAGAGCATAGGCTTGCTGGCGAATCTCAACTTCGCTCGAAAAAGTGAGAACAACACGCTCTTTTTGGGCCGATTCAGCGTAGGCGATATAGCATTCAGTACCGGTTGCGTGTCCTTCAGCGCTGTAGAGCAATTCTCGCTCCAGCAAAGCATTGATCAGCATTGATTTTCCCGCACTAAAAGCGCCCGCAAACACAATCTCAAACTCAGGAGAAATTGCCTTTTTCAGAGAAGATTGTACCGCCGTGATATCTTGTTGTCGCAGAGACGATTCTTGACGCAGCAGTTGGAGTAGAGAGTCAACTTGCTCTTGCAGATTTTTGCATTGAGGCGGCATTTGAGTCATTGTGGCGGAATGCTCCTGTAGTGTGGGAAAATTAGCTTGAGGTTAATTTTCGGCTAGTTCCTGAAGAATTGCAACAGTAATTTTACTTATGTTATCGAGTGCGATCGGGAGCATCTCATTTTTGTACACATGACACTCACATTTGTAGTAGGGTGCGTCAGCCACTTCTGACGGAACATCTGAAAATTAGGCTAATCGCTGACGCACCCTACAGAGTCGGCTATCGGGCGGGTAAATCTTGTGTTTCCAGCCAAGCTGTTAAATCCGAGATTTGGGTAAAATTGAGCAAAGCTTCTGCTAAATTTTCTAATTTCGCGATCGACAATTCCTGAATTTGATTTTGAACTTCGGGAGCGATCGCACCTACACGACGTTCTAACAAACGGATAATTAGTGCGAATTGTCCTTCCTTAATTCCTTCTTGTCTGCCTTCTTGTTTGCCTTCTTGTCTGCCTTTTTCTGTTGCTATACTGACCGCTTTAGTGATTGCTCCCCGACGGTCTTGGATGTAAATTTCCTGTTTTTGCAACTCGCTTAATTCGTCATAGCTCAAATTAGCTTTAGTCGCTATTGTAAATGCTTGACTAATCTCTGGCACCTCTTCCATTGTTGCAGGTACTGAGTTTAAGTCCCTAGCAGTTTTGAGAAAATAAATCCACTTATCGGCTAATGTTTGTAACTCGTTCAAACTTTTTTGGAACTTGGGTAACTCAACAAAAACCAATTCAAAATCGAAAATAGGATAATCGCTTAAGAACTCTCTTTCTTTTAGCACAAACCGCGAAATTACTTTCCTAAAATCCTCAAACATCTCAAAATCAGTGATGGTCAAGGCAATCACTGGATTCAACATTACATATTGTTCTGCTGTTTCTAATTGCGTTGAATAAGCTTTGGCTGCATTGTACAAAATCCGCTTTTCAAAAGCCTCTACGTTCAAAACCTGCATCTCGATAATTACCTCTGTGCCGTCATTTAATTTCGCTCTAATATCTACGTAAGTATCCTTCAGCCCTCGGATTAGCGGTAATGAATGAGGATCGAGGATTTGCAAATATTCGATGGTGGGCTGATTGTCATACAACAAGGCATTCAAAAAACTCTTGAGAATGTCTTTGCTATTTTGTGAACCGAAGATTTTTTTGAATGCGAAATCAGTTTTAGGATTGATGAATGTGAACATATAGATAATCGGTGAATTTGTAATGGTTGAGGTTTCAGGTGCGGGAGGCGCACTCTACTATCTATATTATACAAACAAGATTTCCCGCGTGCAGCGCGCACCCACAGGGGAGCATATCAGTTTTTCATTTATATATAGCAATACTCGCATCATTTTCATAGTTCTTGTAGGGGGTTCTTTAAGATCCGGTTGCCCCGATAGATAGGGGGTAGGCACGGGGCACTACCCCTACCAATCTTGATGAATCATTTAGGACAGCTCTACAATAAAAAATGCTTCTTGCAAAAAAGAGATGCTCCCCTCTACAAAATTAAACCGACAAATCTTGACGGGGTTTGAAAGTCTGAATTTGCCGCAATTTCTCGTACAATTCCCGTTCTTCGTCGCTAATTTCCTTGGGAATTAATACCTGAATTTCTACTAGCTGATCTCCCCGATCGCCATTTCCAGTCGGATAACCCTTATTCGCCAGCCGCAACCGCTTCCCAGACGTGACTCCAGGTGGCAGTTTCATCTTCACCAAGCCGTCTAGAGTCGGCACTTCAATGTCTCCACCAAGTACCGCTTCGCAGGGTGTCAGCGGCAATTCGCAGCAAATATCCGACATTTCCAAGCGGAAAAATGGATGGGGAGAAACCGTGATTTTTAAGTACAAATCGCCACCGCCAATACCTTGATTTCGCAGGCGAATTCGCTGGCCCGATACCATCGCCCCCGGCATATTTACCTCGATCCACCGCCCGTCGTCCAAGCGGATGCGCTCGGTACCGCCCGAATAAGCTCTTTCCAAAGGCAGAGTTAGCCTCGCATCAATGTCTCTTCTGATTTCGCGATCGTCTATTTCCCTGGTTTCGCGTCGAATTTCGCGATCGTCCAAATCCCTCCTATCTTCCCGAGAATTAGCAACATAACTCGTTTTCTTAGAAGCCGTATTCCACGGTTCTGAAGTGGGAACTCGCGGTGCATCATTCTCTGTCGCCATCCTCACTTCACGGCGCCTTCCGAGCACTTGATCGAGAAATTTATTAAAATCTGAGTAATCGCTAAAATCGATATCTTCCGCTGGTTTTCTGCGGCTACCTTTGTTGTTTCCCCAACTTGTGAAATTGGGAAGTTTTACGCCTTGTTTGCCTTGAAATCCCTTTTGCTTCCAGAATTTACTAAACTGGTCGTATTGAGCGCGCTTTTCGAGATCGGACAGAATATCGTAAGCTTCATTAATATCTTTAAACCTATCTTCAGCAGATTTATCTCCCGGATTTACGTCAGGGTGCAACTGTCTCGCCAGTCGTCGATAGGCTTTTTTTATCTCGTCAGCCGTAGCATCTCTGGGTACTCCCAGTATTTGATAGTAATTACGAAAGTTTTGCATAATTTGGGAAGGAAGAAGGAAGTTCGGCAACGGATTTTGTAGCGGATGTAACGGATGTAACGGATGTAAGTCCGATGTAAGTCCGATGGAAGTCGGAAGAGGGAAGAAGGAAGAGGGAAGAATGAAAATTTTTTATTCTGTGTGAAGTTTATTGATATTGCTGACCATTAGTCGTGTGAGTTCATCTACTTGTTTGACAACGGGTGAGATTTTTTATAGTGCGGCAAACCCCACTTTTTCAGAAATCACTAGATGAGTATCCAGTTCTCTGAGCGAACCGAGAGCTATTCGCAAATATCTAATATACTCTTGTCGGGTAACACGTCCATATCCCTCAGCAATGTTAGCTGGTATTGATACAGATGCACGGCGAATTTGACTGGTAATACCATAAAGTTCAGATGGATGAAATGATTTGGTTAATTCGTAGCAAAGTTGACAAAGATAAATACCCCGCTGCCAGATGTATTGTTCTCTATGGGCTATATAACATAGTTTTCTCCTTGCTGATTATAGTAATCTCTATCTATTTCCAAGAAGTCTAGTGAGAGAAAAAAGAAGTCCAGAAGAAGTGGAAAAAGGGCGGTCACATATTCTCTGCTAAAAATCCGCTATTTTCCTTCTTCCTTCTTCCTTCTTCCTTCTTCCTTCTTCCTTCTTCCTTCTTCCTTCTTCCTTCAATTACAACCAATCATCGTCGTCATCCCAGTCGTCGCTTTGGTTTTGATAGGGGCGAGTTGGGCGGTTATTGCTGGTTCTGCGATCGGGTGTGCGATCGTAGGATCGATCGCGATCGTAGGATCGATCGCCCATACGATCGCGATCTGGCATCCGATCGCGATCGTAAGAGCGATCGTAAGGGCGATCTGGCATTGGATCGACAGTCGATCGCCTGTAGGGCTTAGCATTTTGATAATAGCTGCTGTCATCGCTGCGCCGCTTGGTACTATCGCCTGTAAAAGTCCGCTTCACAGACTCAAAGAAATCATCATCATCGTCATCCATTGCAAAAGCTGCAACTTCGCGACTCAGATCGTAAAGAGCATCCTGCAAATCCGAGCCAACTTGGTCAACCCCCCGCTCATCCTTACGTTCCAAACTGTCTCGCAATTCCCGAATTAAAGTTTCAATTCGCTGGCGGCTTCTTTGGGCAAACTGCATTCCGCGATCGAGTGCAACTTCCCGCAACTGTCGCTCAGCTTGATAAGCCAAAGCCTCAGCGCGATTGCGTTTTTCCACCTTTTCCCGCTGCAACTTATCAGCTTGAGCAAACTGTTCCGCATCGCGAATCATTTGATTCACTTCCTGCTGGCTCAGCGTCGAAGCACCTTGCACAGTAATGCTTTGTTCCCTGCCGGTAGTTTTGTCCAAAGCAGTCACCAACAGCATCCCGTTAGCATCAATATCAAAAGCCACTTGTACCTGCGGAATCCCTCGCGGTGCCGGCGGAATTCCCGTTAATTTAAACCGTCCCAAAGACTTATTATCTCTACCTAATTCCCGTTCCCCTTGGATGATGTGAACTTCTACCACAGTTTGGTTGTTTTCAGCAGTCGAAAAAATATCCGATCGCCTAACTGGAATAGTAGTATTGCGCGGAATCAGTTTTTTCATCACCCCGCCGATGGTTTCCAAGCCCAGGGACAGGGGCGTCACATCCAACAGCAGCACGTCCCGGACATCCCCGCCCAAAATCCCCGCCTGAATAGCAGCACCCACCGCCACAACCTCATCGGGATTGACATTTTGATTCGGTTCGCGATCGATCAAACTCCGCACAATTTCCTGCACCAAAGGAATGCGAGTCGAACCGCCCACCAAAACAACTTCATCAATCCGAGAAGGACTCATATTGGCATCAGCCAAAGCTTGTTTCACCGGACGGCGCATCCGCTGCACCAAATCGCTGCACAGCCCCTCAAATTGACCGCGAGTCAAGCGCGTTTCCAAATGCAAAGGCCCATCTTCATTTGCATCAATAAACGGCAAATTAATCTCAGTGACGCCAACTCCCGACAGCTCTATTTTTGCTTTTTCTGCCGCTTCGATCAAACGCTGCAAAGCTTGGCGGTTTTTGCGTAAATCCACGCCTTCTTTTTCTAAGAATTGTTCAGCCAACCAATCAACAATTTTGGAATCAAAATCATTGCCACCCAACTGAGTATCGCCGCTAGTTGCTTTAACTTCAAATACTCCATCTCCAACATCTAAGATAGATACATCAAAAGTACCGCCGCCCAAATCAAAAACTAAGATTGTTTGACTTTCTCGCCTTTCCAAACCGTAGGCCAAAGAAGCCGCAGTCGGCTCATTTAAAATCCGCTTCACATCAAGTCCGGCAATTCTACCAGCATCCCGCGTCGCCTGTCGCTGCGAGTCGTTGAAATAAGCCGGAACAGTGATTACAGCCCCCGTAACTTCTTGTCCCAGATAGCGGCTGGCTTCATCGGCCAACTTCCGCAACACCATCGCCGAAATTTCCTCTGGGGCGAAATCTTTTTTCAGGCGAGGGCATTTGATTTTGATGTTTCCGTTTTCGTCGCGGCGAGTTGTGTAAGGGACGCGCTTTGCTTCTGGAGTCAGTTCGGTATATTTGCGCCCGATGTACCGTTTGACGGCGTAAAAGGTGTTTTGGGGGTTGAGAACATTTTGGCGTCTGGCCATTTGTCCGACAAGGCGTTCCCCTTCCTTGGTGAAAGCAACCACCGAAGGAGTTGTCCGCATCCCTTCTGCGTTGGCAATCACAACCGGTTTGCCGCCTTCCATGACGGCTACTACTGAGTTTGTCGTTCCGAGGTCAATGCCAACTACTTTTCCCATACGTCCGTTGTCTCCTGTGGCGTTGTGTGTAGCTTTTTCAATATAAGCGTTAAGTTCGATCGCATTTATTGTACCGCGTCGAGCCACGGGGCTGCGGGGGGTTATCTCACTTCGGGGTAGCGGTTGGGGTTGGTTGGGTGCGATCGACCTTTTTTCCATATGGCTTTGGCGCAGAGACTGAGGAGCAAATTGATTAGAATGGAGAGCAAAAGTTATCCTATCATCAACATCAAAATTAAAAGCCGTTAGCGCAGCCCTCGAAGAGGATCGCACAAACACCTCCAATCACCATAAAACTATGAAATTCTCCTTAGATGTAGAAAACAATCCCACAGGCTGGCCAGATCATACTCAACTACCCGAATCAGACGGTACTTTTGTGAAGAACTTTCAAGAACATCCCCAAAGCATTTTACTAACCGATTCCATTACTCCCGTTTTAGAAACAATTCACGCTGACGGTAACTATTGTATCGGTCAAGACAGTGGCATTTATTGGCGATTAGCTGACCCGTTAGAAAAGGGTGCAGAAGCGCCTGACTGGTTTTACGTTCCCAATGTCCCGCCAACACTAGACGGTAAATATCGGCGTTCTTACGTGATGTGGCAAGAGTTTGTAGCACCATTAATCGTGTTAGAGTTTGTATCGGGTAATGGGTCGGAAGAACGGGATAGAACGCCTTTATTGCGATCGGGAAAACAGGAAACTAAACCGGGGAGATTCTGGATTTATGAAAATGTGATTCGTCCCGCATTTTATGGAATCTACGAAGTCAACAAGGCTAGTGTTGAAGTGTATTATCTCAGCCAAGGTAGGTATGAATTAGTTGCTGCAAATGAGCGCGGTCATTATCCGATCGCACCGTTAGGAGTGGAGTTGGGAATTTGGCAAGGTAGTTATCAAAATATGGAATTACCTTGGTTGCGCTGGTGGGATAGTGCAGGTAATCTGTTGTTATCGGGGGCCCAAAGAGCCGATCGCGCCGAAGACCAATTAGAGCAGTTGCGCGCCCAATTGCGATCGGCCGGAATCGAGCCGCAATTATAAACAGGTTCGTAGTGAGGACTTTAGTCCTTCTATCTTAATTATCAAGGACTGAAGTCCTTACTACAAACTTTTTATTTACAACTAACCTATAGAGAATAAACTAAGTGCCGCGCATTTTTGACAACATCGAACTATCTCTCCTACCAGTATTACGAGAAACCATCAAACTCTCCTACCGGGCCGATTTTTGCGTTGGCTATTTCAACCTCCGGGGATGGCGAAGCATTGGCGATTTAATCGAAGCATATATGGGAAATCGAGGAGCCTGCTGCCGCCTTTTGGTGGGAATGCAAAGTTTGCCATCCGATGAATTGAATGCTAGTTTTAGTCTGATTTCCCATCACCGGGGGATTGACAATAGTGCCATTATTCGACTCAAAAAACGGATAGCAGAGGAATTTCGCCAGCAGTTGACAATAGGCGCTCCCAGTGATATCGACGAGCAGGGATTACGCAGGTTGAGCTATCAGATTAAAACCGGAAAAGTCATTGTTAAATTATTTTTAGCTTATCATCTACACGCTAAGCTATATCTCGTTCACCGTCACGATCCAAACAGTCCGATAGTTGGCTTTTTGGGTAGCAGTAATCTGACTTTATCGGGACTCTCAAAACAAGGAGAATTGAATATTGATATTCTCGATCAAGATGCTTGTGATAAATTACAAAAATGGTTTGAAAATCGCTGGGAAGAATACGGTTGTATTGATATTTCTCAAGAACTTTCAGAAATTCTCGATCGCAGTTGGGCGCGCTCCGAACCAATTCCACCTTATCACATCTATCTCAACATTGTCTATCATTTGTCCCGCGAGGCGATCGCAGGTATTGCCGAATTTCAGATTCCCCGCGATTTTAATAATTTATTTCAGTTTCAAGAAGAAGCCGTTAAGTTAGCCGCCCGTCACATTACCAAACGGGGAGGCGTGATTATTGGCGATGTGGTAGGTTTGGGCAAAACTTTAGTCGGTACGGCGATTGCCAAAATTCTCCAAGAAGACTGTCTCTTGGAAACCTTAATTATTTGTCCGAAAAACTTGGTCAAAATGTGGCAGGAGTATGCTGATAAATATCGCCTGCTGGCCAAAGTCTTATCGATCAGTCGGGTGCAGCAAGAATTGCCAGAATTGCGGCGCTATCGAGTTGTGTTAATTGATGAAAGTCACAACCTCAGAAACCGAGAAGGCAAGCGATATCGAGCAATTCAAGAATATATCACCATCAATGAAAGTAAATGTATTCTGCTTTCGGCAACTCCTTACAACAAAACCTATTTAGATTTATCTTCTCAGTTACGGCTGTTTATTCCCGAAGACCAAAATTTAGGATTGCGGCCGGAAGCTTTGCTCAATCAATTGGGTGGCGGCAGTCAAGGAGAGTTAGAATTTATGAAGCGACATCAATGTTCAGTGCGCTCTTTAGCTGCTTTTGAAAAGAGCGAACATCCGGATGATTGGCGAGACTTAATGAAGCGCTATATGGTGAGGCGAACTCGCTCGTTTATTAAAGAGAATTATGCGAAAAATCAGGCAGAAACCGATCGCAAATATCTAGAATTTGCCAATGGCACTCGTTCCTATTTTCCCGATCGCATTCCCAAAACAATTAAGTTTTCCTCGGAAACTTCCACAACTAACTCCCAGCTTGACTTTGAGGAAATTGTCGAAGTCATCAACGCCCTAAATCTGCCCCGTTACGGGCTGGGAAATTACATCGCCAAAAAACCCAAACAACAGCCGACTGAAGCAGAGCAGCGACAGTTAAATGCCCTATTCCGTGGCGGTCGTCGGTTGATGGGTTTTTCGCGGACAAATCTGTTTAAACGGCTAGAAAGCAGCGGCAGTGCCTTTATTCAGTCCATCGAACGGCACATCCTGCGGAATTTTATTTACTTGTATGCGATCGGGCAAAACTCCGATATCCCGATCGGCACCCAGGATGCAGAATTGTTGGATACCCGCAACAGCGATGAAGATGCTGATTCAGTGGTAATGAGCAGTTTTGATACGGAAGAAATCGAAGATGAATCGGGGGAACTTTCAGATATCGAAGCCCAATTGCAGTTAGACGAAAAAAGTTTTAAACAGCGCGCAGAAGTAGTTTATGGAGAATATCAAACACGCTACCAGCGCAGGTTTAAATGGCTGAAATCAGATTTTTTTGACACCAAGAAATTAAAACGAGATTTACTAGCAGATGCCCGCTCTTTAATTGAAGTATTGCAAACTTGCAGTGTATGGCATTCTCAACCAGATGAAAAGTTAGCAGCTTTGGTGACATTGATTGCAGAAACTCATCCCCATGAGAAGATACTAATTTTTACTCAATTTGCCGATACAGTCCGCTATATAACTGATAACTTAACCAAGCTAAAAATTGCAGGCATTGCATCGGTGACAGGCAAATCAAAAGACCCCACAGAACTCACATTTCGGTTTAGTCCAGCTAGCAACGGTAGGCGTAACAAAATCTCACCAGAACAAGAATTGCGGGTTTTAATTACCACTGATATTCTGAGTGAAGGTCATAACTTACAAGACAGTGCAATTATCGTTAATTATGACTTACCTTGGGCAATCATTCGGTTGATTCAGCGGGCGGGAAGAGTGGACAGAATTGGGCAAACAGCCGATCGCATTTTGTGCTATTCATTTTTGCCAGAGGAAGGAGTGGAACGGATTATCAACCTGCGGGAAAGACTGCGCCGACGCTTACAGGAAAATGCCGAAGTTGTCGGCACCGACGAGACATTTTTTGAGGATGATTCACCGCAAGTCATTCTGGATATTTACAATGAAAAATCCGGGATTTTAGATGGCGAAGAAGATGCCGAAGTTGACTTAACATCAGAAGCTTTTCAGATTTGGAAAAATGCGACTGACAATAATCCGACTTTGAAAAAAACCATTGAGTCAATGCCCAATGTAGTTTACTCAACTCGCGCTCATACACCCGAACCATTGCAGCCAGAAGGAGTTTTATTGTACATGAAAACTGCCGAGGGTAATGATTCGTTGATTTGGGTCGATCGCAATGGAAACAGCGTCACACAATCGCAACTCGCCATATTAAGAATTGCCGCCTGCGACGAAGCGACTCCGGCGATTCCGAGAGACAAACAGCATCACGAATTAGTCAAAAAAGGTGCTGAGTTGATAGCAGAAGAAGAGTTAACTGCGGGCGGACAATTAGGGAGATCCTCCGGTGCTCGGTTCCGAACCTACGAACGTTTGAAAAATTACGCACAGTCCATGCGTGGTACAATATTCGCATCGGATGAATTATCAAAAGCCATTGATGAAATTTACCGCTATCCCCTGCGTCAGTCGGCAATTGACACGTTGAACCGGCAGTTAAAAAGCGGTATAGGCGATCGGGCATTAGCAGAATTAGTTGTAGGATTGAGAATGGATGACCGTTTTTGTATAGTTAGTGAAGATGGAGACAAACGGGAACCGATGATTATTTGTTCTTTAGGCTTGTTTCAGGAGATATAATTAAAGTAGGGTGCGTCGCCGGGAACAATTCTCGCTGCTGACAAATATTATCGAGCGACGCACCATACCACCTGTTCCAGAACAAATAAGATGTACAATGAATAATAGCTTTATTTTAAAATTATGACGCTATCAATTGAGCCTAAATCCAAGCTTTCTCTGGCAGCATTCTTGAATTTATCAGAAACCGAACCTGCGAGTGAATACATCAACGGTCAAATTTATCAAAAACCGATGCCTCAAGGAAAACATAGTCTGATTCAAACTGAATTTGCCTCAACGATTAATCAACAGGGTAAACCCAGAAAACTAGCTTTAGCTTTGACTGAGTTACGCTGCACATTTGGAGGACGTTCCTTAGTACCAGACATTGCTGTTTTTGAATGGCCTCGCATCCCTGTTGATGAAAATGGAGAAATTGCAAATCGATTTGAAAGTCATCCCGATTGGGTGATTGAAATCTTGTCACCAGAACAGTCTCCTAATCGTGTAATTAATAAGATTATTTTTTCGATTCAGCACCAAACTAAATTAGGTTTATTTATAGATCCTAACGATCGTTCTGTGATGGTATTTCAACCAAATCAGTTACCAGAAGTGAAATATGACACTGATATTATACCAGTTCTGAATGTGTTAGGCGATTGGCAATTACGAGTTGAAGATATTTTTAGTTTTTTACAAGTTAATTAATTCCGTCTTTCTGATTTATCGACTACGCCAAGAAACCGGGTCTTTTCCGAGATTAAGGATTATAAACCAGTATTCTCGCAAAAACCCGGTTTCTAACCACCCGCCCCCAATTCCCATAACATCCGTTACATCCGCTACAAAATCCGTTGCCGAACTTTCTTAACCATGCCACAAACACTCGAACAATCCCGTCAACTTCTCCAAGACTTTGAATTCAACAAACTATTCGTCCAACAACTCGGTTGGGATAATCCATCATCCCGCAAAACCATACCCGCAGAAATAGAAGGCGAGACTTATTCCCGAAAACAAATCGCCCAACTTTTAGGAGTAGTTGTATATGAAATTACTACCGCTATCGGTAACATTCCCAATGCAGCCAAAAGACTGACAATTTATCGCGAAATTGTCCAGATATCCCGCGAAAATATATTAATTTTTATTGATGCAAATCGGACTAAATCTCTTTGGTATTGGGTGAAGTGCGAAGGTACAAAACTTTATCCTCGCGATCATGTATATGTGAAACGGGAACCTTGCGATTTGCTGTTGAGTAAGGTGACAGCTTTAAAAGTTGAATTAGCAGAATTAGAAACGCTGTCGGTGATTGATGTCGCCCAAAGATTGCAGGCTGGATTGGATGTCGAACGAATTACTAAGAAGTTTTTTGAAGAGTTTAAACAGCAACACGTTGAATTTTTGAATGCGATTCGCGGCATTGACAAGGAGACAGATAGGCGCTGGTATACTTCAGTTTTACTCAACCGTTTGATGTTTGTTTATTTTTTGCAGCGCAAAGGGTTTATCGACAATGACAGATTGATGTATTTGCAGGAAAAGTTAGCCGAAAGCAAGCAGCGGGGAACGGATTTATTTTACTCGGAATTCTTGAAAACACTGTTTTTTGAGGGATTTGCTAAGCCACAACATGAACGAACTGTTCAGGTTGAAAGGCTGATTGGCAATATTAAATATTTGAATGGCGGACTGTTTCTGGAACATTCTATCGAACAGAATTATCCGAATATTTCTATACCTGATGTTGCTTTTGAGAAAATCTTAGATTTATTTGCGCGCTATTCTTGGAATCTCGACGATACGGTGGGCGGGAAGGAAAACGAAATTAATCCGGCAGTTTTGGGATACATCTTTGAGAAATACATTAACCAAAAAGCCTTTGGTGCTTATTATACCAGGCCGGAGATTACTGAATATTTGTGCGATCGCACTATCAACAAACTAATCCTCGATAAAGTCAACCAATCCCTCAACTCCTCCAACTCTTCCTCCCCCTCCCCCTCTTTCTCCCCCCTTAGCAAGGGGGGCCGGGGGGGTTCTTCTCATAAATTTGAAACCATCACCGAACTCCTCACCAATCTCGACGCAAATCTCTGCCGCCGCCTGCTAGAAGAAATCCTCCCAAACCTCACATTATTAGACCCAGCCTGCGGTTCCGGCGCGTTTTTAGTCGCAGCCATGAAAACGCTAATTTACATCTATTCAATCATCATCGGTACAAGCAAGTTTTTAACCGACCACCACCTCAACGACTTACTAAAAAACATCGAAACAGAGCATTCATCACTCAACTACTACATCAAAAAACGGATTATTAGCGACAATCTCTACGGCGTGGACATCATGCCCGAAGCAGTGGAAATTGCCAAACTGCGACTGTTTTTAGCCTTAGTTTCGGCCGCCCACGATGTCAGCGAATTGGAACCGCTGCCGAATATTGATTTTAACATCATGGCGGGGAATTCCTTAATTGGATTGATTCGGGTGGATGAAGAACGATTTGATTCTGTAGGAAATTCGCGCCAAGGTAATTTGCTGCAAATTTTAGCTTCTGCTAATTACAAAAAAATTTTAGCAGACAAGAATAAGTCGATTGATTTGTATAAAAAACACGCTTTTCAGTCCGGGAAACAGGAAGGAACTTCTCAAGAATCGCGATTATTGAATTTGCGGCAGCATATTGAAAAGTTAAACCAGGAATCGCAATTCAAGTTAAATCAGTTATTGTTTGATGAGTTTACCAGGCTGAAAATTAAGTATGAAGAAGTGCAGTTGGCGGGGAAACCGCAGAAACGAGTTTTAAGTATTGATGATATTGCAAAATTGCAACCGTTTCACTGGGGATATCACTTCGATAGAATTTTAGAACGGGGAGGTTTTGATGCGATTATTGCTAATCCACCTTGGGAAGTTTTTAAGCCAGATGCTAAGGAGTTTTTTGCTAATCATAGCAATTTAGTGACGAAAAAAAAGATGGATATTAAGAGCTTTGAAAAAGAGCAAAAGAAACTCTTGCAAGATTCTGAAGTTGCTAATGCTTGGTTGGAATATCAGAGCAATTTTCCCCACATTAGTGCTTACTATCGTTCAGCAGAACAGTATAAAAATCAGATTTCAATTGTCAATGGTAAAAAAGCAGGTACGGATATTAATCTCTACAAACTTTTTGTAGAGCAATGTTTTAATCTCTTACGCAGAGGTGGCGAGTGCGGGATTGTGATTCCCAGCGGCATTTACACTGACTTGGGTACGAAGCAACTGCGGGAAATGTTATTTAGTCAAACACAAGTCACGGGGTTATTTTGTTTAGAAAATCGTAAAACAATTTTTGAAGGGGTTCATAAGAGTTTCAAAATAGTTGTTCTTACTTTTGAGAAGGATGGGATAACAACTGAGTTTTCCTCTGCTTTTATGCGTCTTGATGTGGAGGAACTACAAAGGTTTCCTAATGCTGATAGCTTGCGAATTAGCGTTGAATTAGTGCGGAAGTTATCTCCTGACTCTCTGTCGGTGATGGAGTTTAAAAATGATGGAGATATTCGGATTGCTGAAAAAATGCTGCAATTTCCGTTACTTGGCGAACAGATTAAGGGGAAATGGAATTGTATACTACATCGCGAATTTGACAGGGGTAACAGAACTGATTTTTTTCAACTTCAAGCCACAAGCAATAGTCTACCACTTTTTGTAGGAAAAATGTTTCATCAATTCACTAAAACTGATGAATCTGCGCCATACTGGATCGAAGAAAAAATGGGGAGAAAAGAATTACTTGGAAATAATAAAGATTGCAATCAGATACTTGATTATCAATGCTATCGTTGGGTACATCGACGAATTGCTCGTAATACTGACTCGCGTACATTAATTACGACCATTGCTCCCAGCAGAGTGTTCTTTGATAATAATAGTACCAGTATCGATTTAGGTAAATCTAAAATTGGTCAAGCAGAAATGTTGGCTTTTTGTGCAATGTGTAACTCTTTTATTGTGGATTGGTTTCTCCGTCAAAAAGTGACTACAACTCTCAATATGTTCTACATATACCAACTTCCTGTCCCGCGATTAACATCAGGTGACAAATACTTCTCCGATATCGTACAGCGCGCCGCCAAACTGATCTGCACCACCCCAGAATTTGACGAATTAGCCCAAGAAGTCGGCTTAAACTCCCACCGAGAAGGCGTTAGCGATGAAACAGAACGCGCTAAATTGCGAGCCGAATTAGATGGCATCATCGCCCACCTTTACGGATTAACCGAAGCCGAATTTGCGTATATTTTGACTACTTTTCCGATCGTCCCCGAAACCGTGAAAGATGCAGCATTAGCAGCCTATCGCACCTTTGCGGTATAACTGGGGAACCTCCTGAAATCATCCATTTCAAGACTTATGCACTCCAACCAAAGAAACCGGGTTTTTTACTGAATCTGTGGGTGAAAACCAAAGACTTTCGGAAAAAAACCCGGTTTCTGATTCCCCGACTAAGCCAGATTACCCACATTCAACTCGCCGAGGCGCTTCAAAATACTCAGCACGGTGTACAACTCGTTCCCTGGATTTAAAAGGCAAAACTTCCGAGAAAAAGCGTACTGCGGTGTTTCCCCCTTAACTAATTTGACAAATAGAAAATCTGCCCCATTCATTAACAATCCGTAAGTAGGTCGATCGCTCTTCAGATTAGCTAACATATAAGCTAGCAACTGCGGAATCCCTACTTCCAAAGAGAACGCGGCTTTCTTGGACTCGATAACTACTACCCAAAACTCCTGAAACAAGGCTAAAACATCCAACTGTCCCCTGACAATCATTCCTTCATCTTCGTCAATAATTTCTACAGACTTTTCTGAAGTAACGTGAAAAGGAGCAAGATAAAAATCAGCCAAGTCTAATAATGGAGACAATACTACCATTTTGACTGTATTTTCTAGAAGCGGGGGATATTCTAGCAAATTTGTGTAACTGGCTTGCACTCTGTCTAATCGCTGTTTCTCAGCTTCTGAGATTTCTGGCAAATTATCCTGCCACTCGCGAAAGAATTGGTCATCTCTGACTAATTTAATTCCAAATTTTGTTCTCAAGTCGTACATCGTGACATTTCGAGCTTGAATTGTTTGTACCATAAACTTAATTGATTTATCAAAATTCATTCTTAGTTTATAATAACAAAACTTACTAAATTTTCGTCGATCGCGAATTACGCACACATACCAAAGAAACCGGGTTGTTTGGGGTTTTTGGATTGTGTTACCAAGTTTTCTGGCAAAAACCCGGTTTCTGAGTCCCCGCACCGGACACGGCAGTGCCCAAGGAGTGTCAACTTAAGCCTGAAAGCCTTGAGGAATCTAGTTCACAGCCGAGTCTAGATCCCCCTAAATCCCCCTTAAGAAGGGGGACTTTGAGAAGACTCCTGTCCCCCCCGACCTAAGGGGGGCTAGGGGGGATCTGGGCCTAGTCGTCAAACAACAGTCTCTGACAGGATTTGACGTTAAGTTGACACCAATGGGCAGTGCCGTATCCCTACAGATTGTTCCCAAAAAATGTAACGAGTTGTAAAGTATAATGAAAACGAAGCGAACACAGAGGCCAAGTAGTATCAAATGCGAGTTGCGATCGCCGGAGCAGGCTTAGCAGGACTTTCCTGCGCTAAATATCTTACCGATGCGGGTCACACCCCCATCCTCCTAGAAAGTCGGGACGTACTCGGCGGTAAAGTAGCCGCCTGGAAAGATGCAGACGGCGACTGGTACGAAACCGGCCTCCACATCTTCTTCGGTGCATACCCGAATATGCTCCAACTCTTCAAAGAACTTGACATTGAAGACAGGCTGCAATGGAAAGAACATTCCATGATTTTCAATCAGCCAGAAACTCCCGGAACCTATTCGCGGTTTGATTTTCCCGATATTCCGGCTCCGTTGAATGGCCTTGTGGCTATCCTCAGAAACAACGATATGCTCACCTGGGGTGAAAAAATCAGTTTCGGCATCGGCTTGATTCCGGCGATACTTCAAGGCCAGAAATACGTCGAAGAAATGGACAAATACTCTTTTTCAGACTGGCTGAAAAAGCAAAATGTCCCCCCCAGAGTCGAAAAAGAAGTATTCATCGCCATGTCCAAGGCGCTCAACTTCATCGATCCCCACGAAATATCTGCAACCATTCTGCTGACAGCCCTCAACCGCTTCTTGCAAGAGACAAAAGGCTCGAAAATGGCCTTTTTAGACGGTTCCCCTACGGAGAGGTTGTGTCAGCCGATGGTAGACTACATAACTGAACGCGGTGGCGAAGTCCGGCTGAATGCACCCATCAGAGAGTTTTTGCTCAATGATGACAACACGGTGCGCGGTTTCCAGATTGGCGGCGTCAAGGGGGCACAGTCAGAAATTCTGACGGCCGATACTTACGTTTCGGCGATGCCGGTTGACCCGCTGAAGTTGATGATGCCCAAACCTTGGGGCGAAATGGCTTATTTCAAAAAGCTCGAAGGTTTGGAGGGAGTACCGGTGATTAATGTACACTTGTGGTTCGATCGCAAGCTCACAGATATCGACCATTTGCTATTCTCGCGATCGCCCTTGCTGAGCGTCTACGCCGACATGAGCAACACCTGCCGCGAATATGCCAACCCAGACAAATCCATGCTGGAATTGGTACTCGCACCGGCAAAGGACTGGATAGGCAAATCCGACGAAGATATCGTCGCAGCCACAATGGTCGAGTTAGAAAAACTCTTTCCCGACCAAATCCCAGAACCCGCCAAGGTGCTCAAATATCACGTAGTCAAAACCCCACGTTCCGTCTACAAAGCCACCCCCGGACGCCAGGAATGCCGTCCCTCGCAAACAACTCCGATTAGCAATTTCTATCTAACGGGGGATTATACAATGCAGCGTTATCTTGCGAGTATGGAAGGTGCCGTGCTTTCTGGTAAGCTGACAGCGCAGGCTATTTCAACTGCCAATAAAAAATGAAAAATTAAGAATTTTTCATAAAGACTGGGGCTGACGCACGGGCGACCAGAAACCGGGTTTTTAGCCAAAATATTTGCTTAAAACCCTCAATCTCGGTTCAAAAACCCAGTTTCTTTGTTCAGATGCGTAAGTCCTCAAGACGTAAAAGAATCTCCTGTTGTCTCAACGGGGGAATGTCAGTTCTAATCTTTAAATTTCTTATTCTCGGATGCTGCAACTGTCAAAACTCCAGTGCATGAGAACTCTGGCCTCTTTGGATGAATCCTACGAACTGTGCCGCCAAGTCACAGCGAGTTATGCCAAAAATTTTTATTTAGGCACTCAACTCATGCCCGAAGCCAAGCGTCGGGCAATCTGGGCGATTTACGTCTGGTGCCGCCGCACCGACGAACTCGTAGACGGGCCTGGTTCTGAGGCTACGACCCCTGAAACGCTAAATTTGTGGGAAAAACGCCTAGAATCTGTGTTTGCGGGCCATCCCCACGATGATTATGACGTGGCTTTGGTGGATACGCTGTCTCGTTTCCCGATCGACATTCAGCCGTTTCGAGAGATGATTGCGGGCCAGCAAATGGACTTGTACCGCAGTCGCTACGAAACTTTTGAAGAGCTCAATCTTTACTGTTACCGAGTAGCCGGCACTGTCGGGCTGATGTCGATGTCTGTGATGGGCGTAGACGAATCCAACTCCGCTGCTAATTGGAATTGGCACTGGGGGAATAGAATTCCCAAAGAAGAAGCCGTCGCCCTCGGTATAGCCAAGCAGTTGACGAATATTCTGCGCGATGTGGGAGAAGACGCCCGCCGCGGCCGCATTTACATTCCCTTAGAAGACTTAGCGCTGTTTAACTACACTGAGGAAGACTTATTCAACGGTGTAATTGACAACCGCTGGCGGGAATTGATGCGCTTTCAAATTCAGCGAGCTCGCAAATTATACGCCAGCGCCGAACCGGGAATTAAAGTGCTGAGTCCCGATATCCGCTGGACAGTTTGGGCTGCGACAATGCTGTACAGTAAGATCTTAAATGCGATCGAGCGCAATCAGTACGATGTGTTTCAGAAGCGGGCCTACGTTACCAATTCTCAGAAACTGCTGTGTCTCCCCGCCGCTTGGTTGAAGTCAAAAGTGCTTTAGCAGCGGGCAATTTGGCTGGCGATTCGGCAAGGGGTAAGGGCTATTTGTCAAGTTACAAATTTTATGATGTCCAGCAAATTGCAAATGAGATTTGTAGGGACGCGGCACTGCCGTGTCCTTAACTGTTTTGTGTTAATCTAAATCAAATTGGTGGTGCAGTGGGTGAATTTTTCAATTGGGCGATCGTACTTTCGAGCAATTCCTTTTCCTGTTGTAGTTTGGCCTCTAAATTTTGAATTTGTTCGCGGCGGGCTTCAACTTCGATAAAGCGGCGAGACAACTCTTGACTTTGCAAGGTGAGAGATTGCCGCCACCCTTCCGCCTTCTGGGCTTCTTCCTGCAAAAAATCGGGAGTAAAGCCTGTTGTTAAATACTTCTGAACTAATTCTAGCACCCAGTTTGTAGCCGTTTGAATATGCAAAATCTTGCTATTTTCGCCAATATCTGCTAATACTAGCATCCCTTCATTTACAACATTTCGATCGCAATCTGGCGGTAGCGTCAAAACAGTTTCTTGAAAAACCATAGCCCATGTCTCATCAGAATTTTGACAAGCCAGCAATTGCAGACTTATCTCATCTGAAATTTCCTTTTTTTGTATTTGGGCTAAATATAGCATAAGCTTAATTGGTAATTGGTAATTGTAATTGGTAATTCATAATTTGCCGTGTTAGAACAATTTGTTATCTTATTAAACCAAATTTGTAGGGGCGGGTTCACCAACAATTTACGGTAAAAATGAATAATTTCATAAACCCGCCCCCGCGCCACCCACAATACAAATCTACCATCATTTATTGCGAAATGTTCATGTAAATAATCGCGGGGCTGGGGCAGGTTTAGAAGATTGTTTGTGACTTTCTTAGATGGTTGGTGAACCCGCCCCTACGGGATTTTGGAATTGTTTTGATGAGGCTATTGAAACCAAATTTGTAGGGGCGGGTTCACCAACAATTTACGGTAAAAATGAATAATTTCACAAACCCGCCCCCGCCCGACAAACAATACAACTGTACCATAATTTATTGGTAAAATGTTCATGTAAATAATCGCAGGTATGGGGCAGGTTTATGAGATGGTTTGTGGATTTCATAGATGGTTTGTGAAGCCGCCCCTACAGGATTTTGGGATTGTTTTGATGAAGCTGCACAACCCATCAAAACAGAAAATATCTCTGCGCCATTGGCAAAACAGTTGCCGGTTCGCAAGTCAACAATTGTCCATCCGCCCTCACTTCATAGGTTTCTGGATCGACTTCCACGTGCGGCAAATAATCGTTGAGTTTCATATCTCTTTTACTAATCTGCCGTGTCCCGGAAACTGCTACAGTTGGCTTTTGTAAACCGAGCTGTGCTGCAATGTCTCGATCGCGCGCCACCTGCGAAACAAACGTCAAACAAGTCGCCCCAATCGCCCCCCCAAAGCTGCCAAACATCGGCCGCATATGCACCGGCTGCGGCGTCGGAATGCTCGCATTAGCGTCTCCCATCTGCCCGTAGGCGATCGCACCACCCTTAATTACCAACTCCGGTTTCACCCCAAAAAACGCCGGCCGCCACAAACACAAATCCGCCAACTTACCCTCTTCCACCGAACCCACATACTGACTAATTCCGTGAGTAATCGCCGGATTAATTGTATATTTTGCAATATACCGCTTCGCCCGAAAATTATCATTTCCTCCCTCTATTCCCCCCCCTTGGTAAGGGGGGGTTAGGGGGGGTAAATTCCCCCCTTGGTAAGGGGGGGCTAGGGGGGGTAAATTCCCCCTTTGCACCTTCATCTTATGCGCCGTTTGCCAAGTCCGAATAATCACTTCTCCAACTCTTCCCATGGCCTGAGAATCAGAAGAAATCATACTAAAAGCACCCAAATCGTGCAAAATATCCTCAGCAGCAATAGTTTCCCTTCTAATTCTCGACTCAGCAAAAGCCACATCCTCAGGAATCCCCCGATCCAAATGGTGGCAAACCATCAACATATCTAAATGTTCTTCCAAAGTGTTGACAGTATAAGGGCGAGTCGGATTAGTAGACGAAGGCAAAACATTAGCTTGGCCGCACACTTTAATAATATCCGGTGCGTGTCCGCCGCCAGCACCTTCTGTGTGGTAAGTGTGAATAGCCCGATTTTTAAACGCAGCAATTGTAGCTTCCACAAATCCCGCTTCATTCAGAGTATCTGTGTGAATTGCCACCTGCACGTCGTACTCCTCAGCTACATTCAAACAATTGTCGATCGTTGCTGGCGTAGTTCCCCAATCTTCATGAAGCTTCAAACCCATTGCACCGGCCAAAACTTGCTCGACTAAACCTTGAGGTTGACTGCTATTTCCCTTACCTAAAAATCCCAGATTCACCGGGAAAGCATCGGCGGCTTGCAGCATTCTGTACATATGCCAAGGCCCCGGAGTGCAAGTTGTAGCGTTTGTACCCGTTGCTGGGCCAGTGCCGCCGCCGATCATGGTAGTGACTCCAGAGGCGATCGCCACTTCGATTTGTTGCGGGCAAATAAAATGAATGTGAGTATCAACTCCCCCCGCCGTCAGAATCATTCCCTCACCAGCAATTACTTCCGTTCCGGGCCCGATAATAATATCTATCCTATCTTGAATGTAAGGATTTCCGGCTTTCCCAATTTTAAAAATTTTGCCATCTTTAATCCCAATATCTGCCTTGACAATACCCCACCAATCCAATATCAAGGCATTAGTAATTACCGTATCAACAGCACCATCAGCATTAGAAATAGGCGACTGTCCCATGCCATCGCGAATGACTTTACCGCCGCCAAACTTAACTTCATCCCCGTAGGTTGTGAAATCTTGCTCAACTTCTATGAATAACTCAGTATCAGCTAACCGCACGCGATCGCCCGTTGTCGGCCCGAAGGTTTCCGCGTAAGCGCGACGATCCATTCTGTAACTCATGCTTTCTCCTAATATAAATAATTTTTTAGTTGGCAGTTGAGGCTCGCTTAAATTATACTATGCCCAGAGTTACTCAATCTAAGTTAGCAAATATTTACAATATTTGTGCGATCGCCCCATTTGTCGATTTGTAAATTCATTCCAGCATTTTCTTGACTTCCCTTCTCAAAACCTCCACATCCACCGTCATATCCACGCTAATTAAACTCCAATCTTCCGAATCGTCGCTGTTATCAACCATACGGGAGTATTCTAATCCCAATATCTGGGAAATGTAATAGAAAAACGGCGGCGTGTACCCGCCATAAAAGCATTCCAATACTTTCGTTCCAGGCTGACACCACAACAAATTTGTAAAACCAGCGCCGTGAGGGCCAACAACCACCGCTGCTTCTGCAAACAGGCGAATTTGTTCATCCACAGTGCGCGAGATATCTTCCAAAATTTCAAAATCAAACTCTTTCAACACCTCTCGTACTTGTGCCTCATTTTTAACCTGGCGCCGCCCGCTTCTAGAAAGATACAATTTTCTGTAAGGCTTGACATTTTCCTTAATACAGAATTTATTCCGCAAAAGCTCTATATCGTAAGGACTGGGGAAATACCAATCTTGATTGTTTCCTAATACTAAACTTTCTGCATGATATGCTGTATCTCCAGCCCGAGAGTCGATTAGCGAGCTTTTAGGAATACCGAGTTTTGTCAGAAAATCTAATTCAAAATCTGTATAACGCAAAGGATAACAAATTTTGGCTTCTTGCCAAATCTCCTTACCTAAAGCCTCCTCAATCCTACAAAGTTTTGCCAGTACAAAAATTACATAATCGTAATAACTGCACCACAAATGCGACCAAGGAGCAACTACCAGCGGATACGTAATTTGGTGGGGTTTATAAGGCCATTCCAGAATACCCGCGCCGCTAATCCGAAAATCTAGGTCTAACAGCAATTTGTGATTTAGCAGCGTGTTTCCAGACGTACAAATAGTTAGAGCCTCTACTTGTTTATTCACGGAAATTTTCCACACATAATCCGGGTCAAAAGACACGGTTTTTTCTGTGGTAAAAAACCGAGAAGGTACTCCATTTACTGAAGTTAATGCAGGTATGTTGACAGGTTCGTGCTGCTGTTTGTAAACGATGCTGTTATCTAATAATTTGATGCTGGTACGCCGATCTAACGGGGTTCTCCAGATACGCCTCGACGTTGCAAGCAAACTCTGCTTCAACATCTGTTTGATCTGGTCAACTAATTTTGGATTCATCATGCGCTTTTGCTGTGTATGTTTGCGGTTTTGAATACCAATATCGATCGCAAACTGCCGATTTTAACTCGCTCAAAAGTCTGAGGTTTCACTAACAAAAGAAAGGCATTTATACACTTATGCAGAGAATTTTTTTGACATTGCTTTGTCACTCTCCAGGGGTAGTGCTGTTCAACAGTTGACAGTTGGCAGTTGACAGTTGACCGAAGGAGAGCGACCTCTACCTAGAAGGAAGAGAATTGGAGTAATGAATAGTCTGATTTTAATTTCTCCCGATCGGGGAGAGGCTTTCAACCAATTCTTTCTGGTAAGTGATACCATTTTGATTTTAGCTTTTCCATAGGATGACCGAGCGCGATCCTGGTTGGGATTGCGAGGTTAAAGTTGCATTATTTTAACTGGGATGAGTTTTAAGTTAACAAATTCCCAATTCAACATTCAACACTTGCAAACGATTTTCTGCTTTCATACTTAACCTTCCAGATGACCGTTCACTTTTCCATTAAAGCCGTAGACTTGACGGCTACCCACAAACGGTACTAATTGAATTTCTCTTTCATCTCCCGGCTCAAATCTCACTGCTGTACCTGCGGGGATATCCAACCGCATTCCTTTTGCTTGTTCTCGTTCAAATTCTAAGGCTTCGTTCGCTTCGTAAAAGTGATAGTGAGAACCAACTTGAATGGGCCTGTCACCCGTATTTGCAACCAGCAACCGCACTGTTGGGCGATCGGCATTTAGCTCAATTTCACCGTCTGAAACAATCATTTCTCCCGGAATCATATCTGTCTCCTGCGAGTCTGTGGGTTTAAATATTATTTAACGAATTGGATCGTGCACTGTCACCAACTTAGTTCCGTCGGGAAAAGTCGCCTCAACTTGCACCTCATGCACCATTTCCGGTATGCCTTCCATCACATCTTCCCGCGTCAGGAGAGTTGTCCCGTAACTCATTAAATCTGCGACGGTGAGGCCATCTCTTGCTCCTTCTAAGATCGCTGCGGAAATGTAGGCTAGTGCTTCTGGATAGTTTAATTTTAAACCTCTGTGTTTGCGACGCTCTGCTAGCAGGGCGGCGGTGAAAATCAGCAGTTTGTCTTTTTCTTGGGGGGTGAGTTGCATTTTTATTCTTTTAAGTGCGATCGCATTATTTATTCAAGTTCAACTATCAGCGGTGGCAAATCATCGGTAATTACATCCCATGACTCAAGATAGTGTTAACATCTGGTTTGTGTCAAGGTGATTTATCCTTTTGTTTTTGGACTTTAGCAAAGAACCGAAAACGACTTTTTGCCGATCGCATATTTCTGACTTAAATCGGCTATATTTGTCATGACGAATGTCAATCGCAAGAATTTGTCTGTCGGGTACTGGGGGCGGGTATTGCATTTGATGTGTTGCAGCGGAAACAGAAACTAGGTGAAACTAAAATAGAATGCTATTTTATCCAAACTCTGGGCAAACAGCAAGGGCGTCCTGAAAAAGACAAGCGCAGCAATTGCCAAATGGCGACAAACCAGTCTCTGGCGGCAGCGGTGGACGAACCGCGATATCGGCACAGCAAACCGTTGGGAATGCGAGTAACGCCGGCAGCAGAATTAACGGCTACAGATCCGGAATAAATTGTATCTTCGCACCGCAAAGCTCGCACTTTTTCCAGCATCTGGGCTGTGACTGGTTCGCCGATCCAAGCGAGGGTAGCAACTACGGGTTTTCCTGCTAAGCCGTGAGCGCTTTCGAGCATTTCGCCCCCACCTTTGAGCCATTGTCTGTCAATCCACAGAGGGCTGTTTTTTTGCCAGATTTCGGTGTGCGATCGCCATTCTCCAGACAAGAACTTTTCGCCCCTAGCACTGCGTCCGAACCGCGTAATTTCCCACAGCAAAATACTGGCTTGCGGTGCTAATTCTACCCGTAAATCTTGTCGGTAAATTGCGCCGTCAAAAACGATGGTTTCCTGGGGAAGCCATTCCAAATGAGCGCCAGTATCTAGTTGAATGTCAATATCTTGTTGCGCTAACTGTCCGCTGCTGCGATAAATTTTACCAGCCGCAGCGGTGGTGATTAAGGCTTTGGCGTTTTCTTGGAGGTGGAAATTGAGCGAAAGGCGATCGCCCCCGACAACTCCCCCAGCCGTGTGCAAAATTACGCTGTGACAAACCTCTTTCCCTTCAGGATAAAACGGACGCTGCACCTTGAGGGGCGCTTGCATTTGATTGTGAATAATTTGAGTGGCGCCGGAGCGGTTTGCGTAGGCTAAATTGAGGCAGCCGTGCCAACCATTTTGAAATTTATTTGTAGGTTTGTCAGTCGAATTTAGAAGCACAGATTTTTCTAATTGAAATTAAAATTGAAACTTATTTGGTCAAGATTTGTGAGACTTGTTTTCTTTATTTAAAATTATTTTTTGCCAATATCACATAGTCGTCAAGTTTATAATTTAAGTCATAATGTAACTTAAAATGCTGGCGAAAAAGCGGACTGATAAATTGCTGGAGAGGTAAACTTTCTCTAGCAAATTTTGCAAAGTTAGGAAGGGATTTCCTGCTATCAGTTGCACTTAAATATTTATACCAAACTAAGTTCAACCCCAGATCGTCAACAAATTGTTTTACTACGCTTAACTCCTGTCCGTCATCATCAATTTGACGAATATTGTAAGGTTTAATCAACTTTTTTTCTTGAATAATTAGCAAAACATAACCAGAATCTGTCAGGCAGTTCGTAAATATATCCTTATAAATTCGATGGGATTTTTCTCTTCTATCCTCATCGTTAAAAAAACAGTGAGAAATTACAATAAAATCAAAAAAGTTTTGAGGAATTTTTCTAGATTGACTTTCACCATCAAAGATACTAGAAGTGTCAAACCGAAAGTAAGCATTGATCGCGTGGGGTTCCATATATTGCCGCCAAAATTGGAGTCCGCGATATTGAAAAGCTTTTTGCTGTTCCAAAGAGTAATAGGATATGTGCATTGGCGGTATTAAACAAAAGTCGTTAATAGTTTGCAGGAACAAACCTAATCCGTAGGCAACTGTCCCCGGCCCTGCGGCAATATCAAGGATATTGACTTTAGTTGGTAATAATCCTGCTTTGTAAATGAGAAACCAAGCTAGATATGCACAATAGACGTTATCTAGGAAATACCTCATTAAATAGATGTGAGGACTTAGCTCAAAACTGTATTGAGGATCTTGTCCTTCTTTGAGTTTTTGTATATCGTCAATAGCTTGTTGAAGTAAAGAATCAAAATTTGTTTTTTTCCGACTCAAATTATTCAGCTCATTTTTGATGAAACCAGCCAAATGTTGTTCAAACTTATCAAATACTTTTTCATAAATCCCTGTGCATTGAATCATGCTGGCATCGCATTCTTTAAGCTTGAAACTTTGTGAAATAACTTCAATAAATTGTGTATCCGGAGTCAATAAGCTTAAGTCATCAATATCTCCGGGAAAGGCATCAATTTTTCCGAACCCCAGTTCCATTTCTAACTCTGCTAAACGCCGATCGCCTTCTTGGAGGCGGTTATTTTTTTGTTGCAGTAATTTTTCAAGCTGTAGCCATTCTTTATATAGTTTCTCCTGCCACGATAATTTTGCCCCTGAATTTTGTATTTCTTTTAACAGTTTTTGGGCAAGTCGATTATTTTGACTCTTAACGGCTTGGTTAAACTTTTGAGAACGCCACCAGTTAGCTACCAAATTATTCATAGCCAAATCCCTCTTTGCCTTCCATGATTTCAACATCCGGGAGCATCGCCTTGAGTTTATTTTTAAACTTGCGATAACTCTGCTGTTCGCTATTGTACCACCAAGCGTACTTTTGTTTAAGAGCTAATGCTTCTGAGCGCGTTGACGCAATTAGCGATCGCTCGTTGCTGGCATGAAAATCTTGAATCACTACCCGATCGACAACTTCTAGCTTGCTAATAAAATTACCTTCATCTTCTGGTAGGGTAGGTAGTAGTGGGGTCACAGTTATAGAAAATCTGACTTCGCAATTTTCTTGATAAGGAAAGCTGTATTTCAGTTTGGCAATAGCTTTAAGTCTTGCAGTAATACTCGGCGATTTTGGTTCAAAATCTTTCCGCACTTTTTCGCTACCAGTTGGAATGCTCATGTTGATTCGCAATCGCTGGAATTGCTGTAAAATATCGATATCTCTAGTTATCATAGGACTGCGAGTTTGGATAACCAGCGTCGGCTGATAGGGAACCATGACTTCTAACAAATGCCGAGTTAGTTGTTCTTTCGATTCAATTGGCTGATACGGATCTGTGACACTACTCATGTAAATTGTCGGTGGGCGATCGGGGTTTTTCTTGTGCCAACGTTCTAACTCTTTCTTAAGAATTGCCACTGCATTTTGCTTGATAATTACCCAATTTCCCCAATCATCTCGCATCTGTGAATTCGGGCTGAAAGCAGCAGCATAACAATAGCTGCATCCGTACTGACAGCCCCGATAAGGATTTAGCGTGAAATCGTAAGCACTGATAAATCCAGTAGCTTTGTTAAGCACTGATTGTGCATTTTGTGCATACACTTTGGCATTCCCGAAGTTTTCCCTGAGTGCGAAAGTGTGTTTTTTGCCGACGGAATATCCCTCATACTGAGACTTTACCATGATTACACGTGCTCCACGATTAAAAGAGAAAATGTTTAGGGATGAGAAATGCGATGGTGTTTCGATTTTACTATTTTATAGTACCGAAGTAAAAAAAGTTGCCAAAACAGTGGGGAATTACTCAATTTTATAATAAGTTTTTTGAAGAAACAACTAGCTAACTTTATAAACTGTATTTTAAGGTCGATCGCCAATGTGATGCAAGCTTATGGATTTACTGACAGCGACGATATTTTCGCAAAATTGCTGAAATCCCACCTAGAACTGGCAAAAAAAACCGGAAGAACCCGTAGTTAGAGCTTGTATCCTTAACTAAGTAAGTGAAAATACTGTAGCTTTTTTTATGATTTTTGTAAAGTTGCGTATAATCACATAAATTGTTGATACAGATCACAAACACTTTTGTCTAAGAACAGAGATAATTAAGGCGTTATGGGGTAAATCGCGTCGGCTGGCAGCTCAAATAGCAATTGATCTGGCAAATTCAATAGAAAGATTAGTTTGACATTTTGTACTCAACTAACTGTCAGCCTAGAAAACGAAAAAGTTAAAAATCCGAAAAATTATCGTATCTCCCTATCGTTTTTTTAGGGAGTAGAATACGAAGTATTATAATTTTTCAACAAATCTACTGATTAACTGAGAAATACAGGTTTATGCTGTTTCTCGATATTGCAAAAAATTGTGCAGGATGTCAACTACTCCTGATTTGTTTGGGAGGAACTTTCGATGTTATTATTGACCGACACTCAGCCCCAAGATAGCAAAGTAGAGCCAGCAAACTCTGCTCAGAAAAAATTGTTACACCATAGATTTATTAATTTAAACTGGCTAAGGGAACGATTCAACCATTTGCGGATCGGCCAAAAAATCAGCTATGGCTATGCTTTGGCTATCGGCATAGCGATTTTGGGAACGGGTGCGGGCCTGAAAGTGGGAGACTACTTTCGCAAGCAAGCTTTAATTCAGGTAAATGTTGCTCAACAACAACAGCAACTGTTGCAAAATTTGCAAAATAGCATATTTGAAGCCCGATCGCACGCAGCGAGATTCCCGGCAGTTTTGGGAAACACGGTGTGGCTGCAATACGAACACGATCGGTTTGTCCAGCAAATCAATCAGGCGAAAATCCTGATTGCGGAAATACAATTTTTTGCGCTCAAAAATCCCGACTGGCTAGCAAGACAAGAGAAAGATTTGCAGTCAATATTGCCAAGGTATGCGATGGTGATCGATTATTACGATCGGCTAACTAAACTGCAATTAAAAGAAGCCGAAGTGTGGCATTTGGAAGCTAACCGCATCGAGTCGGCACAGCTACAATTGTTGAGAAATCGCAGCGGCGAAGAGGCGATCGTACTAGATACACTTTCCGACCATTTAACCCAATTAATTGCTACCGTAGAAATTCAAAAACTGCAAGGGGTAGAAGCATTAGAAGAAGCTGAAAGTTTGCGAAACCGAATTATTCTCGGGAGTATGGTAATTTCCGGACTCCTCGCCGTGTTACTGGCGGACAAAACGAGCCGCGCCATTGCCCAACCCCTCGAAAGCGTGACTAACGTAGCCCAGCAAGTAGCCCGCGAATCTAATTTTAACCTGCAAGTACCAGTCACAACTGAAGACGAAATCGGAGTTTTAGCGGCTTCTTTCAATGAATTGATTCAGCGAGTTAGCGATTATACACAAGAACTAAAAGAAACTCAATCCCAATTAATTCAGACTGAAAAAATGTCGTCTCTCGGTCAAATGGTGGCAGGGATCGCCCACGAAATCAACAATCCCGTCAACTTCATCGGTGGTAACATTGACCATGCTAATAGATACATCCAAGATTTGGCAGACTTGGTAACTCTCTATCAAGCATACTATCCCAACCCACCGGATGAAATTAAAGACTGCATCGAAGACATTGAATTGGACTTTCTCAGCAAAGATTTGCCAAAAACGCTTGCTTCGATGAAAATGGGAGCCGATCGCATTCGCGAAATTGTCGTATCCATGCGTAACTTTTCCCGTTTAGACGACGGTTACATGAAACCTGCGGACATTCACGAAGGAATAGACAGCACCCTGATAATTCTCAATCACCGACTCAAACAAGGTATCGAAGTTATTAAAGAATACGCTAATTTGCCTTTGGTTGAGTGCTATGGAGCGCAACTGAATCAAGTATTTATGAACGTACTCGGCAATGCAATTGATGCGCTGGAGGAGCTAAAAAAGGCAGACAGAGCGTTTTCACCAACGATTTGGATCTGCACGGAAGTTACGGCAGATAATGCTATCACTGTCAAGATTCGGGATAATGGGCCGGGAATTACCGCAGCCACTGCCCAACAGATATTTGACCCGTTTTTTACTACAAAGTCGATCGGCAAAGGCACTGGATTGGGATTGGCTATTTCCTATCAAATCGTTGCCAAGCATCAAGGCAAAATTGAGATGAATTCTCAAATTGGAGATGGTACGGAATTTGTGATTACTTTGCCAGTTGCAGCCTAATATTGCACGTGGCGCCGTCGTGTTTGTTTGCTCCCGAAGGCTCGATCGCGGGGACAGCACTCGTTCGCTCCGGAGGGTTCGATCGCGCTTTCTCAACTTAAATTTAATGGGGGTGGAGGGACTTGAACCCACACGACCGTTTCGGGTCAACGGATTTTAAGTCCGTAGCGTCTACCATTCCGCCACACCCCCTTTCGTGAAGCTGCTGCTGTGGTTTTGACCCACTGACAACAACAGCCTTTTATTCTACACGCAAAACCCTAAATAGCGCAACCCCTAATTGAAAAATTCTCAAAAGTCGCGCTGTATCTCCCCAAGCGGTACAATAGTTAACCAGCTAGCTGAGCGTGTCAACCGACTTACCCTGTTATTATTCCCTTAAAGCAAATCTATGTATATTACCTTGCTGCTTTACGCCGTCTTGGGAGGAGCTTACCTCCTGGTAGTACCCGCGGGCACCTACGCTTACCTGAACAGTCGCTGGTACGTGGCCTCCTCTTTTGAGCGTGGCTTCATGTACTTCTTGATGTTCTTCTTTTTCCCTGGTATGTTTCTCCTCGCTCCTTTTTTGAATTTTCGCCCCAAACGGCGGCAGATAGAAGCCTAAATGCGACGTATTGACGTAATTGGAATCAGTCTAGGCTTTTTTGTAGCAGGTGGGTTGGCCTACTTGGTGCTACAATTCGCCGGACTCGACAGCATGAATGCTGGGATTTGGAGTCAGTTATTTTTGATAGCTGGCTTGATTGGCTGGCTGGTGACTTATTTGTTTCGAGCGCTTACTCAAAAGATGACTTACAGTCAGCAACTGCAAGAGTACAAAGAGGCTGTTTTGCAGAAGCGCCTCGATGAACTCACTCCTGAAGAGTTAGCCAAACTTCAAGCCGAAATTGAGCAGGAAAAAGATAGTTAGTCTGTGGTTAGTTGTCAGTTGTCAGTTGTCATACCAATTTTTTATAAGGCTGCTCCCAAATTCGGATCCCCCCTAACCCCCCTTGATAAGGGGGGGACAAGATTCCTATCAAAGTCCCCGCAACGATTCGGGGGATGCGAGGGGGATCGAGATATGTGCAACTTCATATTAAATTGGTATCAGTGGTTAGTGATTAGTTGTTAGTTGTTAGTTGTTAGTTGTCATATCATGTCCGGTCGAGCGACCTCGATTTTTGTAGGGGCCCGTGAGCCAACAATACCAGCCAATAATTGACAATCTCAAAAACCTGCCCCGACCGGGATATTATGGTTAATCAATCGGACATGATATTAGTTGTTATTAGCTAATACCAACTGCCAACAACCAACTACCAAGAATCAACTGCGAAGAATCAACTGCGAAGAATCAACTGCGAAGAATCAACTGCCAACAACCAACTACCAAGAATCAACTGCGAAGAATCAACTGCGAAGAATCAACTGCCAACAACCAACTGCCAACAACCAACTGCCAACTGCCTAATGACTATTTCTCATTGTTTTGAAACGTTGCGAAAAAGCAACCAGTGTGGATTAATTCCTTTTATTACTGCTGGCGATCCAGATTTGGAGACAACGGCTAAAGCGCTACAAGTTTTGGATGATAACGGTGCAGATGCGATCGAGCTTGGCGTACCTTATTCCGATCCCCTAGCTGACGGGCCGGTGATTCAAGCTGCTGCTACGAGGGCGCTACAGCGGGGGACGCGGTTAGATTCGGTGCTGGAAATGGTAGCGAGAGTTAGTCCGAATTTGCGATCGCCCATCATTCTCTTCGCATACTACAACCCGATTTTGTACCGAGGTATCGAAACCTTCTTGCAGGAAATCAAAAGTGCTGGAGTTCAGGGATTGCTTGTACCAGACTTGCCCTTAGAAGAAGCTGACAGCCTCATCCAACCTGCCAACAAATTAGGGATTGAACTCACCTTATTAGTTGCTCCCACAAGTCCCAAAAGTCGGATAGAAGCGATCGCTCGCGCGTCTCAAGGATTTATTTACTTAGTCAGCGTGATGGGGGTGACAGGAGTGCGGGAAGGCTTAGATACGCGAGCAAAAGAGTTGCTGCAAGAAATCCGCAGCATCACCGACAAACCCATCGGCGTCGGCTTTGGTATCTCGAAACCCGAACACGCCCGTCAAGTCAAAGAATGGGGTGCAGATGCTGCGATTGTTGGTAGTGCTTTTGTCAAACGCTTGGCCCAAGGAACTCCAGAAGAGGGTTTAGAGGCGATCGGCGAATTCTGCAAGAGTCTAAAAACAGCTATTCAAAATGATTAGTAACTGTGCAGATACTTTCCGCCATTAGACAGATGTGGGCGATCGGCACGTGCGGCGACAATTGCCATTAAAGACCTTGTTGTACTTGAGATCGTACACCCATTTCCTTCTGGTTCCTGACCGGAAGGTTTTTTTAGCTCCCAAAGCGCAAAACAGTTCAACTACAGTATTCCTGTCGCGATCGCCGCTATATGTATAGATGACTTGCGGCGGTAATAGAACTCTTGAACAGTTGACAGTTGTAGGGGTACTGTCCCCGTTATAGCCCTCTTAGTTGACAGTTTGAGAGCAACCTATACCCTTAAGTCAGAGGATTGGAGCAATCAATAGTATGATTTTAATTTCTCCCTTAAAGGGAGAGGCTTTCAACCAATTCTTTTGGGTAAAAAAAGCTTTTTACTATCATTTAGCTGGGAGCATCTCAGTTTTGCATTTGTAGTGCGAGCTCTTAAGATCGCACTGAAAGAAAAATGCTTTTTGAAAAAATGAGATGCTCCCATTTAGCTGCTCTGGCGACTATAACTAAAGCTTTTGTTATTGCTTCTAGTATGACTTAAGGAATGTAACTTCAGATAGATGAAAAACTTCTGTTTGTCTTCGTATATTTAAACAAGTGTTTGAGTGCTTAATGTTTGTAATGGTAGCCACCTATAGAACCACCAGGCATTTAAACATATTCCCAAAAATAAGTCACCATAGAAAGGAGCATTTTTATGAACAGACTAACTGCATTTCTGAAAAAAATTCGAGCTGTACAAATTTTAACAGTGTTTCTCGCCGGCATTTTAGTATTTGTGAGCACTGCCTGCAAGGGATCTGATGTCATAGCCGGAAAAACTGCCGACCAAATTAGAAAAGAAGTGCCTTCAGAGGCTGTAACTTCCGTATACAAAGGCGGTCAGAATCAATACAGCGATGACGATCCCAGAAACCCAAGGGTTGTAGGAGTAGAAGCAAAAGCTAAACTTCTTAAAGAGGAAGCCCAGGGCCGCATCGAAACCAAATCTAGTAGCAATGTGCGTGAAAATATCCGGCGGGTAGCAGATGACGCGCCGAACAAACTCGACCAAATTGGCGAGAAGATGAATGACAATGTTCGTACCGCTCAGCAGAAAGCTGATGAGTTTGGTGACAAAACAAAACAAGGCTTTGCTAATCTTAAGGAAAATACTCGCGAAGGCTTGAAGGGAGCAAAAGGGATTGTTAAAGAAGCCACCGAGGGAGCAAAAGAAAGAGCTGCTGAGGGTACTGAGTCGCTGAGATATAATGTCAGCGAAGGCAAAGAAAATGTCAAAGATGCAGCGCGAAATGTAAAATACAACGCTGAAGATGCCTCGGACAAGGTTCGCGCAAAAGTAAATCGAGATATTGACAGAACTCAACGAGCTGCTGAAAGAGCGGTAGACGCGATCGAGTAATTTGAAATAAAGCTGTTTCCGTATATCAAAGCAGCAGTCAGACAGGGGCTAAAACTCCTGTCTGACTTCACATATGCGTAAAGAATGACCATAATAATACCATTTAGAAAAAATGTTGCTACAATAAAATTGTTGGGTTTGTTTCGTTGACCCAATGTGTAATATCGTTTCCGGTTGCATCAGAATGATTTAACCGCGAAGGCGCAAAGGACGCAAAGGAAGAGAAGAGAGAGATTAATACAGGACGATGAAGGGCGGATTTGATATAAGGTGCGTCGCTATTAGATTTTCACTCTTTTTTAGAGATTGTCGATGGATCCACACCTTACATATACTGTTGACTGTTAACTGTTAACTAATAACTAATAACGTAATTGCTCAACTAGGGGAAAAAATGGAGCCATCAATAGAGAGAGCTTGTTGAATAGATTGATAAGCAGTTAAACCCTGACGCTTGCCAGTATTAACAACCGAACGAACTGCTGCAAACAAATC
>NZ_JAAFKG010000044.1:42819-69415 GCF_013299185.1 Microcoleus sp. bin48.metabat.b7b8b9.023 | reverse complement strand
CGCTTTCAATATTTTGTTGAAAGCTTTGAGAGATACCTCCCTGACAGGAGAGCTTGCTGCTTTTTCTGTTTTGCCATACACGGCTATTCTGGGCTTAGTCCGGGATTTACCGGGTTAAATGTATCTGTAGCAGTTCAGCTTTCAACTGTCGGTTTTCGGCTCGAAGTTGCTCCATTTCCAACGCCACAGCAGCAGCACGCCGATCCCTTTCTCTGTTTTGTTCTCGGATTTCCTCTCTAAGCCGCTTATTGTCCGATCGCAACTTCTCCAGTTCAGAATCAGTATCTTTAGGCGATCGACCGCTTCCTAGGGATGGAAATCGCCGATCGACCAAGCGCTGAACTGCTGCACCAGTAGGCATACCACTAGGTGATGACTCTAGGGCTTCTTGCCAAATTTCCAGTTGCAGCTCTCGGGGTAATCCTGTTAGAGGACGAACTTGATTTTCCTTTGTCGGAAATTTGAGACCAATTGGTCTCAAATTTTCAACAACCCGCGCTGCTGAAATAAATCTATCTGCTGTTCGTCTTCCAATACCCCAGTTGTCGAGGCAATAAGCCTCAAAACTCTTGTGAGTTTCACGGTACAATTTCTCTTCCCGAATCTCATCAAGGGCTTTGCCCACTTCATAAAATATTTGAAGTCCATGTTCGACAATGGATTCCAACTCTTGAAGCCTTTTCCGTTCAGCTACATCAAGTTGGGCAGTGGCATACTCGGTTTCTAGTAGGGTATTGGTAGTTTGCATAGCAATTCCTCAGCGGTCGGAGATCGAAAATTCGAGTTGGAGCTTCTGGCGAGAGTTCTGCTAGAGAAGAGACTTGATTTTCCTCTGTAGGCATTTTGAGACCAATTGGTCTCAGTTTTTCCAATTCGAGACTGAAAACTCAGCATTTAGGAACCTAAATTCTAGAGACTTGATTTTCCTCTGTAGGCATTTTGAGACCAATTGGTCTCAGTTTTTCCAGTTCGAGACTGAAAACTCAGCATTTAGGAACCTAAATTCTAGAGACTTGATTTTCCTCTGTAGGCATTTTGAGACCAATTGGTCTCAGTTTTTCCAATTCGAGACTGAAAACTCAGCATTTAGGAACCTAAATTCTAGAGACTTGATTTTCCTCTGTAGGCATTTTGAGACCAATTGGTCTCAGTTTTTCCAGTTCGAGACTGAAAACTCAGCATTTAGGAACCTAAATTCTAGAGACTTGATTTTCCTCTGTAGGCATTTTGAGACCAATTGGTCTCAGTTTTTCCAGTTAGGGCTGGAAAACTCACCATTCAAGAGCCAAAACAATTATCTATTCCGACTCCCAAATGCTTCTGCCTTCAAGGATACAGATATCTTTTTAGGCGACGGTTGCGAGCTTCTTAACTTTCTCTTCCAACGAATCCATCAGAGATTGGAACGGGCTGACAAATTTCTCGATCCCGTCCAGAAGCAAGTCTTCCATCACTTTGTCCAAGTTGATGTCGATATCTGGATCTTTGAGACTTTCGATCAGCGCGTAAGCTTCTGCCACGTTGTTCTCAATTCGGGGTGCGACATCACAGTGATCGAAACAAGCTTCAACGGTGTTCGGTGGCAAAGTGTTCACCGTGTCGGGGCCGATCAATTCATCGACGTACATCACATCGCTGTAGTTGGGGTTTTTGGTGCTGGTACTCGCCCACAACAGCCGCTGCACTTCGGCTCCCTTGGCTGCTAATGCTTGCCAACGATCGCTCGCGACGATCTCTTTATATTTCTGGTAAGCTACTTTGGCATTGGCGATCGCAATTTTTCCCTTCACCGCTTCCAGTTTGGCTTTCGTAGCAACATCAGTGACGTTTTTGAGTTTCTCGTCAATCTTGCCGTCAATATTGATGTCGATCCGGCTCAAGAAGAAACTGGCTACAGAAGCGATGTTGCTCACATCCAAACCCTTAGCTGCCCGCGCTTCCAAACCGCGAATGTAAGCCCAGAAGGTTTCGACGTAGCTGTCAACAGAGAACAGCAAAGTCACGTTAACGTTAATCCCTTCGCTGATGACTCGTTCCACTGCCGGCAATCCTTGAGCAGTTCCGGGAATCTTAATCATCACATTTGGTTTACCGATCGCCTGATAATAACGTAAAGCTTCACTAATCGTGCTTTCTGTATCATTTGCGATCGTCGGTGGCACTTCAATGCTGATGTAACCGTCCAAACCCTTTGATTCTTCGTACACTGGAGCGAAGACATCGCAAGCGTTGCGGATATCTTCAAAAACTAGAGATTCGTAAATTTCGAGTACAGATTTACCAGCCCGAATGCCAGCTTCGATATCCGCATCGTAAATCACATTGCCCGCGATCGCCTTCTCGAAAATCGCCGGATTAGATGTGATCCCGCGCAGCCCGCGACTTTCAATCATCTGTTTGAGTTCGCCGGACTCGATCAGATTGCGAGTCAAATTGTCCATCCAGATGCTCTGGCCAATTTCTTTGATTTCTAACAGGTGATTCTTTGTCGTTTCCGTCATTACTGTCGCTCCTACAATTTGGTTACTTGTTACTTGTTACTTGTTATTTGTTACTTGTTATTTGTTACTCGCCAATAACCAATAACCAATAACTTCACTCTTCAAGTGTTATGGGATTGCGCGATCGCTCTTTAATAAAAGACTCAACCAGCGCTACATTTTCTTTACTGCCAATAATCAAAGGCGTGCGCTCATGAATTTTAGTCGGCACAACGTCCAAAATGTCTTGAATACCCGTACTAGCGCGCCCGCCAGCTTGCTCCATCAAAAATGCCAAAGGAGCCGATTCGTAGAGTAAGCGCAATTTGCCATCGGGGTTTTTCACCGTTCCTGGGTACAAAAACACACCTCCCTGAAATAAAATTCGGTGAAAATCTCCCACCAAAGCCCCACCGTATCGGGCGGTATAGCCTTGATTTCGATGTACGTAGCGAATGTAATCCCGATAAGATTCTTCCCACTGCCAAAAGCTACCTTCATTGACACTGTAGATCGGGCCGTTATCTGGAATCTTGATGTTTTCGGTTGATAGAATAAACTCGCCTAAACTGGGGTCGAGGGTAAAGGAATGAACGCCTTGCCCGATCGAATAAACCAGCATTGTACTGGGCCCATACAGCACGTAGCCGGCGGCGATTTGTTTGTGCCCGTGTTGCAGCAAATCGGCAGCAGAACCGTCTTCATCATCCCCCTCTTGCTTGCGGATGCTGAATATGGAGCCGACATTCAGATTGATGTCAAGATTGGAAGAACCGTCTATGGGGTCGTAGAGCAGACTGTAGCGTCCGATGGGACAATTTTCTGGAATGTAGTAGGGTTTTTCCATTTCCTCGGAAGCCAAACGGCAGACAAGTCCGCTTTGCTGAAATACCGAGATAAACACTTCATTAGCATAGATATCCATCTTTTTGACGGATTCTCCCTGCACGTTCACAGCCCCTGTAAACCCTAAAGCATCTTCCATGAGTCCGGCCCTGCTGAGGCGTCGCGCGATCAGCTTAGCAGCCAGCCCAATGCGATTCATCAGAGCGCTGAGATCCTGAGCATCTGCTGAAAAGCTGTGGAGTTGCTGGAGTACGTGACGGGATAGAGTCGTGCAATCGCGGTCTAAGGATTGCACCTGCTCGGTCGGGCCCAGACGGGTTTCCCCTGTTGGCGCGTTTACCATGATGTTGATGTTCTCCCTGTCTTGCGGCTCTGGATTTGGGTTCGATGGAGTGCTTGACACTTGCTCGCTCATCGGCTATTAGACCGATCGCCCCCTAACTTCTATCTTAGGGAGGGTTTCGGAAAAGGGGGGCGAACTTTAGGGTAACTTTAGATCCCGAGCGAAAATTGAGGCGTGCGATCGGCTGTTGAGTCGAGAATTGTATTCAAAATCACTAAATTTTTTTATTAACCGCAGAGGACGCTGGAGAACGAACCTGATCGCGAAACTTTAAGACAACAAACTTTCAATAATTATTGCCCAAATTGGCAGTTTGTTAGATATGTGGTTTTTGATTTGAGTTAAACCTCGATCGAGTTTGACATCAATAGAGTTAATAGTCTTAGCCATCAACATTACATTCTTATCAATTTGAGCATCGTAATTATATACTAAATGGGTAATCGGAGTTTTTTGTTTATGAATATCCTTAATAATATCCGAGCAATCTGCTTTGAGCAGCCAAGAACTTATATACCGTTTGTAATAAAAATCAAAATCAACTATTTGACCAGATAATTTTAAGTAACTTCCAGAAACAATGAATAGAGGAGATACTCGTCTCCATAAGCTACCAAAATCATGAAACAGATCGGTATTTGCCTCCTTCTCGTAGTCAAAATATTGTGTATAAATAGCCATTTGATCGGAACCCCACAAATAGCCTTTTTGATTTAGTAGCATTTGCGCTCGGAATAAATAGTTATAAGACTTTTCCGTAATTAATAATCTGCTTATGTCTATTTTATCATCATCTATGATGTAATCTACATATCTTAGATGTAAATCTAAACATAATTGCACAGTCCCCCAAAAAATAGCATTTTCCTGCTGCTCTAAAATTCCTAGTCCTTCTAACATAGGTAGTGTATAAAGATAGAAATATCGTTGGGCGGTTTTTTGATCCTCCACATCTATTAACAAATTTCGATCTAAAGTTAATTTAGAATTCAAAATTTCTTTTTCCAAATCAAGAATATATTGTAAATCTTTTTCTTGAATATTGTTAATAATTTTTTCTGCAAGATTCATTATCTTAATCCTCGTCTAATTAAAACTAAAGTATACATTTTATACGCCCCTGAAAATGTTTTTGAGAATACCTATCTTGTCAATTAAGTATCTTTGAAAAAATTAATCAAAAACGGAATCTCTACTTCATGTTTGTCACCTCTCGCAAAATAAGCACTGATCTGAGAATTGTCTCGGTAAACTCTAATAATATTCCCCTCAACAATACAAGTATCACCTTTAACAAGTATTTGATATAGTAAATCATTTTGTGATGTAGGATATATTGCCTCTACAGATTGATATTTGACTGCATTTTCAGCAACAATGTTACCTTCAAAACGATAAATCTTAAGTTCTGAAAGACATAAAATTGGTGTTTGCAAATGATGTTTTATTTCTTGTAAATATTCTTGGCTCTCCTCATTAATTAGACGGCGGTTTTTTTGAGCATATTCGATAGACGCTTCACAATTAAAAGAACAAGGTATATGGGGAATTAATGAAAATGGAGTATGACGTAACAATCCATTTGATAAATATGTAGGTTTGTTAATCGTATTGCGATAAGTTTCATAGTAATTATTATAAAAATTCCAATGATTTCGCTCTTGAAAAAAATCAAGACAACATTGAGGATAACCTAGTGCTTTTCCAAAAGTATAATGGTCTGGTAAATGTTTTTCAATGACTCTTTGACCGACAACTAAAGGATACCATCCTGAAGCAATTGCATTTGTTAAAGCATCTTGTGATTTAGCAATAAAAACATGAGCTTGGTCAGAAAATTCCTTACTAAAAACAGCTTTAGTTGTAGTAAATAACTCTTGAGGTAAACTGTTTAATTTTCCCAAGTCTCGATCGAAATAAGCATCTACATAATAATACAAGCCAAAATATTGAGCTAATTCACAAAAATATTTCCATTTTGGCTTTTGCACCCATAAATCTGTTGCCGATTTTAACCCTTTAACAGTAGCAATAAAAGAAGGTAATTGTCCCCCATCAGGAAATATCTCAAGGTATTTGCTAAAATGACTATTTACTAAGTATTTGCTCAAACTTGCTGTATTCATGAATTTTTTAATTAACTAATTAATGTTTGAACTAATTTAACCATCATTTGAACTTTATTTTCAGAGTTTGAGTTTTGCCTGATTAATCTTTTTATATCTAAACTATTAGCAACAAGTTTATCTAGATTAAGCAAGATTAATTCGTAATCTTCTAACAGGTTTAAATGTCTCAATGCAAACATAAAACATTGCCAAAAATAAGGAGCATTAGGATATTGCTCAAGACAACTTTGATAAAATCGTGCTGCTTTATGATAGTCTTGATTAAGATAAGCAGTATGTCCACATATTAAGTCTAATAAAATTGAATCTCCCAACAGAGTTTCTTTTAATATGTCTTCTAATTCTTTTAAGCCTCGATCGTGGTAAATAGCTACTAAAGTCTCAAGAATTGGATCGAATGGTTGTCTCAGATAAGTTAAGGGACGTAAATCTATATTTGGTGTAAATCCTAGCCATTCACATGATTGATTCAATATTGTATTGTTGTCATTTTTTACCAAATCAACAGATATTTGAATTTGAAACATTTCTGTTTCGATTAAATTAGGATTTGCCGCTTCCCATTTCTGCAGATGTTCTTTTAATCTAACATCAATCAGTTGTTTTTCTGTTTGAGAAATTTCAGGTTCAACTCGATCGATATTTTTTTCTATTGCTTCAATCAAGCCTTGACCAATCAAAGAAAATTCTGCATTTGTTTTTAAAACTTTAAGTGCAGTTAGCAGTTGTTCTTTAGCAGTATATACTCTTTGTTGTAAACGCTTTTCTTGTAAAAGAGGTATATCTATTTTCAGAATTTTATGCCCAAATTCTAAAACAGCTTGAAATACATAAATTCCCTGCAAAATACCACTGAGAGGTCGAGGATCGTCACGCCAAGGAGAATAATAAATTGCTTCAGGACTACCTTTTACAATGATTGGATCTAAATTTAATAAAGCATTAAGTTTGTGATGATGGTATTCATGGACTAAAGCTTCTACTATTACTGAGGTATCTGACATCCAAGATAAAACGAGAAGTCCGGGTATTTCACGAAATGTCTGACTTCTATGAACATCTATAGCGTGGGAATGTACTGGAACTAAAGATTGTACTCCCATTAAAATTTCACTTGCTAATAAACTTGAACAACTATCTATCCAAAACCAAGCTTCTTCTAAACTAGATAGCCATTTAATAGTGGAAGTTGGTGTTAATTCCTCAAAATTCAAATCATAGCGACCTCCTAAACGTAAATCACTGTCAAAACTATTTAATTCAATGCCATTATTGAGATGAGGTATTTCATTTTGAATCATCTCCAAATTTTGATTACCATCTGTATAAACATTAAAGCCAGCATTAGTTGTGGTAACAAAACGCAATCTTTGAAAGGCAATATATTGAGGATGCTGTAAATAAATTCCAGTTCCGGGTATGGCAATAATTCCAGCATGATCGGTATATAAAAAACACTCAAGATTTTCTATATTGTCATATTGTGCCATTGCTAAAATAAACTTTGGGAAAGATTCCAGATGAAACTTAATGTGCATTTCTGGAAACAGAATATGAGCTTTTCGGTTAACTAATTGCCAAGCTGTATCTAACCAAACGCTAAAATATGGATAGCGTAAAATCTTTCTTTGGGCATTTTTAGAAAATAATTTTACCAACTCAAAAGATTGAGAAAAGTTGGTATAGTTATCAATTAACTTAGGTGATTCTGATTGCAGTTTTTGAGAGAGATTACTTAACCTTAGCAAAGTTTTATGATATTCTGCTAAGTAAATTACTTTAACTAATGGATCGGAAGCCCCCGTAGGAGAAACTAAGTTTTTGACGGTATTAATATCCAGATCGATCTTCATGGCACTAACCCTAATTTAATAAGACGAAGTTTGACTAAACAGCAGGATTTTTTTGCTTCTTTATTGTTTGCATATCTTCAATTACTTCGCGGCGAATTGTAGTAATCATTTTTTTGAGATCGGAACAATACACTGATGGATTATGAAAGTAATTGTCGCTAGAATATCTATGGGGAAGATAACCACCACCACAAACTTTAACTAAGTTACATTGTTGACAAGTTTTGCTCAAATATTGCCACTTTTCTTGACGTTCAATAACCTTTTGAGATTCAAAAATATCATCAAAGCTGTGGGTAAATATATCCATTCCTAACTTAGTAGCTTGGGGATAAGTAACTTTCAAAGAATCAACTGCTTCAATATCACCGTTGGTTTCAATAACGGCAAAATCAACAGGGTTTAAACCCCATTCTTCTGAATTTCCTTGCAATCCTAGCATTAGCAAAATAATTTCCTTAAATTTCCTAATTTTGATTGTTTGAGGTTTTTGATGATACCAAATATCAAAAATCTTAAGTAGCCAGTCTGCATAAGGAGTTACATCAAGAGATTGTTCTTTACCAAGAGGTCTTAAATCATGGTGATTTAAAGGTAACAAAAAATCAATCGAAGGAGGATTATATTGTGATAAATAAGAATATACAGCTTCAGGATCGTTATGTAGATCGATCACACATAAAAAACCTGCCCATATTTTCCGTCCTCGATCGCTACTTAATAATTGAAGAGTTTTTTCCAAACTGGAAAATGCAGATTTACCTTGATGATCTAAGCGATGTAGATCGTTAGCTTCTCGATCGCCATCCATACTTAGACCTATTGTTGTATTATTAGAAATACAGAAGTCTAAGATTTCATCGTTTAACAACACACCATTACTTTGTATGCCAAATCTTAGTTTAACATTAGGTACATTTTTTGAAATAATTTCTTGAAATTTTTGGAGATAGTCTAACCCTGCTAAAAGAGGTTCTCCACCGTGCATGATTACAGAAAATTCTGATACTTGATGTTTGGTGGTATGTTCATCAATTCTCTTACCTAATTGTGTAATAGTTACTTCGGACATTTTCAAAGGTTGCTGTTGCCAACTTTGATCGCTATGCTGATACATATAGCAATAATCACAGTTAAGGTTGCAACGGGATACTACTTTACAAACCAGCGAATGTAATGGTGTGAACTGAGCCATAAATTATGATATGTTCAAAACTTAAATTATGTATGCCAGAATTAAATGGCTACTATTGCTTGAGGTAACTTAGTAGCCATTTAATTAGTATTCTGTAATAGCCAGTGCTTGACTACCCCCAAGCACGTTGATTGAACTCACCATGAGAAGAATGGCTCTCATGTCGATTATTATCAGATGTTCCCATTGGATTTTTAAAATTTATTTCTAAAATATTACCAAGTGCTGTATTTTTGAGTGCATCTAAGTCACTTAAGTCGAATTCTTCAAGGTCAAGAACAATACAATCATTTTGTGAGTAAGTATCAGTGAGTAATCTTTCTTTTGCTTGTGTCATTTTAGTAATGCTCCTAAAAAATTATCAACAACGGAAAAAGCACGACTTTTTAAGCCTGTGTTCGCTTTAATAGCATACCAAAATCAAAGATGGGAGTGCGATCGGAAAAACTTGGATTTCAACTGGAGTTTTATTACACAATATTAAGCAGAAAATCGGAAAAGTTCGGGAAAAATAGGATTCAGGTTAAGTTATAATGGGCTAAACCTTTACCCTGTATAGTTTTTATGAATGTAAATCAAGTGTTACAATTTGTCGATCGGCTAGTGGTTAAACGAACTGGAAAGCACCTAGATGATGTTCAAAGGGCTGTAGTTGAGGGGACTTGGGAAAGACAAACCTATGATGATATCGCCCAGAAGTGCCATGTCACTAAAAATCATGTAGGTGATGTAGGCGCTGAATTATGGCAACTTTTATCTGAAATATTGGGTGAGGATATAAAAAAAAATAATTTTCGTTCTAACTTAGAAAGAGTATATATTGAATCATCTCAAAATATTTGTATTGGTACTAATCATAACTTTAATTTTAGTTCACAAATCTTAAATCAGCCTAATAAACAACATCAAGAAAGCGATATAAATACTCAGTCTGCATCACATTACGATTTAACAGTAGCTCCTCAAATCATCAATTTTTACGCAAGACAATCTGAACTTAAAACCCTTTCTAATTGGATATCAAATCAAAATACTCGTTTAATCTCAGTATTGGGATTGAGTGGGATTGGTAAAACTACTCTAGTTAAAAGGTTTGTCGATCTCAACCTACAAAAATTTGAAGTAATTATCTGGAGAAGCCTAAAGTTTCCTAAACATTTAGAGTTATTCGTTAACGATCTCTTGAATGCTTGTAAACAAGAAGCTAAAGAAACTATAGATGATAACTTAAAACAATTATTAGATGCTTTAAGAGACAAAAAATGTTTGATTATCCTTGATGATGTTCATAATATCTTTATTCCTGGTCAATTTGCGGGACAATATAAATCTGAATATCAAGATTACCAAAACTTTTTCACCATGATTACAGAAACTGAGCATCAAAGTAATGTGATTTTAGTTAGTCAAGAGCAATGTGCAGAAATGGAGTGTTTAGATGAGGAATTATATCCGATTAAATGTTTAGAATTATCAAATTTAGAGGATGTAGAAATTATGAAAGCTAGTGGCTTAAAAGATGAGTACAGTTGGTCAAAGTTAATGAATTTATATGAAGGTAATCCGGGTTATTTAAAAAGTATTGCCTCTCTCATAAAAAATATTTTTGATGGCAAAGTTAATGATTTTTTAGCTGATAATAGCTTGCCGATAGCCAAAGATATGCAATATAAATTGAACCAGTTATTTAACAGATTATCACCTACAGAACAGCAACTTGTTTTAGAATTAAGTAAGCTCGATCGACCAGTATCCAGAGAATATTTAAGACAAAGTTTAGATTTATCATCAATGGATTTAATTAATGGTTTACAATCTTTACAACAAAGGTATTTAGTAAAGAAAATAAAAGAGGATAAAATCTTGTTTAAATTGTCTTCTGTCTTTCAGGAATATGTAAAAAATTGTTGTTTAAATTTACAACCCTAAATTTGAGACTTGCGCGCCTTGGCTATCAAGCCCGATCGCCCTTACATCAGCCTTCACCCCAAAATCCCCCCAAGCCGCCGCCATTTCCCTCACAACCGCATCAGCATTAGTAACATCCGTTACAGCCAAAAGCGTCGGCCCCGCACCGCTAATCACCATCCCACAAGCCCCTGCATTCAACGCAGCTTCTTGCACAGCTTCATATCCCCGAATCAGCGATCGCCGGTAAGGCTGGTGAATTTTGTCTTGGAGAGCGCAGCGCAGCCAATTGCGATCGCCCTTTTCCAACGCCCGCACCAACAAACCCAAGTGTGCCGCATTGAAAATCGCGTCAGCCCTGCTGTAATCTGTTGGCAAAACCTTGCGCGCTTCGGCTGTCGAAAGTTCAAAATCGGGAATCGCTACCACGGGAACAATATCGGGATGCCAGGGAATGTCGCAAATTTGCCAGAGAACCCCCCCCTGCCCCCCCTTGCTAAGGGGGGGTGTAAGAGGGGATTCTTCTCTCAGCCCCCCCTTACCAAGAAGAGATTCTTCTCTTAGCCCCCCCTTACTAAGGGGGGGTTGGGGGGGTGCATCGCTAGCAGCGAGGCGACAACCTCCCAGTAAAGCGGGGACAACGTTGTCGGGATGTCCTTCAAGTTCGATCGCCAATTGCATCACTTCCACCTGACTCAAAGGCTTTCCAGCTAAACAGTTAGCACCGACTAAGCCGCCGACAATAGCTGTAGCGGAGCTCCCCAAACCCCTCGCCAGGGGCACTTGCATATCTATATGTATGGCGACTGGTGGGGGGGATTGACGGAGGTATTCGTATAACTTGACAAAGGCTTGGTAAGCGAGATTGCTGTCGTCTGTCTTGACTTTGGCAGCTTCCGCGCCCGTAACGGTAATTTGCAATTTCTCGGTTGCTGACGGTTCGAGGAGGGAGAATTGGAAATGATTGTGGAGGCTTAAAGCGGCGCCGATGCAGTCAAAACCAGGGCCGAGGTTGGCGGTTGTGGCGGGTACGGTGACAGTGACGGTGGAAGTTGCAGGCATTTTTTGACGGGGTGAATTTCGAGTGTTCAACCGCTGATGAACGCAGATGAATTTTTGGTGTTTGTGCGATCGACTATTTTAACTGATTCCTAGAACATCTTCGTAAATTTGGGCGATCGGGCATTGAAAGTCTACGCTAGCCAAGCGAACTTCTTCGCCAGCAACGTAAGGGTAAAGTTCCCAGCGCCCTTCTGCATTGCGCCGATAACATTCTACACCGATTCTTTCTTGATTGATAATTACGTATTCTTGCAAAGTTTCTATGGTGCGGTAGTCGGCAAATTTATTTCCGCGATCGAATGATGCTGTTGTTGGAGATAGAACTTCTACGATTAAGCGCGGGTGGCGTTTGAAATATTCAAGGCTTCTATCTCTTTCGTCGCAAGTCACCATGATGTCTGGATAGTAAAACACGTCTGCTTGCTCAATTCTGGCTTTCATGTTTCCTATGTAAATGCGGCATCCTGTACCCCGAACGTGGTTTCTCAGCAGCGCAAATAAGTTGCCTGCAATTGTCTCATGGGCATCGCTTGCTCCCGCCATTGCGTAGATTTCTCCTTGTCTGTATTCGTGTTTGATCGGGCTAAATTTTTCCCCTTCTAAATAGTCTTCATGGGAGGCGTAGTTGTAACTTTTGCTTAAGGTCATAATTTGAAAATTTTAAAGCTGTGGTTATATTATACCCTGTTTCCCAAAACATTTATAATAGCAGCCTGTGCAGGTGTTTTATTGCATCTTGATAATCTTCTGTCTTGCCGTCTTTTTGATAAAAATCGGCGGCTTTTTGATAGTCAGCGATCGCGCCCGGTTTGTCTTTTAATAAATAGCGGACTTTCGCACGGTTGTAGTAAGCATCGGCATACTTCGGGTTAATTTCAATGGCGCGATCGAAGTCGGCTTTGGCTGCTGGATAGTCCTTGAGATAGCGGCCGTGAATGATGCCGCGTTTGTTATAAGCTTTGGCGTAGTTGGGGTTGATGGCAATAGCTGCGGTGTAATCTGCGATCGCCCCTGGGATATCTCCAGCCTCTGACTTGGCTAAACCGCTGTTAAATAAGTCTTCAGCCGAATTTTGAACGATGAGTATTGGTGAGTTTTGAGTAGAAATGGCAGGGGATATGCCGCCGAAAACGGTAACAAATCCGCAAAGTGCGATCGCCCTGTAAAAGAGTTTCATAAATAATCTAAGCAAAAATTCGAGCTACAGAGCAACTAAAACCAGGTAACAAAGGCGATGTCAATTCATCAGCACTCAACAGCGTAGCAACTAATCTTAAACTTGCTTGTTCCCTGCGATAAACCTCAATTTGCTGCAACCGCCAATTCACAATCCAGTATTCCTGTACTCCTCGCACTGAATAGAGTCGGAGTTTCAAATCTCTATCCCGTCTTTCATTGTCTGCACCGAGGGACAATACTTCAACAACTAACTCGGGTGCGGCGGTTAAATGGCCGGCTTCATCTAGCAAAATAGCCAAGCGTTCGTTGCTAGCCCAAACTACATCAGGGATGACGTTATCAGCATCAGTGAAAATCAGTCCTGGATTGATCGCTGCTCGTCCTAAACCAGCAGACATCGACCAACTATCTAGAACAGAGAAAAATCTGCCACAAGTCTGTTGATGACCCCAATGCGGTGCTCTAGTCACAAATAACTCTCCATCAATAATTTCGTAACGATCGCCGTTATCGGGCAATAGTTCTAAATCGGCGGTAGTCCAGCGTACTTTATCAGATATTGTCTGGCTCATACAAGCACTCTTGATAGGTGGTACGAACATTCTAGACGATCGAGCATCTAAAGCATCCACAAATTTTAACTGGTGAGTGCAAACGAACGCAAAAACAAAACCCGCTAGCGCGGGTTTCTATATTTTTAGTCCGCGAAGGCGGACTTTGTCTGTGTAGTCGCGATTTCCAATCGCCGGATTTCCTGAGAATTACAAACCATGAGATTACTTAAGAACAGTTTTAGAAGCAATGCGAGTTTTCTTGCGATCGGCTTCACTCAATTGTTCACCCGACTGCAAACGAGTAGCAGAGCTTTGCAGGACAGTTGCGGCACTTTTATCGCCCATTTGCAGAGCAGTTTTAGCTGCCGTTTGTAGCATTGTGGCCGCACCCGCGCGATCGCCCTGTTGCAGTCTAGTTTCTGCGAGTTGAGTTTGGCGGTACTTAGCCAAAGCTAAAATGTGCTGCTGTACCATCGGGTTAAGTGCAGGCTGATAAACTTTTAGGACATTAGTAGAAATTGCCACAGGATCGGAAAGCAAACTTTCACCGACTGTCGGATCGTCATAGCGAATTTGTAATTGCCCGATCGCCTGCGTACCTTCCGACAACTGTCCAATATAAATATTAGCCAAAACTACTCGCTCTACATCCTTCATTAAATCTCCCAAACGCACCATAAAACGATCGCCCTCTTGCTGCACAGGTAATTCGATCGTATCTGGGGCAACTTGCGCGATCGGTTTTAGTTCGGCTAACCGTACTTTTGGCATCAGCGAAAATAGCAAATAAGCATTAGTCAAACCTACACCTTGGATGCGAGTAAACAGCTTGCCAAACTCATCAACCGCATCTTCTGGACGCTGAATGTGAGCCAAAGCACCGCCGCCAGCATCAGCAATCTTTTCCAAAATATCCTGGTTCCAGTTATCCCCAAATCCCAGAGAATTTAAAGTCATGTTGTACTCAGCGGCCAGTTTCGCCAACTTCAAACAGCGATTGTTGTCGCCGTGTTCGTTTTCGCCGTCAGTCAGCAGAAACGCCTGAGATATTGCTTCTTTTTTGCCTTTCCCCAATTCTTCAATACCTAACTTAATGCCTTCATCAATGGCTGTACCGCCGGCGGGGCGCAATTGCTCGATTTGTCGTTTAATGTTAGCAGGGTCTCCGACAACTTGATTGGGGACGAGGACTTTGGCTTTGTGATCGAAAGCCACCGCACAAAAGCGATCCCCAGGTTTTAACCTGTCCAGCAAGCGTCCGGCGGCTTGTTTGACGGTTTCCAAGGGGCGCCCGCCCATCGAGCCGCTGTGGTCGAGAATCAGGCACAGGTTTAAAGGTACGCTAGAGTCGATCGCACTTGCCGTCGCCGACACTGAAACGGCTAGCTGGCGCTGGGTTGATGGCGCAGCAGCATCAAGGTTGGGGTCATTTAAAGCAGGGAGCAAACTAACTTTCATAAAGGTATTCCCGCCTGGAAACCCTGCCCACAAGGGGGCAGGGAGGAAGGCGGGGCTGGGTATAACGCCTTCCTCAAACTGTGTAGATGAAGTATAATAAGTTTATGATGCAAACGATATCTGTCTCTTGTAAGCTCAAATTCCCGTTAGAGTGACACGCAATACTTTATGTGTTTTTTGAGTCCAGACAACGCCAACCGTTGAATCCATGGATTCGCATCCCAGTTAAAAAAAGTAATCCTTCATGTTTTGAAGGGATAGTGGGATTGCCTTTGATCCCTGTAATTTTAGGATCTTAGACTAATATTACAAAAGTAGCTCTCCGAAGGTAGGGATGGGCGACAAGACGAAAAATCATATATTGGGCTTAGGGCAGCCATCTAAGAGATTTGATATAATAATTTTGGTTGCGACCCATCCAACTGACTAAGAGGCCACCCTTTGGGTAATTAAAGTATGTACTCGGCAGAGATTGGAGAAGACCTAGCCCGCTGACCCGCTCGTTCTGAAACACCAATGATGGTAGTAGGATGAGGCACAGGATGGACATGGTATAGGTACGACTCAGATATTTCGGTCTGCGGAAGGCGGACTACTGGCTATGGACGCTGCGTAAGTCCAAAATCTTGCTTGCAGGATAGAGGCAACGGCGGATGAAGTGGCAAACCCGAAAGACGAATAAGACCGTCCTTGTTAGCTGTGTTGGAAGCCCTGACTTAGCGAAGCAAGTAGGGGTACTTCACGAATAGCTCCATCAGTTTAGGCAACATTTTCGATGAAAACACCCATTAAAGCTGTGCAATCGCAATATTACGGGGAAGGCAACTCTCGGACGCCGCCTCCCGATTTGCCATCCCTGTTGCTGAAGGAGCGGATCGTTTATCTGGGTATGCCTCTGGTACCTGCGGTAACAGAACTCATTATCGCTGAACTGTTGTTCTTGCAGTACGAAGACCCGGATAAGCCGATCAAAATCTACATCAACTCGACCGGCACTTCTGGTTACAGCGGCGAACCCGTCGGCTTTGAAACGGAAGCTTTTGCTATCTGCGACACGATCAGGTATATTAAGCCGCCCGTGCAGACTATTTGTCTCGGTTCGGCAATGGGCATGGCTGCGATGCTGTTAGCTGCCGGTACAAAGGGCTTTCGGGCGAGTTTGCCCCATGCTTCGATTGTATTGCACCAACCCAAGGCTTACACGCGAGGTCAAGCCAGCGACATTCAAATTCGGGCTAAGGAAGTGCTGGCAAATAAAGCGACAATGCTTGATATTTTTGCAAGCTGTACGGGTCAGCCGATCGACAAGATTACTAAAGATATGGATCGGTTGCTGTACCTGACGCCCTATGAAGCTAAAGAATACGGTTTGATCGATCGGGTTCTTGAAAGTTCGGAAGAATTGGCGAAACCCGTTGCTGCGGGAGTTATCTAACTCGGTTATTAGTTATTGGTTATTGGTTATTAGTTATTGGTTATTATCACCAAAAACTCCAAACCAAGAAATAACTAATAACAAGTAACTAATAACAAGTAACTAATAACAAGTAACCAATGCCCAATGCCCAATGCCCAATGCCCTCTTTGGCCGATTAACAACTAAACGGAGTTCCGAATTATGCCTATAGGTGTGCCAAAAGTTCCCTACAAAATGCCGGGTGGTTATGATACTCAGTGGATTAATATCTACGATCGCCTTTACCGGGAACGGATTATTTTCTTGGGTAAGGACATCGACGATGAAATTGCCAATCAAATCATCGCGGTGATGCTGTATCTCGATTCGGAAGATTCGGGCAAAGATATTATTTTGTACATCAATTCCCCCGGCGGGATGGTGTCGGCAGGCATGGCTATTTTTGATACCATGCAGCACATTAAATCTGACGTGGTGACGATTTGTGTGGGCTTGGCTGCTTCGATGGGTTCTTTCCTGCTGGCTGCGGGTACGAAGGGCAAACGGTTGGCTTTGCCTCACTCGCGGATCATGATTCACCAGCCTTCTGGGGGCACGCGGGGACAAGCAACGGATATTCAGATTGAGGCGAAGGAGATTCTGCGACTGCGCCACCAACTCAACGGTATCTATGCTAGCAATACCGGAAAGCCGATCGAGAAAATCGAGAAAGACATGGATCGCGACTATTTCATGTCCGCCGAGGAAGCCAAAGAATACGGCTTGATCGACAAAGTGGTAGAAGATCGTCCGTAAGTTATTTTTTCGGCTTCAGTAGTGCGGGCAACCCTCGCACTACCCTAGTTCGCATCAAATTTTGGCAGAATCTTTACATTTAAGGATTCTGCCATATTTAATGGTATTATAAAACTTGATTCATGGTAAATGGATATTGCAGATTATTACCGACAGTTAGGGCTAAGGTCTGGTGCGAGTTTATCGCAAGTTAAAGCCTCTTATCGAAAGTTAGCCAGACAGTATCACCCCGATGTGAATCCGGGAAACGAACAGGCTAAGAATAAGTTTATTACTATTACTGAGGCTTATAAGTTCCTGGTGAATATTGCCCCCGCCGATGTTGCGAAGTCGAAAGTTGCCAATTCAAATGTGCCACCTCCTCCGACACCGCCAGCAGAGGCGGTGAAAGCTCAACCCCAGACAGTTAAGGTGACTCGGAAACAGCAACCCACTGAAGATAAGCAGGATCTGTCGGCGGCGGAAGACAAGTTAAAAAAAGATGCTTATTTTGAACTGCAACAGTTGCTGAAATATCAGAGGTTTCCGCGGGCGATCGCCCTAATTGAGGGTTTGGCCCAGCGGATGCCCGAAGATCGAGAGGTGCGACAGTGGCAGGCGATCGCCTATCAGCGCTGGGGACGGCATTTGATCGGAGAAAAGCAGGTTGACAAAGCGAGAATTTATTTGAAAAAGGCGGTGAAAACTGACCCTCACAATCGGGCTTTGTGGGCGGAAGTTGAGCGGGATTTTCGCAGGTTGGAAGAGATTTATTGATTGGGAATTGGCCAAACAGGGAATTGGCCAAACAGGGAATTGGGCATCGGGCAAACAGGGCATTGGCCAAACAGGGCATTGGGCAAGGAATCGAAAGACTATATTGTGTTCTATCAACTTGTAGGGTGCGTCATATCATGTCTGCTCGATTATCATAAAAAACAGTTTGTAGTGCGGACTTTAGTCCGCAAAAAGCTGCGGACTTAAGTCCGCACTACGAACCTTGTGAGATGTTCGATGAAATTTGCAGATTGTAGCTCGGGACGAACCTTACTATTTTTTACGATCGGCAATTCCGCTCTGATATCATAGAATTATTGAGTTGAGAAACCAGAGATGATTGCCACACCATCCACCGAACCAACACTGACAAATGTAATCGAAAAATTAGACCACCTATCAACCCGTGTTGACCACCTAGCGACTGATGTCGAGAAGTTCAACGATCGCTTTTCCAACTACCAGCAAGCGACTCAATGGGTTGTGCAGCTTGCTTTTACTCTGATTGCTAGTGCCACTATCACGGTGATTATTACTTCGGTTCTGCGCCGGTAATCAAAAGCTCTATATTTTTGAGTTTTTCTAAAATAACTTGGGTATTTTCTGGTCGGTTTTCGGGTAGCGGTTCCATCAATTGGTCGATCAACTCTACGAATGACTGGTCAACACCTACAGCCTGGTTTCTCCAATTAATCTTACCAGTTGTAGGATTTACGGGAAAGTCGATCGGCGGTAAACCGGTCAATAAATGCACAAAAGTACGCCCCAGGGCAAAAAAGTCCGTTAGCGAAGCCCTCGAAGAGGATCGCACTTCTGGTTTACCTGCAATTTGTTCGGGCGCAGAGTATCCAGCAGAACCTACAGGCGTCGTATCAATCCCCGCTTCTGTTGCAGCCCCAAAGTCAATTAATCGCAATTTCCCATCCGCTGCAAGCATCAGGTTGGATGGCTTAATATCCCGATGTACTAAATGATATTTGTGAATTGCCTGCAAAATATAGAGCATTTGTTGCAGCCAATCAACAGCCAATGTTTGAGAAATGTACTGATGTTTAGTTAGAAATTCTGCCAGGTTTTCGCCACTAATTTTTTCCATCGCCAAACAAGACAATTTTTGGGAGTTATGGGGGATTGTGATTTGGAAATAACCGTCTGGTTCGACTTGGGGAACTCTTCCCTTTCCTCCTAGCCAAATTAATGCCCGCGCTTCTTGTTGAAACAAACGAAGTAAATCGGGATTGTGTGTGTGTTTCAAGACTTTTAACACTTTGACAGTTCCCCATTCGTTTTCCCCGGTTCCCCAATCTTGGACTTCAAATATGTCTGTGGGGCGTGCGGGATTGGGCGATCGCACTGGTTTCAGGATGCGGTAGCGATCGGCAATTAGTAAAGCCGTGCCACAAGCCTGACAATTTTGAGCAGCAGCAGTATTTTCCCGTTGTTCGCATTGAGGATTGATGCAGTAAATCATCTGTCTTGATGCGTCCAAAACTGACGGATTTAACGGATTGATTCAATTATTAGCGCGAAACCCAGTAGTTCTGACCTTACTACTGGGTTTCTATTACCGGCCATTTTACACGCTACCACATTTAAGTCAAGGATTTAAGATTAATATCATCGCGCTCTACCGATTGAGCTACTCCCCAGTGTTTGGTTGGGGAGGCTGGAATTGAACCAGCAACCTCGATGACCTGATTGTTCCTGACATTCGTTTTGGCGATCGGCGGTGAATGCTGAGTTTAGAGTAATAACTTGCTATTGAATTTGTACGCAACGCTGCCTCTGCCAATTTGGGCTACCCCTCATTATTAGGTTGAAGGGACAGGAGTCGAACCTGTACTGTCACAGTTGTACGGTTTAAATTAAAGTTTGAGATTGAGCTTGTACTCTGTTTATATTTTAAACCATAACTATCAAAAAAGCAAGCAATTAGTGGAAAATAAATTGAAAAATTCGTTCTCCCACTTTGCGATCCTCAACTTCAGAATTATTAGCTTCTTCGCGGGCAAACATAACAGCTTTCTGCAATATTTCCACCCTTTGCAATAACTCATTGATCCGCTGCGCGGGTAAAGCTCCAGAAAACTTGACAGTGCGCCAGTAGCCGATCGTAATATCTTCGTAATAAACATCGACTTGAGCCGGATGGTGTTCGGTAGCTTCAGCTTTAACGTGATTGCGCGGAGTTTTAAAAGTTTTGAGAGTTTGCACGGGTTCAGCGGCCCAGCAGTCGGCCGAAGCATCGAAGTTCCAAGTCTCTGAAGCATCTAAGACTGGCAGTTTTTTGATAAATGATTGCAAATCTGCTAATTGCTTTTCAATGAATAGCAAATAGCTGACCGGTACTTGACTCAACAGCACGTTTCCGTCTACAGTCACGTCGGCGCGAGCGCTACAATTAGTCCAATCTTTTGTTGCGGTTACGTCGAAGAGTTTGGTCAAAACTTCTGTTGTTTTGCGGATAATCTCTTCGGCTTTGACTTCGACTTTTTTGGACTCGGGCGGCAGTTGTTCGCCTTCTTCGTCTTTGGGGCGGTACGTGCGGGAGATTCCCGAAAGCACAGCGGGCTTCTGGAGGGCTTTTTGGGCTTCTGCTAGTTCTTGGATCGATCGGCTTTTGATGCCTTTCTCGATCGCAATTATCTGATTTAATCGTGCCATAGTTCTATATTATTGATGCTGAACTCACGTCTAGTCTGGTTGCAGGGCGATCGTCAAACTCTTTCTCGCGTGGCTTTTAGGGCTTTGAGGACTGAAGTCCTGACTGCAAACCTTACGATTTTTAAGCTGACATCACGAACATTTGTAGTATAACATACTTCAAAAAAATGACAAGCTTTCCTTTGCAGGGGCGCTGCCAATAGTACCCTTCAACAGTTGACAGTTGACAGTTGACAGTTGACAGTTGACCGAAGGAGAGCGACCTCTACCCTTAAGTCCGAGGATTGGAGTAATGAATAGTCTGATTTTAATTTCTCCCGATCAGGCTTGGGGCTTTCAACGAATTCTTTCTGGTAAGCTGTTGTGGATTGAAATTGTGTCTTTCAATCCCCTATCAAAACTCATCAAATTCTCTCCCCCTCTCCCCTTCTCCCCCTCTGCCTATATGCACAACAGCCGAACCATGACCACTCGCTAGCCCAACAATTTATGCCTCAAAAACTTGGCAAAATCCCTAGCATCGCTGCGGATCAAGTGAATGCCGTCATTGGTGCGCCATTCTCGCGGGGGCGGGGGGGGCAACCACTCAAAGCGATCGGACGGAAACAGCTTTTTAGTCAATTCTCGGACTTGTTTTCTCCTGATTGCAGCGTCAACTCGCGACTCTTGAGGAATGTCAAATAAAATTATTTTTGCCCCGCTATTTTTATTGATTTCAGCGATTTGAGCTCTAATTACACCAGCTTCTTTTTTGATATCTTCTGCATCTTTTTTAGACAAAGGTTGGCTTTGAATATCAACAGTTGTTTGGATAGCTTTTTGCGATAATTCCGGAGTAAGATTGCGAGCCTCTATGCTGTCTAGTGCCTCTTTAGTTGCTTTTTGATTGTATTTATAGCCTTTTTTTAACGAATGTATAAAAACACTGACTGGACGATATTCTTCTCTCAGTATTGGCAAATACTGGCGCATCCAATAAAAAACAGGATTGTACAAAGATTCAACTAAATCCCTATCTATTGTGCGACTAATAGTATCGTTAATTTCTACCAAAATAATCGGAGGGTTGCTATTACTTTTTTTAACTATTTCTAAACCCGTCTGGCTCGATCCTCCCCCCAAAGCTATGCTCTTTACGCCCTTTCCAATGTCTGCAACACGAAGGTTGGCAGATAGAGAACTACCCACCATGACAATTTTCCGATCGGAATCATCATATACATACCTTTGAGCTTTGACAATATTATTTTGAATTAGGCTAACTCCGTCAGAAGCTGGTAACACTCCGCCACTGACGAGAACTTGATAAAAACTCATTAGAAACAGGAAAATTAGTACCGGGCGCAGAATAGATCGCAACTTGTATTTTATAAACATTGAACACCTTCTAGAATTGGAAATAAATAAATTGTTTCGAGCTGCCACTGTTGAGGAATATCATTGCCAGCATAATTCCTAAAGCTACATCTTGATAAATACTCCAGAATTTTTGATTTTTTTTAAGTGAATCATGTTTCATCAGATTTTGCCAAGTGGGAAAATGAGGAATGTGATAAATTACTACTGGCAGGGAAAAAATTAGCGTCGGAATAATGTGAGTCCAACCAGGCTTGACTTTATAGTTGCGAACTAAAGTAACTACGAAGTCAACTGCTTCTTCAAATCGTGGTAGTTTGAAAAGCAGCCATCCGAAGGAAACAAAAGAGAAAATTCCTACAACGCTAAGGCTGTCAAATAATAATTGTTGCCAGATTGGTTTGGTTTCTGCTGAATTGGGTTCTGGGGATTTATTTTTGGATTTGTCGAACCCAAAAAAGCGTTCTACTGCTAAACCAAATCCGTGATAAATGCCCCAAACTGCATAACTCCAAGCAGCACCGTGCCACAATCCGCCTAAAGTCATTACTGTCATTAAGTTAAGATAAGTTCTGATTTTTCCTTTACGGTTTCCTCCTAGGGGAAAGTATAGATAATCTCTGAGCCAAGTTGATAGGGAAATGTGCCACCTTCTCCAGAATTCCGAGAGGGAACGGGAGATGTAGGGAAAGTTGAAGTTGTCGGGAATTGCGTAGCCCAAAGCCGCTGCTAAACCGATCGCAATTAAGGAGTAACCGGCAAAATCGGCGAAGATTTGGATTGAGTAGCCGAACAGCAGCGTCAGGTTGGTAATAGTTCCAAATCCTTGGTAGTAGGGAAAGCTGATCCAGAAGGTATAGTCTTTTAAGTTGTCGGCGACGACCATTTTTAGGAAGTAGCCGACTGTGAGCGATCTAAAAATGAAATTGAAAGAAATGTCTTTTAAATATTTAGGCTCAATCTGGGGATAGAATGTCTTGGATTTTAAAATAGGGCCTGAGAGTAAATTGGGAAAAAAGCTAATAAAAAATGAAGTATTGAGCAGGTGTTGGCTAAATTTGGGTGAGACGTAAGCGTGGGATTCTGTTTCGCTTTCGCTTTTATCTTTTTGACTCAGTACATCTACCACTAAACTTATGCCTTCAAAGGTGTAGAAAGAAATACCGATTGGCAGAGGTAATTTTAAGAATAAATAAGCAATACTGCCTTCGGTTCGAGCAATATTAAAAACATCTGCAACAAAGTTAGTGAGCAAACCGGCGTATTTAAACAAGCTCAAAATTAATACATTCAGAACTACTCCTAATAAAGCCCAAAAAAAACGCTGTTTCTTGTCTGAAATTCTGGCAACTTGAAAGCTGGATGTAGTGTTGATCGCAATTGATAGTAGCAGGATCGACAGCAGTGCGGGAGCGTTCCAACTGTAAAATATGAAGCTGGCAATTATGAGGATGGGAACTTGCAGTTTTTGTAAGGGAGGGAAATAGTATATGGTGAAAACAATTGCAAAAAATACTAGAAATTCAATACTGTTAAATAACATATTCTTTTGATTTCGGTCTTTGATAAGTCTAACGGACAGCGGGTTGATTACTTTGGTTTTTCATCGGTTTTTCAATCGATATCCCTCGCGTTCTCTGGTGGGATTTTTGTGAAAAAACCTAGTTTCTGCATCCCAGAGTTTTTTTACCTAAGTTGTGACACCATTTTCCTAAAATAATGCAACTGTTGGCAAGCTTTAAACCCATACACAATAAGTCATTTCCAACTTTTTGATATTCTATGCGAAAATCGAAAATCGAAAATCGAAAAAGTTATCACTCACTATATCAAGGAGTGGCACTAATGCCAAGAGCGGACTCGTGGTGAGAGGTCGATCGCCCTTCCTGCCAAAGTGTAGCAAAGTTTACCTATTTTTCACGCTGCGACTACCTCCTTAGATAGATGCGGAAATACCTCCACGGGCTAGTAGCAATATTGAGAAATATTTCTTAACATATAGATAACAAAGGGAATCCGAGGAGACCAAAAATCCTTAAGCCCTTGGGGTGCGCGGTTAACCAGATTCTTCGCAAACAAGGGCTAAATCAATGAACCAGCAGCAAAACTCTGAAGTTTCAGCATTTTTGCCAATGCTCCAAAAAGGCATTTGGCTGTTTGGGATTCTGTCTTGGATATTCGGGCTGACAGATAGAAGCATTGCACTATTGTCTGACGGATACCTGTCCGCGATCGATATTGTCCAGCTATTTACAGCTTCCTTCTTTTTCGTTAGTTGGATATTTTTAAGCCCGTTTTTGAGTTTTAACTCCCAGAGTCAGCCGAAGGTAGAAGGCATTCGGCAGAAAGTAGAAGCCTCTCCCTAGTGTTTAAGTTGTAATGTTAGTTTCGGGAGTGCTGTTGGTTTCTGCTGGGGCGAAGCGGGCGGGCCAAATGCGATCGCAAAAAAACAAAGTTCCCGCCGTCATACATAGCGGAATCGCCAACAGATTTAACAGGGGAATGCTCACCAAACCCAAGCAAACCAAACCAAAACTCCAGCTAGCCGGCAAACTCGCCCGAAATATCTCAAATTTCTCCTGAAAAGTTAGCTTCCGCCGTTCCAAAGGTGCATTTAAAAAGTCCAAACAGACAACAGTCGCGCCCAAAGCTACGCCTCCTAAACTGCTAAGAATAGATCCGGGCCCGGGGATAAAATTCAGCAGCAGGAGCGGTATCCCGATGCTGAACACAAGTTGTAGTTTTCGGATTTCAAAGCCGATCGCCATTTGTAGATCCCGAAAAATACTCGCCAAGTTCATTGGTGCTTCTGCGGGCAATTGACCGTTCCGCAGAAGTTCCAATTGTTCGGATAATTTGCCGTACCAGGGCGAACCTAAAATCACGCCAAACTGAACTAACAAAAACCCGATTATTAACAAAAGTCCTGAAACTAAAAGTACGCGCAGCAGCCAGCCAAAACCGATTGTCAAGACGCCGAGAAAGCTCAGCCAAGCTGGCAAACTGACAATTAAATTATGAAATCTGACGGACAAATCGGCAACTAAAATGTCTATGCCTGCCAAACTAGGAAATAGCAAGCTCAAATAAAGACCGATACCAATTAAAAAATTTAGGACGACGGGAATTAATACATAAGTCCACAGCTTGGGAGTTTGAAAAATCAGCGTGAAAGCTCGAAAAGGATAGGTGAAACCTACCAAAAGTCCAAGGGGAGCGGTAATGGCTGCGGGGGCGGGATTTGAATTGAGCTGTTTTGACATATGGTTAAACAGTTGACAGTTGACAGTTGACAGTTGACAGCGAATTGATAAGAACGGAGATTTAAACTCCGTTTTTATCACAATCTGCCGACCTGCTGGGGCTTCAAACCCGGCTATTCGGTGAAGGAAGAAGGAAGAAGGAAGAAAGCCCTTCGACTACGCTCAGGGTACAAATTCTATTATTATTACGTATGAGGATTTATTGCAGGTAGCCCCAAAAGTGAAGCTTTTTATTTACCATACCCCGGAACTTACGCCAGCAGACAAGATGCCGGCTTGCGCGATCGCAGTTGATGTACTGCGGGCGACTACGACAATGGCGACGGCCTTGAATAATGGCGCAGAAGCTGTGCAAGTTTTCAGCGACTTAGATAAGCTGATGGCAGAGAGCGAAAAATGGCCTGGAGACAAGCGGATTCGCGCCGGAGAGCGCGGTGGCGCGAAAGTTGACGGTTTTGACATGGGGAATTCGCCGCTAGACTGCGCGCCAGAAAAGGTGACTGGAAAGCGAATTTTTATCAGCACAACTAACGGTACTCGGGCTCTGCAACGAGTGCAAGATGCTGCAACGGTGTTGACGGCGGCTTTGAACAACCGCAAATCTGTGGTGCAGTTTTTGTTAAGCAAAAAGCCTGAAAGTATTTGGATTGTGGGTTCTGGTTGGGAAGGGAGTTATTCGTTGGAGGATACGGTGTGTGCTGGTGCGATCGCCCAAAGTCTCTTGGCCGAAAGCGGTATTCCGGCGATCGATTTTGCTGGTAACGATGAAGTGTTTGGGGCGATCGCTCTTTATTTGCACTGGCAAGATCGGCTGCATGAATTGTTGGAAAAAGCCAGTCACGGCCAGCGCCTCCTCGGTTTGGGCGTGATTGAAGATTTAAAATATTGCGCGCAATTGGATACTTTAGATGTGCTTCCCATGCAGCGAGAACCGGGTGTTTTGGTGAAGTCGGATTTTAAAATTTCTTAGGCTGATTTCTGGGTTATATCTTCGGAAAAAAGGCGAATTGAAATTGTCTGCGAGTGCAGTATTGGTAGGTGCGCTGGGAGCATCTCAGTTTTGCATTTACAGTGATGTCCCGCTCGCGTATTGTACAATACGCGAGCGGGACACTCGCACTACAATAAAAAAAAATGCTTTTTACAAAACTGAGATGCTCCCGGTGCGCTCTTGTAGTAACCTACTCGAACAACGACGATAAAATTGGTTCGTAGTGAGGACTTTAGTCCGCATAAAATCAGAGGACTAAAGTCCTGACTACAAACTGTAAAATTGGTTCGTAGTGAGGACTTTAGTCCGCATAAAATCAGAGGACTAAAGTCCTGACTACAAACTGT
>NZ_JAAFKG010000044.1:0-42809 GCF_013299185.1 Microcoleus sp. bin48.metabat.b7b8b9.023 | reverse complement strand
GTAGTGAGGACTTTAGTCCGCATAAAATCAGAGGACTAAAGTCCTGACTACAAACTGTAAAATTGGTTCGTAGTGAGGACTTTAGTCCGCATAAAATCAGAGGACTAAAGTCCTGACTACAAACTGTAAAATTGGTTTGTAGTGAGGACTTTAGTCCGCATAAAATCAGAGGACTAAAGTCCTGACTACGAACTGTAAAATTGGTTTGTAGTGAGGACTTTAGTCCGCATAAAATCAGAGGACTAAAGTCCTGACTACGAACTGTAAAATTGGTTTGTAGTGAGGACTTTAGTCCGCATAAAATCAGAGGACTAAAGTCCTGACTACGAACTGTAAAATTGGTTTGTAGTGAGGACTTTAGTCCGCATAAAATCAGAGGACTAAAGTCCTGACTACAAACTGTAAAATTGGTTTGTAGTGAGGACTTTAGTCCGCATAAAATCAGAGGACTAAAGTCCTGACTACAAACTGTAAAATTGGTTTGTAGTGAGGACTTTAGTCCGCATAAAATCAGAGGACTAAAGTCCTGACTACGAACGACAGAAGTTAGTAATTAGCGAACAAAAATTTTTCAATAAAGTGCAATTAAAGATATTCAGGAGCGACAAAACCTTTTTGTATTCCTAATGTATCCCACACAATTAAGAATTGCTGGATTCGTCGAACCGTTGAATTAAACACTCGGCAATTCGGGCTGATGCACCGCTTTCTCCCATGCGGCGCCAGCCATTTTCAGCGATTAGCTGCAACCTGTCAGGATCGCGAAGCAAAGACTGGATGGTGCCGGCAACTTCGGCGGGATGTTTGACTAAAATTAAGGAGGGGCCTAAGAGGCGACTTTGAGCTTCGGCAAAAGCGGGAGTAAATTGCGGGCCGGTTCCGGGAATGGCGATCGCCGGTTTTCCTAAACCTACAAATTGTTCTGTAGCTGTTCCGGCCATTGCGATCGCTAAATCGGCTTGGTACAAACAATCGTTAAAACTTTGCTGAGTTAAAATCATCGTGGCTTTTCTTTGCACAAAAGTCAAGGGCAATAGCAAATTAGGAGATTCTTTCCTAATTTCTTGAGCGTTAGAAACAGCAGGTCGCAAAATACTACCTTCTCGCCGCTGGGTTTTAGTTTCGCCCTCTTGGCGCCAGCCGAAAAATTCTAAACTAGGTCGCAAAGCTTCTAAGTTTAACTCGGGAGAAATAGCTCCGAAAAATAACAATTTGCGATCGCCAAACAGAGACAAAATTCCGGCTACAGCCTCTACTATTAGCAGCCAATTAGCATAGGCTTCCGGCGCTCGGGAACCGGGCAGTAAGGTGATGACGAGCGATCGCTCCATTTCCCGAAACTCTGCATCAGCGCCGTAAAAACGGGCGGGGTTTTCCGGTTCGAGTCCGTCCATCATGGGATTGCCGAGATTGTAGGCGGGAATTCCCAGCTTTTCTAAAGTCTCGGCGGTGAGGGCGTCCCGCACAAAAACAGCTTTACAGAGCTTTCTAGTCATCAACCAGCGCTCCCAAGGGAAATAAACCGATCGCGACCAAATCTTCCAAGCCCACGGGCGGGATTTGCCAGCCAGAGGCCCCTGCTCGTCCCGCACGTGATATTCGGACTTGGCCGTGCCGACAAAGGCATAGGGCGCGCCGCTGAGCCAAGCAAACAGCAGCGGTACAATATCCCCGCAAGCTAAAATCGCGGCGTTGTGATTTCCAGACTGTTGTTGCGATCGCACCCAAGCGCGGATAGCTTTAAACTGAGCTAGAGTCAACTGAAGCAACCCGCCTTTGACATCGCGCAAAAATTCCTTTCCATCCATGTAGATAAAGCCACCCGAAGGCATCCGCTGCACCGGGCCGATGATGCGGGCGTTTTCTAGTTGAGCGAAAGCTTGCCCTTCCCCCACTAGCGGAAACACGGCTAATAATTCTGGGGGATGCGGGTGCTGTTGTAGTTCCTGCAAGATGCGAAGGGCGATCGCATCTTCTCCGTGGCCGTTACTGAGGCAAAGTATTTTCAATCCCAAATCTCTCAAAAAACTGTCTCTGAATATATAGAAGCAAGATTAGCCGCAGGATGCAAGGTGGTATAGCCGAAGCAAGAAGTAAGCGGAGCGGCGATCGCGCGAGTCGGGCCATTTTTGGTAAAATAGCAGGTGAAACTCCTATTTTAGAGGTAAAATCGGATGGTACAAACCCTGCCAAAATCTTTGACACTCGAAGAGTTTCTGAAGTTGTCAGAAACCAAGCCAGCCAGCGAGTACATTGACGGTAAAATCATTCAAAAACCCATGCCTCAAGGAGAACATAGTGTAATTCAAGGCGAGTTGACAAGTGCTGCTAATGCTGCTCTCAAACCTCAAAAGGTGGCGCGAGCATTTCCCGAACTGCGGTGTGTTTTTGGCGGTCGCGCGATCGTTCCCGACGTGACTGTATTCACTTGGGAGCGCATTCCCCGCAACGAAAATGGCTGTGTGGCAAATGTGTTTGCGATCGCCCCGGATTGGACAATTGAAATCCTCTCCCCCGACCAAAGCCAAACTAAAGTTACTAAAAATATTTTACATTGTCTCAAACACGGAACTCAAACGGGTTGGTTAATCGATCCAGAAGAGCGATCGGTTTTTGTATATCGGCCGGCTCAATCAACCGAGGTGTTTGACGAACCGGAACAGTTATTGCCCGTGCCATCTTTTGCCAGGGAATTGCAACTGACAGTAGGAGATTTATTTGGTTGGCTGTTACAGTGAAACAACAGAATATTATATAGCCTTTCTCACTAACATGAGGTACGCATTGGGCATTGGGCGGAGCGTAGCGGAGGGATTGGGCATTGGCATTGGGCATTTGAACCAATAACTAATAACCAATAACCAATAACCAATAACTAATAACTAATAACCAATAACCAATAACCAATAACCAATAACCAATAACCAATAACCAATAACCAATAACCAATAACCAATAACCAATAACCAATAACCAATAACTAATAACTACTAACCATCGATATACTGCTGTAAAATATTCCGAATTTGTTTGAGCTGAAATCCCTTAGCAAGTTGGCGGAGCTTCGTGGCAAACGGCACTAATTTTGGTTCCAAACTTTCCAGCTTAGCACTCTCCTCAAAAATTTCTTCAATGTCGCCCATAGCCGCAAGTTTCACAATTTTTGCTACCGACTCAGAAGCCGCAGGTAACAGAGCAGCATAAGCAGGAAAATCAGATGCTGGTGACAAACTGGGAGTTTTACAATTTTGGTTTTCCGGAGATTCCTCGTAAATCCATTCTAGTCCCAAATGCACGCGCAACTGTTCCAAAAAGTGATTTGCTTCGATCGGCTTGGGAAGAAAATCATCGCACCCTGCAAGGATGCTCTCTTGCTGCGCCGACTCGAAAACGCTAGCTGACAAAGCGATTAACACGACATCTTTTAATTCCGGCAACTGCCGCAGTCTCCTTGTAGTTTCTAAGCCATCCATTACAGGCATTTGCAAGTCCATTAAAATCACATCAGGTTGAAATTTGACTGCTTTGTAGAGGCATTCTTGACCATTTTGTGCCTCTGCAACTTCAAATCCCAAACGCCCCAGCATCCTGCACAACAAATCGCGATTTAGTTGATTGTCGTCCACGATTAGCACTTTCCGCTTATTGCCCACAAAACCGACCAGCCAGCGTTTTTCCCGCAAAGGAGACACCTCTAAGTAGCGTTTGGCTGCGGGCAATTCTAAATCTAGCCAGAAAGTGCTGCCTTTTCCGAAAGTGCTGTTGACGCGAATTTTGCTGCCCATCAGTTTCGCTAATTTCTGGCTGATCGAGAGTCCGAGACCCGTACCTTCAACAAAGGTATTGCCTCCTACTTGGTGGAAGGGCAAAAATATTTCTTCTAACTTGCTTTTGTCTATTCCTGTCCCGGTATCCTCGACTTGAAATCGGATTTTTAAAGCGTGTTTAGCTGCGATCGCATTGTGGGAAAAGCGCAGATAATTTTCTTTGAGTTCAGAACTCAAAAGCGAGAATTCGTATGTTTCTCCTTGTCTGCGACTCCAGGCCTCTGTGCCGACATAGCCGACTTTGAAAGTTACTCCGCCGCTGTTAGTAAATTTAACCGCATTGCTGAGTAAATTAATTAGAATTTGGCGCAATCTTTTTTGATCGACTTGGACGCAGGTGGGCAGGGGCGATACTTGTTCGTAATTGAAACAAATTCCTTTTTGATCTGCCCGCATCTGAAACAGATCCGCAATATTTTTCGTAAAATTTAGAAAATTTAACTCTTCCGGGTAGAGTTCCATTTTTCTAGCTTCGATTTTAGAAAGGTCTAAAACATCGTTGATTAACATCAGCAGGTGTTGACCGCAATGTTGAATATTGCTGAGACTTTCTTGTTGATCGCAGCTTAAGTCTCTGTCGGTTTTGAGGATTTGAGCGTAACCTAAAACCCCGTTTAAAGGCGTGCGGAGTTCGTGGCTCATGTTGGCGAGAAATTCGCTTTTGGCGCGGTTGGCGGTTTCGGCGGCTTCTTTAGCTAATTGTAGGGCTGCTTCTGCTTGTTTGCGATCGGCTATTTCGGTTTGTGCTTGTTGAAATAGTGTTGATTGCTGGATCGCGATCGCCAATTGCACGCACAATTGCCGCAGGGATTCTATTTCTGAGGAATCCCAGACACGGGGGCCGCTGCAATCGTGGGCGATCAGCAGTCCCCAAAGTTGATTTTCTGCGGTGGATTGGGCAGGGTAAATGCTTTCTCGTGCTTGTAAAATCGGCACTACTAAGTTAGCTCTCACTTCAAAACTTTCGAGAATTTTAATGTAGCATTCGCTCAGATTTTCACCATAAATATCTTCGATAGCTCGAATACAGCCTTGCTGGTAAATAGCAACAAATTTATCTTTAAAACAGAGGTCAAAATTGTTAAAACCTCGGAGCGAAATTCGATTCTTTGCCACGGATTCGACAACTACAGTGCCGCTCCAGTCGGGATTAAAGCGGTAAATAACTGTGCGGTCTGTTTGCAATAATTGCCGCACTTGATCGACAGCAGCGGTGAGAACTTCTTCTAAATTGAGGGAGGAGCGAATGCGATCGAGCATGGCAACTACCAGGCGTTCTCGCCTTAATTGCTTTAGCAGCGCCATCTCAGCTTTTTTGCGGTCTGTGATGTCGGTAATTACTCCCACAAACCCGATTAAATTATCAGTTTCATCTTTAATACAGTCAGCGCGAAATAAGGTTGTTACCAGTTCCTTGCTTTTAGTTTTGATTTTGAGTTCGCCTTGCCAAGATTTGCCTTTACGAATCGTTTTAAACATTTCTTGCAGCACTGAATTTTGCGGATAAATTGCCGTTGCTCCACCCGCTGCGTTCAGTTCTTCTGCTGTGTAGCCGTACCGCACAATAAAGGCTTGATTGTGGTAGATCGATCGCCCTGTCAAGTCAGCAATGCCGATCGCATCACTGGTGCTTTCTACGGCTTGAGTCACCCGCAGTAGGTCTAATTCAGCTTGTTTGCGATCGCTAATATCAGTAATGCTGCCGATATAGCCTTTAACTTCCTGCTTGTCTCCGATTTCGGCGATCGCCTGACCGATCGCCCAAATTACCCGACCGTCTGGACGCTGAAAGCGGTATTCTGATTTAAAAGGAATTTTGTTAATAACTGCTCCATACCATTCATTTTTCACCCGCTCGGCATCATCAGGATGTACGGCATTCATCCAGCCTGTTTCGGCTGCTAATTCTGGATCTAATCCCGTGATTTCGCTCCACCGCTGATTCACATAAAGACAATTACCAAAGGCATCACTGTGAAATATGCAAACCGGCGATGCTTCTGCTAAAGTTTGATAGCGGCGCTGGCTAGATTGCAGTTCTGATTCTGCTTGTTTTCTTTTGGTGATATCGCGGAAGATCGAAATTATCTCGCCCCCTGCAAGCATTGTCAGCGACAATTCTTGAGGGAACTTAGTACCGTCGCGCCGCTGACCGATCGCTTCTATATTGCAGTACCCTTTTTCCTGGAGCGCCGGGATTATTTCACGTTCAAGATATTGAATTTCAGCACGGCTGTAGAGCATTTTCCATTTCTTCCCATACAGTTCGCTAGCGCTAGCCAAGCCGTACATTTTAAGATAAGCGTCGTTTGAATAAATACATTCTTTACGAGCGTTAAAAATAGCAATGCCGTCATGAGCAGCGGCCATTGCTACTGCTTGTCGCTGAAGTTCCGACTCAGCTTTTTTGCGAGAAGTAATATCGCGAGCCACTGCATAAATCAAACCTTCTTCGCTAAAAGGCGATGCCGTCCACAGCAACCATTTGTAGGAACCGTCTTGGCAAAGATAGCGGTTTTCAAAGTAGATAATGGACGTACCGGCGATTAGTTTTTCCATTTCGGCTGAGGTGGCTGCTCGATCGTCTGGATGAACAAATTCGATGAATGGTTTGGCGAGCAGTTCGGCACTGCTGTAGCGCAGAGCATTTGACCAAGCAGAGTTTAATCGTTTAAAATAGCCGTCGAAACCAGCAATGCAAAGCAAGTCTAAGGAAATAGTAAAAAAGCGATCGCGCTCTGTCTGTGCCTGCTTTAACTCAGTGATATCCATCACTAAACCGTCCCAGAGAATATCGCCTTTGCTCTCAGATTTGCTCTGATTGGTGAGCCTTTCCGGTCTGGATGCTCCTTGCAGCCACTTAACTTTTCCGGATGGCATAATCTGCCGCCACTGCTGCCGCCAAGGTTCCAGCGTAGCGGCTGAAATTGCGATCGATGCTTCTAAATCTAAGCGATCGTCTGCATGAATTCCGCTGAAAAACAATTCTGCATTTTGCTCTATTACTTCCGCCTCTAATTCGTAAAGTTCGCGACTCCCAGAAGAGACATAGGGAAAAGATCTTTCTCCAGTTGCTGAAGAGCGAAATTGATAAATTACTCCGGGCAGGTTAGCTACGAGTTTTTGAAATCGAGCTTCGCTTTGTTCCAGAGCTATTTGCTGCCGTCTGTATTCGGTAAAATCTCTGATTGTGCCAACTATTACTTTACTGTTATCAGCTCTTTTAAAAACGCTTTTTTTGGTAGAAATTATCCATTCTTTCCCCGCAGTGTCGGTGAATTTATCTTCTGTTTCCAAACTGATATCTTTTGCCAATAATTCTTCATCTTTTCTGCAAAAAACATCCGCTTCTGATTTTGGAAGAAAGTCATATTCTGATTTGCCGATCAGTTCTTGTCGAGATTTCCCTATCAACTGACAAAAAGCATCATTTAATATCATCCAGCGGTGCTGGTCATCTTTGACAAAAATTGGATCTGGGGTCGCATTTAGAGTGTGGTTTAAAAATTCTTCAGATGCTTTCAGTTGTGCTTCGTAGCGGTAGCGATCGCTCACGTCCAACACCACTTCAATTATCCGGTCAATAGATCCATCTAGGCCGCGGATGCAGCGCAGCGAAACTCGCGTGTAAACTATTTCGCCATCTTTTCTAAACCACCTTTTATCTGAGATGTAACCGTCGGTTTTACCTGCTAACATCTGAGAAAATTTTTCAAAATTAGCCTCAAAATCCTCTGGATGAGTAAGCTCCAGGCAATGCTTGTCTACGAGTTCGTCGCGCTCGTATAAGAGCAAATCGCACAGCGCGTCGTTAACTTCAATCCAATTGCAATTTTCAGCAATTGCGGGGTCAATAATTGGAGCGACGATGGCAATTCCGATCAGGGAATTTTCCACCACCGAGCGATATTTTTCTTCGCTTTTTCGCAAAGCATCTTGACTGTTCTGGCGTTCTATGGCGTAACGGAGCGATCGCATTAACAGTTCGCCGTCGATTTTTCTTTTGACTAAATAATCCTGTACGCCCACCGAAATCAACCGCAGCGCCAGCTCTTCGTCGTTTTGGGCGGTCAAAACTACGATCGGCACATTTACCCCGTACTCTTGTATCCGAGCCACCGTCTCGATGCCCTGACTGTCTGGTAGTGAAAGGTCTAATAAAATTATGTCAAAACTTTCTTGATTCAATCGCTGCTGCGCTTCGCTGAGGCACTCTACTTTCGTCAGCAATATATACTGCAGGCCGCTAATTCCTGACAGCAAATCTTCAATAAGCTCAGCTTCCTGAGGGTGGTCTTCTACTAACAGAACCTTGAAGCACGTAGGAGGTACAGCTAAGTTAAAAACTGCTTTCATAATATTTATTAATTAAAAGTTGTCTCAAGCTAACTTGGATTTTATCTTTTATTTCCGGGGGAGTTATCGAATTGCACCTACACATACATCGGCGATCGGATTGCGGTGTGACTGAACGCTACAAAACTTGTGTTTAAGAGTTATAATTATATCACAAATTCACTCGGCTGTCAACGCGAAATATGTTTTATTCTAACTTGCAATTTAACTGCTACCTTCAAGCTTCGCCCTGAAAATATAGGATTTAATTCAGCTTCTCCTGTCATCTAGCTTCTGGATATAGCCTTTCTCAAAAATATGAGGTACTCATGGGCATAGGGCATCGGGCATCGGGCATCGGGCATCGGGCATCGGGCATCGGGCATCGGGCATCGGGCATCGGGCATCGGGCATCGGGAATACCTCACCACGCTTGAGAACCGCTATATAGCCTTTCGAGCGAAAGATGAGGTACAAATTTGATTTGAGATTTGAGATTCGAGGATTCGGGGATTCGGGGATTGCGGAATTTTGTAATGGTTAATGAATTGGTCAATACCTCATCTTTCCGATAACCGCTATAAGTGTGTGCTTGATGTCTCGATTAAGGGAGAGTAAAGTGAAAAGTTGAACCTTGACCCGGTTCCGACTCCACCCACATAGATCCACCGTGACGTTCCACAATCTTTTGACAAATTGCTAAACCAATACCTGTCCCAGAATATTCTCTTTGAGTGTGCAAGCGCTGGAAAATTTGAAAGATGCGTTCTTGATGCTGTGGAGCAATCCCAATCCCATTATCCGACACAGAAAACAACCAGTTTTCCTCATGTTGGGAAGCGGTAATATGAACCGTAGGCGGTGCATCGTGGCGATATTTAATTGCATTGCCGAGTAAATTTTGAAAAAGCTGTACCAGTTGAGAAATATCCCCCATTACCTCTGGCAATTCACTGTAGGTAACAACTGCTTGAGCGTTGCGGATAGCCCCTTGTAGGTTGGCAATTGCTTGCTGGACGGCATGATTGCAATCTGCCAATTCAAAGGGTTTCTGACTGCGACCAACTCGCGAATATTCGAGCAAATCGTCAATTAAAGTTTGCATTCTCGTGCAGCCCTGAACGATATTGGTGATAAACTTAATAGCTTGGCTGTCGAGTTGGTCTTTGTAGCGTTTTTCTAAAAGTTGAGCGTAGCTGGCAATAGTTGCTAAAGGCGCTTGCAAGTCGTGAGAAGCTACATAAGCAAATTGTTCTAGTTCGGCATTCGACCGCGCCAATTCTTGGTTAGATTTTAAGAGGGCAGATTCAGCGCGCTTGCGGTTCGATATCTCTTGTTGGAGGAGCAAGTTTTGCTCTTGCAAGGCTTTTTCAACGGCGAGGCGGTTGCTGATTTCTTGTTGCAAAACCTGGTTTTTTTCGTAAAGAGTTTTTTCAACGGCTAAACGGCTGGTTATTTCTTCTAGAAGCAGCACATTTTGTTCTTTTAGCTGTTTTTGTAAGTTCCGCAGGGTCAGGTGACTTTCGATGCGGGCGAGCACTTCTTCAAACTGAAATGGCTTGCTGATGTAGTCAACGGCTCCTACTGCAAATGCGTTTACTTTGTCGAAAACTTCATCTTTAGCGCTGATAAAAATTACCGGAATTTCGCGAGTTTTAGGTTCGGATTTCAGATGCTGACACACTTCGTAGCCGTTCATTTCCGGCATCATTATGTCGAGTAAAATCAAATCGGGCGGATTAGAATTGCAGGCTCTCAGAGCCATTTGCCCGTTAATCACGCAGCGGGGCGCGTACCCCCGATGAGTCAACATTGTAGACAACAGGCGCAGATTTTCTGGCGTATCGTCTACTACTAAAATGTTTCCTAATGCCGTCTCTGGTTGCTGATTGTTCATTGAGTGTTTTTCCAAATATAAAGGAAGAAGGAAGTTCGGCAATGGATTATGTAACAGAAGATGTATAGCTTTTCGATCTCCCATATGAGGTACTCATAGGCATAGGGCATAGGGCATAGGGCATAGGGCATAGGGCAAACAGGGCATAGGGCATAGGGCATACATCACTTTTTTGAGAACCGCTGTAACGGATGGAATAAGGCTTAGTTATGTAGAAGATAAGTCAGAAGCAATAAAGCAAGGATTTGGGTAATTAATAAAATCCCAACCATCGGGTGCGGTTCGTATATTTTATTTGGCAATTAAAAACAGACTGGGTTCTAGTAGGAATATTGGAGGAAGAGAACTAGGAATCATCTCATAAATAGAATTTTCGATCATTTGTTTGTGCGGATTTTTTGAAATTGTTCGTTTACCAGAAAGAATTGGTTTAAATCCTCTCCCTTTTGGAATAAATTAAAATCAGACTATTCATTACTCCAATCCTCTTCCTTCTAGGTAGAGGTCGCCCTCAAGCGGTCAACTGTTAACGAAGAGGGCGGGCACGCACCATCCACCGCCCCTACAACTGTCAACTGAATGCACAATCTTTAAATCTCCAGCAATAGAGTCAGAGCGTTATTGTACCAAGTCAATCCTTTATCTAAAACCTTAAAGCCAGCTACTTTACACATAGATTCTAAAGCAGAAGCTGTAGGAAGCCACCACCATGGGCCAAAGTCGTTGATGTCAAAAACTGCTTTATCAATTACTCCGAGAATTGGTGTGCCGTAGGTGTACTGTTGCCAGTAAGCTGTTAAGATAGCTCGTTCTGCTTCGCCCAAAGCGGGAATGAAGATTACCCCAGAAGCTGGAATTTCGTAGCGTCCCCGCTCGTTTTCTATAAGTTCTTGGGTAATTGCTGAAGTTAAGATTAAATACTGCCCTGTTATTTGACGCAAGCTCATTAAAATTTGCAAAGGGTGGGGGTGATGGTACAAAACTCCTGCACAGTGGACGACATCGTAAGGCTCACCAATTTCTGCAAGCTGAATCTGAGTTATATCTTGACTGATACAATTATAATTAGCAATATTTAAACTTGCCATACGATCGCGAAAATCATCCCAAATGTGTGCGGCTGGGGGCGTGACATCAATCATTGTCAGAGAAACTGCACCGTATTTGCTTGCTACAGATACTTTTTCGTTGACTGTTCCCCACAATCCCCCGACTTCTGCAAAAGTGTGATTTTTGACGACTCGGGCAATGTAGCGATCGCGAATATCGTCATTCTCCAACTCTGATAATATACTGCGATCGCCCGTAAAGTCCTTTTTTTGCAAAATTTCCGCCAATTTCCCGGATATTGCGGCATCTTGCGGCCGAATTTCTAACGCCATCAAGTACAAGACTGTAGCTGCGTCGGGGCGATCGCTCTCGGCAAACTTTTGGGCTGTTTCGCAGTAAAATTCAGGAGCGTGCAGCGGCTGCAATTCGTGGTGATAGTAACTCGTTGCCGGATCTAACCCTGACGGCACTCTTTTGATGAGAGCATCGCCTAACTTGGCGTCAATGTTGGGGAGTTCGGGTTCGATTTGCAGCGCACAAAGGTAAGCAGAAACAGCTTCGTTCCAGTTGTGGATCTCAGTCAAAGCATCGCCTAAATTATAATAAGACCAAGAAAAATTGGGGTTGAGTTCAATAGCGCGCTGATAAGCAGTAGCTGCTGCTTTCCACTGCTGGGTTTTTAACAGCGGTTCTCCTAAATTGTGGTAAGCCCAAGAAAAGTCTCGATTGAGTTCGATGGCGCGCTGGTAGGCGGAGATTGCTGCCAACCAATCCTGGAGTTTAACTAAAGTTAATGCTAAATTATAATGAGACCAAAAGAATTCGGAATTAAGGGCGATCGCCCGCTGGTAAGCTGTCGCAGATTCCGACCATTTTTCTAATTGAAAAAGTGCATCTCCCAACTTGTGACAAGAACCAGAAAAATTTGGGTCTAAGTCAACAGCGTGCTGGTATGCTGCGGCGCACTCCGACCATTTTTCTAATTTGCCGTAAGCTTCGCCGAGGCTGTAGTAAGACCAAGAAAAATTTGGGTCAATTGCCACAGCCGTGCGGTAGACAATAATAGCTTCTTGCCATTGTTCTAATTCGAGCAGAACGCTGCCTAAATTGTAGTAAGACCAAAAAGAATTCGGATTCAGCTCAATACTTTCGCAGTAGGCAGATTCTGCTTCGCGCCAGAGTTTATTGGCTTGCAAAACATTGCCTAATTTGTAATGTAACTCCGAAATATCCGGTTGCAGCTTGATAGCTTTGCGGTAGTTAACAATAGCTTCGTCCCACTGTTTTAGCGCGCTAGCAGCTTCGGCTAATTTGGTGTAAGCTTCACAACAACTAGGGTTTAAATAAATAGCGCGGTGGTAACAAACTAGAGCTTTTTGTGGCTTGTTTTGCGCCAATAAGGTATTGCCCAAATCTAGATATTCTTCCGGTATGTCGATGGGTTCCACGCTGAGTGATTGATACCAACAGTCGGCTGCTTGCCGAGGTTGACCGACTTCGGTAAATATCCGGCTCAAATTGCGGTAAAATCCTGCAAAGTCTGGTTGCAGGGCGATCGCTTTTTGGTAACAGTCGATCGCCTCTTGCCATTGTTGCAAACTAGCGCAGAGGGTGCCGAGGTTAGCAAAAGCTTCGGCAAAATCGGGTTTGTGGGCGATCGCAACTTTATACCAATACCGAGCGTCTTCTAGCTTACCCTGAGCTTGCAGCGCCTTTCCTAGGGTTTTGCAAGTCTCGGCGGAATCGGGGTGGGATTCGAGAATTTGGTGGCAAAGTGCGATCGTCCGATCCAACTTCCCTAAAGCTAAATATATTTCTGCCTGTTGTTGCAAATCAACCGCTGCTGTTTCTGAATTCACTTTTAACGTTCCTGTTTAGTAATAATTCCCTGTGTAATTGTAGAGCAAAACCTCTCTAATATCCTCCAAATCATGCACCGACATCGGCCGGCTTTCAACAGTTGACAGTTGACAGTTGACAGTTGACAGTTGACAGTTGACACCTTAAATCGAACTCTACCATTAAGTCCGACGAATCGAGTAATGAATAGTCTGATTTTAATTTCTCCCGCTCCGGATTGGGGCTTTCAACCAATTTTTTTTGGTAAATGCCGAGTATCTGGATGCCATTGGTGCGATCCTCTTCGAGGGCTGCGCTAACGAACTTTAAGTTAATTTGTAGGCAAGTCGAGCAAACACATATTTCGATTAAACTAAGATAGCAACCAGTTAAGTAAACCCACCTAATAAAACTCAAAATACGGCTCGCCCTCAAGCTTGTTGTGTATATCTTTTTCCCTCTTCCCTCTTCCCTCTTCCTTCGGCCTTCTACTTAACAACCAGGTAAACAATGTCAGCAGCCACACGCACACCGCAAGTCAGCGTAATTATAGCAGCATACAACGGATCTCGCTACATCGTGCAAGCGGTAGAAAGCGTGCTGTGCCAAACTTTTACAGATTTAGAAATTATCGTTGTAGACGACGGTTCGACAGATGAGACACATCAGGTATTGCAGCCTTATTTTGACAAAATTCGCTACGTATATCAAGAAAATGCCGGAGTAGCAGCAGCCCGCAACCGAGGAATTCAAGAAGCCAAAGGCGAATTCATCGCTTTTTTAGATCAAGATGACTTCTTTTGGCCAGATAAATTAGCAGCACAAATATCCCTATTTCGCCAGCAACCATCCTTAGGAATTGTTAACAGCGGCTGGCGCATTGTCAACCAGCAAGGCGACAAAATTTCCGATATCAAAGCTTGGGAATATTTCCCCAAATTAGATTTAGAAACTTGGATAGTACAAATGCCCGTACTTCCCAGCGCCATGATGTTTTCGCGCCATTGGCTCGAACTTGCAGGCGGATTTAATTCAGAATTTGATTCAGTAGACGATTCAGATTTAGTCCTGCGTTTAGCCCTCTTGGGTTGCCAAGCAGCATGGCTGCCTCAAGTGACAGTATCCTACCGCCAGCACGATCAAAATGTATCCATAAAAAAAGCTCTCAAACAAGCCAATCTTTTTATTACCTTAAAACAGCAATTTTTCGCCAAACCAGATTTGCCGCAGCACATCCGCGAGTTAGAAAATCCGGCTTTTTACGAAGCATTGACTTGGATGGCTTGGCAATTGTACTATAGTAACCATCCAGTAGAGGCGGTTGAATTTTTCCAAAAATCTATCCAGTACAGTCCTTATCCTCTAAGGCCAACAGTCACAGATTGGCAGAAGCGTCTGAGTGCGATCGCTCAAACTTATGGAGTTACAATCGATTTTCAATCGTTAAGAAACTTACCAGAATGGAAAAAAATAATGGCTAGCATACCTACCTCAAAAACACCGCGAGTCAGCGTAATTATCCCGGCATACAACTGCGAACGCTACATTACTAGAGCTGTGGAGAGTGCTGTAAATCAAACTTACCAAAACTGGGAAATCATCGTCGTAGATGACGGTTCTACAGACAATACGAGGCAAACTTTAGAGCCGTACCGCGATGTAATTCAGTACGTATATCAAGAAAATCAAGGAGCAGCAAAAGCCCGAAACCGCGCTTGCGAACTGGCCAAAGGCGAATTCTTAGCATTTCTGGATGCCGACGACTTTTTCCTGCCAGAAAAACTCGCCAAACAAATTGCTTGTTTTGAAGCTGACCCCTCTTTAGGGATGGTACAAAACGGCTGGTTGATGGTTGATGAAACCGGAAAAGACATCTACCCAGTCATGCCTTGGGAAGACACGCCCAACTTAGATTTAGAAAGCTTTGTCCTGCACAAAAGCGTGCGTCCCAGTGCAATGATGGTGCGGCGCGAGTGGTGGGAACGTCTGGGCGGTTTTGACCATCGCTTTCCGCCAACAGAAGATTTAGATTTTGCTTTGCGTTTGGGTTTAAAAGGCTGCAAATGTGCGTGGTTGAAAGAGATATTAACCTGCTACCGCCAGCACAATAGCAATCTCATGTCCGGCGGGCAAAAAGTGATGAAAAGCATGGAAACTGTGATGGAGCAATTCTTCGCCCAACCCAATTTACCCGATCGCATACGCCAATTACAAAAGGCAGAACGTTACAAGTCTTTAGTGTGGATAGCGTGGCGGATGTACCACGACGGATATTTGCCAGAGATGGTCGAGTGTTTGAAAAAATCTCTCTACTATACTCCTTATAATGGCACAGAAACAGTTTTTAAATGGTTGGAAACTTTTAGAGTTTCTTCGGAAAAATACACGAACAACTTTGATGCCTATGCCTTAACCAATTTAAAAGAATGGCAAGACATGGTGGCGGAGGCAGTCAACAATACCTATCAATTTAAATCAGAACCCAGTTCAATTGGCCGCAAACTTGCACCGCACGTACTCGTCTACGCAGAAGACCACGGAATCGGCGGTTTGGCGCAGTTTAACCACTCGCTGCTTTGCAAATTAGCAGCCGATGGCTACCGAGTTACTAGCGTGCAAACTAAAGCTTCTAATCCTTTAATTACCGAACAACAACAACTAGGTATCGAGCATATTTGGCTGGAGTTCGATACGATGAGGGAGTTTTTGCGAATTGCCTACAATTGTAGCGATGCTGAAAGAATTTACGCGGAAGCTAAACCGGATTTAATTATATTTAGCGATGGCTGGCCGATGGCAAATTTTGCTGCGAAACAAGTTGCGCTCAAACAAAACATACCTTATGTAATTACTCTCGGTTATATCGATCGCACTTATAAGACTTTTAACCGTGGCGATCAAATTCCCTATTTCGATGCAGTCTCCTACCAGTACAACTTGGCTAAAGCGGTGATAGCTGTTTCCCACGAGAATTTAAACTTGTTCAAGAGTTTGTTCAAAATGCCTCGGGAATGGGGGAAAGTAATTTATTACGGCAGGCCAAACAATTACTTTGAACCGCCCAATCTCTCAACCCGCCAGCGCCTGCGCCAAGAACAAGGCATTCCCGAAGAGGCTGTGGTTTGTTTCACGGCGGCGAGACTGACTCCAATTAAAGGATATCAGTATCAATTGCAGGCGATCGCCAAACTGAAAAATCTGCCTGTTTGGCCGCAAATTTACTTCGTTTGGGCCGGCCCCGGTTCCACCACTCACGACAACATGGAACCGGAATTGAGAGCAACTGTCAGCCAATTAGGAGTCACCGAACAAGTTAAATTTATCGGCCAGCGGTGGGATGTTGCCGATTGGTTGGATGCCAGCGACATCTTTATTTTATCATCCAAAGCCGAGGGAATGCCGCTAGCAGTAATGGAAGCAATGGCGAAGGGATTGCCCGTAATTGCCACAGCAGTCAGCGGAATTCCCGAAGAGTTGGGAGATACCGGAAAGTTAATTGCGGATCCGACAATAGATTCGCAACAGACTGTACAAGAGTTAGCTGAAACCGTAGAATTATGGGCCCAAAATCCCGAATTGCGGAGGCTGGCAGGACAAGCTTGCAAACTGCGGGCTCAAGAGCTTTTTAAGGAAGAACGGATGCTGTTGGAATACTCAGAAGTTGTCGCCCAAGTTCTATCTGCTAGTGGGAATCGAGACAAATTTGCGATCGCCCCCAAAGTCCAAAAACAGATCGAAAAAGTTGACAGTATGCTCCATTACTATTATCTAGTATGGCAGGCTTGGCAAGCTTGGGAGCGGGGGGATATGTCCGGGATGGTGGAGAAGTTGCAGTCAGCTTGGAAATGCACGCCATTGTTGACAAGCGAAACTATCTTGAGTTGGATCGTAAATTTTGTTGCGTTATCTTCAGAAAAGGGGGTTCAACTTGATACTTGTTCGCTAATTAATTCAGAAGCTTGGCAAGAATTGATGGAATTAGTACAGGGTTATGAAGTTGCCTTGTCTGTTCGTTAAAATTTAAGGTACGTAGTTGCGCTTAAGCGCTCTTTGAATGTATATATTCAAAGAGCGCTAAAGCGCAACTACATACCTTTCAAAAACCTCATTTTAAGGTACGTTGTTGCGCTTCAGCGCTCTTTGAATATATAGATTAGAGCGCTGAAGCGCAACTACATACCTTGATTGAACTCATTCTAAGGTACGTAGTTGCGCTTCAGCGCTCTTTCTTTCATATATTAAATAGAAAAGAGCGCTAAAGCGCAACTACATACCTTTATTGAAGTCTCTTTCTATTTTCAACCACATACAATATGCAATTCACCTTCAAGTTCAAACCAATTAATAAGCTGCTACCAATTTGCTTAACTTTGGTAACAGTCCTGTTAATCGCGTATGTTGGGCAGCAGCCAACTATTGCCCAAATGCGATCGCACGTCACAGTCGATTTTGGACAACCAGCCACCGGTATCACCTCCATGAGCGGCTTCTTGCACGGAATCGACCCCAGCAAGCCCCCCGATAGCTCGATTAAGCCCTTGCAGCCCAAGCTGTGGCGCGCCGGAAGACTCGATGTGTACGATCGAGTAATCGCCAGCGGAGCCGAATTTCAACTATTAGTTAGCGACTTGTGGGGCTACGGTAGCAATCCCAAAGGCTGGCCCTATCAAAATTACCCCGCGTGGGAAGCATTCATCCGACAGTTAGCACAACAAAATAAAGGCAAAAAAATTATTTGGGATATCTGGAACGAACCAGATTTAGCAAATCCATTTTGGAAAGGTAGCAGAGAACAATTCTTTGAAACTTACAAAAGAGCTTACAAAATCTTGCGGCAAGAATTGGGGCCGTCAGCGATGATTGGCGGGCCGAGCATCAGCACTTACAACAAAGAATATCTCGCGGCTTTTTTGGATTACTGCAAAGCGAACAAACTGGAAGTAAATTTCCTAGCTTGGCACGAACTCAATGATACCATAATTTTATTTGTTGACGATCACGTATTTGATGCTAAACGCAATTTTCAACAAAGTCCCTTTTACAAGGAACTAAAATTGCAAAAGATTTATGTCAACGAAATTGTCGGAGAATTAGCGCAGTATCAGCCGGGGGAAATTTTAGGTTATTTGTCTAACTTAGAGTATGCAAGAGCGGATGGTGCTTGCAGAGCCTGTTGGGATACAACCGTAGGTAAAAAAGTTAGTAATTGCTTCAACAATACCCTGACTGGGACGGTTGTACCGAATACTTTTGAGCCGAGGGCTGCTTGGTGGACTTACAAAGCTTATGCTGATGGAGTAAATTCGCGGGTGCTGAGCCGGTCAGATCGCGATCGTCTTGTGGCCTTAGCTAGCAAGTCAAATCCCGAAGGTAAAGCACAGGTACTTTTGGGTTATTTCGATCGCAATTATTCCTCAGCCACAACCGTTACCTTGAATCTTGTGAATTTGCAGCAGCTTGGGATTAAAAGCGGTCAAAAAGTTAGTCTCAAATTAGAGAAGATTCCTAACAATCTCGAAGGCGCTGTGCAAAAGCTAGTTGCGGTTAAAGAAGAAAGTGTTTCGGTTGTTGGTAATAATTTGACTTATGTTGTTCCTAATGTCAATGTCCATGAAGGTTATTTGTTGACTATTAGCAAGTAAAAGTCGGCGGTTGGAAACCGCGACTACACAAACAATGTCCGCCTCCGCGGACGAAGAAATATGGGATTTGAGAGTTAGAAACCCGGCGGTTGGAAACCGCGACTACACAAACGATGTCCGCCTTCGCGGACGAAGAAATATGGGATTTGAGAGAAATGTGCGATCTAATTTGAAATCCGAGGCGGTTAGAAACCCGGCGGTTGGAAACCGCGACTACACAAACGATGTCCGCGCAACGCGAGACTAAAGAGTAGGCAGTATCTACAAAAAAATCAGGCTTAAATACTCCTCTATCTCTTAGTCTGCGGAGGCAGACTTGGCTTGTGTAGTCGCGGTTTCCAACCGCCGAATCATCTAGGATTGGTCAAAGATTTTTGCACAGATTCTAGCCATTCTCTGAACGATGTCCGCCTCCGCGGACGAAGAAATATGGGATTTGAGAGAAATGTGCGATCTATTTTGAAATCCGAGGCGGTTAGAAACCCGGCGGTTGGAAACCGCGACTACACAAACGATGTCCGCCTTCGCGGACGAAGAAATATGGGATTTGAGAGAAATGTGCGATCTAATTTGAAATCCGAGGCGGTTAGAAACCCGGCGGTTGGAAACCGCGACTACACAAACGATGTCCGCGCAACGCGAGACTAAAGAGTAGGCAGTATCTACAAAAAAATCAGGCTTAAATACTCCTCTATCTCTTAGTCTGCGGAGGCAGACTTGGCTTGTGTAGTCGCGGTTTCCAACCGCCGAATCATCTAGGATTGGTCAAAGATTTTTGCACAGATTCTAGCCATTCTCTGAACGATGTCCGCCTCCGCGGACGAAGAAATATGGGATTTGAGAGAAATGTGCGATCTATTTTGAAATCCGAGGCGGTTAGAAACCCGGCGGTTGGAAACCGCGACTACACAAACGATGTCCGCCTTCGCGGACGAAGAAATATGGGATTTGAGAGAAATGTGCGATCTAATTTGAAATCCGAGGCGGTTAGAAACCCGGCGGTTGGAAACCGCGACTACACAAACGATGTCCGCCCAACGCGAGACTAAAGAGTAGGCAGTATCTACAAAAAAATCAGGCTTAAATATTCCTCTATCTCTTAGTCTGCGGAGGCAGACTTGGTTTGTGTAGTCGCGGTTTCAACCGCCGAATTAACTGCGATCTGTCAAAGATTTTTGCACAGATTCTAGCCATTCTCTGACGGTTTGATTTTCCGATTGTGCGTCATAGTAACAGCCTAATTCATCGAGGATGAAGGTTTCTAAATCTGGTTCTGAAATCGGCATTTCTAGCAGTTGAGCGAGTTCTTGCGATGCAGCTTCAATACTTTCGGGGGGTTCGCTGTTCAAATAGTTGTTGACTGCTTGGCTGGGAGTGTCAGCTTCTAGCGGCCAGTCTTGGTGAAAGTAGGAACTGAAAAATTGGGTTAAATTAGGAAATTGATCGATCATTGGGGATAAGCGGTGAGAATAAAGTATCCGGGAGGTAATTTCTTGCTGCGCTGGAGGACAATTTTTAGGCGAGAGACTGGAGTTGCTTTGGATGAACGGCGGCGCAGGCTAATGCCAATTATTCTGTTGGCGTTGTAGTCGATCGTATAACGATTGCCTCCTTTTTTCACCCAGGAGTCGATCGCACTTTTCTGTTTGTACATTGCTTCCGCAATCGCGGCTTCAGCGATGGAACGGCTAGCAAAGGAAGATGCCGCAGAAATTTCCATTTCTCGTCCGAGTCGCTGTGCTAGTTCTCCTTCTGTTTTACCAACGTGTCTCTCTAAAGTATGCCCTCCTGCGGCTTCGTGAACATCCAATCCGCCGCCCGGTATCTGAGGGACAAAGGCTATGGTGGTTTGTGGTATATTTGAGACCTCCCCTGCAAAAACAGCGCCACCAACAGCGGATGTTGCCGAGTGCAATAAAATTGTAATTGAGGCGATCGCGCAGATTATACCTAAAAATCTTTTTAGGCGATCGAGTTGACTTTTCATTGTTGTTTTTGATGTTCAGTATAGTTGTCTAATGTTTTTGTCTGTTTCCTAGTTTAGCATTAGTGATAGTCCTGGACGCACTGGCTAGAAACCGGGTTTTTTCACGAAAATTATTCGCTCTCACCCACAAATTAGGTGAAAAACCCGGTTTCTTTGAGGTTGATGTGTCCGGGACAGACTGAGTTAGGAATTGCACGCACCATTTAAGTGCGCGATGCACAGTCCGCACCCTACATTGTATTTAGAATAGGATTTTTTTAGGGTTTACAAAGCTTCACTCAATCTGAGAAATTATTAATAATTCTTTGAAAAAATCCCAGATAATTGATGATAGATTAATTGATAAGTTTTCAAAAGGTGAAAAAATGCAAGTAGTCATCCTAGCGGGCGGTCTTGGTACTCGTCTGAGAGAAGAAACAGAATTTCGCCCCAAGCCTTTAGTTGATGTCGGCGGGCGCCCGATTATTTGGCACATCATGAAAATCTACGCCCACTACGGCTTCCAAAACTTCATTGTCTGCTTGGGCTATCGCGGCAACATGATTAAAGAATATTTCCTGAATTATGAAGCCATGAACAATGACTTTACGATATGTCTGGGACGGAAAAATACCATCACTTATCAGCAGGAACATCGCGAACAAAATTTTCATGTAACGCTGGCTGATACTGGTGCAGAAAGCATGACGGGAGGGCGGGTAAAACGGATCGAGAAATATATCGATGGCGAGAATTTCATGGTGACTTATGGTGATGGAGTTGCTGATGTCAATATCGATAAATTGATGGAGTTTCACAAGTCTCACGGTAAGCTGGCAACTGTAACTACATTTCGCCCGATTTCGCGTTTTGGAATTTTGGATGTTGACAGTGAAGGTCAAGTACGAGAATTTGCTGAAAAACCTCAAATAGACGGCTGGATTAGTGTTGGATATATTATATTTAACCGCCGGATATTTGAGTATTTGGGTGGAGATGATTGTGTTTTAGAACAGGAGCCAATGCAACGTTTGGCAGCAGATGGACAGTTGATGGCTTACCGCCATGAAGGCTTCTTTTATGCGATGGATACTTATCGGGAATATAAGTATTTAAACGAGCTTTGGGATGAAGGCAATGCTCCTTGGAAAGTTTGGTAGTAAGTGAGTTTTGGGACGGGCAAGATGCCCGTCCCACAATCATTATCATAAAAAATAACTATAGCATTGATCGGAAAGATTAGGTATGTTGTTGGGCTTTAGCCCTCTTAGTCTCAGCGGTTATACAAGCCACCAGTCATACCTCATCTTTCTGAGAAAGGCTATATAATATCGCTCCGAAATATGAGGTATTAATGTAAATATTTTTTGATGCGATCTCGCTTACTACTATATAATATAAGAGGGCTAAAGCCCAACAACGTACCTCATTTTTTTTGATAATCGGTATATAAAATTAATTATAAAAGATGGATTTTCAAGATATTCTTGATAGCGCGGAAAGTTATTTGAAAGAGTGCGTTGCACCCCGCGCGGAAATTATCGACAGTGACTCAGAAGCGCTGAAAACAGCACTTTTAGGATTGGAAAATCGATCGCTCTTAGCGTTGCGTGTTCCCCAAAAATGGGGCGGCGCGGACATTCCACCGGAGCTTTTTTACCAATATCAGGAATTGACTGCGCGATATTCTGGGGCTTTGTCTTTCCTGCAAACTCAGCACCACAGCGCGACTGCGATGATTGCTAGCAGCGAGAATGAAATGCTCAAAGGCAGATACTTGCGCGCGATCGCCCAAAAAGAGTTACGCTTGGGTGTTGGGTTTTCGCATTTGAGGCGATCTGGCAATCCGGCAGTTACGGCAACTCCGGTAAAAGATGGCTATCTACTGTCGGGGAATGTTCCTTGGATTACTGGTTTTGGCTTGTTTGACAAGTTTATTGTGGCCGCGGTACTTCCAGACAATCGCGCGGTTTTTGGTTTGCTGCCTTTTGCTAATATTGAACGGGAATCTGGTAAAATAGCTGTCAGCGAAATCATGCCGTTAATCGCGATGAACTCGACTAATACTGTGACAGCAAGTCTTAATAATTGGTTGTTGCATGAATCGGAAATAATTTCGGTTAAAGCTGTCGGTTGGATTGCGGAAAATGATAGCAAAAATATCCTGAATTTTGTGCCGGTGACTTTTGGCTGCATTCGCGCGGGATTGGATGTAATTGCAGCGGCGGCGATAGTTAAAGATTCGCCTGCGATTGTGGTGGCTTGCACAAAATTGGAGCAGAAGCTCGATCGGCTAAAACAGCATTTCCTACAATCTCAACATAGCTCAAAAGCGGAACAATTAGCGCTCCGAGCGGAAGCTATTGATTTGGCGGTGCGGTGCGGGCACGCTGCGGTGGTGGTTTCCAGCGGTGCGGCTAATGGTAGGCTGCACCCGGCTGGAAGAGTTTATCGAGAGGCTTTGGTGTATACTGTTTCCGGGCAAACAAAGGATGTGATGGCAGCTACGCTCGATCGCATTGTCGATTTGTAGGGTGCGTCAGCTATGCCGGATTTTCGATGAGAGCGATCGACTAATGGCTGATATTCAATCAGGCTGTACCGGAATGATTTAACCACAGAGGGCGCAGAGGACACAGAGAGAGAATAGAGAGATTAATACAGGACGATGCTACGGGATTTGATATGACGCACCGTACCATTAATATAATGTGAGTTTTTGTGTCGATGACAAACAACTTTAACTCAGACAATTTAAAGACGATCGCCTACCGCGACATTATAGACTTAAGCCATCCAATTCATCCACAGATTCCCATCTGGCCGGGAGATTCAGCGCCGGAATTTGAAATAGTATCTGAAATAGACAAAAACGGCTATTTCCTGCGAAAATTCTCGATGGGAGAACATAGTGGTACTCACATCAATGCACCGAATACTTTCGATCCAGCAGGCGCGAGTGTTGATAGTTGTGCGCCGCAGTCTCTAGTTTTGCCCGGAATTGCGATCGACCTTCGGGAGCAATGTCTTGCCAATCCCGATTACACTTTAACAATAGATGATATATTGAATTGGGAACGCCAGCACAAATTTATTGAACCGGAAAATATAGTTCTATTATATACTGGATGGCAAGCCAAATGGCACGATCGGCGAGCATTTTTCAATCCTGACGAAGGCGGAGTTTGCCACTTTCCGGGATTTGGTCAAGCTGCAACTCAATTTTTGCTAGAAAAGCGATCGATTGCGGGAATTGGTATTGACACTCACGGAGTCGATCCGGGACAAGATGCAAGTTTTGCTGTGAATAAAATGGTATTGCAACAGCAGCGAATTGTGCTGGAAAATCTGGCAAACCTCCACTTTTTACCTGCGGCAGACTTCACTTTGGCGATCGGAATATTACGTCTTTTGGGAGGTTCCGGTTCGCCCGTGTCGGTGTTAGCTTTTGTGGCTTAAGCTGTGGCATATTTGAATTGCATATTTCCGGCCCGCTAGAAGCCCGCCCACAAAATTTTGATGATTTTTGAAGATTAAAATTTCTATGCTGAGCGTTCTGAATGCGGTAAAATTAGATTGAGAGAAGTCGAGTACGAATAATAAGATTAATGACAGAACTCCCCAACGATCTCAATGATGCGATCGCCCAATCGCGCATTGCCACCGCCGCCGCCCTCTCGGATGGCAAGAATCTCCTGCAAGTCGAATTAGTCTTTCCCGAAATCGCCCTGCAAGCACAGTCTATCACGCAACAATTCTTACCAGAATTTGAGGAAAGCCACTCGGGAATGAAAGTCTTTTTTCCCGATGCTGGTGCAGCCGCCCTCGCCCGTCGCGATTGGGGAGAAGTACCTTTTAAAATAAGTGATTTGGGCAGCAGCCGCACTCCTGTTGAAGATAATATAGCACCGGAAGATGAACTGTTTTTGCTGGTGAATCCGGCGGCGGTAGAGGTGTCGCAAGTTGAAAAACTTTACATAGCTGCGGCAGGCCGCCCTGTGATCTTGCTCAACCCGCGCCTGGAAGATGTTGCTACTATAGGTATAGGGTATGCAGGCCGTCAGTTGCGCGATCGATTCCTGAGCAAAATCGAATCCTGTTACTATATCAGACCGCTAGATACGGCGGCTTTATTCCGCTGCTATCCACAACCGTGGCAAGTCTGGCTGGAAATAAAGGACGAATACCAATTAATTTCGGAAACTGCCCAAAAACCTGTGGGAGACGATTTAGAAAGGATTTTAGCGAAAGCTATGGGAATCGCCGATCCGGATTCGACTGCACCGGCAAAACCGCTAAAAAAGAAAGGTTTTTTAGCAGAAATGCAGACTTTTCTCAGAGCTTTGACTCAATAGCATTGTAGAATGCGTTAGCTAGAGTTATCTTCGATTTGCTCGATCGACTGATGGCTGCCGCACCCTACACCGTAAAATAATTGTTGAGTCAATCTAAAATCGACTGATACCAATTTAATGGGTCGTTGCACATATCCGGATCCCCCTAAATCCCCCTTAAGAAGGGGGACTTTGACTAACTCTTGTCCCCCCCTTATTAAGGGGGGTTAGGGGGGATCAGATTCTATGTCGCTTCACAGAAAAATGGTATGACTCGGTAGTAGCAATTGCCACAGGACAATTAACAGCGGTTATCAATATCTCTGAAAGATTCACAGGAGAAGGCACTCCCGTGTTTCTAGGGTATCTTTGTACTTCACCGAATAGCAGGGGTTTGAAGCCCCTGCCTTCAGGCAGATTGCGATCGGAACGGAGTTTAAATCTCGGTTCTTATCACTTCGCTGTCAACTGTCAACTGTCAACTGTCAACTGTTTAACTATACCGAAAGCTGGGATAACTTCTCAGTGTTGCGATCGGTAACTACGCAAACAGAATTAGGCAACTTTACAAAAAATTTATAAAAGTTGTATAATGGGTAACACCCCTCCTAAGCAAAAGGTCGGAGGAAATAGCAGCTAAATCAGATGCTATAGGCTAGTAATTAAGGTTTCGAGTCAGAAAAACGGATAAACACAGTGGAGCACCGGCGCATTGTTATTGGGGACGTACACGGGCATTACGATGGATTAATGCTTTTACTAGAGGCACTTGCCCCGAGTTCGGACGATCGCGTATATTTTTTAGGAGACTTAATCGATCGCGGGCCGAAAAGCGCTCAGGTATTAGATTTCGTGCAGCAAAGCCGGTATCAAACCCTGCTGGGAAACCACGAACAACTAATGTTAGATGCTTTGTCGGGGCCCTCAGTGGATTTGCGGGCGTGGCAATCTTGGCTGTACAGCGGTGGGGATGCGACTGTCGCCAGTTACAAGGATACAGGCATGATGCCGTACAAACACTTAGAGTGGTTGCGATCGCTCCCAACGCATTTAGACTTAGGGGATATCTGGCTGGTGCACGCGGGCGTGCATCCTACCATGCCAATTGACAAACAGTCGATCGAACAATTGTGCTGGATTCGCAAGGAATTTCATGCGATGCCGAAACCGTTTTTTCCTGATAAATTAATTATTACCGGTCACACGATCACGTTTACCTTTGAGGGGGTGAGGCCTGGGGAATTAGTCAGGGGCCAAGGGTGGCTGGATATTGACACGGGGGCTTATCATCCAAAAAGTGGCTGGCTGACTGGATTTGACTTGAGTTATCGCAGAGTTTATCAGGTAAATGTGTTTAACAATCAAGTCCGAATTTTGCCGTTTGATGAAGTTGTCAGACAATTGAAGCCGCAGATTCCACTTCCAAAAGCTCAGTCGAAAGCTCAATTGAGCTCTGTTGTCCAACAGGAAGCTTAAATCCAAACGAAGTGCTTGGAAAAGCTTGACAATCTCTCCTTAAGTCTCTATTGTTTGTAGTAGTGGAAAGCCAGAGTTTTCACGCGGAACTTTGAAAATTGAATAGATTGTGCGATCGCCTGCGGTTGGTTTCATTACCGCAAGCGATTTCGATCTAGGTGGGCGATCGGCTGCGGTTGGTTTCATTACTGCAAGCGATTTCGATCTAGGTGGGCGATCGACGAAACCCTGATTCTTTCGTTGAGGTGCGTCGATCGTCTTTGTAGTCTAGGTTTGGGCTTTTTCAATCCTCTGCTTATTGAAGATGACCCCCATCTATTGAGAGTGAAAAAACGGTGCGTCGATTTGGCGTCTGGAACGCTCTCTGGGTAAGGGTTTGTAGCCGAACTCTTTCCAAAACAACTCCCCCGCAAGGGGATTGAAACTTTCTATGAATCTAACAAGAGATCCAAGTTGGTATAAACTTTCCAAAACAACTCCCCCGCAAGGGGATTGAAACTTTAATTGGTTCCGTGACATTGTGGTAAAAATCGTGGGCACTTTCCAAAACAACTCCCCCGCAAGGGGATTGAAACTCCGCCTTCGCCTTTTTTGGGACCGCAATTTCTACAGTTAGTCTTTCCAAAACAACTCCCCCGCAAGGGGATTGAAACATCTGTTCTGGTGTAGCATCAACAATGACAGCATCACTTTCCAAAACAACTCCCCCGCAAGGGGATTGAAACACGTTTTCAGACTTTGGGATGGTGATGATGATCTTTCCAAAACAACTCCCCCGCAAGGGGATTGAAACTTCGACTTGAAATAAGTCAAAAATATTGGCTTTTCCGGCGAATCCGGTGGCAGGAAGACCCGGATTCGCCGGAAAAGCTTTCCAAAACAACTCCCCCGCAAGGGGATTGAAACTGATTAAAAACCAAAACCCCAAAACGCCTAAAATCTGTAACTTCTTTCCAAAACAACTCCCCCGCAAGGGGATTGAAACATGAAGATCTGAACCTGATACCCAGGCAGTAGCTTCTCTCTTTCCAAAACAACTCCCCCGCAAGGGGATTGAAACTTGCTACTCGTAGATTAGCATATATCGCTCCTTTCCAAAACAACTCCCCCGCAAGGGGATTGAAACTTGATGAAGACGAGACGACACGAGTGCCAGTGGGTTTACTTTCCCAAACGACTTCCCCGCAAGGGGATTGAAACGCTCCTAAGAGAAGACCCGACTAGAGCTTTTTCTTCGCTTTCCCAAACGACTTCCCCGCAAGGGGATTGAAACCAAAGTGCTGAGACAAAGCCAAAAACAGTTACCAGAACAACTTTCCCAAACGACTTCCCCGCAAGGGGATTGAAACTTACCAATATTCCAGCCTCTAAAACTACTGGTATCGCCTTTCCCAAACGACTTCCCCGCAAGGGGATTGAAACCTTCTTCCTTTGTTGCTCCTTCGTGGAGTACAACAGACGACTTTCCCAAACGACTTCCCCGCAAGGGGATTGAAACATCACCGTTGTCTATATAATCGACAACTTCCGGGTACGCCTTTCCCAAACGACTTCCCCGCAAGGGGATTGAAACGTTAGTTTCCCGGATGAGATCAATCTCCAGTTTTTGACTTTCCCAAACGACTTCCCCGCAAGGGGATTGAAACACTTTGACCTGGTGCAAGATTCATTTGTTATTCCTGATTATTCTTTCCCAAACGACTTCCCCGCAAGGGGATTGAAACTTAAAACGAATCTTATTTTTAGATAAAGCTTGACTGGGGACTTTCCCAAACGACTTCCCCGCAAGGGGATTGAAACAATTTGGTTGGACTGTTGGTTCTTCTTCACCTAGTGCTGCCGCTTTCCCAAACGACTTCCCCGCAAGGGGATTGAAACTTTACGGGTCTTTAATTCATAAGTTAAAGCACCTTTAACTTTCCCAAACGACTTCCCCGCAAGGGGATTGAAACATGACAGCCTTCCTTTCGGCGCTGTTTTTGCTTTTCACTTTCCCAAACGACTTCCCCGCAAGGGGATTGAAACAGTCATCGTTGTTCATACAACGATCAAACGTATCCGCTCAATAAATCGGGGGAAATCTGTTAATGATGAGGGTCAAACATCGCAAAATTGTTTCCAACACGGTACTCTACCCCGATTTATTGAACAGATACAGCGATTCACTTCAGGATTGCTTTGGTTCACGGGGTTTATTTGTGTGGTTTGGGCTCTCGCATTCGGATATTTTAATTCGGGTTTTTATCTGAGATTGTCGCCCGAATGCGAGAGCCCCTACGGAGATTTGCGTGACAGCGGAATAACCCACTTTCTGATTATTTGTGACCGAGATGTAGGGGTGAAGCATTTGGGCGACAATTCAAGGAAAAAATGCGATATTTTATGTCCAAATGCTTCACCCTCCGGCGCGCGAATTCCGATTTTTGGTGGTATTTGGGGTGAGAGCGATTCGTAAAATCGGGGGAAATCAGTTAATGAGGGTCAAACATCGCAAAATTGTTTCCAACACGGTACTCTACCCCGATTTATTGAACAGATACAGCGATTCACTTCAGGATAGATGAGGTTTACGGGGTTTATTTGTGTGGTTTGGGCTCTCGCATTCGGATATTTTTATTCGGGTTTTTATCTGAGATTGTCGCCCGAATGCGAGAGCCCCTACGGAGATTTGCGTGACAGCGGAATAACCCACTTTCTGATTAATCGCAACTTACCCACTGCTAACGCACTCAATCAACCAGATTTATTGTTTAACCAACCGCGAAGACGCAAAGGGCGCGAAGTAAGAAAAGAGAAGACAATAGTTATTAATCGCCGGATCTACGATCGCAACAGCCGACGCATTTCCAACTTGTAAGCCGCATTATTCAAACCTTCACCGCTAGCCAGATCCGGATCCATAGCCTGGGAAATCGCAGCAATTCGATCGCTAGTAGCCGGGTGAGTGCTCAAAATACTTGGTGGAGAAGGCTTGTTAAGCAACTTTTTCATAAAATCAACCATCCCAGATTGAGCGTAGCCCGATCGCCCCATGGTTTGCAAACCCAACTGATCCGCCTCATACTCAGCTTGACGGCTGTGAGGGCGACGCAAAGCCAACTCTACCCCAATCTGTACCGCCCTAGAACCACTGAGCCCAGTGGCAGAAGCTACACCAGATGCGATCGCCATTTGACGCATTTGCTTGATCGAATGGCGAGCACTAATATGTCCGATTTCATGCGCGATGACACTTGCTAATTCGGCCTCATTATCCGCCGCCGCCATCAAACCCTTATTCACATAAACAAAACCGCCCATCGTCGCAAAAGCATTAATATTGTTATCGTCAATCACCTGAAAAGTATAAGGAATATCCGGGCGATCGCTTTCTTGGGCCAGCCGCTGACCGATGCGGTTGATGTATGCTGTAGTAGCCCGATCGCGATCGACCCTAAACTCCCTATTCACCAACTGCTGGTTGATTTGTCGGCCAACAGCCACCTCCTGGCGATCGGACATATTCGACAATTGAATAACTTGAATCCCCCGCATAATCAGTTCCGGCAAAGAAAATGCTTGAGTCGGTTGTGGGGAAATTACGCAGATACCCGCAGCCACAATCACCGACAAAAATAGATAAATCCCCCGGCCACAACTACGCCGACAAGTCAACCAAAAACCTTTTAACATGATTTATACGCCCTAAAAGAAGGAAGAAGGAAGAAGGAAGAAGGAAGAAGGAAGAAGGAGATAAGACGTACAGTTGAAACCGCACCTACAAAAATAAAGTCATTCTCTAAGAGACTGAAGAAAATAATGTATAACGGTTCTCAGAAAGATGAGGTACGTTGTTGGGCTTCAGCCCTCTTAGTTTAAAGGTTGTGTGGGCTGCCAGTCATACCTCATATTTTTGAGAAAGGCTATAATTTCAACCATCTGTTTTTCAACCTGCGGAGGCAGGTTTTGTCTGTGTAGGTGCGGTTTCAACCGCCCCGGTTTTTTTAGCAAAAACTCAAAAAGTCACTAAATCGGCAGACGAAATATAACGCCGCTTAGTTGCTATTTTAACTTGTTGCCAAATTTTAACCACTTTCCCCGTCTGGCCATCTCCCGACTCTCCAAGTTCTGCGGATTTTGGGCGATCGTTGTGGTAATATCTTTTGGCTTGTACAGATACTCCTGTCGCTGTCAGTCTATAGGCGATTTATGAAAATTTTGGATTCTCAAGGCCGGTTGTTCGGTAAACTCAGCATTCTAGACATAGGTGCAGCAATGATTGTGCTGCTGGTGGCAGTCGGCATCTTCTTCTTTCCCGGCACTTCCGGCGGTTCGGTGGCCCAAGTCGGCGGCGCCAGCGTCAAAACCGTAGAAATGGATGCAATTGCGATCGGACTCAAAGGCACAAACTTTCAAGAGTTGTTCAAAGCCGGCGATAAAATCAACGTAGTAATCCGCAACCAGCCCTCCGGTCAGATTACAATCAAAGAGGTAAAAACCATAACTAGAACCCTCGCAGTTCCTCAGCCCAACGGCACATTAAAAGCTGTCCCAGATCCTAGAGAAGAAGAATCTTTCAGCAGAAATATGAGATTTACTTTAGAGGGGAAAGGTCAAATTACTGAAAACGGCCCGGTTTTAGGAAACATGAAAGTCAAAATCGGAACTACTCTCGAACTTGAAGGCAAAAAATACATTTTCAACGCCAGCGTCATCGACGTGCGAGTTAAAGAATAGTCAGTTAGTTGACAGTAAAATAGGTATGTTGTTGGGCTTTAGCCCTCTTTAGACGTATATCTAAAGAGGGTTAAAGCCCAACAACGTACCTTGATTAGTTTGACAGTTGTAATTATCAAATTAGGTACGTAGTTGCGCTTTAGCGCTCTTATCTTATATTCGCGAAGAGGGCTAAAGCCCAACAACGTACCTTCTTCTTTACTCCTGAGAAAACAACCTTAAATACTGTCGAATTAAACCAATAGTCACAGCCGGAACTTCCAACTGCGGAGTCAAACCCACATTTTCCAGAGTTTGAAAAACCTTAATTGCTTCCGCGTTGAGATTAGCCAACCGCCGGCCAATCTCGGGGCTAGTAAACTGAGATTTTTCACCCCAAATAATCGCTGTCGGTGTTGTTAGCTGAGTGATATAAAGTGACAAATCAAAACACAAATCTCCCCGCACAAAAGATAAGGCTGCATATTCTGCATTTGGTTCTAAAGCAGATTCTAGATAAGCATCGACAATTTCTTGGTACACTCGACGGGAATCGGCAAATTGGCGCTCTTCTAAAAAGCTGCGAATGCCGCCATCTGTAGCAATGCCCGTACTGTAGAGCAACCGATCTAAAATTGGCGTGTTGACGAGTTTAGCGAAGAAACTGCTGCCGTAATCTTGTCCGAAGTCCGACAAACCGCTGGGAATCGTCAAAATCAGCGATTTGAACAGATCCGGGCGGGCGATCGCAGCTCGAATCGCGATCGCCCCAGTCAGCGAAGAAGCTATCACATCGGTAGGACTTCCGCAAGTTTTTTCGATAAATTGAATCAGAGATGTGATATAATCTTCCACCTGATAATTTCTTTGGGGATGTTCCGATCGCCCCCAACCAATTAAATCCGGTGCTAAGACTCGATATTCCGCTGCAAAAGCCGGATAAACTTTCGACCATTCGTAGGCACTTGACCCGCCCCCAAAACCGTGAAAAAATACCAAATTAGGTAGATTTTCCGAATTTGAGTTCGGCAATCCGATCCAAGGCATTTTTTCAGCAGTGTAATATACCATTCTGCCGAGAGAAGTAACTATCGATCGCTGACCGAAGCCGAGAGGAACAAGCATAAATAAGCCTCAATCGCTGTGAGATTGTAGAGTTTCGCGGGTCGCCTCGTCTTTATTTAAAAAGATTGCAAAGCTGGCGCCGTTTTTGTAAAGATTCAGTATTGATTTCAATCTATTTTAGTACAAGTGAAGCCTGAAACTACACACAGCAACTAAGTTTTGCGATCTGCGCGCCCAGGTTGTGCAGTTATCCTCACCGTTGCAAACTACTTGCGATCGGAGATAATAACAAAATGATGGGTAAGACCCCTCAACACAATCAAGTCGGTTCGCCGACTCCGAAAGCAGGCACTCGGAAAGCAGCGGTATCAGATCTAGCTTTTAATCGCGGCAGGTTTACATCCGATCGCCGATCGCAAATAATTAATTACCATATTTTACGGAGCAGTGGCTTTTAATGTCGAAGGTTTCTGTTAAAAGGCGGGCGATGGGTTTTCCATACCTCTGATTGCAGGCAATGAAATCACGAGCCTCGCCGCTATCAATTCCAAAACACAAGAAACAACTAATATCAGGGAGGTATAAAAAATGCAACTGCTTAGGAAACGGGATCGCGAGGGTTTTATGGTTGATGCAAAAAGTCTTCTAGCTGACGGGTTTGCAGAGTTTGATACTGCCTGTCGAAGCATGGATTTAAACGGCAAACAGACATTGGTCGCTACTCCAGAACGATCGGGTTCAGGGTTAGATGTGCGATCGCGCGTCAGCGCACCGGGAATGGTTCGCCTAGCTTTAGAAGAATTGAAATGCTTTGAAGTAGTAGAAAACCAGTTTGCCCATTGGGGAGTGACTTTTAGCAATGCCGTCGCCATCCAACCTTCAAACCCAGCATTCCTAACGGTTTCTGGCTCAACAGTATTAATGGGTGCCCCAAAAAGCGGACTAATAGAAGTAAGTTTCAAGTATCCAGTTCGCAGCGTAGCAGGACTTGTCACCAGTTCGCGGCGAACGGTTTTATCTGCTTGCGACATCGACGGCAACCCGATCGTTCAAGATGAAATGCCAGCGCCCAATCTGGCAGGGTCTAATTCTCCGATCGCGCCCAACACACCCCTGCGCGTCAAAGCCCCGAATATTCATCGCATTACATTTTATGCTTTTGACGGTCAGCTAATAGTCGATGACTTTATTTTTGGACTCTAAAACAACGCCATAAGTGTCGTCCCAAGTCTGCAAACCTTCAAGAATGGCATTGCGGACTATAGCTTCGGGTTCCCGACTCAACATCAGCCGAAAACACTCGGCAGCCCGAGCCCGGGCGCTCCAACTTTTAACAGAAGTCACGCGCTTAAACCCACCCCGATTCACCAAATCGGTCATTTGCCGCACAGCAATCAAACGCTTCACAGGGTCAGCATCAGTCAAATCTCCCAAGATTCGATCGAGCGCTGCTTCATCTTCATCTTTTGAGGAGCCCAGACTCAGCGCTTGGCGCAGCAACAGCCCTGCAATCGCGATCGTGCCAAAATTTTGCAAAATCAGGCTCAAAGCCGTCCAGTGGCTCTCAGAATCCTCCCAAATCCCTAAACTCATGTAAGCACCCAGAGTCGCAATCCCGCCGGCGCCGACTGCTACAACCAACCGGCGGTTCGGGCCCTCCCAAAATTGCTCGGCTTTCGATCGCAGCAATTGCCATTCCCCGGACTGCCCTCGGTAAACCAGCATCATCGCTGCGATCCCCAGCCCTGTCGAAAGCAATAACTGACTGTTCCACCACCCCCAAACTGCTGCCAGGGTGAAAGCCGCCAACCCACCTTTCGATCGACTCAAACGCGGTAGCAGCCACTTGAGAAAGGCGCTAGAAACCACAGGCGATCGAGCTCGATTGCTCTTCCCATCCACCCTCCGGCGTTTTTTTTCGGTTCTCTCTGGGGTTTCCTGCGGGCGATCGTCTAGACGGCTAAATGTCCTCAAAGCACCAGCATCAGCCAAGTCCAAGGACAGGTCGATGGGTGGTCGCTGACCGAGTTCCCAAGTGCGATCGGACTCTTGCGCTACAGTTTGATGCAGCTTGGTTGTAGTTTTTTTAAATTGATTCATACTTACTTTTTTGCACAAATAACTTTAAGTTATCCAGTCATTTTTGGCACTAATTTAGATTCTTGGCAAACTAGAGTCTTAGACTCTAGGATAGCTGGTAAAAGTATAGGCATTTATGACATGACATGGGAGGCGTTGAGTCCCTCCCCCTTCACTTTTACTTCGAGCGGATTGACCCGCCTTGGCTGAACTACGCCCACGACCTATCCCATTGCTAAACGCATTTGGGATTGCTTTTCTTAAGATATTATAAGAGCCATTGACATCGGCGTTAATTAATCTACCGCTCGATGTTTTGTACAATCCTCTCTTAATTCGTTTACCACAAAACTTGACACGATCGGCACCATTCTCCCCATAAACAGGAATCGGGTCTAAATTCAGGAAACTGGATTGAGAAGTATATGATTCTTCCTGCACCATCACTTTTATTCCCACCAATGCAGCCTTATATTCCAACATCTCAATCAATCGAGCATGAGGAACAGTTACGAAGTTCTGATTAGTTTGTTTCCCTAAATTAATCTCGTTTTTCCATTGTACATTTTTGCCAATTACCAGAGTCCCAATCTTGAGTTCTCTTAAAAGATTGATGATGTCACGACTGGATGAGTGCAAGTAATTATCGATTTTCTGGTTTCGACAACGAGTTAGGCGTTGCATCCGTGATGAGGTTTTACGCGAACCTTTTAGCTGAGATTGTAGATGGGCTTTACGCTTGTTGTAGAATTGATTAATTGATTTCAGTGGTCGCCCGTTAATCAGTAAAGGGACAAATCCCGGCTGATTTGAAGTTAGCGCTACTAAATTATTCAATCCTAAATCAATACTAGCTACTAATTCTTTTGGGTTTTCATCCAGGGTGGACTCCGGTTCATTGTAAACTACCTCAATTACATAGCAATCGCATTTGGGAACCAATCTAACTTGACAAATTTGCTCTGGTTTTACTTTGGTTTTAATTAAAATATTACTACCGGACAGCTTGATAATTCCTTTTTTTAGTTGCTTGCTACTAATCGCTTGAATTGTATAAATAAGAATATTCCGACCCTTGACTTTATCTTTATACTTTGGTAATTTCGGGCAACCCGTGAATTTCGTGGGCTGCGTTTTGTAAGCTTTGATTGCTTCAAAAAAAGACTTCCAATTCTTGTCCAATATCATCAATACTTGTTGACTTACCTTGGCTGGTAAGTCTTTGTATGCTTGATGAGACTTCATCAAACGGTTCATTTCGTTGTAATTAATGTAACCCCATCCATAGACAAAACTCTGACGAATAACGTAGTTAGCCGCGTTGTACAAATTTTTTGATTTAAAGGCTAGCCCGTCAATTTCAACAAAACGATTTTCGGTGGATTTAATGATGTGTCTCTCTGCTAGTTGCATTCAGACTCTCCATTTTTTAACTCTCGCCATAATTCTCTCAGTTGGCTCTCTTGACTATATGATACTACCATTGTCTATTGATGCTTAGAATCTTAATGAAGTTTTATAATACCTGAAATTCCCACTCATGGTGACTGCCACAAATCCGTCGAATTCCGAGAAATCATTACCCCAAAAAGAGTTATTGAAGATAGTTGAGAAAATCACGACAGGTAGTTCGCCAATATTTCTAACCTACTCTTGAGACCGAGGGCGATCGGAGTTCGGTGCCGGCAAAAGACACAACAATTGAAAATTTCAGAAATTTCGGATATTTTGAGTGCTGGAATTCGCCCTCCGAGAACCGCGCGACGAAAATATAGCCTTTTGCCAAGAGCCCGGGATCTCGCTGCCCCCAGTGTCATACCATTTCCGATTTTAGATTAAAGAATACAAAAATTGGGTCGAGCGTTGCCAACAAACAGATGCGTTGCCATCAGCTTGCTTCAAAAACTGCGGCAAACTGACTCTTATTTCCGTAGGCTTTAAACTCAAAAACTAGCATGGCATTTACCTATTTCCTTATACTAGACCTCCTAGCATAAAACTGACTGTGTTGCAACAAAGATTTACAAGCCGTCCTTTTAGGACGGGGTTTTAAACCCTGGTGTCCTGATATTTTTTTGAGGTAGGGCATTAAGTTGGCACGACCAAATGCCATTCCTCGGTACGACCTCGATCGAGTACGACCGCAGAGAATTTCCTTTTTATTTTAGGGAGCGATCGGGCAAAAGTTCCAGTCACTGGGAATCGGACGGCAATAGTTCCAAGGATGGCGGCATCGCCGGTTGAAGAATCCTGTGGAAAGAGATTTATAATGATGAGGCTGGTTAATTTAAAGGGAGTTCAGTTAATAAAACCGGGCGATCGACAGCAGTCCCTGACGCTTGGGGCAGGGGTTTGATGGGCCGATCGTCTTAAGTCGGTTAAAATTAACTGTAATTTATTGTAGGGGCCCGCAGTCACGCTCATCCGCAAGCTCTGCCAAATATGGGTGCAAACGCGCTCCGGTAGCATATATTACGGTCGATCGACCGGACGAGATATCAAGTAGGAACGGCAACAACCCACCGCGCTAGCGCACTCGCCAAGTCCAGAGATCCGAAAACAGCGGCTGCCAGATTAGAATCAGGTCAAACTCCTGCCCCAAAGTGTGTCTGCGGAGGTTACGCTAGTGAAGAGAGAAAAAGAATAGTTACGATCGAGACTTCATCAGTCTACCTTGTAATTTATTCCTCTGTTATCAAGCCCAACAGTTTTGCATTTTCTGGGAAGCGAGACTCTTGGCACTTCCAACAAGTGGGGAACTCGACCGTCAAAAAGCTTGGGTTTGATGGAAAAGCCCTTACTAAATATGTAAACACCTTATCGATGGCTCGCCGGAACAATCTTGCAGGAAAACCCATGTCTAGTATGCAAAACCAATTTACGGTTCACTTTTGGGGCGTTAGAGGTAGTATAGCGTCTCCCGGAGCTGAAACAGTACGTTACGGGGGCAACACGCCCTGTATAGAAATGCGAGTGGGTGACAGCCGCCTAATTTTCGATGGCGGTACTGGATTGCGGGTTTTGGGACAAACTCTCCTGTCGCAGATGCCCGTAGAAGCTCATATGTTTTTTACTCACACTCACTGGGATCACATTCAAGGATTCCCATTTTTTGTACCAGCTTTTATTAAGGGCAATTGTTTTCACATCTATGGTGCCGTTGCTCCTACTCCTAATCAAGCTACTATCCAGCAGCGACTCAACGACCAGATGCTCCACCCTAATTTTCCGGTGCCCCTGCAAATTATGGGGGCAGACCTGAAATTTAACGATATAGAGGTGGGTGAGCCCATGGAAATCGGAGAGATTAAGGTGGAAACAGCTTTGTTGAACCACCCCGGTGAAGCTATCGGCTACCGCGTCAACTGGCGGGGGTATGCGGCTGCTTACGTGACTGATACCGAACATTTTCCCGATCGTTTGGACGAAAATGTGCTGAATTTGGCTCGCGATGCTGAGGTGCTGATCTACGATGCTACTTATACGGATGAGGAGTATTATTCGGAAAAGTCTAGCAGAGTTGGCTGGGGACATTCGACTTGGCAGGAAGCTGTGAAGGTGGCAAAGGCTGCTAATGTCAAAAAGTTGGTGATCTTTCACCACGATCCGCTGCACAATGACGAGTTTTTAGACAAGGTGGGAGAACAAGTGGCTCAAAGATTCCCGAACAGTTTGATGGCGCGGGAAGGTTTGTCGTTACAGTTGCTACCTCCTCAAAACAAGGATTTGTCTGAAGGGTCGTCTGAAGGGTCGGTGGAAGCCCCTAAAGTGCCTGCGTGATGGATTTGAGATTGCCAGATGGTTCGGAAATCTTGAGGTCGGAAATCTAAAATTTAAGTGAGGGCTGACCTGAGTTAAAGACGGATACAAGCCCTGGCTTAGGTCGCAGAGAACAAAAAAGTTTAGATTGAAGTTCTAACTCCCAGATCGATTCTGTGGAGTCAAATCTAAAATCTAAAATCTAAAATCTAAAATCTAAAATCGACTGGCGATCGCAATCTGGCTAAGTATGGCAAAATCTTAAGCGTGTGGATAACTTCTTCTTCAACCGCTGCTCTGACTCCAACTTCTGTTGCCTTGGGAAACTTTGATGGTTTGCACCTAGGGCATCAACAAGTCGTGCAGCCAATTTTAAATCGATCGCCGGGGCTAACTTCTGCGACGGTTTCTGCGTCGGGGCAAAACTTGCGCCCAAACGCTGGCAGAGCTCAAAATTTGGAAGGCGAACATCCGGCAAGCTGGGAAAACGACTCAGCAGCACTGCCGGAAACAGCCCGCAGCGCCCTGAATTTCAATGGTGCCCACCCCCGGGCAGAGGGCAACAGCCTCTCTGGTCGCGATTGTGACGCGGGCGATCGGCTTTACGGTACTGTGGTGACATTCAATCCCCACCCGCAAGAATTTTTTACAGGTCAACCCAAAAAACTGCTGACACCTCTGGCAGAAAAGGTAGAATTGCTCGCAGCAATGGGTGTCGAGCAACTTGTGCTGCTGCCGTTCGATCGAGAACTGGCGGCATTGACTGCTGCTGAGTTTGTCGAGGAAATTCTGGTGCGGCAACTGCAAGCGAGTCGAATTAGTGTGGGGGTAGATTTTCGGTTCGGACGCGGACGTGCTGGGACGGCTGTGGATTTGCAGTCGATCGCCTCGGGTTACGGTATTGATGTTGCTCTTGTACCCCTGCACAATTGCGCTGAGGGCGATCGAATCAGCAGTTCCGCGATCCGCGAAGGTTTAGCATCCGGCGACCTCACAAAAGCGAATAAATTGCTGGGGCGGCCTTACAGTTTAGTGGGGCCTGTGGTGGGCGGACAGCGGCTGGGTAGGACGATCGGATTTCCGACTGCTAATATCGAACTGCCACCGGAAAAATTTTTGCCGCGTTTTGGCGTGTACGCGGTGCAAGTCTCGGTGAAGGATGGAGGCGGAATCATCAAAAAAGATGAAAGTTCTGCCTATAAGTGGGAAAATCCCCAATCTCTAATTCCGCGCCCAGCATCAGATTTATCATTCATAAATGGAGTGATGAATGTTGGTTGCCGCCCGACGGTAAACGGCCTGCAACTCACTGTAGAAGTTCACCTGTTAGATTGGTCTGGGGATTTGTACGGTCAAACATTGAGCGCAAGTTTGATAGAATTTTTGCGACCCGAACAAAAATTCGCTTCTCTAGATGCTCTCAAAAATCAAATTCAGGCAGATTGTGATGTTGCTAGAAAGGTGTTAGCTGCTAATGGTTAGTATATATCTTGCCAAAATATTTATTAATCAAATTTTCGGAGGATGCTCAAAGCCATCCCACAAGAAAAATAATTGTGGGACGTTACTCCGAGCATCGTCCGAATTGTCAATTCATTGCGTACAGTTTTGCTTGGGCGATTGAAATCACTACTACACAAACTTGCGTCCGCGCAGGCTGAATGAGAATAAAAGAACAAGCAATTAACAACTAGCAATTAGCCAAGTAAATTAACGTAAGTAACGTAAAATGCGGAACGCTAAAAAGCTAGCTGTGTATTTCTTAATTCCTTCTTTTCTTCCTTGCTGATGACTAATGAGAGAGAGAGGGCGGGCACGGGGGCACCGCCCCTACCCTACCAACTGACTAATGACTAATGACTAATGACTGATGACTTCTACTTAAAAATCAGGGATATGAGAGAACATATTGAGCGGCTCAAACAAAATCTAGGCAAGACAATTGTCGGTAAAGCGGATGCTATTCGCTTAGTGCTGGTAGCCGTGCTTTCCGGGGGACACGCGCTGCTGGAAGACGTGCCTGGTGTCGGAAAAACGCTGTTAGCGAAGTCTTTAGCGCGATCGATCGATGGGAAGTTTCAACGCATTCAGTGTACTCCCGATTTGTTGCCAACCGATATCACCGGTACTAATATTTGGAATCCTAGCAGCGGCAAGTTTGAGTTTTTGCCGGGCCCAGTTTTTGCTAATGTTTTGCTGGCAGATGAGATTAATCGGGCGACGCCTCGCACTCAGTCGGCTTTGCTGGAAGTGATGGAAGAAAAGCAGGTGACGGTAGATGGAGTTTCTCGGAATGTTCCGGCGCCGTTTTTTGTGATTGCGACTCAAAACCCGATCGAATATCAAGGCACTTTTCCGCTACCGGAAGCGCAGATGGATCGGTTTACCTTGTCTTTGACGTTGGGCTATCCCGCTGCGTCGGAAGAGTTGCAAATGTTGCAACGGCTGTCTGATACTTTTGCTGTTGAGGATTTGCAGCCTTGTATTTCGTTGGAAGAGGTGCAGGAATTGCGCCGTTTGTGTGCTTTGGTGCAGGTGGAAGGCTCTTTGAAGCAGTATATTGTGGATTTGGTGCGATCGACTCGCCAGGATGAAGAGATTACTCTAGGCGTGAGTCCCCGTGGTGCAGTGGCTTTGCACCGCGCATCTCAGGCTTTGGCGTTTATGGAGGGCCGGGATTATGCGACTCCTGATGATGTGAAATATTTGGCACCGCACGTACTTTCTCACCGTTTGATTCCGGCGGGGGGAAGGAAGGCGAAGACGATTGTTGATAAGTTGTTGAAATCTGTTCCTATTCCTTAAAAAGATAAGACGGCGGTTGAAACCGCGTCTACACAAACAAAGTCCGCCTCCGCGGACTAAAGATAATTCGGCGGTTGAAATCGCCAATTCTTCAACCCGCGGAGGCGGGTTTCGTCTGTATCGACGCGGTTTTAACCGCCCGGTCTTCTTATATTATGATGATTGTTCAATAGATGCTTGAAATAGCGCCACTAATTTCTTTGCCTCTATATCAACATTATGTTGTTGAGCAACCCGTTCGGCTCCTATTTTCCCCATTTCTTCTAGCTTTTCCAAAGGTGCTTCCAATGCCGCACGCATAGCAACAGCCAATGCTTCTACGGAACCGGGAGGAACTAACCAACCGCAAACACCGGGTTCTACGAGCTCCGGGATACCAGCAACATAGGTGCTAATTACGGGCCGATTGAGGGCGAGGGCTTCCATAATTACGACCGGTAAACCTTCAGCAAAACTCGGCAATACCATGGCGCGGGAAGCTAAAATCTCTTTCTGAACTCGATCGCCACTGGCCCAGCCGGTAATTTCTATATAGTTTTGCAGATTGAGTTGTGCAATCTGCTGCTCAATTTCAGCTCGCAGCGGCCCGTCCCCAACAAATACCAATTTAAACTCCAAGCCTTGAACAGCTAGCTTGCTGGCGGCTTCTAGTAGTAATAAATGACCTTTTTGTTCGCTGAGTCTCCCGATGCAGGCTAAGCGGGGTGCTGCGGGTATGGGGACGTGGGGTGCGGCTAAAAATGCTGCATCGACACCGCAGTGTATGACGTTGATTTTTGACCAATAAGCGCGATCGCACCACCGAAAAAGCTGACTTTTGCCGAAGGAACTAACTGCTGCTACAAAGGTCGATCGTTTAATTTTTTCATCTAAGGAAAGAAGTGTAGCTTTATCAAATTCTTCAGGCCCGTGAACGGTGAAGCTGTATGTCGGGCCGCCGAGCACGCGGCATAACATTGCAACAGTTGTGGAATTTGTGCCGAAGTGGGCGTGTACGTGTGTGGTACCGGATTCTGCGAACCAGTTTAAAAGAATGCAAGCTTCTGCGAAATAAGCCAGATGCAGCAAAATCCCGCGTTCCGAGTGTAAGCCAACTTTGAACATTAAGCGCAAAGCTTCGAGGAATCGAATTGGCCTAGTTGCGGCAGTGCGGAGTAAGCCCAACGCTAAGCCCTGTACGCCAACTCCTAGGATGACTTTGGTCAATTCTTGTTCTTGTTTGTCTGCGCCGTCTACGAGTTCGGATTCGCAGGATCGGATCGAGTAACGCCCGACTTTGATGCCGTAAGTTTCGACAGCCAGGAGTTCTCTGCGGACGAAGCTGTGGCTGACTTTGGGGTATTGGTTGACTAGATAGGCGATGTTCATGAACGGGGTAGAAATTTTTATGGTAAAACTTAGACCAGTCTAGCCTTATGGGAGGTGAAGGGCGATCGCTTTTGGTGGGATGGGGAGTGGCAAGGGCGATCGTAGAGAAAGCGAATCACTCCCCACATTTGAGACTTTATAATATTTTATTTGACGCCTGGGCTAGTAAAGTCATTTTTGCTATTTAGGTATGTAGTTGGGCTTTAGCCCTCTTTATAATATTAGGAAAGGAGGCTAAAGCCCAACTACGTACCTTCGCCCAAGTGCGAGCCGACTTTTGAGCAATACTTTTGGTAGTTTAAAATTTCCTATCCAGACAATAAAACCACCCTACCTATCTATCGGGGCAACCGGGTTCTTAAAAAAAACCTACAATAATTATGAAAATGATGCGAGGATTGCTATACTACTTTTCAATTATGACTCGCTATTTCAGCATCCAGCAGCAATTCACACTGTTGAAACACGTAATTGATCGCAGCAAAGAGTTTGTCTAATTCTTGAATCGTATAAAACGTTTGATTGCGAGTAAAAATATTGGATTTGCAGGGCTATTTCATTCTCAGGGAAACCAGGGTTTTGTAGGGGTAGTGCCCCCGTGCCTACCCTCCTTATCGATGATTTGCAAGCATTTCAGGAATTGGGGCAACCTGGCGTGGGATTGCCCCTACA